>JAJYDF010000022.1 GCA_021777765.1 Pseudomonadota bacterium | reverse complement strand
CCAGTTCTCCTCACACAATTCGCTGAAAGTGAATTTAATAATGCGCAAGCTATTTATAATTCCAGTAAGCGCTTGGTAAATTCTTAACCATTTATCTATATCAAGATGGGATTATTGAGGGGATACATTTTATTTATCATTTGCTTTCTTCATTACCCATAGTATTGCTGGATGGGTTTTGATCTTTTTGGCGATTTCTAAATCATCAGTAATTAACTCAGGCTTAATTTCACCTGATCGGCGTATCAATTGAATAAATTCTATTTCATGTTTTTCTAAGGGGAGAAGAATTGTAATGCTGTCTTTAAGCTCTAATAGCAATTTATTGACCCAAGTTTTTAAAGTAGGCAATGATCGGGGTATTCCTGCTTGGTGCAGTGCCGGGAGTAAGCGGTTTTTTAAATCGATAATGTCATATTGAATAGAATCAGGTGTTAATGAAATTATTTCTATAGGTGTCATTGCGATATAAACTATAAAAATTAAACGTAATTTAGTTTTGTCCAAATTAACTTGTGTTAAGAGATTATGTGCATCAAATAAATCACGACTCACATTTCGATCAAACAATGCAGCTAATTTTCCTGCAGCTAATTCATGAATGTCCAAAACTGGCGCTTCCCGATTATTATGCCCGAATATTTGAGAGCTTTTAAATACAATAGGCTACAGTGGTTGTCGATACATAAAATTAAGATCAATTTCTAATGAACTTTTTTGCCCTAAAACACTGTTGTACAACCAGATCATTTTTCCGCCCGCATGGAGCATTGGAGATCGTTGGTGTTCATATTTATTTTGTTCTAGTACTTGTTTTATTGCAGACGTCAATATAGGGCGTTCTTCTAACATTTTTTCACGCTCAAGATGTCCGCGATAATTTAAATCAATATCTACCGACAATCTTGGTACATCATTTAAATAAAATAAATTAAGTGCTGTGCCACCTTTAAGTACTAATCTTTCTTTTAAATAGGGAATCGATATTAATTGTTCCAATGTTTCTAATAATCGATATACTTTTTCTAAAATTTCTGGCTTATAACCTTTGTTTTTTGCTTCTTTTATTAATTCTTCTTTAGATGTCAGCATGAGGTTCCTCCCAGGATTGATTGATAACGCTAACTGGTATAAAGATATTCCATTTTTTTATGTATTTGACTTTTTCCTCCTTATTTTTAGAAATATATTGGGGTATTTTTGGTTTAGCATCTAACAATAGTTTAAGTTGTTTATCATTTGCCGCAAAAGCGCCTTGCCGATGTTCTAAGAAATAACCTAACTTGGCGGCTAATCGAGCATTTTTTAACATTAAACAATATTCAATAGCTTCATTAATATTTAAAGTCACTACGTTATTCATAGCTCGACAAACTTCTTCCCAACCACCACTCAATTCAACCCTATCAAGAATATCTACAATGGTTCGAGATAAATTAGTAATTCTAATATCAATTCCTTGGCGGTTGATTATCTGAATGCCAAAATAATTTTTATCAAGCTGTTGTAATTTTGATGGATGAGAAACGGCTTGGAACCAGTGATTATGAAATTCAAATGGCTTGTTTTTTTGCTTTGTTAAATAGGTGAATTGTCCGAAGGTAGAATAAGCGATGCCATGTAATTCCAATGCTGAGTGATAGGCGATTATGCTATCTTGTGCGGATTTAGCAGCGATTAGATAAGGGTCTATATATAAGCTTTCTGCTGTCTGATTAGGTGGAATAGAGGCATATAATTCTCGTCGGATCAGGGTTACCTTTCCTGAATTTATATAATATTTCAACAGCATATTTAACGAGTGCCGTTGAGTATGACCCTGCTTATTTCGCCAATTGACAAATTCTTCATGGCGAAAAACGGGGTGTTCATATAAGAATCCGTCTATGTTCATTGCGTATTATTCTCCGGAGAAAAATGCAATATAAAGTTATTATTTTTTGTATGAAGACTAAAATTTAATTTCATTAAACAACCATACCTATTATTGAAATAGTTATTTTGGCTCATTGCATCCTTTAGAGTGTTCACGCCCAATTTTGATAGCATAAGTAAAAATCTCGGTGTTTCTCATAACATAATTTATAATTTATTT
The DNA here is from genome assembly GCA_021777765.1 of Pseudomonadota bacterium. Classification (GTDB taxonomy): domain Bacteria; phylum Pseudomonadota; class Gammaproteobacteria; order DASZBR01; family DASZBR01; genus JAJYDF01. Next base: position 49,584 of record JAJYDF010000022.1, on the reverse strand, counting down.
AAACTAAGCAAATTTAGTGAATAATATTTATACCAAAGAAGGAATCATACGATGCTTAAAAAATATCTATGCATGGCTTTATTAGTTGTGACATGCATTTTCTTGCAAGCATTCACAATGGATAGTGCCACATCACTCAATGTAAATCAGTTAAATCAATTTGCGATTAATTTATATCAACAAAGCAGCAACACGTCTTATGCCTATAAAAATATGGCCATATCACCTTTTGGGATATCGTTGGTACTTGAGATTATTTATTCCGCCACTTCTCGCGTTACTCAAGCAGAAATTGGACATGTACTGGGAAATGAACCTCAAAATAACACACCCTATTCTTTAAATGATTTAGCAAACACATTTGTTAATTCATTGGGCAGCGGACAATTTATTAATGCCAATGCGCTGTGGTTACAATCCGATATTCAATTAAAGCCCAATTTTGTCGATCAATTTAAAGACGCAGATAGTGGTAATTTTTATTTCGTCGATTTTCTGCATAATCCCGACAAAGCCAGCGATCAAATTAATGATTGGGTGAAGGACAAAACAAAAGGATTTATACCGCAATTAATCGATCCTGGTATGCTTGATGATCAAACAAAGGTAGTAATTACCAATGCAATTTATTTTAAAGGATTGTGGCAAAATGCTTTTGATAAATCTTTTACCGAGCCTGATCTTTTTACGTTAAATAACGGTCAACAAATATCTGTTCCAATGATGTCGCAAGATACCTCATTCGATTACGATGAAAATTCTACTTGGCAGATGATTAGTATGCCTTACAAAGAAAGTTCACTGGCTATGGTAATACTATTACCAAAAAATAAGAGTGATTTTAGTAAAGACATATCTTCTTTGAATAATAATGAATTAATGTCTCTTATAGAGAAGGCAACTTCTAATGAAATTATGCTAAGTATGCCTAAATTTATTCTTCATTCAGCATTTGATGATCTACAGCAGAATTTGCAATCTTTAGGTATAAAACAAATATTTAGCAATAATGCAGATTTTTCTCCCATGACTGATTTTAAACCATTACGAGTATCACAAGTCATACAAAAAACTTATGTGGCTGTTGATGAAAGCGGGACCGTTGCGGCAGCAGCAACAGGAGCAGGAATGGTGGGAGCAGCTGTCGTCGAAGAACATAAACCGCTGGTTCTTAAAATTAACCATCCATTTCTCTTTATGATTTATGATACGCAAACGCAACTCATTTTATTTATAGGAAATGTTTGGGATCCTTCTGTTGAGTGAATACTAAAATTTATTAACACTTTCAACACCATAAAAATTCAGTGCGCTCATAATATCAGTTGATATTATTGCCTCGACAAATCTGTAAATGTCGATTTGTCGAGGAGAAAACCATATCATAAAATCTCTTCTAGAATTTTATTTTTTAGTTGATACAATGCGACTTTACGTACAATATCTAAAAGGACATTTGTTATGCAATTAAAAAATATCATTTCAAGCATTATTTTGAGTTCTTCAGCCTGTCTAATACCGCATACCGTTTCTGCATTTCTATTACCTTTAAATTCAATAGCAATGCATATTCAGACTGTACAAACAGCACATAGTAATATACCTGACGTGTGCGCAACGGATCCTGACTTTACTCCTGCTACGGAAGTCTGTTTTGATTCACAAGATGGTAATTCCTATTTAATAACGGCAGGGATTACCTGTGAATACAATAAAAATAACCCAAACGTACCAGCAAAAGTAAAGGCTTTTTGTGATGGGAAAATGAGATCTTACACTGGAAATGGATATGATGTTGTTGCCAGTGTCTTAAATCCCTCTGTTCCACCTGAGGCTTTTATCACATCTATCTATACTAAAATGGGCGTGTGTAGTGCCACTTTACAAGGGAATAGTTTGCCGGGTCTTGCAGGAAATATTTACAGTTGTAATCAAAGTACTAGCCAATTTGTTGTTCACACAGAATAACTCAATATAAAGAGACGAGTATTCTTGTCCCTTGTTTTAGCGTCATGAATACTCGACCTCTCTTTCTCGCAGAAAAATTAATAATTTTAAATGCAAAGTGAGGAAAATTATGGACGAAAACGATGAAAGCGCCGTTGGAAGTGGAAATGAGGATGAAGCAGATGATTATTTTTCACGCGATGGAGATGATTCTTCTGATGAAGAAGATAATAATGATCGGTATGAAAACTTCGATTTTAATGAAGCTTACCAAGGTTATGTGAATCATATAGAAAATAATGTTCCCTATTTAAATTCTTTTATTAATGATGAAAAAATTGATTATTTTTTTATGACCAATGCTATTGGTTTGAAGTTGCTTCTTCATCCATCCGTTAACAACAAGTATTATGAAAAAAAGTCAGATGAACAATTTAAAAATCAACTGGGTGTTGATGACGATGAAATAAATGAATGGTTAAATGATATCATTAAAGAATCAATTTCAACTACATTTTAAAAGCATGGCAAAGAGATTTTAATTGATGAATTTATTGAATTTTCCAAAAGCGCGCTTAACGATATAACCCATCAAATTTCAAAACAACCTCGTCTAATTTTCAAACAATGCCAGAGCGAAGATATTTTACCAGAATGGAAAACTTTATTTTCATCATTAGAGACCTGTGTGTATGAGTATGATGAACCGTATGCCTATAAATTCAACTTGAAAGATTTGTATGAAAGATCTTCTTTCATTGCGGCAACGAAAGATTTTATTGTTACTTACTTAAACGATAATGATTTGACGGATGATGATGGCAAGCTTTTATTTGCTGAACCGCGTAGAACTAAAATTGCAAAATTATATAAAAATGCTGATGTAATGGAAAAAAAATTATTAGATAGCTTAAAAATTGCAAATCGGCAAAGTGCAATTAATTTTACTAAGTCAGTTGCTTCTATGTTAGCTAAAGAACGGATTAAAAGAGATATTAATGCGGCTAGAGAAGCTAAAACTGTTAAAAAAGATGATGACGGATATTATTTCTTATATGGAGAGATTGCTGAAGATGATTGCTGTTATTGGTTATATGAAGCAGATTCCGAATTTATTGAATCAAAATTACAAAAATCATTAAAAGACATACAAGAACAATTTTTAAACTATTTTCTCAGAGAGTTTATTCAAAAGCTAAAGGAATCAAAAACGAGTATCGATCTTAAAATTATTAGAGGTCAGTTAAAACCACAACATGAATTTTCATCAAATTCAGTTGAAGAATTTTTTGCAAATATCAGACTTTCTTATAGAGATCAGTTAAGGCGTACACTCACTACAAAAGATCATGCTAAAAATCCCTATGCTGTTAAAAAAGGAAAAAAAACGCAACGCGCTTGGAGTTTAGGTGGCAGTAATCAAGCACTTGAAAACCAAGAGGTCACAAAAAATGCGGCGAGGAATGATCTTGTTATTAATTTATCGAATTACGAATTAATTTATAAAGATTTGAATGCATACATGACAACTATCAACGATTTTCTTAAAGAATCGGAAATGGATTCTGTGGAAGATGCTGATTTTGCACGATGGATTAAAGAAATATTGAGACATGACGATACTGCGGATTTTAAAAATGAAGAGGGCGTTTCGCTCAATTTAGTGAATCCTCTCAAAGATGATCTCAAATCATTTTTGACTGATTTAGCCTATCTGATGGTAGGTTGCGAAGGGCAGCGTAATCCTGCTTCATTGGTTGTAGTGCCAATGGCGTTAGATTTAATTGAAGCAGGAAAATTATCTTGGAAAAATGCTTTTAATAAAGAAAAGACCGTGGCAAAGGGGCAAGTAGGAAAACATAAACGCCATATCAAATATGGTGGTGGAGAAATCCCCATGACAATGGGAAAATATCAAAATAAAAAGGAAAAGGAAAAAAATCAGAAAAAAAAGACATTAAATCCAAGTAATAAAGAAGCCAAGGAGGAAAAACCGCCTAAAATACCTTCTGAGGTGGTCTCTTGTGCCAGAACTTTACAAAATCATGTAGGACTATTTGCGATAAAGAAGTGGAATTATCCAGGTAAAACACTCAATGAAAAAAATAATTCGTATCAGGGTAGAATATCGGAATTGGTTCGCCGTCATAATACAATTGTAGAGAACTGGATGAAATATTTAAAAGTCATGGATCCAGAAAAAGGCTCAGATGAACAATTCAATACGATGGAAAATTATGTCACTTCTTTTTATGGCATAAAATAATAAATTACGGTCAGTATTACAAAACACTATCTTTAATATAAGGCGTTTAGATACCTCCAGTGAAGATGGTGAGTATGTATTATTTTATTCAACTCAAACAACCACAAATAGTATGTAATGAAATCGCTGAGTTAGTGAATAATTAAATGACTTAAGGTTATATAAACTTTATTGTTGCTAAGATATGTTTATAAAAGGATGTAGATATGAATAATTGATGAGTCTGGTACGGACCCTGATTTAATTGGTGGCTACGGGTGGACTCGAACCACCGACCTCAGCATTATGAGTGCCGCGCTCTAACCAGCTGAGCTACGTAGCCACTTGAAAGGGGATAAGCATTTTCGCGATTAACAGTAATTTTGTCAAACGTTAAAGCGGAAGTGCATGACATCGCCGTCATGAACAATATATTCTTTACCTTCTAAGCGCCATTTGCCGGCTTCTTTAGCGCCTTGTTCACCTTTGTAGGTAATAAAATCATCATAAGCAATGACTTCAGCACGGATAAATCCTTTTTCAAAATCAGTATGGATTTCACCGGCAGCTTGTGGTGCTGTTGCGCCTTTATGGGTTGTCCAAGCGCGGACTTCTTTAACACCGGCCGTAAAATACGTTTGTAAATTTAAAATAGAATATCCAGCGCGGATCATGCGATCTAAACCAGATTCTTCTAAACCTAATGCTTGTAAAAATTCTGCTTTTTCTGAATCTTGTAATTGTGCAATTTCTGCTTCAATTGCTGCGCATATTGCAACTACACTGGAATTTTCTTTTTGAGCAAAATTTTTAACGTTATCTAATAAAGGATTATTTGTAAATCCATCTTCGGCAACGTTAGCAACATATAATGTCGGTTTCATGGTTAATAATTGTAAGGGATAGAGCAGGGCGCTTTCTTCATCATTTAAATTTAATGATCGCGCTGGTGCACCGGTATTTAATTTTTCACGAACACGTTCTAATAATTGTTCATAGGCTATTGCTGTTTTATCACCGCTTTTTGAATTTTTCTTCGATTTTAATAAGGCTTTTTCAACGGATTCTAAATCTGCTAATGCTAATTCGGTATTAATTGTTTCAATATCAGATAATGGATTTACTTTTCCAGCGACGTGCACCACATCATCATTTTCAAAACAACGTACTACATGCGCGATAGCATCGGTTTCTCGAATATTTGCGAGGAATTTATTACCTAATCCTTCACCTTTTGCAGCACCGGCCACTAATCCTGCAATATCAACAAATTTAATGGTGGTGGGAATTATTTTTTCTGGTTTAACAATTTCAGCTAATTTGGTTAAACGCAAATCAGGGACAGGCACAACACCCACATTAGGTTCAATGGTGCAAAAAGGATAATTTGCTGCATCAATACCTGCTTGTGTGAGTGCATTAAATAATGTTGATTTACCTACATTAGGTAGGCCGACAATACCGCATTTAAAACCCATATAATTTTTTCCGAATTAAAAAATGAATTAATGATTTTTTTCAGTATGCAATTTCTGCATCGCTCTTTCTACATGACCATCCATTATATCAGGAATCACGATTAATGCCGAGGTAATTGCATCGTCGATTTGTTGTTGATCACTTTTATTGGGTTTTTGTAATACATAATCTGCAACTAACTCTTTTTGTCCGGGATGACCGATGCCAATGCGTAAACGATAAAAATCAGAAGAATGTAACTGCGCAATAATATCGCGCAAGCCATTATGTCCACCGTGACCACCATCACGTTTAATTTTTGCTGTGCCAGCAGGTAAATCTAATTCATCATGAATGACTAAAATTTGTGTAGGCTCCAATTTATAAAAATCGGCTAATGCTTTTACAGAGTGACCACTGAGATTCATGAATGTGGTTGGACATAATAAACGGCAATCATTGCTCGAGTGATGTAATACACCAACTAAACCTTTGAATTTAATTTCGGGTTTTAATACGACACGATGTTGTGCTGCTAATGCTTCTATGACCCAGGCGCCAGCATTATGGCGTGTTTTTTCGTATTGTGGACCGGGATTGCCGAGACCGACGATTAATTTAATGAACATTTTAATGACCTTAAAAAGCGCTCACCCAAACTCTCTCAACGGGAGAGGGGATTAGAATGAAGAAATAAATATAATTCCATTTAAAAAATAATTTATATATCAAAAGTAGGGCCCATTTTTTTGTTACCCATTTTTCTTAATGGCACATAATGAGGATGCCAAATTAAACTATCAATTCTTTCTTCCAAGTTAGAAATAACATCAATACCACAGACACCATCTTGCATCGCTTGTGTGCCAACCGCTAACGCAATTTCGCGAGCTGCTTCCCGTGCTTGATTTAAACTGGGCAATAAAGAATATTGCGCGCCATGCAATAAGGTAAATTCACTTAATGCATTACTGGCTGCTGCAATCATGTTATCCGTTAATCGTTGCGCGCGCGTTGCTAAAATACCTAGACCAATGCCCGGAAAAACTAAAGCATTATTACATTGTGCAATTCGAATAGGTCTGCCTTTAAATATCACATCCGCAAATGGACTGCCTGTTGCAACTAATGCAGTGCCATTAGTCCATTCTAATAATTGTGCGGGTGTTGCTTCCGCATTATCGGTAGGATTTGATAACGGAAAAATAATAGGACGTGCACAATGTTGTGCCATTTCTTGCACAATTTCCTGGGAAAATGCACCAGTTTGTGTGGAGCAGCCGATTAATATCGTGGGTTTAATTTGTTTAATGGTTTCTAATAAATCAATTTTACCTTCTTTATTTTTATGCCATTTTGCAATTTCTTTAGTATCACGCGCATAAGGTTGTTGAGATGGTGTGATATCACTCACTTCTTTATGAATTAATCCTGGTCTATCAATTAACCAAAAATTTTGCTGTGCTTGTTCACGTGAAATACCACTGCGTATCATCGCATCACAAATATGATTAGCAATGCCTGTGCCTGCTGTACCAGCACCATAAATCACGATTTTTTGTTGTGAGATGGGAATACCTGTAATTTTTATTGCTGCTAATAAAGCTGCTAGTGCTACTGCACCAGTACCTTGTATATCATCATTAAATGTACACATTTCATCGCGATATTTTTGTAAAATGCGTGGTGCGGTGTCTCTACCAAAATCTTCCCAGTGTAAATAAATATGCGGGAATTTTAATCGCACAGTAGATACAAATGATTCGATAAAATCATCGTATTCTTTACCGCGTAATCGTTCTCTTCGCCATCCTAAATAAAGAGGATCGGCTAATAATTCTTTATTATTGGTACCTACATCTAACACAATTGGTAAGGTTCTTAATGGATTAACGCCACCGCATAAGGTGTAAACCATTAATTTCGCAATGGGGATGTCCATGCCACCAATGCCTTGATCACCGATACCCAAAACAGCTTCGCCATCAGTCACCACAATTAAATCAATTTCTGGGTTGGTACGATTGTCTAAAATTTCACTAATATGATCGCGATCGGGATAAGCAATATATAAACCCCGTGCATTGCGAAATTCCCGGCTAAATTGTTTTACGGCAGTACCAATCATGGGTGTATAAATCAGCGGTAACATTTCATCTAAATGCGTACTCACTAATTTATAAAATAATACTTGGTTTTTATCGTGCAAATTATTGAGGTAAATATGTTTTTGTAAGGGACTTTGTTGTCCTTGAAATTGAATATAAGTTCGTTTGACTTGCTCATCTAATGTTTCTATTTGTACTGGCAATTTACCACGTAAGCCAAATTCACTGCGTTCTGCTTCGGTAAATGCAGTCCCTTTATTAAGCTGAGCAATTGTCAGTAAGGCTTTGCCGGTGATGGATGTTTCTATATATTCTTCACCTGTTGTCGCTTCACGGATAGATTTAAAATTCAGCATAGGTTTCCTGATTTGTAGATAATAAAACAGCCATTATACGCAAGAAAATGGAGAATGTCAGAGGGGAATAACGGAGATTATAAGCCTAATTCATTGTTGCCCAAAAATTGGGTATTTTCAATTTAATATTTTATCGTGAACAGAGATCATATCTAAGTTAATATAAAAGTTTAATGCCCATTTGAGGTGACATATGATTGAAAGCTACTTCAGACCAACCTATCAACGTCATTTCGTTGATCCCATCGCTTATGTAATAGCAAAATATTTTCCTCGTTCTGCAAATTATTGGACATTAATTGGTTGTCTATTTGGTATTGCTGTTTTACCTGCATTAATGTTTAAACATAATGATATTGCAATAATTTTATTATTACTGAGTGGTTATTTAGATACATTAGATGGCACAATTGCAAGAATTTCAGGTAATAGCACCATGCATGGATCAATATTTGATATTTTTGCGGATCGTGTAGTGGAATTGAGTGTGGTGCTAGGATTGTTTTTAATTGATCCCATCCATCGCAGTTTAGCAGCGATATTAATGTTAAGTAGTATTTTGTTATGTATTACCGCGTTTTTAGTTGTAGGTATTTTTACACCCAAAGACGGCGAGAAAAGTTTTTTTTACAGCCCTGGATTAATGGAGCGTGCCGAAGCATTTATTTTTTTTATTGCGATGATGTTATTTCCTTATCATTTTAATTCATTAGCATATTCATTCACATTGTTGGTATTTATTACTGCCTGTATCCATCTTTATCAGTTCAATAAATACAGTCGAATGGCAACCTAGACTATTCTTTTCTACTTTCTAAACTATGAAATTAATATGATAGATTAATTAATGTTAATAGAATTTTTATAGTTTGAAAAAAATGATGACGAAAGTTACTTTATATATGTCATGCACAATATTTAACCCAATTTAGCCAACAATTTCACGATAAACTTCATAATGCCAGAAAATAGCTTGGGTTTATAATAATTAATCGCAACTGCTTTATTGATTTCACTCAAAGTAGGATAGGCAACAATAACCGATGCCATAGCTTTCATAGAAAGCCCCTGATTGATGGCAATTCCCCAGGGCATAATTAATTCACCAGCACGTGGCCCAACTATACTCACACCTAATATTTTACCGAATCGCGATAAAATAACTTTAATTTTACCGCCTGTTTGTAATTCTGCATTGGCTCGATCATTATCATTAAATTCAGCTTCAAAAACGTGTACACTTTTACCGGCTTGTTTAGCTGCGGCTTCAGTCATACCCACTTGTGCAAGTTCTGGCATGGTAAATGTGACCCAAGGTAATGATTTATAATTCACCTTAGATTGGCAGTGAAATAAAATATTTTTTAATACAATACCCGCATGATAATTAGCGACATGGGTAAAATGAAATTCTCCGGCAACATCACCAATGGCATAGATTTTTTTATTGGATGTTTGTAAACGATTATTCACTTGAATGCCTTTAACATTATAAATCACATTCGCCGCTTCTAAATTTAAATCAGTGAAATGCGGTTTTCGGCCTGCTGCAATTAATAAATGTGAACCATCGATAGTGCGCGGTGTGCCATTGCTATCAAATATAACGGCAACTTTACCATCCGATTTAATAATATTATTGATTTTGACATTTTCATATAAATCGAGACCATCTTGAATTAATTGTTTTCGAATAATGTCTGCGAGTTCTTCATCATCTTTAGGTAATAGGGTTTGTGCTTCTAATAAAGTCACATGCGATCCTAATAATAAAAATGCTTGTGCTAATTCACAACCAATCGGCCCACCACCGATGATGATTAATTGTGATGGTTTTTCATGTGAATCAAAAATGGTTTCATTCGTGAAAAAGGGAACAGTAGATAATCCTTGTATCGATGGAATTGCTGGAGATGATCCCGTTGCAATGACAAAACGACGTGCTTTAATTAATTGTTCATTCACTTTAACCGTTTCTGCATCGACAAATTGCGCTTTGCCCGAAATAACGGTCACGCCTAATTCGGTAAATCGAGTCGAAGAATCATGCGGCGCAATTTTTTCTATCACCTTGTGAATGTGATCATGCACTTTTGCATAATTCACATCGTTAAGCGTTGCGTTAATGCCAAATGCTTGGCTGTTTTTTATTATTTTGGCAACGTGGGCACTGGCTAATAACGATTTGGAGGGAATACAGCCATTATTTAAACATTCGCCACCCATTTTGCTTTCTTCGATTAATACCACTTTTGCACCTAATTGTGCTGCAGCCGCCGCAAGCGTTAAACCACCTGAGCCTGCACCAATAATACAAATATCACTGTTTGGAGATTGTTTCATGATTGATGTCCTTGCCATTTTTTGTAAAACACGGGGATTACAGAAAGTATAGCTAATCCCATTAAAGGTAATAATATTGCTGGTTTAAATATAATACTGACTTCAGGTGTTTGGCCTGATTGAAATAAGGTGTCTAATCCATTCCCCACTGAAACATACACCATTGTCCCGGGAATAATGCCAAAAAATGTTGCTATAAGAAATGTTTTTAATCTGACATTCAAAAGGGCGGGGACTATATTAACGATCCAAAATGGAAATAATGGAACGAGCCGCAAAAATAATAAATAGTGTAAGGCATTTTGCTGGAATCCTTTTTCCATTTTTTGGAGCCATGGTTTTGTTTTAAGCGCAAAAAAACTATTAAATGCAGTACGTGCGGCCAAAAAGAGTATGGTCGAACCTATTGTTGCACTGATGACTACATATAATGAGCCCATCACTATGCCAAATAAAAAACCACCTATTAATGTTAAAAATACTGCGCCTGGAATAGATATGGCAACGGCGATGATGTAAATCAATATAAAGATTAAGGGTGCGAGGATTGCATGTTGTGAGGTCCATAAATGTAGAAAATTGCGGTGTTTTTGTAATGATGTGAATGATAAATATTTATCCAGGTGAAAATAAAAAAATAAAATTAAACCAATAAATAATATTATTATGGGTATTAAATGGTGGAGAGAAAATTTTTGTGGATTGAGTTTGCTATCCATGCAAAATCGGTTTCCGTTACTGAATGATCCAGCGAGTCAGTCTACCAGAAAACGGATTTTAATCTAGTTTGAGAACATAAAATTTCAGCATGTATTTTTATAAACAGTTGATGGTATATACATATCACAATAGGGTTTTTGGTTTTTTTCCTTCTCCCGCTTGCGGGAGAAGGAAAAAATCGCAAATCTTAGGAAATGCATTAAGTGAACCAAAACCTGTAACTCAAAATCAAAGACTTAAATTTGAAGATAAATCATATGATGAAATGAATAAAGATATAAATAAAACTGATAATAATAATGAAAGTGATTTGGAGACAAGGAATAAAAAAGCGAGAAAGAAATAATTATGCTCAATAGTTATGAATTTTTTTGAATTATTAATGGGTTATTATCCCCTCGGTGAGAATAGTTGTTCTTTAGTAATTTTATAAGGAACAATCTTTTCTGCCGCTGTTGTCCAAAGAAAAAAGATTCATCTTAATCAGCCTACTTCATATATAATAAATAGTATATGATAAATATATTAACATCAGGGATTGAGCAGAAGTATGAACCAAACTATCAATAATTTAGACAGTTACCAACAAACGATACGCGATCTTTCTGAGCGTCTAGTCAAAGCACAACAACCTATTCGAGTGCTGGATGCCATTAAATGGGATCCTAATATTCAGATCGAATTTTTTAAAAACAAATTTAAAAAATTACCCGCTATTACCAAAGAATATTATCAACAAAATGTTTTACCCTTTGATGTAGAACAAAAGAAAGTGGAATTTTATGATATTGAACGTGATATTCACCGGCAATTAGGACAATTTAGTACTGTTGGCAATATTATGTTACGCATGTGCCGTGAATATCGTGATTTAGTTCGTATGTTAAAGCATCGTGGGGAAGTGGAATTTTGTAAATTATCATTGCAATTATATGGCAGTGCTGATGATGCATTTTATGCGGGCCAACCTTCATTAAAAGATTTAGCAGATATGTTATCTGCGACATTAGCCAATTTTAAAATGCCAAAAAATTCATTATTAGATGAAAAAAAATTCAATAGTGATGAAATGGTGGTGATTTTACAAAAGCGTATGGATGAATATTTTCATGATGTGGAACGGCGCGTTATGGTTAAATTAAGTGATGGTATTCTTGCTGATGCAGCGGCAGGTGCAGATTTAATTAGAGTGCGTAAAGGCGCTATGTTCAGCCAACGTGATATTCGTGTGATGGAAGTCCATGAAGGGTGGGTACATATCGGTACGACACTGAACGGTTTAGCCCAACCCATATGTACATTTTTAAGTAAAGGGCCACCATCTTCTACCGTCACTCAGGAAGGATTGGCGATAATCATGGAAATTTTCACTTTTGCATCATTCCCAGGCCGTGTACAACGCTTGACTGATCGTATTACTGCAATTGCAATGGCTGAAAATGGTGCTAATTTTATAGACGTATTTAATTTTTATCGTGAAAGAGGCATAGCTGAAGAGGAATCGTATCATAATACGACAAGAGTTTTTCGGGGTAGTTTGCCAGAGAATGGATTCTTCACTAAAGATTTGGTCTACAGTAAAGGATTTATTTTAATTTATAATTATATTCAGTTAGCTGTAGAGGCGGGCACTACACATAATATTCCTTTGTTATTTACGGGGAAAACGACATTAGAAGATTTACGCAGCATTTCAGATTTAATAGAAGAAAAAATTGTGATTCCGCCTAAATATATTCCCAACCAATTTCAAGATCTCGCCGCATTGAGCGCGTGGATGTCTTATAACAATTTTTTGCGCAAATTAAGTTATGAGCGCATTGCGATTGATTATAAGGATGTGTTGTAATCCATTTCTTCGATTTTTTTTATTGTAGCCCGGACACGTCGCTACGCTCCTTTGTTCGGGCTACGTTTTATTTAGGGTACATATCTCAAATTTTTGAAGAAAGAATTTATTATTATTTCAAAGGTAATTAAAAATGAATCACAAAATCGCTCATCCCATATTAAATCAAGTATTAGCTTTGTTAGCCGCTATATTAGTGATTTGGCTAACCATTCGCATGGTCCAAGGAAATCCTCAGGTATTTAATAAAGAGTCAATAACTAGGAGTTTTTTTACTATCGGCGTGCTCACATTGATATTAATTGGTTTTATTGCGGTTTGTGTATGGATATTGCGCAATTTTACATGAGTAAATTATTTAATGAATCAAAATTATTAACAACACAAACCATGCAATAACCGTGACCAATAAATGCTTATCTTTTAATAAATCACTGGCAGTATCTTCACCATTTTTTCTGATCGCATTATGTAATAAATAGATATATCGAAAAATGCCATACATTACAAAAGGGACAGTATAAATTAAATTAGCAGTGCCTTGGATTTGTATGGTGCTTGGACTTACCGTATATAAGCTGTAAGTAATTATTGTGCCAGTTGCTGTAATTCCGATTAATTTATCTAAAATGGTAGGGCTGTAATGTTCTAACACTTTTCGCTGACTAATAATGGCGCCTTCTTCCATACCAGCTATTTCTGCACGGCGTTTGGTAAAACCTAAAAATAAAGTAATCATTAAGCCGCATAACATTAACCATTGCGAAGGGGCAATTCCAACGCCCCAGGTGCCGGCAATTATGCGTAACATGAAGCCAAATGCAATAACAAATACATCAATAATAACGATGTGTTTTAATTCAATACAATATAAAACATTGATAATCGCATAAATCAATAACACCACTAATACTTTTAATGAAGCAACATATCCTATCGATAATGCGGCAATAAATAAAATGATGGCTAATGGTAATGCTTGTTTGACAGAAATTGCACCTGATGCAATAGGGCGGTTTTTTTTGGAGGGGTGTAATTTATCTTGTTGTAAATCTAAAATGTCATTCAATATATAAACGCTGCTAGACATAAAACAAAAGGCGATTGTCGCGTTAATTACGGCAATGATAATTTGTGGTTGATGCCATGCGTGTGCAAATATGAGGCCAGTAAAAACAAAAGCGTTTTTTAGCCATTGATGTGGGCGGAGTAGGCGGATGAATTGAGTTATTTTTTGCATTTAATAAAATACCATTAAGAATTCCTTCGGCACCTTCTCCCGCAAGCGGGAGAAGGAAAAAAATATAAAAGAGATTATAATTTTAATCGTTTAAAAATCGGTTCAGGAATTGATTTTATAATTAACATAATATATTGCCAGAACCACGGTAAATAAATCACGTCAGATTTCTTTTTCAAAGCAGCAACAATTTTTTCACCGATATTTTCTGGCGCGGCGACTAAAAATAATCCGGGTAAACCAAATGTCATTGCTGTATCGACAAAGCCGGGTTTAATAGTGATGACTCTGATGCCAGCAGGATACAACCTATTACGTAATCCTTGTAAAAATACAGTTAATGCTGCTTTTGCCGATCCATAAACATAATTACTTTGTCTGCCGCGATCTCCTGCAACGGATGTGATGCCAATAATAAATCCTTGTTTTTGAGATTCAAAATAATCTGCGCACACCGATAAAATTGATGCAGCACCCGTAAAATTAATGGCAATAATTTTTTGTAGATTATTTAATTCACGCATTTGTGCACCATCGGTCATAAATCCAAATGCAACGACGACACCTGCAATGTCACCGCATTGATTAATAATCTCTTTAAAAAATTGTGCGTGCGTTTTAATTTTCTCTGCTTCAAAAATGCCGTGTTTAACATTGATGTTATATCGAACTGATAAATCTGTTGCGAGACGTTGTAATTCAGCTTCATCTCGGCCTGCTAAATAAATATCATGTCCTTGTTTGGCAAATGACATTGCAGTTGCCCGAGCAATTGCAGATGTAGGGCCGAAAATAACAACGGTTTTGTTCATTGTAATGTCTCCAGTTATTTATCCTTCTCTCTGAAGAGGAAGATGCTGAAGGTGGATAATGGGGTATTAAAAGGTTTTACACATTTATTTAGCATACCCTCATCCGCCTTCGGCACCTTCTCCCACAAGCGGGAGAAGGAAAAAAAATTATGAAATTTCCAATCGTCGCGCCAAACTCGAAGAAAATGTATTTTTTGAGTCAATCATTTTTTTAATGGTTAACCATTGTTCGAATTGTGGATACATTTTACGAAATGTTGCTGCACTCATTCTGGCGTCTTTTGCTAAATAAATACGACCTTGGTACTGCAAAACAATTTCATCTAATTCATTTAATAATTGTAATGTAGCATTATCTCGCATTGGAATATCAAGTGCCAAAGTAAATCCTGGTATAGGAAAAGACAACATGCCTTGACTACTTTCGCCAAACCGTTTTAATACGGCTAGAAAAGAAGCGCCGCCAAAATGAGATAATTTATCGAGTAATTGTTGTAAACCTGATAAAGCATGTTCTGTTGGAATTACACATTGATATTGCACAAACCCTTTTTTTCCATATAAACGGTTCCAATCTAATATTTTATCTAAGGGATGAAAATAAGAAACATAATCTTGAATATAAGGCGTGGTTAGTTGTGCGTGATGGTGATAATAATGCTTATTAAATAAACGCACACTGGATGAATTTAATACCCAATGTGGTAAATCAAAAGGTAATCGTTTTGTTTTATTGGGATTCAATTTAAATGGCGCAATACGTTGTTCTGAAGATAATTCATTAATATGCGCATGGTGTGCAGTCATAATTATACTGCGCCCTAAATTTTCATCTTTAGCTAAACAGTCAATCCATGCAACAGAATATTGATCATCAACTGAAGGATCGCTGAGTAATTGAATGGCTTGTTCTATATTAGCTGCGGCATGATTTTTGACTTGCATCATCACTGAAGATAATGGTTGTAATTGTAATGTAACAGTACCGATTAATCCGGTCAGTCCCATACCGCTCACAGTAGCCCAAAATATTTTACTGTCTTGATTGGGGCCACAATTAATTTTTTCATTTTGACTGGTGATTAATTCCAATGATAAAACATGTTTACCAAAAGTCCCTACGTGATGATGATTTTTTCCATGCGCATCAACTGCAACACAACCACCTAACGTGGCAAATTGTGTTCCTGGCGTCACTGGTAAAAACCATCCTGCTGGAATAATAACATCTAGTATTTCTTTTAACGTAACACCTGCTTCAGCACGTAAAATACCAGTATTTCTATCGAATTCTATAAAGCGATTTAATCTGCCAGTTAAAATAACAGCGCCTTGATCATTTAATGCAGCATCTCCATAACTTCGGCCATTGCCATAAGCAATTGAAGTAGGTGATTGTGGATATAAATCTTGATATTTTTCAGGCCGAAACAGCTGACAATTTTGTACTGGATATCGTCCCCATCCAGAAATATTTCGAGTTAATGATTTCATATATTCCTTCAGAAAATTTAAGATTAATCATTTAGTGTTGTCATTCCCGCTGGCATACAAATGAGCGGACATTATAAATTATCAAGCGGGAATCTATCTCTGAATATTTAACTTGTTTTTATTTAGTTTCTTTATGCTAAAGAACACATTATGCTATAGATTCCCGCTTGAGAGTTCTCAGCACATTTACAATCTTTTCCAGGCGGGAATGACAGCGATTTCAAATCAATTCCGCCGGAATCCATTGATCCGCATTTTTCATTTCACGCCGATGTTGATCAACATCGGGATCAAATTTTGCCACGAGTTGCCAAAATCTTCTAGAGTGATTGAGATGAACGGTATGGCATAATTCGTGAATAATAATATAACGTACTAAATTTTCCGGTAAAAATAATAGTTTTTGATTTAAACTGATTAATTTTTTAGCTGAACAACTTCCCCAGCGTGTTTTTTGATAGCGAATTTGTCCCGCAGAAAAAGGTAATTGGAATAAATCGCTGATTTGTTGCAATAGTGGTAATAATAATTGTTTACCTTGCCGATTTAACCATATCCGTAATGCTTGTAATTTCAACGGCACATTTTCAATGGCGCCTAAACAAGTTAATTGAAAGGGTCCTGTTTGACGGATAAATATTTTTTCGCCCGCTAATTTTAAATAATTTATACGCCAGGTTTGATTAAATGTTGGAAAATGTAATTGTTCTACTGGTGGCAAAATAGCTGGGCGTCCGTGTTGCATATTATATTTTTGCAACATTTTTTCTATCCAATTTTTATGTTCGAGTAATAAATTGTGAATTATTTCTGGTTTGCGGGGCATATGCGGCACCACCACTTCTAAACCCGTGTGGGGTGTAATTCTAATTCGCATATATTTGGCGCGTGTTGATCGACGCAAGGAATAGTGAGGTGGCCATACATTTTCTGATGTTGAAATTAAATTAGCTGTCATGTTCTGCCAATAAAGAAACACGTCCTGAAAAAGCACGTGCTAAAGTATTACCATCGATAAATTCCAATTCTCCACCGATGGGAACGCCATGCGCAATTCGGGAAATTTTACACGGATATTTTTTTAACACATTCGCTAAATAATGTGCTGTTGCTTCACCTTCTACAGTGGGATTAGTCGCTAAAATAATTTCATTAATTTCAGCGGATTTTACTCTTTCTAATAAATAATCAATGCCTAATTCATTGGGGCCAATGCCATCTAATGGGGATAAATGACCTTGTAATACATAATAAATACCGCGATATCCGCCCGTTTGTTCAACAGCAATGACATCGGCAGGGGTTTCAACAATACATAATAATTTTTGATCACGGCGTGGATTAATGCAGATGACACATTGTTCGTGTTCAGTAAATGTACGACAGGTTTTGCAATGACTGATTTTATTCATTGCTTCTTGTAGCGTTGTGCCTAAACAACGACCTGCGTCACGATGACGTTCTAATAAATGAAAAGCCATACGCTGCGCCGATTTGGGACCAACACCGGGTAAGCAGCGTAATGATTCAATTAATTGATCAATGAGTGGGCTAAAAACTGCGGTATTATTTGTCATCATCGCCTGTCGGTAAGTTAAAATTTTCAGGTAAATTTGCAGTGATTTTCTTTAAATGTTCCTGAGATTTGGTAGTGACTTTATGTACCGCATCGTTAATCGCAGCAGCAATTAAATCTTCTAATACGGCTAAATCTTCTTTGCTTAAATCTTCGCCGACCAGGCTTGGATCAATGTGTACCCGTTTTGCTTCATGACGGCCAGTCATTTCAATTTTGACTATGTTTGGTGTAGCACCAGCTTGGCCAGTAATTACCAATTGTGCTATTTCTTCTTGAGCTTTTTGCATTTCTGCTTGCATTTTTTGTGCTTGCTTCATTAAATCGCCAAGTTTACCTGGGAATGCCATTGTAGTGTCTCCGATAGTACGAAAAAGAAAGAAGTATACAAGAATAGTGGTGCAATTTGTAATCTATTTTTAGAGATTTAGCGGCTTTTTGTAGGATATGTGTGCTTAGATTTTTTGAGCAAAATTTAATATTCATTTCATAACAATATTTAGAGTAATTAAAAATAACAATAGTAAAAATGTATTTACAATGTATTGCTATTGTAATAATCTAAAAATTAAAATTGCTTATGAACCTAATTTAAATGAGGAATATCTCTATGAAAAATATGCATGATGATGATAAGTGGGACAACAGAGAATTAGGTGGATCAGAACAATTTGTTCGTAAAGTTTCAAAAAAACAAGAACAAGAAATTGATGATCTTTTGGGTCTACAAATGATTACTATTCGTTTACAAAAAGATTTGATTTCGCAATTGAAATTAATTGCACAAGATTATGGCATTGGATATCAACCATTAATTCGGCAAATTTTAACGCATTTTGTTAAAAATACGCGAAATGTTGATAAAAAGAAGATAAAAGGTTCAAAAGCGGAAAAATATTAATACATTTTTCAATTTGTTTTTGTTGTACTCATTCCTTTAATCAACCCAGCTAACATTTCAATAGGTAATGGGAAAATAATCGTAGAATTATTTTCTTCTGCAATAACAGTTAATGTTTGTAAATAACGTAATTGAATAGCTTGTGGTTGCGTTGCTAATATTTGCGCAGCTTGTAATAATTTTTCAGCCGCTTGTAATTCTCCTTCGGCATGAATGACTTTTGCGCGGCGATCGCGTTCTGCTTCGGCTTGTTTTGCTATGGCTCTTACCATACTTTCATCGAGATCGACTTTTTTAATTTCTACGATAGAGACTTTAATTCCCCAGGCTTCGGTTTGATCATCTAATATTTTTTGTAAGTCGGTATTTAATTTTTCTCGGCCAGATAATAATGTATCTAAATCATGTTGACCTAATACAGAACGTAATGTGGTTTGGGCTAACATGCTGGTTGCTTCATAATAATTTTCTACTTGAATAATTGCGCGTTGTGGATCAATGACACGAAAATAAAGCACTGCACTGACTCTAATTGAAACATTATCTCGAGATATGACATCTTGTGGTGGTACATCTAACACAACTATGCGTAATTGCACTTTAACCATTTGTTGAATAAAAGGCACAAGAATAAATAATCCTGGTCCTTTGACTTTCCAAAATCGTCCTAATGTAAATACTACGGCACGTTCATATTCGCGTAATATTTTTATGAATGAGAATAAAAATATTATAACTACGCCGATAATAAAATAAGTCAGAATGTCCATGATATTACTCCTTACATTTTTTCCTTCTCCCGCAAGCGGGAGAAGATATAACTAAGTGGGTTCAACAAGTAGTAATAATCCATCCACAGCTTTAATTTTTACATGTTGTCCTTTTAATAACGGTACTGCGCAAGATGCTTGCCAATTTTCACTTTCCACTCGCACCCAACCTTGACCATTAAAATCATCTTTAACTACAGCGATTAATCCAATTAATGCTTCTCTGCCACTCACTTTTTTCTTCATTATTGATTTAAATGCGAAGCCTACAACTACAAAAATAAATAATAAATTAATAATTGTCATAGTGATTATTAATTTCCACGGAATGCCAAATTTACCTCGCGTTCCTAATAACAATACTGAGCCAATCGCAAAGGCAATGATTCCACCCACACCTAATGCGCCAAATGTTGGCATAAATGCTTCAGCGACCATAAAAATAATGCCTAAAGCTATTAATGCGAGTCCTGCATAACTAATGGGTAATAATTGGAAAGCATATAACGCGAGTAATAAACAAATTGCACCTATTACACCAGGTAAAACAAATCCTGGATTCATGAATTCAAAAAATAATCCATAAATGCCAATTAATAATAAAATATAGGCAACACTGGGATCGGTAATAATGGTGAGGAAATGTGAAGTCCAATCTGGTTGTATTTGAATTAATTGAATATCATTTGTATGTAAAGTGAGATTTTCTCCGTTTACAATTACTGTGCGATTATTCAATTTAATTAATAAATCTGGAATATTTACTGCAATCATATCGATTACACCGAGCTTTAATGCTTCATCAGCTGACAGGCTGGCTGATTGTGTAATTGCTTTTTCTGCCCAATCAGCATTACGGCCATGCAATTGAGCTAAGCCGCGAATAAATGCTAATTCATCGTTGAATATTTTTTGTTGTTCGATATCCGCATCTGTTTTTGATGATGCTTGTTGGTCTGGGTTGTTTCCACCCCCTGAAAATAAGCCACTCAAATTAACAGGTGTGGCAGCGCCGATATTGGTGGCAGGTGCCATCGCAGCAATATGACTGGCATAAAGGATATAAGTGCCAGCACTCGCTGCTCTGGCACCTTCAGGCGCTACATAACTAATAATTGGTATGGTTGATGCGTTGATATCTTTAATGATTTCACGCATGGATTTATCTAAGCCCCCAGGTGTATCAATACGCAAAATGACAAATTGTGCTTGTTTATGTTCAGCTTCTTGTAATCCACGGTGAAAATAATCTTGTGTGGCTGGGCCTATAGCGCCATTAATATCTAATAAAACAGCAACATTTTGTTGCGATAATGATGAGAATGAAAACAGTGAGAGTATGATGCATAAAATTA
This sequence comes from Pseudomonadota bacterium, assembly GCA_021777765.1. Taxonomy (GTDB): domain Bacteria; phylum Pseudomonadota; class Gammaproteobacteria; order DASZBR01; family DASZBR01; genus JAJYDF01. The sequence goes on along the minus strand of JAJYDF010000022.1, from coordinate 28,410 downwards.
TGCAGGTGAACATGGTTAATTTTTTTAAATGAAATTGATTCATAATAAATCCCTTCTATTAATTATAGCAGGGAGTAATAAATTACGATGGACATAAAAAGGATAATAATTTATGAATTATTTCATGGTAGAGATTAATATCGTATTTACTGATCGTCTTTTATCACGCGTGATATTTAGATTCGTTTCTTGAATATCACCAAATTGTTCTACTTCTACAATTTCATGTGAGTGCGGTTTTTCAAATAACGGTGTTTGATCAATATGAGGATAATTCGGTGTATTAAATAAGCAGAACACCAAACAAATGCCTGTTAATATGCTGATTATCGTTTTTTTAATGGATAAAGTGTTCATACAGACCTCCCTATCTAAAGAAGTCGATATTTTTTATTTGCGCATATTATACCATTAAATCATATACATACCCAAATGCAGGTTATTAGCTATTAATCGGTTTTTATTTGCTTAATAGCTATAAAATCAATAGAATTGCACTCGAAATCTCATAAGGGATAGTCTGTTTCAAGTTAATGCGATGGTAATTAGGGAGATGAATTATGGCTAAAAACATAAACGGAAATAAGGGTGATCACAATAAAAATGGCAAAAATACTCAACATCAACTTATTGATGAAACCAGCGATGAATCATTTCCAGCAAGCGATCCACCTGCATGGACTACAGGCGATCACAAACATCATGAACATCATGTCCACAAGGAAAATCAAATGAAAGCGACACCAGAAAATAAAGAATTTTGTAATTTTGCTGATACATTTAAATCAAGACAGAAACTCACCGTTAATGGAATTGATTATGAATATTTTAATTTACCTACTGCAGAAAAATGCGGTTTAAAAGATTTATCAAAATTACCGTTCACTTTAAAAATTCTATTAGAAAATTTATTACGTTATGAAGATGGTCGTACTGTTACCGTTGATGATATTAAAGCACTGGTCAATTGGGTCCAAGATAGAACTTCAGAAAGAGAAATTGCTTATCGGCCAACGCGTGTATTAATGCAAGATTTTACGGGTGTTCCAGCAGTGGTTGATCTTGCAGCGATGCGTGCAGCAATCCATAAATTGGGTGGTGATCCACAATTAATTAATCCACTTTCTCCAGTGGATTTAATCATTGATCATTCCATTCAAGTCGATCAATTTATACAACCTGATTCATTTACCGTAAATGCTAAAATGGAAATGGAAAGAAATTATGAGCGATATGAATTTTTACGTTGGGGTCAAAAAGCATTTCAAAATTTTCGTGTAGTGCCGCCAGATACCGGCATTTGTCACCAAGTGAATTTGGAATATTTAGCAAAAGCGGTTTGGACTCACGATCAATATGGAATGAATTTTGCTTATCCTGATACTTTAGTTGGTACGGATAGTCATACCACGATGATAAATGGTTTGGGTGTATTAGGTTGGGGTGTCGGTGGTATTGAAGCAGAAGCAGCAATGTTAGGTCAGCCAATTTCCATGCTAATTCCAGAAGTGATTGGTGTGAATATTACAGGGAAATTACCAGAAGGAATTACTGCTACCGATTTGGTTTTGGTGGTAACACATTTATTAAGAAGCAAAGGTGTTGTTGGAAAATTCGTTGAGTTTTTTGGTACAGGATTGCGTAATTTACCCGTTGCTGATCGTGCGACTATTGGCAATATGACACCAGAATTTGGTGCAACTTGTGGATTTTTCCCCATTGATGAAGCGACATTAGAATATATGCGATTAAGTGGTCGGGAAAAACAAACAATTGCATTAGTGGAAGCTTATGCTAAAGCACAAGGTTTATGGCACGATCCGGATCATTTAACAGCTGTTTATACCGATGTCATTAATTTAGATTTATCGACAATTAAACCTTGTTTAGCAGGTCCAAAACGTCCGCAAGATCAAGTGGAATTAAATGAATTAAATAATACTTTTAATAAATTATTAACTGATAGTAAACGTGATGATGAAAAAAATAAATCATTTACTACCAGTGAAGATTTTTCTTTACATCATGGTGATGTGGTAATTGCGGCGATTACCAGTTGTACAAATACCTCCAATCCCAGTGTTTTAATTGCTGCAGGATTAGTTGCGAAAAAAGCCTATGAAAAAGGACTGACACGAAAACCATGGGTAAAAACCTCATTTGCGCCGGGTTCGCAAGTTGTCACACGTTATATGGAAAAATTAGGTTTACAAAAATATTTAGATGAATTGGGATTTACCTTGGTAGGTTATGGTTGCACAACCTGTATCGGTAATTCAGGACCATTGCCAGATCCTATTGAAAAAACAATTAATCAAAATGATTTAATTATTTCTGCAGTTTTATCGGGAAATCGTAATTTCGAAGGGAGAATTCATCCTTCAGTAAAAGCAAATTGGTTAGCATCACCACCATTGGTTGTTATTTTTGCATTAACGGGTACTGTTTCGATTGATTTAACAAAACAACCTATTGGTAAAGATAAAAATGGTAATGATGTTTATTTAAAAGATATTTGGCCAAGTAATGCGGAAATTGCCAAAGAATTAAATACAATTACCCGTGATATGTTTAATGAAACTTATAAAAATATATTTACCGGTTCAGATGATTGGCAACAAATGAAAATACCTGAATCAAATACTTATGAATGGAAAGATTCATCAACCTATATTCAGCATCCACCATTTTTTGAAGGAATGAAACTTCAACCTGAAAAAATTCATGATATTAAAGGTGCGCGCGTTTTGGCAGTGTTGGGTGACAGTATTACTACTGATCATATTTCACCAGCAGGTTCAATTAAAGCTGATAGCCCTGCAGGAAAATATTTAATTTCAAAAGGGGTGACTGTTAAAGATTTTAATTCTTATGGTGCTCGTCGTGGTAATCATGAAGTGATGATGCGTGGTACTTTTGCCAATATTCGTATTAAAAATGAAATGGTGCCGGGTGTGGAAGGGGGCTTTACTAAATATATTCCTAGTGGTGAAACATTACCTATTTATGATGCAGCGATGTTGTATAAAAAAGATAATTTGCCGTTAGTGATTGTTGCTGGTAAAGAATATGGTACAGGTTCTTCACGTGACTGGGCAGCAAAAGGGCCAAAATTATTGGGTGTGCGAGCAGTAATCGCTGAAAGTTTTGAGCGTATTCATCGTTCAAATTTAATTGGCATGGGAATTATTCCTTTGGAATTTACTGAGGGCGCTACGCGTAAATCATTAAATTTAAATGGTTCTGAGGTGATTGATATTATTGGTATTGAGAAACAAATGACGCCCAGGATGTCATTAATAGCAATTATTCATCGTGCTGATGGTTCGCAGACAGAAATTAATTTGCATTCACGTATTGATACTTTAAATGAGGTGGATTATTACCAGAATGGGGGAATTCTCCAACACGTCATGCGCGGGATGCTGAAGAAAAAAGAAAATTGATTGAGATTTTAATCGAAGATAAAAGATAAAAGAAAAGTATTGATTAGAGATCTTCGCTTTACTTTGGTTTGTGAAGTGGTGGTTCGCAACGCAGACAGTAATTAGAATTTATTGAAAGAGAATTGATCCTATTTTTCACGGTCTGCTTATGCGAACCACCACTTCACAAACGCTTATGGTTAACGAATCAGTTGCGTAATTTGAGTGCTAATTTTCTTTGTTCTTGGGTAGGGAGATCGAGGGGAGAAATTAATTAGCATTGTGCAAATTATTTGTTTGTTTATATTTTTTTCTTGGTTTCTTATGGTCAACGGATTAATAGTGTATTTTGGGAATTAATTTTCTTTGTTGTTGGGTGGGGAGATCGAGGGGGAGAAATTAATTAGTATTGTGCAAATCTTCAAATTTACTACCATTTTTATTCCCTCTGCTTTTAGGGAGCGGGACATTTAAATTAATCTTAATCTACTATAGCTTCTTTTAAAATTTTCTCTGCAACATTATTTTTAAAGTTAACATGTTTATGTAAACCAATTGCAATTACCGAAGGGGCTAATTCTTTCATGGTTGAAATCGCGAGTTGTTTTTTATCTTGAGATGTGTTTGGGTTTTCTAGAATATCAATATTTGCTAAAAATGCTGCAATTGATCCTTTTCTAACATTTTTTCCGTTAATGATCGCGTAATCGACACCATCTGGTAATACATCTTCGGGTTTTATTGACATTTGGATACCTCATTAATATTTCAAAAAATCAGTGTAAATCAAAAAATTTAAAATGAATACAATAATTATTAATTAACAACACTTATAAATAATGTAGCCCGGATAAAGGAACGCCAGCGACGTGTCAGGGGCTCAATAAAAATATCAGGATTAGCTTCTCAATGCACAAATTTGTAATTTTAGTGCTACGCTTTATGGACGTAATTTTTTAACTTCAAGGAGGAACATATATGAGAACGTTATTAAAAGTATCTATTCCAGTGGAAGCAGGAAATGCTGCTATAAAGGCCGGGACACTAGGTGGGACAATTGAACGAATTTTGGCTGATCTAAAACCTGAAGCTGCTTATTTTTATGCTGATGAACAGGGTCAACGATCGGGATTAATTATATTTGATATGAAAGATACTTCACAAATTCCTGCAATAGCTGAGCCATGGTTTTTAGCTTTTAATGCAAAGATTTCTTTACAACCTGTCATGAATCAGCAAGATCTTACTAGTGCTGCTCCTTCAATTACTAAAGCCGTCCAGAACTTTGGAAAATAAATAGATATGGGGGAGTGGCTACCATATTTTGGGACCTTGTTGCTCTCTCTTTTTTGTCTCTTTCACTTGAGATTTTCCCGTATTTAATTTACCAAGTCGTAATGTTTGTTTGGCTGTTTCACGTAAATGTGTAATAGAGTGAGTTACTTTTTGAGCGGTTGTTTGTTTCTTCAATTCTTTTTCATGTTCTTTGCTATATATACTAATTAATTGAGTGACGCCGTTGATTTTCTGTGTAAGCAGTTTATTTTGGCTAACATTTAGTAACGCAACAAATTTACTTTGTAGATCTTTTATTTCTGTGTTAACACGTAAGGATACATTTGCTTTTGGAACTTTGAGCGAAATGTCTTTCCATCTGTCATATAATTTTACAAAAATAGCGTCTTGTGGGATTCCATATTTTGTTTTAATAATAATCTCTATCGCATCTCGTTCTTTTAAATTATTGCCCCAATGTTGTGATTGAGTAATATCTGATTTAAAAATTTCATAAATCACTTTTGTATTGCTATTTTCAATGAACCAACGTAATAATTCAGGATTTTGACATAGGACTTTACGGTTTTTGTCTGATTTAGATAATAATTTTTCTGTTAGAGCACATGATTCCTGTGGATGTGTTTTTTGCATTTGTAGTATGTTATAGATTTTTGATTCGGCTTGCGCTCTATTATAGTTATCGGTGATAACTTTTAATTGCTCTGGAGTATGCGGTGTTAACATTGCTTTATTGTAAATACTATGCAGTTTATTCGCATATAAATCTAAAAATAATTGATTGAAATGATTATTCATATCATGTTTATCAAATAATCCTTTTCTTGTTAGATATGATTTTGCACCTTCTTTAAAAGGTAGTGGCTTAATTTCAAAAAACTTCTCAAGATTTGACTTGCAATCTTCTGCTGATTCTGAATTATATGCTGCAGTTAATAGCTCATCGGTTTTGCTAAGCTCGAATTGACCGCTCATAAAAAAACTCCGTATATCAATAAATAATTATTAATAGTATAGTGCAAAACTAGAATGTATTTTATTAATAGATAGTATTATTAATTTTCTAAGAAACTTGGATAAAATAGGTAGGTATTCAAATTAATATGAATTATTTTGAATGAGAGAATAAAGTTAATATATTAAAGATAAAGGATTACTTTCGCTTGCTATCAGGCCTTCTTGTCGTGCTAACATTTTGCAGTAAATCATCTGTTTGTTTTGCAACGGTTTTCAATTTTGAGTGTTTAAAAATACCTTTAGTAGTTTCCTTTAAATGAGAAATATGATGACTTGCTTTTTGATGTGTTGTTTGTTTTATTGCTGATGCTTCATGGGTTTCTTTTGCATTTTTAATCATATTCATCATATTTGAGATGGTTAGCTGAAGACCGCGATCATTGTGAGCTTCCTTCTTGAGTGTTGAAAGTTTGCTTAATATATCTCTAGTTTCAGTACTAACACGCAACGATATATTAGTTAGTCGGGCTTTTTCTGATATTGATGACCATTTTTTTGATAATTCATCATACATTTCATAGTAAATTCTGTATTCATTATTTCCTAAATTAATGCCATGTTTTAATTTAATTTGAAGTTCCATTTCATCTCTGTTTTTAATATCTTCGTCCCAATGTTGTGATTGAGTGATATTCGAATCATAGACTTTTTTGATAACCTCAGGAGAACTGTTATCCACTAGCCAGCGTAATTTGTCAGGATTTTGACATAAAATTTTACGAAACTTATCTGATTTAGATAATAGTTGTTCAGTGAGTGCTGCGGCATCTTTCGGATGTTTAATTTGTTTTTGCAGTATTTGATATAATTTTAATTCTAATTCTGCTTCGTGTAATTTATCAGTGAGTTGTTGTAATTGTTTTGGTGAATGTGGTTTGAACATTTCTTTGTTATAAGTGCTATGCATTTTTTTTGCATAGGATTCCAGAAAAATCTCAGTAAAATTTAGCAATCCTGTAGGTGATACATAAAATCCACGCTTATTTAATAAAAACAATGGGCTCATTTCGAGTGGTAATCTCTCAGAAGCAAGAAACTCGTCAATCAGCTTTTTTATATCGTTTGCATTTTTAGCAAGACGTGCATCACTTAATTTTCGATATTGTTCAGTTGACATAGGATTTCTCCATTAATTAATTTTTTACTTGTAGATAGTATAGTATGAAAAAGTAAATATTATTTTTAATGGATAATCTAACGATTTGAGTTTACAGCTGTTTTGTTAACCATAAAATTAATTCGTCATCGATTGGATATTTATTACCTGGCACTACAAAATGATCTTTGTAGGTAATTCCAAAGCCATCTGGAATGTAATCCATTTTGTAATAAAGTCGTTGAGCACTACCATAATCTTGATAAAGGCCAACCCCTAAACCAATTGTTTTATAGCCTAATTCTTTTGCAATTCTTTCTAAAGATTCAATTAATGCTCTGCCAAAACCATGTCTGCGGAAAGGTTGGGCTATTAATAAATCATTAATTTCTGGAATTTTATGAATTTTAAAAGAAGGGTAATCTGAAACGAATTTTAATGTGGCAAGGCCGATCACTTGATTGTCATGTTCTATTACTCTAACTAGCCGTTCACCAGTCATTTGCTGGTTCAAATATCTTTCCCATTTGCTTATGGGGTTATTGAATTGTGATTGTGCGCCGAAATGTTTATCGAGGTCACTAAAATCATCTTGTCCTAATTCACGAATGTATATATTTAAATTTTTCATAAAAAACCTAAAACTCTTTTTTTTTCTTTTCCCCGAAGGGGAGAAGGAAAAAAATGGTGAAAATGGCGGGATTAATGTGCTTCTGCTATATAAATATTAAGAATAACATTATTTGCATAATACAATAAAGATCAGGTGAATATGTATGAGAAATCCACAAAACCAGGAGACTAATCTTGATGTTCCTCGAAAAAGTGTCAGGATTACTGGTGTTAATACAGAAAAACATAAAGAGGATTGGTTAGGTGAAAAAGTAGGCCGTGCTATTTTACCTGCTCAAAAAACCAATAGTGAATCTAACTTCGACCCACCTGATGGCGAATTAATATCAGTAATTAGTCGATTGGCTGAGCATAAAGAGCTTTTTAAATTTAATGCTGAGCGATTTTACGTCGCGTTAAATGATAATAGTCAGCTTGATACGCTAGAAATCAAAGCAGAATCCGCTTCTAAATTTAGAGGATATATCATCAATTTCCTAGAAAATAATCAAAATTATACTCATATTGGTGAACAAGATTTGTTAAGCGATTTAGAGAATTTTAATTGTATTTATTTTAACTACCGCAATGTCGGTAAAAGTCAGGGCAATCTTTATGCATGTCAAGATTTATTTAATGATGGTATTGCACAAATACAACGATTAATTGATAGCGGTATTCCATCTGATTTAATTTATTTATATGGATTCTCATTGGGTGGCGCGGTCAGTGCAAAAGTATTTGAACATTTTCTCAATAAAGGTATTTTATTGGGATTTTGTTTTAATGATAGATCATTTAATAATCTGAATACGGCTACGGAAGGATCAATTAAATATATTTCGAAAATTAGTCAAGTATCGCTATTGGGCAATCCAGTTGTTAGCGCAGTTATAGGTAATATTGCTAAAGCGGCGATCACAAATACACAATGGCAAATCAATGCACAACATGCGTTTTCAGCAATTCCTGAAGAGAGAAAAGCCGGCGCTTATGTTGAGTGGCAACATCCTAAAAATGTGGTAGGTGGTGATGGGATAATTAGCGATGATGCAATTATGCGAGATGAAACTGTTCAGAAATATGATTATTCAGGAGAGTATGAAGCACATAATGCGCATTATTCTGCGCTTAAAAATAAAGATGGCAAAAATCCTAAAGAAATATTTTATGAAGCATGCATAAAAAGAAGAGAATGGTATTTGACGGCTATTAAAGAATTCTATTTGAACTTTGAATCGCTGGAACAATCTCAATTATCAGTTGTTAATCCTGACAATAAATTGTCATTGAATAAGAGGTTGTCTTTAGTTCAAGGACATTTAATAAGCTTAGATAAATTACTCATTCAACTTAAGAATACGAATTTTGTTGATTTACATAAAAAAACAATGGAATTAAAACATCAAATAGTTGACTATCTAAACAATGCTTATTTTAGTGATGCTATAGCAAAATTAAAAGATTTACAAAATATTGATAAATGTTTACCCCTATTAATTAATTTGCATAAATCTCTAAAAAGCTCAACGATAAGTGACCAAAATACATTACCTATTACCTCTGCTATTGAGAAAATCTTATTTGGGGATGGTTTGAGCTACTTAGAAAAAATTGATTTAGATCATTTTTTTGAAAATTACAATAATAAGACCATTGATCAATTATCATCTATAGTAATGAATGTTCATGAAATGCTCGCAAATAATGATCAATATATCGATAGTCTTGTTCAATTTAATCAGTTTAGTCAAAAATTTTATGAAAAATATAGCGTTTATTGTGAACAACAAAAAACAAATCTTAATAATCAATTGATGCAGCTAGAAGAAATGATTAGTACTTTAACTACAGTGCCTGAATCGAAGTTCACCTTACAATTTGTTAATCAATTAGAAAATATCCAGCAATCCATCAATGCAGTTAAGCAAGCTATTACACAAAACCAATCATCGGTGGATGACAATAAAGAAATGAATGACCGATTAGGTAACTGTGAAAGTATTTATCTTGCTATGAAAAAGAAAGTGCTGGCCTCTCTCAAAGAACACGCAAAAATGATGATTATTGATGAAAAAGAGCTCCAAGAGATTAGACTGGTAGCAACTTATAAAAATAAAATTCACCTACTTGCTCCACTTACAGAAGAGCTGCAGAGTTTGTTTATGAATTATTATGTTGCTCTGATAGATAAAGATATAGACAAAATAGCTACACAAAGTCATGCAATGGAAAAAGCCTATAGAAAAATCAATGAATTATTGGGTTTTGACCAGAGTAGTGTTTCAGAAGCTCAGCTCAGTCGAACGCTTTTAATGCATTCTCGATTCTGTCATCTCATAGCAGATTTAGATTTGTTAGCGAACTTATTCAAAAGTAATGAACAAATTTCCGGTATAATTAATGATATTAAAAATATTTATTTAATGACCAATTCATCTGAAAGCTATCTCAAAATTCAACCAAAAATAGATCGACATTTATTGGTGCTATATAACTTTTTATTAGACAAGGTGGATGCGTTAACACTCCCAATGCAGGAAACAAAACAAATAAGACAATTGCTAAAAAATAAGAGTGAAGAATTGCAGAAGATTTTAAATCAACGCTCAACGGTTCAACTTGAAGTTCAAGGTGAAGTATCACATGTTAAATTGCGTGCTACTGAACAAATGTTAAAGAATTCTGATCGGCCTACCAAACCACAACGATCCCCACGAGATATTGTCTCGCCAGATTCAAAATATCAGAAAAGTTGATGTCATGATAAATAACATGATACGTTATACGTAACGATATCATAAGGAGATGACATCATGGCTCGTAGTGGCGTGACTTATAGGGATATAGCTGAGACAGCTGCACAGCTTGAAGGAAGAGGGCAGTTGGCCACTGTGGATGGAATAAGGCAGGTACTAGGAACAGGTAGCCGAACGACCATTGCCACCCACTTAAAATCATGGAAAGCACAGAAATCATCTACGGCTCATAATGAAATTCCTCATGAATTGGCCTCTCATGTCAAGGGTTTATGGGAGCGATTACATGTGGCAGCAGATAGTCGTATTGAGAAAATTGAACAGCTGAGCCAGCAAAAGTTAGAGAGTCTGCAAAAACAGTTAGAACAAGAGCGCATTGATTATCAAGCACTTGATAGAAAATATAGAGAAACTGAAGCGCGTTATTTAGATCAGGCGAAACTAACCGAAAAGTATCGTGATGATTTGTCACAATCTGATCAACTGAATGCCAAATTAGAAACGTATAACACCGTTGTCAAAGATCAATTACAAAGGTTGCAGGTTGATAATGACCGTTTGTATCAAATGAACTCCCGACTACAAGCTAATTTAGAAAATATTCAATCTGAATTGTTCAAATCACAGAATGATCATGAACAGTTATTAGCAAAAGAACGAGCTATTTTTATCGAACAAGTCAAACAATTACAACTCACTAATGTTGATTTAATAGAGCAAATAAAACAACTTGAAATAGTGAAATTACAATTAACAAATGAACGGGATTCTTTGAAAGAAGATTTTGCTTTAATGGATCAAACTCAACAACAGGAAAAAATTAAAATTTCAGAATTATCACATGAATTATACAATTTACAGGTAAATAATGAGACGTTGATCAATGAGCTTAATATCATCAAGCAAGAGACAAAAGAAAAATCATTGATTACTATTAATTTGGAAAGAAAGAATGCGGTAATAACTGAACAGATATCGATGTTAAAAAACACTGTACAAGAGTTAGAAATGTCTAAACAACTATTAATAACCCAATCTCAACATTTATCCAATGAAAATGCTAGTTTACAAGATAAGTTACAGAAATTAATTAATAAGCACGAACAGTATGTTTAAACTGAATAAGATAAAAAATAAATTTTATTCAGGGCCTTCTAAGAGAAGGCGATACCGCAATAACTGTTTTTGGCATGATAGACAATATATCATCCCGCATTTGCTGATCCTTACATTCTCTTGCTACATATTCATAAGGACTTAACCCTTCATTATTTGAAATGGAAAAATCCGCTTTCCGCGCTAACAATTCTATGACAATTTGTAAATTGCCAGATGCCCCCGCTAAATGTAAGGGTGTATTACCATCTTTGTCTTTGGCATTCACATCAATAAAATATTTATCACCATAATTAATAAAGAGATGTTTTAAATATTTCACGGGATCGTTCTTACCATAAAAACGACTCTGCGCTATCACATGCAAAAATGTTCTTTTTTTTCTATTCGTTATATTAATATCAACAGGATATTTTGGGTGTTCAATAAGATATTTTGCCAAAGCAATCCTTGACTCTATCGTAAAACGCAATAAATCATGAAAAGGATTTTTGTCTAAATTGATACATAAAGAACATTTACAATTAAAGGTAATGCCACCGGTATCATACATTATTTTAATTTTTTCAATATCAGCGGTACTGATGAAATTGAAACGATCCATCTCATGTTCTTTTGCTTCATCCGAGAACAATTCGGAAGAGCTACTAGAGCGCCCCAATAATTTAGAATTATCTTTATTAGGTGGTGTTTGCGATGTAATTAATTTAGCAGGCATAGTTAATTCGGAGGGAGGTGGAGCAATACCATTCGTTACTGGTGTTTGGCTAGGCGATGATAGGGCTAGTGATTTAGTACTATTAGTCGGAGTTTGTGGACGCGGTGATAATTTTCCTCCCAAAAAACCACCAATTTTACTACCATTTTCTTTAAGTTTCTGAATATTAGTTGTTAAGAGGGATAATGGTTTTCTTTCGCTGTTTGTCAAAGAGGATGTTTGTATAGTTTTCGGTGCGAAGATTGAAATTACATCGCGCATCTTGAAACGGTTTTCAGGTTTTAGCCTCATACAACCTTGCACCACCTCTATAACCTCTTCGCTAAATTCTTTATTGCTCATCTCAGGAATTTTACCTTTAATTATCTTATCTTCATATTCACGGATTGTAGCTTTAGGAAAAGGCATTTCCCGTTTCGCAATGGTATAAGTTAATACACCAAAGCTGTAAATATCTGATTGAGTCGTTGTTACGGGGGTTTCTATTTTAAATTTTTTAGGCTCAAGAAGTTCTGGGGCAAAATATCCACGCGAACCTGAAAATCCACCAGAATTTACAATGGTCACACTGTGATGAGATCCTGCAACTTCTCCTCTTTGTTTTAATGCATCAAAATCTGTAATTACTGCTCGTAATTCACCATCCGTTAATTGTAATAAAATATTTTCTGGTTTGAGGTCGCCATGTATCACACCACAGGCATGTGCATAATCCATTCCATATGCAACATCTTTAATAATTCTCTCGCGTTCGTTCCACGTCATATCAATATCTAGCTTAAATAATATTTCTCCTAAACAACCCTTGGCATAGTGATGTAATACCAATGAAAAATATTTATCTTGCACACATACCCCATGTGCTTTCACGATATAAGGCGATTCAAATGCCATTATATATTTTATTTCTAATTGAGCACGTGCAATAGTGCATGAATTTTTCAGCTCTTTAATAGCAACAGATTGATTATTATATGTTCCTTTGTAAACCCAAGCGGAATTACCTTCGCCTAAATTGTGATCCTTGAATCGTATTAATTCGTTGTCAGAAATATCTTTAATAATTGTATTTTGTAACTTGATGTCAAATAAAAATCTACTCACTTTGAGATGACCATTGCGGTGAGCCAATTCAAAAGGCGTTAAACCATCTTCATTCTTAATGCCATAATTAGCGCCTTGGGCTATCAATAATTTCACTCCATCTAGATCACCTTCACTAGCAGCAACATGTAGAGCTGTTGTTGAGGCTTGTGAATTTCGTGCAACAGTAGAAGAGTTTTCTGAAGAATATCTATTTAGAATCTGTGTGGCGTCGGATAATAATTTTAGTTCTCTATATTTATTAATGAATAACCATTCCAAATAACATTCTTTTATAGAATTTCTTGCCATGTTTTTATCGGGTTCAGCAGTAATGAGATCATGAAATGAATATTGTTTAATGCCATTTGGATATAAATGAATAAATTCTTTTCGCTGTTCTGAATTTAATTGCTCATCGCACTTGATATAGGGATTAGCGCCTTTTTGTAGTAATAATTTTATAATATCTGCTCTCAAATAAACGAGTAAAAGAACAGTATAGTTTTTCTTATTGTAATATTTGAAAGGTTTATTGATTTGAGTGCTATCTATACTCAGAAAATAATTAAGCAAATTTTTTCCAGCATCTTTATCGGAGGATGCAAGAGATAAAAGAAAAGCGGACGCTTGCCATTCTTTATCAAGAGAAATATGAAAGTCAGCAATTTCATTCGCATTACATAATTCGGTGTCGAAAAACCTATTTTGATCTAGAGAGAATTTTTCAATTAAGAGTTGAACTATTTCACGATTTGCTGTTTGGACGGCTTCAAATAATACAACATAAAGAAAATCTTCTGAAAAAGTTCGTTCTGTTAAATACTTTTTAATGACCTCTGTTTGAGAATAACGACAAGCAACTTTAAGGCATAATTCTATCTTACTTAATTTACTCGGTTTTATAACTTGCGTCATCATCACTGCATCAATTTCAACTAAATTATTAGTATTTAAAGCAGATGATATCCGATCATTATATTCTTTTGTAAAAGGCATAATTAATCCCCTTTTTTAATGAAATTTACTTTTACTGAGGCTAAGCTTTACTCTGTGAGTTAGCGACAGGATGCGCATAATAGATTTTACCACCAAACATGGGTTTTGGAACTCTGGTTGTCCCTGGTACGCTGAGTGGTTTTTTGAGTAGACTTCGTACAGCAAGAAACGCAAATAATTGAGCTTCCATTGCTTGACTATTCCATCCAATTTTATCTGCGCTCACCACGGTCATTTTATTTCCAAACAAATTAATTAAACGAGCTTCTAGTTGTTCTCGAATCGCAGGATTTTTCCAACCACCGCCTGCTAATATCCAATGATTTGGAATGGCTTGATTTAATTTTTGTACACTTTGAATAATTGAATCTGCTGTAAATGCCGCTAATGTTGCGCACGCATCTTCCAAAGAAAGTGAATTTAATTCGGGAATAAGCTGAATATCACCATAATCAAGTGATTTCGGTGGTAATAAATTAAAGTAATTTTCACCGTCTTTAATTAATGCTTTTTCATAAAGTGCTGCTAAAACACCTAGATTAATTGTTCCTGATTTCGCATATTGGCCATCTTTATCCATGTGTTGTTTACCTTGTGTGCGTTGGCGCACAACACTATCAATTAATGCATTTCCTGGGCCGGTATCAAATCCAATTAAATCTAATTCATTTTGATTTTGAATTATGGTGACGTTAGCAATACCGCCACAATTTACTACAATAGCAGGGATTTTTTTATCACGTATGGCTAGTGCTTGGTGATAAATTGGTGCAAGTGGCGCACCTTGACCACCTGCTTCAATATCATTGCTACGAAAATCATTGACTACAGTTATGCCGAGTAAATCGGATAAATATTGGCCGTCGCCTAAAATAATTGATATTTTTTTTGCAGGTTGATGAAAAAATGTTTGACCGTGATATCCGACGACATCAATTTGTTGCGCTTTATAGCCAGTTTGTTGCAACAAATTTTGAACGGCTTTGGCATGTAGCAGGGTAGAATGTTGTATTGTCTTTTCTAGTGAAATATTAGAGTTTTCGTGTGTTATATTTTGTAAATACGATTGGAGGTCGATCATTTTAGTAGCGATATTTTTTTGATTAATTTGCAAAACATTGATTAAATATTCTTCTATGATTTGTGGAAATAATTTTTTAGCATCATTTAAATTGCCTAAGCATTTTCTTATAGCATATTCAGTCGCTTTCAATAATATTTTAAATTGCGGCTCATAAGATATGGCGGTGTTACCTAATTCTTTAATTAATCGTGATGACCCATCTGTTTCAAGCAACGCGCAATCTATGCCATCCATCGATGTGCCACTCATTAAACCTATGCTTAGCATGCTTTACCTCTTAAAATTAATAATGCAATTTGTATTCAATTATTGATTTACTTATCGTGGTGCGAGTATAAATTACTTCTGCCATTTTATTAAGGAAAAGAACAATGTTGACCAACTCACCTGCAAGAGTCTTAGGTACGTTTGCTTTAGCAATGATCAGTGTGGCTGCAATTATTGATTTGCGCGGATTACCATTAATGGCAAGCATGGGTTTAAGTTCTGTCTTCTTTTATCTGGCAGCTGCATTATTATTTTTAATTCCCAGCGGATTGGTCTGTGCAGAATTAGCGACTACGTATCCGCAAGCAGGGGGTGTTTATTTATGGGTGCGGAGGGCATTCGGAGATAATTTAGGGTTATTAGCAATTTGGTTGGAATGGATTAATAACGTCATTAGTTTTCCCGCTGCGTTGTCTTCGATGGCTGCGACGTTAGCGTATTTAGTGAATCCTCATTTAGCGCAGAATAAATTATATATTTTTATTTGTACGATAATTATTTTGTGGAGCGCCACTTTTTATAATTTATTAGGCATTAAAGCATCGAGCCGCTTAAATATCTTTGGTGCATTATTTGGCACGTTAATTCCAGGTGCAATAATTGTTTTATTGGGTGGTTATTGGTTGTTATCACATCAAGCGTCACAAATAGCATTAAATACTTCTCAAATAATCCCAACTATGCATTTCAGTAATTTTATCTTTTTTGCGGGAGTCATATCAGGTTACGCAGGGATGCAAATTACGGCATTTCATGCGCAAAACGTGATTAATCCGCAACGCAGTTTTACGCGAGCGATATTTATTGCAGTCATATTAATTTTATTCACCACCATTTTGGGATCATTGGCTATAGCAGTGGTTGTGCCAAAACAGCAGTTGAGTTTAGTGGCTGGTTTAATTGAAGGTTTTTCTGCATTTTTTAATCAATTTCATATCGCTTGGGCGGTGCCTGTGTTAGTGTTTTTAATCGTACTTGGTGGTTTTTCTTCCTTAAGTGCATGGATATTAGGGCCCGCGAGAGGTTTATGTGTTGCAGCTAAGAATGGTCATGTTTTTAAGGCTTTTGCTCAAGAAAGTAAAAATGGTGTGCCAGTCACTATTTTAATTGTGCAGGGGTTTATTGCGACTTTATTTGCTTCATTATTTCTTTATTTACCCAATGCTAATACGGCTTTTTGGATGTTGATTGATATGTCTAGTCAATCGACTGTGTTGATGTATATTTTATTATTTAGTTCGGTGCTTTGTTTGCGTTATCGTGAAAAAAATATTATTCGACCATTTAAAATTCCTGGCGGTATTGTGGGGGTATGGATTGTGGTTGTTCCAGCAATTATTGTTTGTATTGGTGCACTAATAACAAGTTTTACATTGCCAACGAATTTAGCTAGTAGTGGTGAGTTAGCCCATTATGAAACGATTTTGGTTGGGAGTACTATTTTGTATTTATTATTACCTTTGATAGCGATTCGATTTTTATTGCGGAAACAATTTACTTCGCAGTTTGAATAATTTTTGTTGCTTTCTATATCTGTGGCAGTAATACGCGAAATATGAAGTTATTTATTGCCGGACGAAGCCGCTTCCTGCGATCGAAGATTACGTCCCTGTAATCTACGGTCCTGCAATAAATAACTTCATATTTCGCTTCAAATTTGCGTGGCTACTTGTTAAATGTCTTAGAATTGTGTGAAAAGAGAAAATATACGGAAAATAAAATTTGGCACTGAATGATCCCCTCTACTTTTAGGGAGAGGGTTAGGGTGAGGGAGTTTTTAGCAAGCAATAAAAACTAATAAGTTGTACTAGTATAAGTTGCGCTCGTTCCAGGTTTAGAATTATCTGTATAAGTCAAACTCGCCGGTTGAAAATCATAAGCACATCCTGTCATTAAAATAAATAAAATCATTAATGATATTAATTTATTCATAATTAATCCTTAATTTCATTATGAGTATTTTCTAGTGCTTTAATTGATTCTGGATGTATTTTTGCATCAAAAGTTTTAATGATTGATTGCACGCCAGGATCATTTTCAATTGTATTTTTTGCAGCCGCTTGTTTTGCTAATTGTGCACTATGTTGTTGCTGTGCTGGAGTTGCGCTATTGGGTGTGCTGATTCGTATCTGTAATTTCATCGGTTTATTAAAATAATTCTGTAGCGCTTGTGTTAATCGTTCATCATTGCGTGAGTTATGCAAAGCGGAATGGCTAGGGTCTAATAATAAATGCACGGCACTTTCTTCGATTTTTTCCAGTGAACAATTATTAGCTAAGGCTAATGTCATGCCAGTTAAATTCAACTGAGATAATATCGTTGCCCAATTATTTTCTGTTGCTGAATGAGTTGATGCTGCTTGTGTCATTGTGTGAGTTGTAATGGCTGAATTAATTGCAGTTGGTTGTATTAACGTATTAGATCCAGCAGTGGATTGATGTATTTTATTGATCGTAGCAGATGATTCACCCGTGGATTTAACGGCATTGTTAATCACTGTTTTTGTTGTAGTTAAATTCGGTGTATGAGTTAGGTGATTATTATCCGGTTTAAAAACCAACATACGTAATAAAATCATTTCAAAACCTAATTTCGGACTGGGTGCATAAGGTAAATCTTTACGTCCCATAATGGCGATTTGATAATATAATTGCACGTCTTCTGCAGTAATTTGTTTTGCAAAAGCTAATATTTTTTCTTTGCTACTATTATTTTGATCAATTGCGGTGGGCACTTGTTGTGTAACAGCGATTTGTTGTAAGAAGCGCAATAATTCTTCTAAAACTTGATGAAAATCGGCGCCATGTGCGGCTAGCTCATTAATAATATTCATTAATTGTTGCGGATTTGCTGATATTAATGCATCAATCAAAGGGACAAGTTGATGTGTTGGTAATGTACCTAACATGGTATAAATATCTGTTTCAATGACTTGTCCATTTCCATAAGCAATCGCTTGATCTAATAAACTCAATGCATCACGCATACTGCCATCGGCTGCGTTGGCTAATTGCCATAATCCAGGTGTTTCATAATGGATATTTTCTTGGGCAAGAATATTTTGTAAATGTGTCACAATTGTTTCAGCGGGCATATTTTTTAAATGAAATTGTAAGCAGCGTGATAAAACAGTGACTGGTAGTTTTTGGGGATCAGTGGTTGCTAATAAGAATTTTACATGCGGTGGTGGTTCTTCTAATGTTTTTAATAAAGCATTAAAACTGTGTCCGGATAACATGTGTACTTCGTCGATAATATACACTTTATAGCGGCCACGGTTGGGTGCAAATTGCACATTTTCCAATAAATCGCGCGTATCTTCGACTTTGGTGCGTGATGCGGCATCGACCTCAATTAAATCAAAAAATCGTCCTTGGGTAATTTCTTCGCAACTACTGCAAACGCCGCACGGGTGTGAACTAATTCCTTTTTCGCAATTTAATGATTTTGCAAATATGCGTGCAACAGTAGTTTTGCCTACGCCACGTGTGCCAGTAAATAAATAGGCATGATGCAGTCTATTTTGATCAAGGGCATTACATAAGGCACGTGTCACATGTTCTTGACCAACCATTTCTGTGAATGTTTGTGGACGCCATTTTCGTGCTAGAACTTGATAGGTCATGGTGAGGGCTCAAAAATATCAGTATTGAATGTTCGATTTAATATCCCGGGTTGCAGCAGCAAATTGAACAAGTGATGCAATTAATTTTAATCTATCGCTTTAAATAAGCGCATCATTTGCTTTCACCCAGGCTACATGTAATTAAAAAACAATAATTGTAGCCTGGGTGTAACTAAATGAAAATGTCATTTTCTAATTATTTAATGACAGATCTTTAAATGAACTAGAGGGAAAACGTAGGAAGCAAGAAAACAATTGGAGGCGGCCAACATCAGCCACACCAACGCGCCTGCTACACTGCTACCGTTGCTCCCTTCCGGGCCTAGCGGGGTTTACAGTTTCACATCGCGAGGGGACCGACGTGGCCACCATATCGATTGCTTGATCTTAACTGGCGGAGAGAGAGGGATTCGAACCCTCGGTACGCTATTAACGTACACACACTTTCCAGGCGTGCTCCTTAAACCACTCGGACATCTCTCCCAAGAATTTTCAAGCCAAGCGCGCTAGGATAAATGAGAGGGAATAAAGGGGTCAAGTACCATCTTTCAAGTTAATGATTGTAAAGTTGATGAATGTGACTTGTATATTCATTAGCCATCCTGAGCTTCCTCTTTCAACTAACCCAGCTTCTTAAGAATGAGTCGAATATCCGATCACTTCTGCTAATTAATTGTTATTTGCGAGTCAATTGTAAAAAATGTAAGAAACTTCCCTGAAAAGGAAGTTTCATGAAAATATGATTAAGTCTAAATGTTTATATGCAAAATTAATTTTTGCCCTGTTTTATTGCTGGGATTGGTGAGAAAGTTATAAAGTAAAGTTCTAAAAAAATAATCGTTAATTTTATCTATTAATTTCGAAAATCACTAGGTGGTTTATTAGTCCATTTACGAAATGCGCTACTAAAATTAGATGAGTCACTGAATTGCAACATATGTGCGATTTCTACAATACTTAATGATGAGTTTTGTAAATAATTAATTGCTAACTCTTTGCGTAATTCATCTAAAATGGTTTGATAAGAAGTGTCTAAATCGCTTAATTTTCTTCGCAAAGTGCGGGTCGACATATGTAATTGTTGTGCTAATTCATCCAGGTTTTGAAAATAACAGGGTGTTGCAATTAATAAGGTTTTTACTTTAGAAACTAAATCATCTAAATGTTCTAATTCTTTTAATTTTTGTTGGCATTTACGTTCTGCGATTTCTCTTGCGATGGGATTTGAAAGAGGAAAGGTGAGAGCTAAGCTTTCTGTGGGTAAATGATATTCGTTATTTTTTGCTGAAAAAAATACTTTTTCACCAAATAATTCTGTATAAGGTTCGGTATTTTTTGGCTTTGGTCTTTTGAGATAAATACTTACATCATAATGTTTATCATTTAAAATAAATTTTCGTACCGATATTAATGTTGCAAAATAAGCATCGACTAAAAAATGTTCTACCGCATCGGGTAATAAATTAAAACTTGCAGACATCATACATACTTCATTTTGAGTTTCGATATTAATGTCAATTAAAGGTGTTCTGGTTTTGAAATATTTTGAGATCATTTGTAGTGATTCATTGAGATTTTTGCTGCTTATTACTGCGTTGCCGAGGTCGCCATGTGCGGTAAAATTGAGAAATTGTCCAAAATAAAGTCCTAATTCTGGGGTATTCGTTTTTTCAATTACCGTTTCTATATATTGTTTTAACAAGGCATGTGATACAAATTGTTCAGGATCATTTGTTAGATGAGCAGGTAATTTAACATTTTGAAATATTTCTTCGGTATTAAAATTTTTGTATTCGAGAAAATTGCGTAGTAATAATAAATAATTTGCGGGAAATGTTTTGGTATCGGATTGAATTGTTGATTTTCTCATTGTTACTCCTCAATTTTTTTTCCTTCTCCCCTTCGGTGCGAAGGTGCCGAAGGTGGATGAGGGGGTATTAAAAGGCTTTACACATATATTTAACACACTCTCATCCGCCTTCGGCACCTTCTCCCGCAAGCGGGAGAAGGAAGATTAGTCTTCTTTACAAATTTTCAAATTATTTTCTTTGACCCACTTTAATAAAGATTCATAAAGTGCAGGGTTTGCAGATTTCAATTCGGGGTCAATTAACATACATTTTTCACCATTTCTTATAGCTGGTTGTAATAACGGTGAATAAATAACGCGGTGCATACTATCAACGGTGGATAAACTGCCACTCATCCGTTCAGCCCAATCAGAGGGGCGGAACTGTTCACCATTTTCTGTAATTCCTTCAACAATTATTTTAGAGTCTTTGGTGATAGACTTCTCATTACTCATGGACATGCTTTTGCCTATATTTAAACTGATTATGTTTTAATTAAGTTGCACATTATCTCATATCTTTCATCAACTTGGCCATATTTCATAACACATTGTCCGTAATAAACCTGCGCGATGTTCTTAATTTCTCCAAACTGCACACCGTAGTTTTTACTTTTCAATTAACTTAAGGAGAGATTCAAATGAAGAAAATCAGTGCAATTTTATTAAGCTTAGTGGTAATCAGCAGCAGTTCATTTGCCGATCAAGCAGCAAGCAAGCATGGGCATATTATAGGAACGTGTGGTTTTACCGATCAGGTGAGTTTTACTTGGCCAGCGGGTAGTCAGGTATTATCAATAGACGCTAATGGTGGTGTTGGTGTAACTAAAGTCAATTCGTCTACCTATAATATTTATGATAATGGCAGTTGTTCTGCTGGTGTGGTGAAGGTGAAAGTGGGAACCGGTTCGCAAAATGAATCAACAGTGCAAATAGCTGATGGTCCATGGCAGTATTTAAATGCGACTCAAACCAATTCTAAAGGCGGTTATACATTCACAGGTTCAGTACAGACTGGTGCAAATAACTACTCATTAGGGTTTACACAACAATAATTTTTAAAAATTCCCTCTCCCTTTGGGAGAGGGTTTTGATGAGGGTTATTCAAATGCTTAAAAATATCATGTTAGTTCTCGCTGGAGTTCTCTTTGGCATAGTTTCGGTCCTGCATTTGTTACGGATTATTTATTCAATATCAATCATCATTGATGGTTACACATTACCCATGTGGGTCAGTTGGGTAGGGTTTTTTGTAACATTATTATTAAGTATTTCCATGTTTGTCGCACGAAGTCATGATGAGCACTAGCTTTAGTGCTTCTGAATGCAGTGTTAAATGTTATTAACCTCTTTGGTTTCTTGAACAAAATCATATGAATTACTATGATGGACGACTTGTTCTTGTTTTAGCGAGTTATGTCATGCCAATTAACAATCACCAAACACATCGCCCTCGTGGGATTTATTTATTGCCGAATTTATTAACAACTGCTGCGATATTTGCAGGGTTTTATGCAATCGGCGCGGCATTCAAAGGCCATTTTAATACGGCTGCAATGGCAATATATCTTGCTATGCTAATGGATGGGTTGGATGGAAGAGTAGCAAGATTAACCAATACCCAAAGCGCATTTGGTGCTGAATATGACAGTTTGTCTGACATGGTTAGTTTTGGTTTGGCCCCGCCTTTCTTAGCGTATAGCTGGGCATTGGCCACGTTAGGTAAAGTGGGTTTTTTAGCGGCATTTATTTATGTCGCAGCGACAGCATTACGATTAGCCCGTTTTAATACACAATTGGGTACAGCGGATAAACGATTTTTTCAGGGATTATCTTGTACTGCATCAGCGGGAATTATGGCTGGTTTAATTTGGGTAGGAAATCTTTACCATTTGAGTGGTCAAGTTTTGTCTGTTGTTGCAGCGGTTATTGCTATTCTCTGTGCTTTATTAATGGTTAGCAAAATCAGATATCACAGTTTTAAAGAAATTGATTTACACAATCGAGTTCCATTTATCACTGTATTAATTGTCGTATTAGTTTTTGTCACCGTTTATTTTGATCCTCCTCGCGTATTATGTTTGGTATTTGTTGCCTATGGATTATCAGGGCCCATTTTGACGTTATGGAATATTCGTAAAAAACGATTATCTCGTAGACGATTGGCAGCGGTAATTAATATCAATTTAAAGAAAGGGCGCAATCAGCTACATAAGAATTTGCATGGTAATGATGAATAAGCGTATTGAAAGCGCTGACTCACCACATAATTGAAATATTGCCTTGGTAGGGAAGTTTATCCGAATAAACTTCCCTAAATAGAAATAAAGCGAGCTAATTTAATGATTTAGAATGAACTGTGCAATGTAAAAATCCTTCATTTAATTGCGCGGTAATTTTTTCGTTGATATCAACTTGTGTTGAGTTGCGAATGATTTCTCCATTTGCTTCTCTGGTAATAATAGAGTATCCACGACTTAATGTGGCTAATGGTGAAATTGCATTTAATGATTGGCTTAAATGCATTAATTTTTGTTGTTTTTCTTGTAATAAATATTTCATGGTTTGATTAAATCGTTGTTCATGTTGTTGTAATTTTTGTATTTGATCAGTTAATTGTTGGCGTGGATCGCGTAAGCGTTGTGTTAACCAATCTAATTGCAATATTTTTTGTTGAATAAATTGTTGTGTTAAATGCGTTAACCTGGAACTTAATTTTGATAATATCGCTAACCATTCATTGCAATCAGGGCTGACTAATTCTGCTGCAGCGGAAGGTGTTGCAGCTCTGTGATCGGCAACATAATCTGCGATAGTAATATCAATTTCATGTCCTACGCCGCTGATAATAGGTATTTGACTTGCGTAAATGGCACGCGCGACAGTCTCTTCATTAAATGGCCATAAATCTTCAATTGACCCGCCACCTCTCGCTATGATTAATACATCACATTCGTTGCGTGAATTTGCAATTTCGATTGCAGCTACGATTTGTTTTGCAGCTTCCGCGCCTTGTACAGCAGTAGGATAAATAATAATTGGTAAACTGGAAAATCGTCTTTTTAATACACTTAAAATATCGCGAATTGCAGCGCCAGTTGCTGAGGTAATTACGCCGATTTGTTTGGGTAAAGCAGGGAGTGGTTTTTTATGATCGGCAATAAATAATCCTTCTTTAGCCAGTTTTTCTTTTAATTGTTCAAAAGCTTTTTGTAATGCGCCGAATCCGGCGATTTCTAATTGTTCAATAATTAATTGGTATTCGCCGCGGCCTTCGTACAAGCTGACTTTTGCTCTAGCGATAACGTGCATACCTGATTCAGGGGTGAATTTTAGGATGCGATTGCGGGAGGAAAACATGGCGCAGCGTACGCTGGCACTGGCATCTTTTAATGAAAAATACCAATGCCCGGAGCTAGGACATGCGAAATTGGAAATTTCACCTTCAATCCATACAAAAGGAAAAGTACTTTCTAAAATATCTTTAACTTCTCGATTCAGTTGCGATACGGAGAGAATAGGTAGGCCAGATTCTGTTTCAATTGAAATTTCCATTGTGTTTCCTAAAAGGGGTCAAGTACCGTTTATCAAGTTAACAATGATTAACTTGATAAACGGTACTTGACCCCTTTGAAATGTAAAATAGATAAATGGTACTTGACCACTTTGAACTGTTGCAAGATCATGATTGACCTTTTTTTCTCAGGAGTGGCTATGAAAAAAATATTCTATTTATTCACTGGCGTTATTTTTTGTGTTTTGTTGAATGCTTGTGCGTCAAATCCATCATTTGTTTTTTTAGATCCTCAGCCGAATATACAGGTGGCGGATATTGCTAGTGGTAAGCGAGTTGTTATCCAAGTTGAAGATGCAAGACCACAAGGTATGGAAGCGGAATATGCGGCAGCGAAAATTGATCCTAGTCAGACGGTTAACCAAGTGTTCATGGCACAAATGATTCGTGGTTTGACGGCGCAAGGGTTTGTACCTGTGGCGAGTACTGCGGCAACGAATACTATATTAAAGGTGAAGGTATTGTTGATTAATTACGGTACATTGTCTGGTGTTGCGGCGACCAGTACGCGTTCTGAGGTGGCAGCGGCAGTGACAGTGACCAATTCGGCAGGTACGTTCCATAAGACTTATCGGGCGTCTAGTTACAGCGATAATTATTTGCAGTTTACACATGTCGATGCTTCGCAACAGGTTAATATGGCTGTGACGAACTTGTTGGAAAATATGTTGAATGATCAGAGTTTATTGCGGTTTTTGGCGAGTTGATCACATATGTTTAAACCACCCTCATCTACCGAAGGCACCTTCTCCCGCAAGCGGGAGAAGGAAAGGCTAAGCAACATGATGAATGTGTTGATTGTGCTCTTCGTTATTCAATGGATGATGTTCTGAAGGATGTAAAAGTAAAGAAGCATAGGTAAATGCACAGGCTTTTGCATAGGATTCACCTTTAGGGTTAGCGTCGGGTGGTGGATTATTGTTAGCGTTATGTTCGATATGATGATGATCAAGATTGGCCTCATGTTGCGCAGATTCATGCATTTTCTTTAATAATCCATCAATATCTATGTGATTTGATGCATTTATCAAATTGTCGTGAAATTGTTTTATATAATCATGTCCATCAATCACGCTATCGAATTTCAGTGCATCCGTACAATCGTGCTCACCATGACCAGAGTTATGATGATGTGAATCATCATCGTCTTTATCGCCACCCACTGAAGTATTATTACCGCCGTTGTAAGAGCCAGTATTATTTGATGGATTACTGTTATTGTTGTTATTCCCTGTCAATATTTGACCACTGCTTACATCAATAACGCCTAAGAATTTCGGGAAAATGATGGCTGGTGGGTCTGTTAATACCACGGTGCTTGATACTGTAGCGGCATTTGTTGCTGTAGCGGTGGCCGTTGTGGTGGCTGAGGCATTTGAGATGGCTTCTATCGTTAATGTTTCGGTTTGCCCGGTGGCAAGTGTGCCTACGTTCCAAACACCTGTGTTGAGATTGTATAAGCCTGCTGTAGTGGTTTCGCTAACAAATTGTAAACTTGCGCTGGCAAATGGGTTCGATACATTGACACCAGTAGCGCTGATAGCGCCATCGTTAGTGACTTGGATGGTGTAAAGTATAAACGATCCTTGGGTTACTGTTGTTGCTGGTAAACCATCCACTAAGTTAAGTAAATGTAAATCAGCAATAGGTGTAACAGCATTGGTATCAGCGACAGTTATTGTTGTTGGGTTGGTATTAGTATTAACTTCACCGGGAGGCACGCTGACGGTTGCTGTATTGGTAAAGGTTGTAGTTGATATTAAGCTTGGGCTCACTAATCCCACTAATTGTAATTGTAAGGTCTGCAAACTATTTAAATCAGAGACTAACCATTCCACTTGCCCATTACCTAAATTAATGAATTGTACCCCTGATGGTAAATTAGGTGAGGTAACATTCAGAAAGCCGCTTGCAGGTGAACCAGCAGGTAAGGGCGATCCACTGGGTAATGTGGCTAGTATGCCTGTAGGTAATGTATCAACAATTTTTACACCAGTAATATTGCTCGGACCAGTGTTAGTGACGGTTATCAAGTAGGTATCAGTCGATCCAGCTGATTCTGTCGTTTTGTTATCTGTATTGGTGACGGATATTCCACCACTTGGTAGTAATGCCAAGGTGTCAGTTGAACTCTGGAACGCATTCGTATCGGTTAATCCGACTGGCATTGCGACGGATGCCGTATTATTTAAAGTGGCTGTTGCACCAGCCGATATGTTAGCAAGAATGGTATAGGTAATAGAGCTACCTGAAGCGAGGCTGATGGTATCGTTAATATTGCCAGTACCGCTGATACCTAGACTATTGCTTGCTCCCGCGCTTAATAATGCTGACCATGAATCAGAGGAAATTCCAGTGGGTAATAAATCTGAGAGATGGACGTCAGTGACATTCGAAGGTCCATTATTAGTGACCACAACGGTATAAGTAGTGGAATTACCCGGTATCGCTGTGCCTCCCGTAGTGTCGTTGTTAGTGGGATTGAATGTACCTGAAATGAAATTGCCACTATCCGTAGTTTTAACCGATATATTGGCTGTTGGATTCAGATTATTAGTATCTGTAGCGGTGTAATTAACATTGGTATCAATTTGTCCCGCTGGCACAGACACTTGGGCAATATTGGTGTAAGTGCCTTGTGGCAAATTAGGGTCAATATTACCTGTTAAGGTAAATGTTGCTATAGCGCCGTTGGCTAAATTGAGTCCTGTCCATTCAACTTGACCATTGCCTAAGTTGGTAAATGTAACGCCTCCAACACTGCTTGTTTGTCCTGTGATAGTGAATCCAGCAGGAATCGTATCGACAACTGTGCCGTTGGTCATCGGGCTTGGGCCGCCGTTAGTGACCGTGATGGTGTAAGTATCTGCAGTGCCTGGAATAACATTAGTTTTACTATCAGTATTCGTAATTGAAATATTTTCTTGTGGTATTACGGTGGCGTTTCCGATGTAACCATTATCTTGTGGGGTAGCATCACCATATTGATTAGTTTCATTACTGGTTATGCTGACGGAATTAGGATCTACTTGTATCGTGCCTGGTGCATTAGTCGCTTCCGTATAGGACAATGTTTGTTGTGCACCGGCTGCTAAGCTGCCTGAAAGATCCCAAGTAATGGTATTTCCGCTAATGTGTATGCCGTTAGCAGCCAGATTAGCTGCGCTGATCAGAACATTATTGAGCATGAAGCTCGCGGTATTTAAATTGAAATTAGGGGGTAAATTATCAACAACAGTGACACCCGTTGCTGAATTGCCGCCATTATTAAACGCCGTCAGTTGATAGGTAACATCTTGTCCCGCGCCCACTGTCACACTACCAATTGCATTGGTAGATACAGCATCACCAGCGCTGACCGTCTTCGTGATGCCTACATCAGCATTGACTGTAATAGTGGCTGAGCTTGATGATGAGGGAGAATCTATAGCTGTGCCAGTAGCTGTGTCGGTGATGGTGCTTGGTACAGTATTACCTATGGTTGTTACTTGTGCCACAACAGTTAAGGTATCGGTTGCGCCACTATTTAATGTGCCAATAGTCCATACACCTGTAATAGGGTTATAACTCGTACCAGCTGGTGTTGTGTCGCCGATTAAGAGTAAACCTGCTGGCAATAAATCATTAACACTGACCCCCGTAGCTGTGCTGGGTCCGCCGTTGCTAATTTGTATTGTGTAAGTAACGATTTGACCTAGATTTGCAACTTCTGAAGTCTGACCATCAACCAGTTTAGTGACGGAGAGTGAGGCTTCTGGTAATACACTGTTGGTATCTGTTGCTGTATTATTAGTTGAATTTGGATCGCTAACGCCTGCAGGTGGAGTAACGACAATATGATCAATAAATGTATTAGTACCCGCCGGTAAATTAGGATCAACTGTACCTT
>JAJYDF010000078.1 GCA_021777765.1 Pseudomonadota bacterium | reverse complement strand
CGTATGAACGCATCAAGATTATACTGAATACCAGTATTAATAGAAGTTTCCAAATCGGCAATTGTAGTAACGCACTTATCAAATAAAGGGAGTTTCTTAGTGACGGAACAAAAATCTTTTCCAGAATTGATAGAAGAACGATAAAGAAAACGGTTTGTAACAACCTCTTTAACATCTAATTGAAGCTGGTTCCAGTTTGAGATATGTGTCAATATGCCAGCCCCATAATCAAAGAACAGTTTCCACCAACACTCAGGCAACGCATAAAAGGCGATTAAATGAAGCGGTGTTTCTTTATCAGTATTTGATCCATATTTAGCTTGGCTATTCGCTCCCATTTTTAGTAAGAAACGAGCTAATTCAAAATCCTTCATTTTAATAGAATAATGTAACCAAGTAGTATTATTAATGCGGTGTTCTATATTAGCGCCCAGTTTAATCAACATTTCAGCAAGAGGATATGCTCTTTGTTGTAAGGCGTAGTCTAAAGGTGTTTTTTTCTCTTTATTTTCTGCATTAATATCAGCACCATTTCTTAGCAAAAAACGAAGCAACGACTTTCGTTTATTTAATTGCGCCTGCTTTTGTC
The DNA here is from genome assembly GCA_021777765.1 of Pseudomonadota bacterium. Taxonomy (GTDB): domain Bacteria; phylum Pseudomonadota; class Gammaproteobacteria; order DASZBR01; family DASZBR01; genus JAJYDF01. The sequence goes on along the minus strand of JAJYDF010000078.1, from coordinate 2,150 downwards.
GGTTTTGCTCTTCGTTTGATAATTTTTCATCCGTTTTTCGATCATTTGCAGACATAACAGCAAAATGAAGTAATGTTGAACCATTTTTATCAGCGGTGTTAACGTCAAAAAATTTGAATTTTTTATCTTTATAACGTTGAGGGTTTTTTTCAAAATCTGTTAATAGATTCTCTATAAATTGCTCAAAATTATCTTCTGAGTTTAACTCTGGAGTATTCATAATCTGTCCTATACATGTACGGATTGGAGCAGGTTAAACAATAAAGATATCTTATATCGTTCTTCTAACTGATGGAAGTGTTGGAAGCGCATTCCCTAAATCTCTCTCTTTATTGTTAGGCTGGGCTAAAATCGCAGGTGTTGTTATGCCTAGTTCATTATTAATTTTCTTTAAACATTCTGACACAGAGTTTATTGTATCTCTTAATGGTTGAATAGTTTCTACAGAATGCATTGCTTTTTCAAGTGATTTGCTAAGGTAAGCTTGTTGCTCCAGAAGTTGCTTTTTCATATCAACAAGGGTTGTATAGTCTTTGTGGCCAATGGCCTCATCGACTTTAGCGATTAAGCTATTTAAATCAACATTTTTCAAAGCTTCTTCTTTAAGCGATTGTTTTTCTTTTCTTTGCATAATTATTTGCTGTTGATGAATTTGATTAATCTCACTCATATTGCTATTACAGGAATCCCATAATTTGTGTAGGTCATCATTGCTTTCCCACTCGATTATGTATTGTTGTATGTTGTTTACTAAATTCCCATGTAATTTGCCTATATTTAGCCGTTCATCGTTGCTGATAGAAGCTGATGAAGATAGGTTTTCATAATCGCTCATAAATTGTTTATATTGATTTGATATGATTTGTCCATGTAATAATTTACAAAGCTCGGTTGCAAATTTAAATTTATGTTCATCTAATTTAACCATTACTGGATCATCCACTCCAAGTGAATTGAGCGATTGATACATCTGGGAGATTATCATTTTCGTTTCAGACAGCTTAAGTGCAAGAGCATCACTAATTTCGCCGTTCTTTAATTGAATAGCGATATTTAAGATAGTTTTATATTTTTCTTCAAGCTCAGCTCTAATTGATAATTTAGCTTCTTTAATATCATTGCTTACAGTAGCATGTAGTGCTTTACTATCTAATTCCTTACTGTCCAGTTTAATGTTTTCTAACAATTCATCAAGATCATATGGGTTATTAATTGACTGTCTATTGCCCCTTGCTTGATGTATCTCAGTAACAGATTCAGTCCATAGTGTTGTGTCAACTAATTCTGAATCAAGAGTATATATTTCTAATTCTTCTTTTATATTTGGGTCTTCTAATAATGTGTCGAGGTCAGTATCTTTTGTATGCTGAACTTTTTCGATATTGTCCGGATATGATTTGACAATAGGTATTTCACTTTCTTGAGCTGAATTCTCATTAGTTTGTTCAGATACTATAAGTGAATAAACGATATGGTGCATTTGAATGTAAATATTCTTTTCATTTTCTAAACTTATTATTAAATCATTTGAAGTTAGGATATCTTCTTTCTTAAGAAATGAAATTAATTCGTCAAGTAATTTAGTTGCGTTCGCACAAATTTCATTAGCTTGTTCAGGATCTAATTCAGAAATACCAGATTGATTTATACCAAAATTATTATAATTAGATATTATTCCTAATATACTTTTATCTATTTTATTAACTATATCTTCTGTATCGTTTTCTTCTTTGATTTGTTTTTTAATAGCTAAAGATAGAGAACCTTCTTTCCCGGGCAGAATAGTGAGTTGGGATAACAGATTTTGGAAATCTTGAGCCTTTGCCAGTATTTCAAGTGATTTATCATCAGCTGTATTGCGCATAACGATACCTTGTGTCTATGTATTTGTTTTTACATATTTTATATAGAGTATAGACTAATATTTCTAAGCTATATAAAGAGGCACAAGGCTAAGTAACTGGTACTAAAACTTGAATTATATCATTATTAAAAAATTCAAATTAGCCAAGCAGAGGGCAGCGAGTTAGGGAAAATGGTTGCGTCGCAAAAACTAACCGGTAGTGATAAGCTATTGCCAAATATTAGCAAAGGATTGCGCAGATGATAAGTTTTAAATGGAGACATTTTCACAAAGAACTTATTTTACT
>JAJYDF010000059.1 GCA_021777765.1 Pseudomonadota bacterium | reverse complement strand
TATTATTTGGTGTCTTTTCATTTTGATTATTCTCGAGTGTATCAAATAAATTCACTTGACCAGGAATACCTTGTTCTGATTTTCGGCCATATTGTTGACGGATTAAACATTGTACTTGATGTTGCAGGTTCTCATATTGCTCACGGATTTGTTTAATTATATTTTGTTGTTCCGTTATTTGTTCTTGCTGTTGTATTAAATTATTTTGTTGTTCTGCTAATTGATTTTGCTGATCCAATACAATTTCTTGTAATAGATTTTTGTCTTGCGGTAATGTCGTGGCAGTATAGTTCATCGCCATATAATACATGAGTCTATTAATCATTAATACAATTAATTGCTTTATTAATCGCATTATTTTATTTATTTTATTATTCTTTTCAGAAATTAATTTATTTAACCAAGTCATGACTTAATGATTCCAGTCGTCGTTGATAGCTTAAATCAATTCCCTCTAATATCATTCCTAATTCTGTGGGATTAACACTAAATACAGAACCTTGTATTTTTGGTATTCGAAATCTATTCTTTTCAAGGCGCTTGTACCATAAACAAAATCCATTACGATCCCAATACAGTATTTTTATTTTGTCTCCTCTTTTATTTGCAAATACAAATAAATGTCCTGACAATGCATTCTGATTTAATGTCTCTTGCACCAATAGGCTTAAACCATCTACTGATGCTACACAAGCTTTATTTTCTCCTCGCCTTTGTGTAATACTGTTTATCCGTTTTATTTTTCGCTCTATATACCACTGAGCGAGATCCATGAATTAATGTTTTTCTAATATAACTATCGCCTCTTTTGCTTATTCCCAATATTATTTTTTTATCACCGCTGGAATGTTGTTTGGGAGTTAATCCTAACCATGCTGACATTTGCCTGCCATTTTTAAATACCTTTACATCTCCTATGGCTGCAATTAATACTGTTGTACTTATTATTCCTAATCCTTCTATCGCTGATAATCGCTGACATACTTCATTTTGTTTAAATACCATTTCTAATTTTTTATCATAATTTTTTATTCTTTCATCTATTTGACAAAGTTCTTCATATAATTCATGAAACATTATTCTGCTATCACTCATTAATTCATTTTCAGCATCTTCTAAAATATCGCACATTTGATTTCTAATATGCCAAATTCCTTTGGCTAATATAATTCCATGTTCAGCTAATAATCCCCTAATTTGATTAGCTAATTTAGTTCGATTACCAATTAATCGTTCTCGTACTCGATGTATAGCTTGTATATTCTGTTGCTCAATATTTTTAGGTGCTACAAAATACATACTGGGTCTGCATGCAGCTTCACAAATTGCCTGAGCATCATTAGCGTCAGTTTTATTGGTTTTTACAAAAGGTTTTACATACTGAGGACTAATTAATTTAACTTCATGACCTAACTTTTTAAATTGTCTACTCCAATAATTTGATCCACTGCAAGCTTCCATAACAATTGCACAAGGACTCAATTGCGCAATAAAACTTAATAATTTATCTCGAGATAATCGTTTTTTTAATACAGCTTGACCTGATTTATCTACGCCATGTAATTGAAAAACATTTTTAGCAATATCAATACCCAAGATGTTAATATTCATAATCAACCCCTCCGCTGCGTTAATTTAAATGGTCGTTGACCATTTTGGCGCATTGCGACGCCGTTCTACAAGGCGGATGGGTTCATTCCATTGCTCACGGTTTTTTGTTTCTAACAAATTTTTTTCTATTGGTTCAACAGTTTGCATATTTAAATCCTCTATAGTGTTGTGAAATATAATTAGATTTTGTCTAATTATTTGGAGGGTAACATAGGTTGATCTTTATGGTTCGTAATCCATTCGGCGCAAGTTGATTAAGATATTTACCAACTAAAAATAAATGAGGCATCAAAACCACAATATATAGTGGTATTCTTGAATAAGAATCAAAAGTTGTAAGTAATGGCGTACAAGAAAAAATTATGTCTTCACCTAAAAAACTATGGCGATAGTTCTTATTTGAGAAGATTATTCATTGGTAGTTATTTTGCGTTTAATGATTTAATTGATAGGTAATTAATTTATTGATTTGTAAATGTCATCATCAATAAATTAAGTATGAGTTTGATAGCGGACGTTTACATCGTATCATATGATTTTAGTGCGATAATATGTAATATCAATCTCTGAATGGTTTCTACTCATATTAACAAAATGACATTATTTAAAACGATTCTTTATAAAAATTATGTAAATGTTTATTACAGTCTCAAGAATATGATTGGTGAAGTCTTAATAGATTTATTAATTAATAAAATACGAAATGAATATTTCATCTAATCAAATGCTATTAACCATTTTTATTATTAGGCATTGCAATATATGCTGCAACTTCTTCGTAGTTAAAATCACTAGGTAAAAATTCCAATGATTTTACTTTGTCAGGATGATCATTAATAAAGAACAACAGTTTGCTTTTTAAAGTATTTGAAGGGCTCGTGAGTAATTTATAAATATTATAAACATCAGGATCAGATAAATGATGTTCAAAAACACTTGATTTACACATTATATTTATTTTTTTTCCTTTGCTAATTGCTTCCTTTAATTCTTCTAGGTTTGTATAAGCATTTTGGCAACCGGGAGTTTCTCTAGTAATGGGTTTTTCATCAATATAAGAGTTTAAAAGAAGACAGCCTTCTGTAATCTCATTATATAGACCAACACCTGTAAAATCATTTTTAATTCCAATGCCCCATTTTAATAATAAGCGCATTCTAAATATGTGGTCTTCATCCACTTCTCTAGCAGCAGCTTTCAAAATTGTATCGACTTTAGAAGTTAATGGATTCAAAATTATGGCATGAATATCAGCGCCTAATTTTAACCAAAATTCTATTAAATCTTTATCACCTGTTTTAACGGCCTTATAAAATGGTGGTGATCCATCGGAGAACCGATTGGGGTTAAATCCACTGTTTGGATTATTTTTAAATGCAAGCAGCACTTCCAAATTTTTAAAAAAGGCAGCTAAATCTACAGCAGTAAAATCATCATCATCTATTATGTCACACCGGGCATTTTTTTTGATCAAAGCCAATGCTGTGATGGTATCATCTCTTTCCAAGGCCATATGTAACAAAGTCTTATTACTGTCATTTTCATTTACCGAATTAACATTACTGTCATTAACAAGTGCCAAGAAAGCTTCTCTTTCTATATCGATATCTTCTATTTTTAGATAAAGTTCATGAATATCTGCCATATAGTGCCTTGATAAATTGTTGATACTTTGTGATTGTAATGAATCTATGAAGATTTTGGTGTAGAGTGTAATACAATACTATCTGTTGTTCCTAAATTTCTTTCGATACTATTTTTTATGAGGAGCAAATTTTCTTTTTTAATGGAGATTTGGTCAATATCTTTAAATAGTTGTGTAGCTTGTTCCCCAGAAAATGTTACATCTTTTGATCGATGTGTGATGGCTTTAGCTTTAATATCCAGCTCGTGCATAATTAAGTCCGCTTCTTTCAGGAGTTCAATTCTTTTTGCTAATGGCATTTTATCATCGGATAGCTTAGAAAGCATAATATCTATGTTACTTGATAATTTTGATAAAGATTTGGAATAATTTTCAATAATCTGCTCTGATGGAAGACTGGCAATTAATTTTGCTTCATTAAATAACATCGCATTTTTGGTATCCGAAGTTTCTTCTAATATGCTTTTTTTCTTACCCTTTAAGTCACGAATAATGTATGCAAATTCTAATGACATATCTTTACTTTTAAGAGCATTCGTTGCTTTTTCTAATAGTTCACTTTGCTCTTGTAGTAGGTTGGTTCTCTTAACTATGTTTTCCATTAACTCTTCATAGAGTTTATGTCTCATTTCCACATTGGGTGCATGTGATATTTCATCATGTTTTTCTTTTGCTTGCTGTTCTGTTTCATGTAATTCTACTTCGTTATACTTTAACTTAATTGCAGCTAAATTTTGTTTTAAATCTTTTGCAAGGGTTGACTGGTAAAGTTTAAATAATGCAACTAGTTCATCTTCCTGCTTTTGTGCCGATTCGCGTTTCTTCTCATCATTTTTATATTCATCGATATAGACAAACCTATATTTCATTGCGCCTATATGTGGAACAACTGACATTTTATCTTTTAGATAATCTTGTTGTAATTTTGTTAATTCGCTAGAGCCAGGAGCATATAAATTTGCATATATTTTTAATTTATTTAAATCTTTTTCTGAGATTTTATCTTTTATTTCAGCGTTAGCTCTTTTAGCAAGTTGAGAATCAACAATTAATGCAACACTCATTAATGCTATAAAATTGCGTTTTTCCCTTAAACCATCAGCTACTGTTAATAACATTTTTATATATTTTTCTTTTTCTTCCATTATTTTCTGTTTTTCTGCTGGTGCTTTTGATTCATCAATTTCTTTTAGCTTATCATCTAATCTTTTAAATTGCTCCATCAGTATTTCTGATAGTTGGTTGCTAAATTGTGAATACCTAAGATCAGTTGAATCTTTGGCTTTATGTCTTTTAGGATTTATTACATCGGTTTCTCTAATTTGTAGAAATAGGGTAGAGGCAAGATTTGTTAAGTACTTTACAATTTCTTCAGTATTTTCTTTTTTGTACCCTTGCCCAGCGGCTTGACGAAATAGTCTATCAATTTCACCAATATCATTAGTAATTGATGTACTTCCGGTGGGCACTGAAGACACAGGTGGTAAATCGCGAGTGGTTTTTACAAATGAGGCCCTTGGTGAAGGTTGTGGTATGCCAGTAGTGCCTAAAGAACTTGACCGTGCAGTTTTAAAGGGCGATTCGCCAATACTTGAAGTTCTTGTTCGGCCTAATAGTGAAGAGTCTTCTCTTAATGAGCTACGTTTTGTTGTATCGACTTTAGCGGTAACGAAAGAAGATCTGCGTTCTACAGAAGATGCGCGTTCTTTAGCAGCAAAATATTCGGGATTAAGTTTCTTATCTGCACTTTCTAATAACTCTCTAACATATTGGATTTTTTTTTCTGTAATTTCTTTTTCATCCTCAGCTATTTTCTGAGAGAGGGGAGATGCCATGGTATTTTGTTCTACATCTTCCTTTTTCTCGAACAATTCAAGGTCTAGCTCTGATAATCGACTATTCATTTCATTCATAAAGTTTTTAATATCAGCTTTTTCAGTTAAACCATCCAAACGTTTTAAATCTTGTTTGTATTGGTCTTCAACTATTAGTAATTTTGCATCATAACCGGAATCCATGATCTATTCTCCTTATATTCAAACTTATATAATTAGTATAGTTCGTATACATGAAATAGTACTTTTAGGAAAAAGTGACGCAAAATTCGTTAAACTCTGTTTAATTAAACATACATGTAAAAGTTTAAGAATTCTTATCATTAAACTAATATGATAAAATGCATTGATATTTTACGATGTTATCATTTAAGAAAAATAGCAGAATTACTGGTTTATCAAAATTAATATGATTACCTTTAAGAATAAAACACTTCTTTAAATTGTATTTATTCCATATTTTAATTTGGGTTGCCGTTTCATATGTACCCATTTAAATCAATTTAATAAATTTCTTGATATGAATTAATCAGATTTTAGCATGTATTAATTTATTATGTATGTCACCACACCGAGTAGACAAATCGTTTCTTATATTAAATCCCCGATAACTAACATACTATCCTGAGTCGTTACCTATTCTATAATAGGTCCTTGTTTTCATAACGTTGCCGCAAATTAAATAAAGAGGGATGTTATTAATTAAATCAAATATATTGAGTAGTTTATGTTTCTCAAATAGTCAAGCAAATTTTAGACTATTATATTTGTAGAAAGAATTAAACCATTGGCATTGCGCCTTAAGTTTTTTTGCATCAATACTGTAGGATTTTTGACATAAGTGGCTTTTCTGAAAAAACTCTATCTAAATGGACTATAATCTAAATACTAGCTGCTTTATATGATTAAAGTAGTATTATTTATGAAATGCTCATTAATAAGTTAATAAAACAATAGTGAGCCAGAGATTTTGTTATGAAAATAAATAAAATTGATTTGATTAGTTTTTGTTGTGTTAATGACGAATTGCAATTTAATAATCCGCCGTATGCCTCTTTTGTGTTTATCAATTATTCCACTTCTATTATTAAAATAAATATTCGCATTTTACATTATCTAATTACCCTCTGCTTAAATGGATTTAATAAAAAAATATTAGGGGAGTATTAATCATGGACATATTGTCGATTTTTCATGTCGTTGTTGGAATGGCCGAAAAGGCATTATCTGCACCACCTAATTTTGATGAAATGCGTCAGGCCATTTTTGATGTGGTATCTGACAGACAAGCTGAATTGATAAAACTAATGGATATAACGCGGTTAGATTCCGCTTATGAGAGCCAAAGGCCAGGCAGTGAGGCACAACGTAAGTTGAATTCATTTATGATGCTGGTTTTTGCATTTCATGCAGCGATGCAAGAATATTATCAACAAGCGCTAATTTTATTAGATCAGGCAAAAAAAATTGAAGCTCGAATAGCTGCATTAGAATTAGCATTAGCAGAATTAGCTAAATCTCAAAGTAATTGGGAACAAGGAATGTTGGATGCTGAACAAGAAAAAATGCAAGCGCTATTACAAATGTATCAGCAACAACAACAAGATTTAACGAATAGATTACATCATATTGCTCATTTACATGCGCAATTGACTGAATTGAATAGTCAAATAATGCATCATGCCAATATTATTCAGCAAGTTACTTCTGAGAGAATGGAAAAAATAGAAAATATTGTAAACCAATCTACCAATAATCAACTTAATACTCTGGATAATGTTACGGTAAATTTAAACAGGTTATTGACAGAAAACACTGAAAAATTACAAGAAGTCCAACAACAAATGGTTCAGAGTGATTTAACAGGCCAGCAACATGAAGAATTAAAATCGAAAGCAGCGGAATACCAAGATAAAATTGATAAATATAAACAAGCAATAGATAAGACCGAACAATTCAAGCAGCAAATCATAGAAAATAAACAAGCACATGAACAATTAAAACAAGAGACACAGGAAAATATGAACCTTGCAGCGGCAAGCGGTGATCCATTGAAAATTTTGAAAGCTGGGGAAGAAGCATCAGTGCGCGCGGATGCCTCGCTTTATCAAGTTGGGAATATGGGCAAAGAAAGTATTTCATTCTTTGAAGGCTTAAAAAATAATTTGCCTGCTGAGGCAGCAGAGTTTATAGATAAAGGTATTTCTGAAACTCAAGAACGCAGCATATCGCTAGAAGAGGAGTTAGTGGGAGCTGTTGAACATGCTGACTCACTATTAAAGAGTTCTTTAACTCAGTTAGATCATTTAACAACCTCATATAGCAATCTAAAAACTGAAATTAAAGAACAAGTTAAAGAAGTTGACCAACTGGAAGTAAACGTTATGCGTCTTAAAAGAGATCTGACCGGTTATAACAATCGACATCCTGATTCACTACCGCCCCCTTCGAATGACAATACAATTCAGACACCGCGTCATTAATGCTTTCTTTTGTGGACGATATAGTATAAGATCCGACCCATTTAGATTATCAAATATTCACTAAAGCAAAATCTGCATTTTCAAACAATAAATTAATCAACCCAAGGTTATTAATCATAATATTAAATAATTCTTAACCTGTTCTTATACCGGAGAGTAAAACTATGTCTTTGACTCAGGAAGAAGTACACGAATTAGCTAAAGCACTAAGTACAGATGATGCAGCTACAATAAATCGCTTAATGAATCTTTATCAGCAGAGAAGTCCTTCCCCTTTAATCAAGCAATTGCCACACATATATATTGCTGTTGCTGATACTTCTATTAAATTATTTGAATATTTCATTAGAACGCAACATATTGATAATGATACTTTATTTAATTGTTTAGATTTTGCTATGTTGTTCAAAAGGACAGAGTTTATTGAATCATTTTTTTCAAGCCCTTATGTTAAATTTGATCCTAATTACGTATTGCCAAATGAGAAATCAGTTATTAAAAAAATATATGCAGATAAATTTTTAGCTGGGGCTAATATGTTTTTTACTAGCACTATTTTAAGCAATGCTCTTTATTATGCTAATTTAAAAAATGATAACGAAAATGTTCTGCAGTTAATATTAAATCTAGCAAAACAAGGTAAGATTAATATCAACCAAACAGCCAATTCTACAATTGGTTCTTCGGGTGTTCATATCTCTAATGAAACTGTTTTATTACATGCGATTTTTCGAAACTATAAACCTCATTTAATAAAGCAATTGCTAGAAAGCGGCGCTGATCCATATTTGAAAGCAGATGTGAAATTAGATGTGAAAGGGGTTATTAAAGGGGAGTTTAGTTTTAAATGGAATGTCTTTGAGTTTTTACAGTACGCAAAAGAAAAAGCACTTATTTCACATACAGCAGAATACGTCCAAATACTAAATGAATGGAAAGAAAAGAAAGGCAAACAGAAAGGTCATGAAGATTCGTCCACTCATTCCTCCAGCTCAAATTCACCAATGTCGCTAACACCAAATGGTTCACCACCGCAGCCTTCAGTAATGGTTCGTCATTCGCCTCCAGATTCGCCGGAAGGTTCAAGAAAAGTTTCACCCCCTGGCTCACCTATGCACAGATCGGATAGTAGTTCTAGCGGTTCAGCAGGCAGTTCACCTGAGAAGATGTCATTAGTAAGGGTAACACCGAAAGAAAAGGCACAGGAACTTTTAAGAGCAGCTAACAATGATGTTGATGTAGCATTATTTAATGCAATAAAAGAAAAAGATGAAGAGAATGATTTAGCAGTGCAGAAGATACTGGTAGACACAGGTAACCTCAAGTTTAGAGAAGTAGGGGATAGCAGTGTGTTATTCGCGGCTGTAATTCATGGTCAATTAGAACTATTGAAATACATATTTTCAAAATATCCTACATTAGATGTTCACAAGACAGTTAATTATAACCAACAAAAACTTAAGAAAACACTGCTACATGGAGCAGCTATCTCTACACATGATAATAGTCTCCATATTATAAGTTTTTTATTAGACAGAAAAGCAGAGGTTAATGCTCGTGATGCTAGAAATACTACCCCCTTACATAATATTACAGTATCTCATAACGCTCATAAAAAAGTTGAAGAATTAATATTACGAGGTGCTAATCCACTATTAACTAATGATCAAGGCAATATCCCTTCTATAGCTATAGGATTAAAATGTTCTTGTGAGGGAGAAAATCCAGACGCCATTCTCCTAGAGCAAACAATCGAAAACGCAACAGAACAGGCGCGGTTAAAACAAAGAGCTGGTCACATAGACGCATCACAGTCAATAATTATTTCTGCTCCAGCGGAAATCCAATATAGACCTGGTAGTGCTAAGCCTGCTGTTACTGAAGAAAAGGCCAGTTATGGCAGTTCTTCCTCAACATTGTTTCAAAACACGAGTAAACCAAGTACACCAGCTGTTAGTGTGTCACCAGTTGTCTTTAACTCATCTTCCTCGACTCCATCGGGCGCGACAATGTTTGTCCCACTTCCACAAAGCTCCGCGCAATTGCACAAACAAGGTCAAAAGGTCGTTCAACGGGATGCAGCAGATAAAAACTCAAACTCAATATTATCAACATTTAAAAAACTGATTAGTAAGTAGCATACAAAAATCCAGTAATCTCGTAATATTTAAAGATTTTTTTAATTTCACCCACTACAAATTATGTAGTGGGTCAATGTGTTCAATAATATCCAGTATGTAATATTAAATTTACTGTTCGGTAATTAGCTAGATTTAGCCTTGCAATAATTTAAAATAAATCATTTAATCAATAAGTTACCTTCCAAATAATGATGTAATGACATATTAGCCTTCCTTGCGTTATGCCTATTAAATACTATAGTTAAAATAAGTCATTATTTTAATAGTTAGTAAATAAGAAGAGGGTAATGTTATGTCTACCTCAGGCGAAGATGTTCGACAAGAGCATATAAATAAATTAGCAGATGAAATAGAACAGATTTCAAAAACGCTAAATAAAGATTTAGAGTTAATTAAAGTTAAGATTAATGCAATAAATGATGCTGTAGCTAAATCAACTGTTAATGAAGAAATATTATCTGAATATAAAGAATTAAATAGAAAGATTCAAAATCAAAAAGACGAGATAAATAAAAGAATAAATGTTTTACAAGACCAAGATGGAGTCATAGGGCTTTCAAGTGAAGAATTAAAAAAGCTAGAAGCGTCGCGAGCGCAATCGAAAGAATGGGAAGAATTTGCAAAACTTTCTAAGCACGGAGAAAAACGTAATGTTATTTTACCAGCACCTGAATTCACAGAAGCAGCTAAAAGACTATTAACCACACAAACTCTTCCGCCGCCAAAGCCAGCAGTTCCAATTACACCACCACAACAGACTCCTAAAGTTGTTGCTAAAGTTCCTAATACAATATCAAAATGGGATAAAGAAAACCAAAAAATTCTATTCCTCAATATGGAAAAATCAATAAAGTTTGCAGGAAATAATTATAATGAATTCAAAGATATACAGATTGATATTACAAGTAAAGAAGATAAGACTATGACAGTTAAATCAACAAAAGGTGATAAAATAGATTTTACAGTATCAAGTCAAAATGGATCAGATAATATATCTGGAAAAGTTACAGATGAAAATCTTACTGCAATGAGCATTGCAATTATCAGTAATTTAAAAACAAAATTATCTGTAAATTCCGATGCACATCTTTCTATCAATTTAAATAATTGTAAACCATCTGAAGTTGCAATTAAATTTCAAGAAAAAATTAATATAGAACGTGAACGAGTTATATTAGAGCTTCAAAATTCCAAAGACCCAAATAAAAAGGAAGAATGTGAACAAATAGATAAACTTGTTGAAAAATTAAAAAATGTTACTTTTAAAACACCTGAAATTTCAACTGCTAAAGTGACTCTAGAAGATAGTCAGCAAGCCAAGCAAAAAGATACCACAGGCGCAAAGAAACGCCCTAATAGTGAGCCAGAGACGCCTAGTCATACAAATACCACAACTTCAGATACTCGAGAAAGATCGAATAGTTTTCGATTCTAGATTTATTTGATTTCATAGTAGACCTATCCTACATAAAGTGTATTGATTGATTTGTCGTTCAGATTATATGAAAAATTTAAAAGATAATTTTCTCGCATTAACACATAAAAAATCGAAATTACAGCAGAAAATATCTTCATTGATTTGATTCTAATGGATTAGCATCATAATTGTAGACCAAGTGCTATATTTAACTGTAAGAAGATAAAATATTAATTTTATTATATTCCTTGGAGCGATGTATGGATTTACCCATTGGTGATATTATTACTGAATTGAATATTAATATGACATCGACATCTATATCAGCAGATGATTTCCGCAATATTACTGTAGATGGTACTGATATCCTATGTGTTGATTACGTTAAATATTACTGTGCTTTACAGTTTAAAAAAATTAAGTTATTTAGAGAATATACTATTGATCACAAGTCATTTAATAAAATACTTAAAGACCCACTAATTCGTAGACATTATCAGATGAAAAAAGCAGAAAACCTTCAGGATAAGTAAATCCACAGCGTATGTTGCATTTATGTAAAAATTAGTTTTTATATGTGTTGATGAATAAAAAAATGAATACTTTAAGCGTTAAAAAAGATGATAACGTGCTGGATATAAATTTACTCTTAAAAAAGATATATTCTGATCAAATTGCTAATCTTGATTTATCAAATATGTCCATCCCAGATTATACGCAGACTCCAGAAATAATTGTATCTAAAGGTGTTAAAAAGCATGATACTGTTTATTCACCGATGATCTGTATTTCTAACAATAGAGTGGTTACAGCTTATAGAAAAGTACTTTATTTTTGGAATACAGATGATTTGTCACTTGTTGATGTTATCAACACTAAAAATAGAATATGTGGCATGTTAGAGTTACCAGATGGTAGCTTACTGACTGACCATGATGATTTGACATTAAAAAGGTGGCACTTTAATACCAGCAAATTAAGTGAAATATTATTAACACATCATAAAAATATATGTTCGTGGACATGCTTGCCTAATAATATTGTTGCCCTCGGTAGTGATAAGGGGGATTTGGAATTAAGACATTTAGATACAATGAGATTAATTTCACCAGTAATACAGGGTCGCAAATCAAAAATATATCATTTAGCCTATCAAAATTGCTCACATCTTATTAGTATTGATAGCGAATTTTATCTTATACGTTGGTATTTAGATGCCTTAACATTAGATAGCATGACGAAATTGGAATTTGAAGCATGTTCACTGGCAATATATAGCGATGGAAATATTTTTTTAGGGGATGATCACGGCAATATATATTGTTATGATTATTCATCACGTAATGCAAAGACTAGCTTCAAGATTTGTGATCGTCCTGTCTGGATTCTTAAAATTCTGCCGGATAATAATTTAATTGCAATAGATTCAGAATCAACAATTACAATCATTGATAAAACAATGAATCGAATAGCTAAATCGATCCTGTTATCATATTACGATGTTTACTGTAGTAATATTAGCAATATTGCAATTTTACCCAATGGTGACATTATTCTTTGCTCGAAATGTATGGGCGAACATAAAATAATTTCATTAAAATTCCCTACTCGTGCATTATGATACCATGATTTATGGGCAATATTTGATGCTTTAGAAAAGAATCAATCAATTACATCTATCAATCTAAATAATATTTTATTGAGTAAATCGGAAATAGATAAAATATTATTTGAAATTCCTAAAATTAGAAATGATATTAAAATATATAGGTAGACTAATGGCGAAAACATTAGATTTAATCAATTGGAAATTAAAGTGCCAATTCACTCTGAGCTATACTTACATTGTATTAAAAAATATAAGATAAAATGATATGAAGATGATTATTATTGCATTCAATATCATGCTATACCAGCTATGGACTGTATTACATTATGAATATTGGCACGTAAAACATGTGCTGTTTCACAAAGAAGGAAATAAATCATACTGTACTTGTTATAGCCTTGTCTCACATAGAATTGAACAATCATCTTTTAATATGTGAGCAATGGAATGAACCCATCCGCCTTGTAGAACGGCGTCGCAATGCGCCAAAATGGTCAACGACCATTTAAATTAACGCAGCGGAGGGGTTGATTATGA
>JAJYDF010000077.1 GCA_021777765.1 Pseudomonadota bacterium | reverse complement strand
TGCCAATGCAAAGCGGATAAAACGCTTAAACAACTATGCCGTGAAGATATGGAAGCCTATATCAAGTTCTGTCAGAAACCACCTAAAGCATGGATAAGCTTAAAAAAAGTACCACGCTTTATTAACAAAGATGGTCAACGTGTACCTAATACGGCATGGCGGCCTTTTGTAGCAACTTTACCTAAAGCTCAAATTAGCCAAGGTAAAAAACCTGATGTGGACGATTATACATTTTCAGAAAAATCACTGCGTGAAATATTTACCATATGCAGCAGTTTCTTTAATTTTTTACTTCAAGAAAATTATTTACAGGTTAATCCTATTGCACAGATGCGGCAAAAAAACAGGTTCTTCACTCAACAACACACTAAAAAAGTTATTCGAAAATTATCAGAATTACAATGGGGTTATGTGATTGAAACAGCCTATCTCATGGCAGAAGAAAATGCCAAATATGAACGCACATTATTTATTATGAATGCGCTTTATGGCATGTACCTGCGAATTTCCGAACTCGCTGCTTCTAAACGCTGGATGCCCAAGATGGGAGATTTTCAACGAGATGCTGATGGATTATGGTGGTTTACTACTGTAGGAAAAGGTAATAAACAACGTCAGATCGCAGTAAGTCCTGCTATGCTAAATGCCTTAAAGCGTTGGCGAAAACATTTAAACCTTTCACCTCTTCCTTCTTTAGGTGAAACTAGTCCATTAATTCCTAAACACATTGGGGTGGGTTCTATAACCAGTACGCGACCTATACGTGTGTTGGTACAAGAGTGTTTTGACCGCGCTGTTGCTCGATTAGAGAAGGACGGTTTCAAAGAGGAAGCACAGCAATTAATGCACGCCACTGTTCATTGGTTGCGTCATACTGGTATTTCTGAAGATGTTAAAATACGGCCACGTGAACATGTGCGCGATGATGCTGGCCATAGTTCGAGCGCCATCACTGATAAATATATTGATGTAGAATTACGAGAACGCGCCAGCAGTGCTCGGAAAAAACAGATAATCCCAGAATCATTTATGGACGATATTGACCGTAGGTAGCGAAACACAGACTATAGTTAAAAACAGAAACCTGTATTATTTGTGTTGTCAAATTACTCCTACTAGTTGTTGAATCTACGTTTATTCGAACTCCTAATGATTCAGTAAATTTATTTACTGAATCATTTAAGGATATTGAGTATATTTCTACGAAATTTTTGACCAGCTTATGCAATCAGAGACGTGTTACATATTGAATAATATATTTCAAATATCATGGGACAAATGATCGATTCAAATGACTTAAAAATTCTAAAGCAGTTGTTTGTTCTGCTTTACCTTTATATTTAAAAACACCGAAATGAATTAATCCTGCACCTGTGCTCTTTTTACTATCACAATCTATATATTCGGAAATTCCTCCTGTTAACTGATGTTTAGCTTCTTCTGCTGACATATTTGCGGAAGTTTCTTTTTGTTCAATAAATTTTCTTATTGGAGCACAGATATGCTCAAGTGGTATTTCTTGATAAGGATCAACTGCCGCAGCTTGATATAATGCTGAATGTTCTAAATTAAATTTTGCTTCAATTTGACGCTCTACTTTTTCTCTATCTTTTGGATTTGCTGGAATCGTTATAGGCTGTAATGGATCGCCAATGAAACTATAAGGGTCTGGTGATTGATGTTCTTGCATTAGATTATCCAAAAGAAAATATCGCACTGGATCACCAGGCCATTTATGGAAAATTCGTATTTGAAATAATTGATGTTTTAATGTTTGTGCTATGCGCTGGATTTTATGTTTCTCAAAAGAGGGATTTATATGAGTCACTAATTCATTTATTATAAGTGCAAATAGTTGCAATACATTAAAAATACCTCTTAATTTATGAATAATATCGTCGATCTTTTCTCCAAGATCCAATAATTTATCTCCAAGGGTAATATACAAGTTAGCATCTGTGTTAGAAATATTAAAATAGGCTAGGAGTTGTGCACCAAGCCAATTTAATATCTTGCTTAGACCTACTTTGAATATGTTTTTAACAGTATTATTATCAACAGTAACATCTTTTGATGATAAGCCAATTAAATTCATGAGCCATTGGACTGGCTGAGTATTTGCTAATACTTTTATTCCCTCTCTTAAAGTATTCCACCAATTTTCAGGAATATAAGAAAATACTGTGACAATTAAATTATCTGCCCAGTCCTTCTTATGCTCTCGCATATAATTCGCGATAATTATTAGCAAACTATGAATGTAATTTGTCCTGTCACCATTAAAAGCAACTATTAACTCTCTTAGCCATTTATTGTAATCAAAACGTTTTCTTTCATCTAAAGTAATTTGAGGATAAATTTGTGTAACAATTCCAACATGAGGTCTTGCTGTATTAATTAAATTTGGCAATGACTGATAACTAATAACTTTTATCGTCTCTGGAGAAACGGGATTTCCTTGCATACTCTCAATTAAATGTTTAGTGCCTGGGCTATCAAAGCTCAATCCGCTAGCATTTTCATGCCAAATCATTACTTCTGCTAGTGCGGCACCTAATGAATAGCCGGCAAAAGTAATCTTATAATCAGAATAATTGCTATCGCTATCTCTTTTATATTTTACTAGTTCGGTGAATACTTTTGCTCTAGCAAAAATTGTATGAATGTATCCAAAAAACAAGAATAGGTCAGCAGCATAATTAGAAACAATTGCATTCGCTAATACTTTATCACTATCTGGAATATCACTTAGTGCAGCTCCTTCTCCAGGTGATAAAGTACCTCTAAAAATAA
>JAJYDF010000058.1 GCA_021777765.1 Pseudomonadota bacterium | reverse complement strand
TAATAGCCATTTACCTTAGCATCAAATTCCTTTAGGTAATGAAAATTGTTTGAGAGACTCGATAATGAAAACCTTGATATTCTTTTACCAACATGACGACGATTGCGCTGTAAAATTTGCCATGCAATATTTACAATCATTTCGCGCAATGGGCTATGATACTATCGCGTATGAAACTGACAAAAACGTTAAAGATATCACTAAAACGGTGGAAAACAACCTTCATACTAGCAAAGGTAATCTTCAAAATTTGCTTGAGCTGTCGCCCTTCACTGAACAGCAATTATCTCATTTAAAATTTAGCTCAATGTTACATTTTCTAACATTGACCTCAAAGGGCAGGGAATTTGTCTCAGCATATCAAGCCAACCATGGGATACTTAGCGCTTATTTAATAGCACTTCCAAACAAGATATTTTTCTGTAAATTTTTATTACACGCTAATCGCCAACATCATTTTCATCTAGCTGGCTTAGAGGATAATGATATTAATGCGAACTCAAAAGCCATAGAAAAATCAGTCATTGATTCTTCATCAAGAGATTATATTCATGTCAAAAACATGGAAGAATTAAGATTAAGTAATAAGAAAACCATCTGTTTTATTGGCGTTGATCATTTTATAGGCATAAAAGAAAATTTAACAAAAATTTTAGGGCCTGGATTTCATAATTATTATCAAATGCATTTCCTACACACACGAAAAGACAGGATAGATGTGCCCTTTTGTGAAGAGCAAGAAGAATACCTGCTACGTTGGTTCTGGTTAACACAGAAAAAAAATAAAACATTCCCCTTGTGCATACATGATATATCTAGCGAGCTTACTTTTGGTAAAGTGTTTGAAGAAATAAAACTTCACAATAGTAATCATGTATACCTTAATTTAGGATTACTGAAAAAGCCTAAACAAACGATAACGGCTAAACAAGTTATCAAAAAGGACATTGAAGAAAATATGGTAGTTAAGCCAAGCTTCTCCCGCCATCCGAATTTTACTCGGTAAGGAAAACATAGGGAGAAATTATCTATGCAGGATTTTCTAAACTTAATATCCCTGTATTACTATCATACGCAAATATTTCAGCATACCGTCCCCAATCGACAATAATTTTAAATACACGTTGCGCTTCTTGTTCAGTAAGAAAATCTTCTAATTCATTCACGAAACGTTCTTTTGTTGCTCTATGACCAGGACGCTCATCTAATACTTTACGAATATGTTGTGCTAATGGCACATATTTTAATAAATGGGTAGCGAATATTTTTTTACGTTCTAAAATATCGGCATTAACAAATGCTCTACCAGACAATGTAATTTCAATATCACCTTTTGAAATATTTGCAAAACGTAATATTTCTAAGACTTCTGTGACAGGAAATAAATCATCAATATTTAGTGATAAATATTCTGCAACCATCGGTAAATCCATGCGACCACGATGTTCAGGTGCATCTAATGTTTCAAGTAATCCGGTAAGTTCTTCAATACTCACATCAGGTAAACGATAATCAATATGAACTTTTTGCGTGCGTAATAATTGTGCACGTTCATCTTGCGGCCGAGTGGTCATTAACATATAAACTTGATCCACTAAATTACGGAATTCAATATCTTGATCATTACGCGGATGTTTTAATTTTACTTCTAATTCTGCGCGTATGGTTCCTGGATTACTTCCAAATACAATAATACGATCAGCCAAACTCGCTGCTTCTTGAATATTATGTGTGACAAATAAAATACCATTGGTATTGGTTTTTTTCTCTTGCCATAAATCTAATAAATCGCTGCGTAAATTATCTGCGGTTAATACATCTAAAGCAGAAAAGGGTTCGTCCATAATTAATATATCGGGATTGACAACTAATGCACGCGCAAAGCCAACACGTTGTCGCATACCACCGGATAATTCTTTTGGAAATGCAGATTCAAATCCGTCTAAGCCAATCGTATCAATTGCTTTTAATGCTCGACTGCGTCGTTCAGTACGTGGTACGCCTAATGCTTCTAATCCTAATTCAACATTTTGTAAAACCGTTAACCAAGGTAATAAGGCAAAATTTTGAAATACCATTGCAATTCCGTGTACAGGACCTGTTACTAATTTGCCACGATATAATACTTGTCCATTGGTTGGTTTAATTAATCCGGCAATTATTCTTAATAATGTGGATTTTCCTGATCCAGATTTTCCTAATAATGCAACAATTTCTCCGGAGTTCATTTTAAAATTAATATCATCTAATACTAATAATTCTTGGTGTTCTGCTTTTTTAAATGATTTGGAGACGTGTTGCACGTCGATGATGTTTTCTTGTGACATAGATTGTCCTTGCAATTAATTATTTTGATTAGATCAATTAATTCTAACCACCCTCATCCGCCTTCGGCACCTTTTCCCGCAAGCGGGAGAAGGAAAAAATGTTGTGTTAATCTAATTGATATCGCGATTTTGCTAAAACATATAATGGTCGCCACAGCACATGATTTAATACCACCACAAATAATGACATGACACCGATACCAATTGCTAAATTAGGAAAATTACCTGATGCCGCATTGTCGGAAATAAATGCACCTAATCCTGTAGCGTGTAAAGTAATATGTCCCCAACTCACTACTTCTGCAGCAACTGTGGTATTCCATGCATTTCCCACTGCAGTAATTGCACCTGTTATATAATAAGGAAAAATGCCAGGTAATATTAATCTGATCCACCACAACCAACCATTTACACCAAAATTATCTGCAGCTTGTCTTAAATCTTTTGGAATGGCTGCGGCACCTGCTATGACATTAAATAAAATATACCATTGCGTTCCTAATAACATGAGTGGCGTAACCCATATTTCAACATTCAGATGAAAATGCAAAATCATAATGACGACAACGGGGAATAATACATAAGTTGGAAATGCTGCTAAAAATTGTGCAACAGGTTGTGCAATTTCTGCGACGCGTGGTTTTAATCCAATCCAAACACCAATGGGCAACCAAATAATAGTACTTACGATGACGGTAGCAATCACACGTGCCAGTGTAATTAATCCTAATAATAAAGTATGTTTTAAATCAACGACGGTCAGTGAATTTTGTATAAAGTTATAAACAATGACAATTGCACTAATTAATCCAATCGCTAAAACAATATACCAAATTATAACTATAAAATAAGTGAGCCAAGGATTCGTTGGTTTTATTTCTGCAGTATTTTGACGATTAAATATCGATATATTAATCCATTTATCAGCGAATAATGCTAAAAAAAATCCGGCATACCGGAATAATCGTGAGCGATGAAATAATTTAACAGACCATGCTTTTGTTGTTGTTTCTGTGCCCGTTTGTTCTGCTTTAAATCTTTCTGACCATTTTACTAACGGGCGAAATAATAATTGATCATATAATAAAATAACGAAAAACATGGTTAAAATAGCATAAACCACGGCTTTAATATTTGAATGAGTAATTGCTAATGCAATATATGAGCCGATTCCTGGTAAAACAATATTTTGTCCAGATACGGTAATTGCTTCGGAAGCCACCACAAAAAACCAACTGGCAGACATCGATAACATGACATTCCATAATAATCCTGGCATAGCAAAAGGTACTTCAATTCGCCAAAATCTTTGCCATGCCGATAAATGAAACATTGCTGCCGCTTCTTTTAAATCTTCAGGCACCGTGCGCAAACTTTGATAAAAACTTAAAGTGATATTCCAAACTTGTGAAGTAAATATGGCAAAAATAGATGCACATTCTGGTCCCCATAAACTACCCGGAAATAATGCGATAAATCCAACGACAGTAATTGATAAAAATCCTAATACCGGTACTGATTGTAAAATATCAATTATTGGAATTAATATTTTTTCAGCATGTGCATTTTTTGCAGCTAAGGTACCGATGGTGAATGTAAATAATAATGAAAATAATAATGCAATTAACATACGCATTACAGTTTGTAATGCATAATCAGGTAAATGACTTGGCGATAATGAAAGTGGAACGACTTGGCCTAATTGATAAGGAACACTGAATTGTTTCGCAGCTAAGGCTAATAAAATTAAAATACCAAAAACGATAAATAACGCAAGTAAGTCCCAGCGGTTGAGGGTGTATTGTTTTCTTAATATGGTTGTAGCATAACCAGTAAAGTTACGCATACGTCACCCCTCATGTTATTTTTTCCTTCTCCCGCTTGCGGGAGAAGGTGCTTTTTAACACCCCCTCATCCGCCTTCGGCACCTTCTCCCCTTCGGGGAGAAGGATAAAAAAATGAATTATTTAATTAATCCCAATTCTTTAACCGCATCTCGTTCCGCTTTTAATTCATCCAGCGTTAATTTTAATTTCTGTTTTGCAAACTCATTATGTTCCCATCCAGTGACCACTTTGCATTGACCATTCTCAACGCGACACGGATATGAAAAAATAAGTCCTTCATCTATGCCATATTCACCTTTCGAACATAATGCAACAGAAAAAATCTCATTACTGGGTGTGTCATGAGTCAAACTGTAAACAGTTCCTAACGCAGCATTCGCTGCTGAAGCAGCAGATGAAGCTCCGCGCGCTTTAATAACTGCCGCGCCTCTTTTTTGAATCATCGGAATAAATTCATTTTCCAACCATTGTTTATCAGTAATTAAATTAGTAGCTGGTTGACCATTAATTTTTGCATTATAAAAATCAGGAAATTGTGTAGTAGAGTGATTACCCCAAATTGCCATTTGTGTAATTGCATCAACGCCAACATTTGCTTTAATTGCTAATTGCATACGCGCACGATTTTCATCCAAACGTGTCATCGCATAAAAACGATCATGGGGTACACGCGGTGCATTATGCATTGCAATTAAACAATTGGTATTACAGGGATTACCCACTACAAATACGCGCACATCATCGGCAGCGTTATCATTAATTGCTTTACCTTGTGCCGTAAAAATTCCGCCATTGATTTTTAATAAATCCGAGCGTTCCATACCTTCTTTGCGAGGAACTGCACCAACTAATACCGCCCAATTGGCATTTTTCATGCCGACATTTAAATCTGAAGTACAGACCACATTTTTTAATAATGGAAATGCACAATCTTCTAACTCCATTGCAACACCTTGTAACGAAGGTAATGCAGGTTCTAATTCTATGAGTTGTAATTCAACATTGGTATTTGGACCAAACATTTGGCCGGAGGCGATTCTGAAAATTAATGCATAACCAATTTGTCCTGCTGCGCCGGTAACTGCAACTTTTACGGTGTTTTGTGCCATGTGATTGATCCTCAGTTGTGTCAATTTTGGAGAAGAAAATTAAATATTTCTGGATTAATGAATATAAATTGCCGCAATTTTTTATCTAAGATTAAAAAGCAGTGAAGGCAGATAAATGGAAATTTTAAAAATGTTAAATTCATTTTTAAAACACCCTCATCCGCCTTCAGCACCTTCTCCCGCAAGCGGGAGAAGGAAAAAAATGTGTATTTCTTAGAAATAAATACCCGTTTGGAAAGTAACAGCATTAACAGAACCGCCCAGACTATTTTTACCTTCAAAGAAGGTGTTAACTGGTATGCCATTACCGGTCGCAGTATCTTGGTATTTATAATTAATATCGTGACGAAATTCTATTGCTTCAACAGTATCTTTCCAAATTGAAATGTTATATACCGCAATAAATCGTTGTTCTGGAATAAGCAGTGCAAGTGCCTGTTTACTTTGTCCATAACCAACTGTTATTGCACTAGGTCTATCGAATGTGGGGAAGTTATAAGATAATTCCACATTCAACGCAGAAGGTTCAGCGCCGTGGCCATCAAAGCTCAAATTTTGCACAGCAAAATCAGTCGTAGTATGTAAAAATTCAGCGACAAGACCCCAATCACCAACACCTAAAGATCCATGTAAATCATACGCGGGTACACGTTTTTGTAAAAATTCAGTGCCATTGATATCACCAAATCCGGTGAATGCAGGACCACCATTTTGTAAAGTGGTTGGGCCACCATTGGCTTGCATAAATATGGAATCAGCAATATTAGCAACACCACTGGCACCTAAATCGAAATTCCAATTTGCGCCGTTATACATGTATCCAAAATTACCACCACCACTATTAATGGTGTCATTAATTGCACTTAAATTAGCGTCGCCATTATAAGCAAATGCTTCTGCATATAATCCTTGGTTGCCAGGTTCTTGATAACCTAATAAAAATGCGCGTGATTTAATTTGTCCTAAATCTTCGGTTAATGGATCGGTAATCATGTTACTGAGATAGGCACCGAATGGCACATACATTTGACCTAATGTGGCATAAATTGGCGCGGCATTTAAATTACCAATGGTTAAAAAGCCTTGATCTAAAAAGATACGTGAATTACTGGTTAATGGGGTATTTGGCGCCAAACTATTATCATAAGCTAATGCAGCAAAACCACTGGCCCATTGATTTATCACGGGAATAAAATCTAATTCTGAAGTCGCTAAACTGATATCACTGGTATGTGGAGCAAAAGAAGGTTTTGTATAAATTGCTTGGCCTTCTAACTTACCACTGATTTGTAAAAATGGATTTGAGGGTGGCGGAACACCTGCTTGATCAAATTGATTATATAAAGTTTGTCTTTGCTGTAATAAATGCAAATCTTCATTATACGTTGGATAATAAATCACTAAAGCGGACGGATCGAATGCTGTGTGATCGCCGATATAAGCTGCGGTATAAACGGGTAAGCCAGTAAAAAATGTCTGCGGTATATTTCCCATTGGAACATTAGAGTTTAGTCTTGCACCGTTAGGTTGAACAGATGTACCTGTGCTGTTTCGAGCAGGATTATTATATTGATTAACTGTAGAGGCTTGTAAATTTCTTGCATACGCTTCACTTTGTGCAAGTAAATGTATATGTTCTTTTTGTTCCGCTTGTTGACGATATTGTTCTTGTATTTGTTGTTGTTTTAATACAGAAACTTCGGCTTTTAATTCTTTGACTTCAGCTTGTAAGCTCGCAGTTTGCCCATTAATTTTTTTAATAAGTTGGTCTACATCTTGCGGATTCGCAGTTGTTTGATCGGCATAAGCGGGTAAAGATAATAGTGATACCATACATGTTGTTAAAATAGCTATGTGCTGCGTTTTCTTCATTATTTAAATCCTCACGAAATAATTGCACTGATCCGACGCTAAGTTTTTTGGTAATTAATTAAATTAGAACTTGTTGGCACTTTAAATACGCCCAACAAAACCCGACAAGTCTACTTTTGAAAAATAACTAAGTAAATGGTTTAGATGAAATAAATGTAAGTATTCCATCATGTCATTCCAGCACGGGAAAATTGTGTTAAGAACACTTAACATGCAAGCGGGAATCTATAGCAAAATCATAATCGGAATATTATTTTTACAAATTAACGCAATTAATTAATTCAGAGATAGATTCCCGCTTGATCATTAAAAATGTCCGCTATTTATTGTGCCAGCGGGAATGACAATATTGGATTGGTGCCCGGGGCCGGAGTCGAACCGGCACGGAGGGTTAAACTCCGAGGGATTTTAAGTCCCTTGCGTCTACCTGTTTCGCCACCCGGGCAATGTAGAAATGATCATTAAAATAATTTGGAGGCTGGGGCCGGAATCGAACCGGCGTACACGGCTTTGCAGGCCGCTGCATAACCACTCTGCCACCCAGCCGCGCCTCTTCAATTATTTCATTTTAAATTAACCGCTCAATTCGTTTTCTGAATTATTCACATGAGTGATTTATGCAGAACGTTGTTCAAATTAGCACAACTTCGAAAGGAGTCTCATTTAATTTGGAGCGGGAAACGAGACTCGAACTCGCGACCCCGACCTTGGCAAGGTCGTGCTCTACCAACTGAGCTATTCCCGCAAACAAGAACGGATATTCTACCTGAGGAGGGAAAACAGTCAAGCGGATAATATTGATATCTAAATAATTATGAAATTAAAATTTTAAAGTTTAAGCGACGTTTAAATAAGGTGCCTGCGTAAAAATAATGTTTGAATTAAAAACTTATCACTAGCATAAAACATATTAGAGATATTGCCACTTATATGATCATCATAAGCGGCAATATCTCATATCATTCAATTGAAGATGTAAAACATAAAATCGAAATGCTATGATAAGATTTAAATGTATTCTCTTGCATTACTAATAACAGCCAATTTAATTATCACAATTTCTAACTCAAGCTCTTCGCCAAGTTGTGCCGGTTGCTCCATCTTCAATAATAATACCTAACTGTGCTAATTGATCGCGCAATTCATCGGCGAGTTTCCAATTTTTATCAGCACGCGCTTGATTTCTTGCAATAATTAAATCATTTATTTGTTGTTCAAATTCTTTGGGTTCGCTGATATTGATACCATCTTGTAAAAATTCATCGGGGGATTGTTGCAAAATGCCTAATATGCCAGCTAAATTTTTTAATTCATGCGCTAATATATTTGCATCGACACTATTTTCTGTGCGTAAACGATTTATTTCACGAACCATATCAAATAAAACAGCAATTGCGATGGGTGTATTGAAATCGTCATTCATTGCGTCATTAAAACGATCTTTAAATGGTTGCGCGATTGAATTATCACCTGGTTTTACATCTGTAATTTCAAATCCACGCAATGTTAAATACAAACGTTCTAATGCGGATTTAGCATTATCTAATAATTCTGTTGAATAATTTAATGGGCTACGATAATGACTACCAATTAAAAAATAACGGATTACTTCAGGCGGATATTGTTTAATCACATCACGAATCGTAAAAAAATTACCTAATGATTTAGACATTTTTTCTTTATTGACGGTGACAAATCCCACATGCATCCAAGTATTTACAAATTGATGATCAGTTGCGCCTTCACTTTGTGCAATTTCATTTTGATGATGCGGGAAAACTAAATCAAATCCACCACCATGAATATCAAAATGTTCCCCTAAGCATTTTATGGACATAGCTGAGCATTCAATATGCCAACCAGGACGTCCTTCACCCCAGGGTGAATTCCAATGAGGTTCACCGGGCTTTGCTAATTTCCATAATACAAAATCTAAAGGATCTTCTTTTGCTTCTGTTATGGCAACTCGTGCGCCTGAACGCAATTTATCAACATCTTGATGGGCTAATTCACCATATTGTGGAAATTTATTGACGGCATAATAAACATCGCCATTTGAGCCTACATAAGCAATTCCTTTATCAATTAATTTTTGAATAAGCGAAATCATTTCGTACATATAAGCTGTCGCGCGAGGTTCATTATCAGCACGTAAGATATTTAAGGTGTCTAAATCTTCGTGAAAAGCATTAATAAATCTTTCTGTCAGATCAGTGAAAGATTCTTTATTTTGATGAGCGCGATTAATTATTTTGTCATCGATATCGGTGATATTACGCACATAATTAACATCATAACCACTCGCACGCAAATAACGCACTATTACATCAAAAGCGGCAAACAGTCGTGCGTGACCAATATGGCAATAATCATAAACCGTGATACCACAGACATAGATACCAATTTTACCTTGTTGTATTGGAACAAATTCTTCTTTGCGTTTTGTGAGTGTATTGTATATTTGTAACATGAATATGACCTTGATAATCAGATTAAGAATTTAAAATATGAATTGTCATTTATACTAATTAAAATATTATTAAAGTTATTATTTATATTCCGCCGCTTGTTTTAATCTTTGCTTCACACCATCAACCCCCAATAAATTAAATATTGCAGGCATTTCTGGGCCATCTAAACGGCCTGACATTGCCACACGTAAAGGTTGGAATAATCCTTTTCCTTTAATATTTAATTGTTGAGAAACAAATTGACTAACCGCTTTAAAATCTGTGCCATGATTTTCAACGGCTGTTAATGCTGTTTCAAAAAACTGTGGTGCGGTTTGTTTTAAAACATCATGTGCTTCTGTTGAATATTGCACACTATTTGCGAAGAAAATTTCTGCCCAATGTAATGCATCTTTTGGAAATACGACATTATGACGAACCGTATTAATAAAATTTTCTTTTTGATGATTGGCGATGTATTGGACTTTTTCTCCAAACCATTGCCATAAAAATTCAGCATCACATCGTGCGATAGCTTCTTTTTGCCAATGTAATAATTGGCTTGCATCATAATGTGCGGGTGTTTTACCTAAATTGTCTGTTGAAAAGTTTTTAGCTAACTGATCAAACCCCATAAATTCTGGACTTTCATAATAATGACCTAATCGGGCTAAATAATTATTTAATGCGATTGCGAGATATCCTTCTTCTCGTAATTCACGCACGCTGCGACTGCCATTTCGTTTTGATAATGGGCTGCCATCTGTTCCGAGAATTAATGCCACATGACCATATGTTGGCGCAGTTAAATTTAACGCTTGTAATATTAATAACTGTCTCGGAGTATTAGTGAGATGATCATCACCGCGCATGGCATGAGTCACACCCATTAATGAATCATCTATCGCATTTGAGAAAATAAATGAGGCACTACCATCGGCACGACGAATAATATAATCACCAATATCATTGGATTGAAAACGTTGCATGCCTTTAACGAGATCATTGAATTCAATCACATGATTTTGAGGAACGATAAATCGTAAAGTGGGTCTGATGCCTTGCTCTTCTTTTTCAGCAATTTCTTGTGGAGTTAAGTTACGGCATGTGCCTGGATAACGCGGTGGTTGACCAGCCGCTTGTTGCAATTTTCGTGTCAATTTCAAATGTGCATCACTGCAAAAACAGGGATACACTAATTTAGCTTGTTCTAATTGTTTGTAATAACGGTTATAAATCGCTTGCCGTTCAGATTGATAATAACTGACTTCACTACCACCCACTTCGGGGCCTTCTTGCCAGTTTAATCCCAACCAGCGCATATCTTCCATTAACGCGATGGAAAATTCCTCACTGGAACGACTTTTATCAGTGTCTTCAATGCGTAATAGAAAAACACCTTGTGAACCTAAGGCATACAGTGAATTAAATAACGCAGTACGTATGTTCCCAATATGCATGTATCCCGTTGGGCTAGGGCAGAATCGTGATTTCATAGAGTTATTTCAATTAAATAATTGTTGGGAATGTGATAATAGCGGAAAAAAATGAATTGGGAAATTAGTCACGGCTTAAAACACGGATATTTATCGGGTGGATTAGGCCACAGGCCGTTATTTACTATCAATGGTGGATAAGGGCCTACGGCCTAATCCACCCTACGATATACTTATTCAATAATCTTATTATTTGATGTTACATCTTCAGAAGATATCCTCTTCCACAAGCGGGAGAAGGACAAAAAATATTATGCTATAGTTAATAATATATTCATATTATTAAGAGGGATTTAACAATGTTATACAGTTCTGATACCGTTGCTACAGTATCGACCCATTTTGGAAAATTGTTGAAAAGCGATAGCCTTGCACAAGAAAAACATAAGCAATTTTCTTTAGTGAAATTAGAATTAAAAGGTTTAGTTGAAGCAATTAATATTCAACAGCAAATCGAAGCGATGGAAACACATTTATATGTACTTGAACATCAACTGGAAGATCGTTTAAATATATTGGAACAAACAGCAGCGACGATCGTACCTGACTCGCCATTTGCAGCTAATCAAACTGCGCAAATTGAACAAGAAAGACAACAAATCAATGATCAATTTATAATAAAAATTTCAGAAATTCGTGAAAAATTAGAAGAAGAAAAAGATAAACTTGAAGATATCAAATTAAAAACAAGACGAAAGCTGAGTGGCTTCTTACAAAAACATCAAATCATAACCGATGATTTAACTGACAAATTAATTAAAGTTGTAGATGATGCGTTAGTAGAATCGAGTTTACCGCCATTTTCACCTGATCAAAAAAAGAAATTAATTGAGTTGATTCATTCTGAAAATGCAGATGCATTAAATGAGCAGTGCCGAATCATTGCGCAATATCCCGATCAAACCAATGAAAAAACAAAAAAAGCCATGCAAAAAGAATTAGAAAATTTAATGAAAAAACAAATTGAAAAATTTGTAAACTTTATATTACAACCACCAGAACCTGCAGGAGTAAAATAGTATGCCTAAACCATCATTTTCTGAGGAAGCTTTAAAAAAAATAGTTGAGACCAAAGATGAAGTTTCCCTTCAATTAGCCCGAAGTATAATGAAGGTAATGAAAGAAATGGAAGAATCACTCACTGCTACTGGAAAAAATGTACAATCGCTAAGAGAAAATGTTTATGGTCAATTTCTCAAGCAAATAGGATTTCGTGGGGTTGGTGAAATCAAAACTGAAGGTGCCACCCAAAAAATTAGCCCTACACCAGCACCTACTTTACCAGGCGTTTCACCAGGTGCTACACCAAGCGCTACACAAGGACCTTCAGGTAAACGCTAGAATGACATAAATGATTTATCTATTTCTATTTCGCCTAAAATAACGGATTTTAATTCATGCCCATTTCATTAAAAAATGATAGTTTTATTCGTGCATTAAATTTACAAGCCACCGATTACACCCCTATCTGGATCATGCGTCAAGCAGGCCGTTATTTACCAGAATATCGTGCAACCAGAGCAAAAGCAGGTGATTTTTTAACATTATGTAAAACACCTGAATTGGCTTGTGAAGTTACACTACAACCTTTAGCAAGATTTAATTTAGACGCAGCCATTTTATTTTCAGATATTTTAACAATCCCTGATGCAATGGGTTTGGGATTATATTTCACTGAAGGCGAAGGTCCGCAATTTAAAAACCCTATTCGCAGTAATACCGATATGAGTAATTTACACGCACCCGATCCCGAACAAGAATTAAATTATGTATGCCAAGCAATCAAATTAATTCAACATGAATTAAACGGCAGCGTACCATTAATTGGATTTTCAGGGAGCCCATGGACATTAGCGACATATATGGTGGAAGGTGGCAGTAGTAAAACTTTTGATAAAGTTAAAGCGTTGCTTTATCAAGATCCACAGCGATTACAACAATTAATCAATTTATTAATAAAATCTGTTACTGATTATTTAAATGCACAAATTGCTGCTGGCGTAAATGCTGTGATGATTTTCGATACTTGGGGTGGATTATTAACAACATCAGCCTATCAAGCATTTTCATTATCACCTATGGCAGAAATAATTGCGCAATTAAAACCCGATCAAAATGGTAATAAAGTACCTGTGATTCTTTTCACTAAAAATAGCAGTCAATGGTTAGAATTAATTGCGCAAAGTGGTTGTAATGCGATTGGTGTTGATTGGACAATTGATCTCAATGTTGCACGCTCGCGCGTAGGACAAAAAATTGCTTTACAAGGTAATATGGATCCAGCTGTTTTGTATGGTTCACCTTATAAAATTCGTGAAGAGGCTCAGAAGATATTGGCTGATTATGGTAATGGGAATGGCCATATTTTTAATTTAGGACATGGTATTATGCAAAATGTTCCACCGGAAAATGTGGCAATATTGGTGAATGCGGTTCATGAATTAAGTAGGAAATATCATAGCAATTAAATAATTTTTTCCTTCTCCCCGAAAGGGAGAAGGTGCCGAAGGCGGATGAAGGGG
>JAJYDF010000057.1 GCA_021777765.1 Pseudomonadota bacterium | reverse complement strand
GTGTTTAGAACGTAACATACCATTACCAAATACATCACCACTCATATCGCCAATTCCAACAACTGTAAAATCAGCAATTTGTACATCCATATTTAATTCGCGGAAATTTCTTTTAACGGATTCCCATGCACCTCGCGCAGTAATACCCATTTTTTTATGGTCATAACCTGAGCTACCGCCTGATGCAAATGCATCACCTAACCAAAATTTATATTCAAGAGAAATTGAATTAGCAATATCAGAAAATGTGGCAGTTCCTTTATCGGCTGCGACGACTAAATAAGGATCATCATCATCAAAACATATCGTATTTTCAGGCTTAACAATTTTTCCTTGATTTAAATTATCAGAAATATCTAATAAGCCACTGATAAATATTTTATAGCAGTCAATGCCTTCGGTCATCACTTCTTCACGCGTCATATCAGGGGTAATACATTTAGGGAAAAAACCACCTTTAGCACCGGAAGGCACAATCACTGCATTTTTTACTTTTTGCGCTTTCATTAATCCTAAAATTTCTGTGCGAAAATCTTCACGGCGATCAGACCAACGGATGCCACCGCGCGCCACTTTAGAACTGCGTAAATGAACACCTTCAAACCGGCGTGAATAAACAAAGATTTCATACAAAGGTTTTGGCAATGGTAATTCAGGAATTGCCATAGAATTTAATTTTAAAGAGATATAAGTTTTTGCTTTACCATTATCATCCAGTTGGAAGTAATTAGTACGCAAAGTCGCATGAATTAACTGTAAATAACGACGAATAATGCGATCTTCATCGAGGCTGGTGACGTTTTCCAAATCATGTTGCACACTCTCTTCTATTTGCGCAATTTCTTTTATGGCATCTTCAGATTGATCAGGATCAAATTTTAATTTAAATATGTTCACCAATTTTTTTGCAATGTCAGGGTTATGCCATAACGCTTCTTCAATATAAACTTGGCTAAACATAAATCCAGTTTGTCGCATATATTTAGCGTAAGCACGTAATATACTGGTTTCGCGATGTGTCAATTTAGCGCCTAATACTAAGCGATTAAACCCATCATTTTCGGTAAGACCAAACCAAATACTGGCGAATGCTTCTTGAAATATGTCCTTCACCTCTTCCACATTTAATTGATTATTTAAGGTATAAACCATACCAAAATCATTAATCCACACTGCATTTTCATGATCAAAATTCAATTCATAAGGCCTTTCACCTATCATTCTAAGGCCCATATTTTCTAATATAGGTAATACATCTGACAGTGGAATAGTTTGTACAGCGCGGAATAATTTAAAGCGCAACATCTCACCCGCTTCATCAATAGGCTTATAAAAACTCATGCCTAAATCATTTTCTGATGATAATTGTTCGATATGCGCAATATCATAAACAGCCGAACGCGGTAAAAAATCAGCACGGTATCCTGCAGGAAAAGCATCGGTATATTTATTAAATAAAATAATGCCTTTTTCTTCACCATAATTTTCAACTAAATTATCGTGTAAATCATCGTTCCAAGTACGACTGACTTCGACTAATTTGGCTTCAATTTCTTTCACATCAAATGTCACATGCCGTTGTGGATTGATGCGAATAAAGAAATGTATGCGCGCTAAAATCGATTCTGAAAAATAAGTATTAAAACTAATTTCAAGCGCATTAAAGGATTTTTGTAAAATATTTTGCATAGCGATTCTTAATTCGCTATTAAATCGATCTCTAGGCACAAAGACTAAACAGGAAATAAATCGGCCATAAACATCTTTACGTGCAAAAAGCCTGATTTTTCGGCGTTCTTGTAATTGCACGATACCCATCGATATTTCAAATAATTCATCGACGCTCGCTTGAAATAAATCATCACGAGGCATGGTTTCTAAAACATTTAATAATTCTTTACCAGCATGCCCATTGGGAGGGAATCCTGAACGATTAATAATTTGCGCCACTTTATGACGTAAAAAAGGAATATGTTTTGGATTACTGTTATAGGCAGCAGAGGTATATAAACCGATAAACCGTCTTTCGCCGATAATTTCCCCTTCGGGACTAAATTGTTTTACACCAATGTAATCGGTATATACGGCGCGGTGAATAGTCGCTTGGGTATTGGTTTTCGCTAAAATTAATATTCGATCTTTTGACAGCACTAATTTTTGTGCCTCAGGTGGTAATGAAGTCAGCGGGCGAATAATTTTGCTATGTTCTTCATCGGTTAACACTCCTAATCCCGATCCGGGTACCAAACTCAGCACCAACCTATTTTGTTGATGGCTCAGGGTATAATCACGGCAACCTAAAAAAGTAAAATGATCATCTTTAATCCAACGTAAAAAATCTTTCGTTTCTGATAATTCGGCTTCATTCACTGGTGGGGGATTATTTTCTACGTCTTTTAATACATCTTCAACACGTTGACGCATCGCTGCCCAATCTTTTACTGCGAATCTGACATCGTCTATGACATGCTCTAAATTTTTTTGTAATGCCTCGAGTATGGCATTGTCACTTTGTCGATCAATTTCAATATGAATAACTGCTTCAGTAATTGCATCGGTATTTGTAGTATCACGCGGCAGAATCTCAACCACATGCCTATTCGCATCACGCATCAATTTAAGGCCACCAAAATTTACCATTAAATGCGTACTGATACCTTGACGGTTAATTTCCATTCTCAGTGAATCCACCAGAAATGGCATATCATCAATAGATAATTCCACTATGGTATGCGTAGATTGCCACCCATGTTGCTCGTATTGCGGGTTATAGACTCGGATTTTTGTTTCGCCCGCGGCGCGGTTTTGCATAAAACCCCAATAGGATAATGCCGCACCATATAAATCCATGATTTCATGTTCAAGAAGATCATCTAACGGGACTTGTAAATAGAAGAGTTGAATGAATTCGCCTATAAGTTTTGCTTGTTTTGCGGTGTATTTTTTTTGTAAATTGCTTATCAGTTTGCTAAAGATTTCTTCTCGTGTATCTACGTTACTCTGACTCATCTGTTATTCCTTGGTTACATGTGGTTGCCTTTTTCATCTTGTAATTATACTGCATATCCCAACAAGGCCAAGCTTCTTTTCTTTTTACTTTTTTTTCTTCTCCCCTTCGGTGCGAAGGTACTTTCGGTAGATGAGGGGGTGTTAAAATAAATTCGTCATTAATTTTAAGCCACCCTCATCCGCCCTCCCACAAGCGGGAGAAGGAAAAAAACTTTATTTTTTAAATGAATTAACTACCGCAGGGCTTTGCACTCGCGCAATCATCTCTTCTATATTTCGCCTAAAATCTGTTTGTGGTGGATTAAAATAATTGCCTGTTTGATAATTACAAAGTAAAGAATTTTTTGCTAAATTTAATTTAAACAGCTTTGAATATGGCGGTAACAATTCAATTTCTGCTGTTAATTTTTCTAACCATATTTTTTGTAGATCGGTAACGAACGATGAAAAACTTGCAGTATTTGTTTTTCCTAATACCCAATCCCAATATTCATTGCGATGATGATTCAATAAGGCAAGGCAATGTGTATTAAGGTGCTCAAAAAGCTCTTCTATCTGATTGGCGGTCAGGTTTGGTGTTGAACGCAATACACCTAATATCGTTAAATGTTTCGTATATTTATCAAAAGTCGCTGTAGAAACAATATTATTGATTGTTTGAATAAGCGCTGAAGATGGATTGTTTTGTGTCAAATTAATAACATTGTTTTTAATAGGTTCTGATTGATTAGCATCAACCGTTCCAGAAACTCCTGCAATTATAGGCTTTTGTTTGACAAAACCCAGCGCAGGTGTATTTAAAGCTATAGGCAATTCAATTTGTTTGGGTAGCTGATAATTTTTTAATTCATTACAAGTTGTGAGTAAAAGATTTGTGGCATCATCACTAGGAATAATATATTTCAAAGGATATCGATTTTGATCGATTTGCGTATTTAATAAATCATTAACAAATTTTTCAATATTTAAAGACGCAATTTCAATCCTGTTATAATTAAAATATTCATAAATCAGATATTTTAATTCATTATTTGATAGTCCCAGTGTAAAATAAAAATAAGCCGCTATTTTGGCAGCAAGTTCATTGATATTTTGCGGTAATAATGAAACATTGTGCATAAAAGCTGATATATCATTATTTTGCTGATGTTGATCGGTTCTCTGTATATTTTCTATTGCTGCTGTTTTCCCTTTATTTGCACCATTATTGTCCAACGCTGCCTGAATTTGCATTGCATCTGGTGCTGATTTTTCCATTGAACTCAGCAATGAGGATAAATGCGTGTAAAAATCAACAGGAACCACATCACCCCCTAGAGCTAAAGTGATTAAGAGTTTTTTAACAGCATTTGCTTTTTCTAAGAGGACTCTTTTTTGTTCATTCATAGGGGTCATAACAGAGGTCATCGATGGATAAAAAGCAGCTAATGACAAAGGGACTAATGATTCAAAATCTAAATGAGAATGACGTGCGCCATCATAATTAAATAAAGGTTTTAGCTGTTTATTATGTTTATCGATAATAGAAATTGACAACATAAAACTGCCTTTACCTCCGGGACAATACTCAATGTATAATTTGCCCAATTTCGCTTTCACGAAATTTCTGCCCGATTCACGAGGGGGGACTGCAAAATCTTCAGCTAAATATAGCTTCTGTTGTGCATCCTTATCATCGCAATACATAAGAGATGTGATATCAAAAAATTCCGTTCTATATAAACTTTTATCTACAAATACATTTTTTGCTTCATTTTTCGCCAATGCTTGTCTTCTCAAAGGATAAATTAAATCATTATGAGATAGTTGCGATATGTTTACTGCTTTATCATTTGGCTTACGCAGATTAGGAATTAATTGATCCAGTGAATATTTTCCTGCGTCTATTTTTAATGAGGACAGCTCAGAAAAAAATTGTTTGAATTGATCATCACTGAGCTTGTGCTCATCATGTGTAAAATATTCTTGAATAAAAGCACGAATAATTTTACTGATTTGATAAGTATTGATACTTTGATTGATGTAAAAATAAGCGGCTATTTTAGCGGAGACTTCGTGTGGATTAGTCGGCTTAAGATTATAATCAGCAATAAAGTCATCAACATCGCGCAAAACAGGATTTTGACGCGGCATTTCATGAGCATCCAATGAATCATTTTTACTTGCTAAATTATTTTTCGCTGAAACAAATTGAGACCACGCAACACGAAATTCCTTTGCATTGATATCCTCACCCAACGCCATTTTTATCAATATTTGTACTAATGCTAAAGCTGGAACTAATAATTTATTATTTATTTTGCTGGCATCTTCATCAAATAGCATATGACATATTAATTGACAATCTTCAATATCTAATAGAAAAAGCTCTGAACCAATAAATCGTATGCTAAAAAATTGCATTGGATTTTGTGGGTCATGACGTAACAAGCTAAATTCCAGTTTACCCAATTTGATCAGGCCTCGTTGATAACTGATAAAATCTGTTTTGTTGTATTCAGTATCTGCTTCATGATATGACAAAACTTGCAATTTTTTTAAGTCAAAATAATAAGTATAATGTTTTCTTTTCGTAAGAATTTCTTTTGCAAACTGGGACATATGGGGCCTCTTCTATCTCTTTTAGAAATATTAATTGAATAAATGATCCAGCAAAACGGGTGGGCTAGTATACCATCGACTCCATTAACAACCCAGATCAACACTGTACTGTTTTAGCGTATTGTTCTATGATGCAATTTTAAAAATATGACGTGTCAAAAATATGCAAAACCCTGTAATAAACACAACAACCTCTTACAGTAATATGATTCTCCAGGCTTATAATTCCTTAGATTGGACCAATCTTATCAGAGCGACCATTCTCGTTATCATGGGATTTATTGTTGCCTATGTGGTGAAATCAACCGTATTGCGTGTTTATCATCTGAATAGTTCTGGCCGACATGCACGATTAATTGGCAAGCTCACCTACTTTCCCATACTCATTATTTTTATTACATCCGCCATTCGTGCCATGGGTTTTGATTTACAAGTATTATTAGGTGCAACAGGCATCTTGACAGTTGCTTTAGGTTTCGCTTCTCAAACATCGGTGTCCAATTTAGTCAGTGGTTTATTTTTAGTCACAGAACGATCTTTTTTAGTGGGCGATACTATTAATGTTAATGGCACTACCGGTGAAGTGTTAGCGGTTGATTTATTGTCCGTTAAATTACGTCAAAACGATAATACATTGGTGAGAATTCCCAATGAAGTATTAATTAAAACACAAATAATTAATTTATCACGATTTCCCACCAGACGGTTTGATTGTATTTTATCAGTCAGTACACAAATTGATGTCGCTAAAATACGCACTGTTTTATTAAAGTTAGCCAATACTGAAAAACTGTGTTTACAAAACCCCCTGCCCTTTTTAGTAATAAAAGAAATTACAGATAGTGCTTTGCGTTTGCAATTTTCAGTATGGGCTACGCAAGAAAATTTCACGCGGATGAAAAATGTTATTCAAGAAAAAATGTTGATCGCGTTAAATAAAGAAGCAATTTTTGTAGCTTCACCGAGTACGGTGATTCAGTTTGCGACAATGGATAAGCCATTATCTATTACACTTAATGAAAAAGCATTTGCACAGAATAGACATGTGCCAACGGAAAAAGTGTGATAGATGTAGCCTGGATGGAAGCAAGTGATAAAATAATTTAATTTAAGAAATAATATACTCATATTTGCTCATTTCTTGCACAGCTGTAATCCGGGAAATTGATTATTTATCCCGGGTTTTGACCTTAGTTTTAAACATTTATTTGTATATAACACGAGTTTACGTAAGACAAAAAATATTCTCACTTGGCTTCACCCAGGCTACATTTATTTAAGGAAATTATTTTTATGACAGAAAATACTGCACCAAAAACCATTTATCTCAAAGATTATACCGTGAGCGATTATCTCGTTGAATCAGTTGACCTACATTACGCACTTAAAGATGACGCAACCGAAGTCACATCCACAGTTCATTACTTTAAAAATCCCCAATCACAGACCAATAATGCACCATTAATATTAAATGGTCATGATTTAGAATTAATTTCGGTCAAATTAAATGGAAGTCTCTTAGATAAAAATAAATATACCCTGACTCCTGACACATTAGAAATTGCGCAAGTACCCAATAAATTTACATTAGAAATCACCACCAAAATTAATCCACAACAAAATACTTCATTAGAAGGATTATATTGGGTCAACGGTTTGTATTGTACGCAATGCGAAGCACAAGGTTTTCGTAAAATGACTTATTATCTTGATCGCCCCGATGTTATGGCAAAATTCACTACGACAATTACCGCGGATAAAAATAAATATCCAGTTTTATTATCCAATGGTAATTGCATTAAACAAGGTGACTTGTCTAATAATCAGCATTTTGTAACATGGCAAGATCCCTTTAAAAAACCGTGTTATTTATTTGCTTTAGTGGCAGGTGATTTAGTTGAATTAACCGATAAATTCACCACCATGTCGGGACGTAACGTCACTATCAAAATATTTGTAGAAAAAGGCAATTTAGATAAATGTGATTACGCAATGGGTGCAATCAAACGAACCATGCGTTGGGATGAACAACGTTTTGGTCGTGAATATGATTTAGATATTTTTATGGTCGTCGCTGTGCATGATTTCAATATGGGCGCCATGGAAAATAAAGGCTTAAATATTTTTAATGCAAAATATATTTTAGCTAAACCAGAAACTGCAACCGATGATGATTATATTGCTATCGAACGTGTTATTGCTCATGAATATTTTCATAATTGGACAGGTAATCGCATTACTTGTCGTGATTGGTTTCAATTAAGTTTAAAAGAAAGTTTAACCATGTTTCGCGATGCTGAATTCAGTGCCGATATGACGTCTCGTCCTGTGGTCAGAATTGGTGATGCCAATGTATTACGCAGTGTGCAATTTCCACAAGATGCCAGCCCAATGGCACACCCGGTAAAACCAGAATCTTATATTGAAATAAATAATTTCTACACCGTCACTGTTTATAACAAAGGCGCAGAAGTGATTCGCATGTTACAAACATTATTTGGTGTTGATGGTTTCCGTAAGGGTATGGATTTATATTTTGAACGCTTTGATGGGCAAGCAGTGACAAC
This sequence comes from Pseudomonadota bacterium, assembly GCA_021777765.1. Lineage (GTDB taxonomy): Bacteria > Pseudomonadota > Gammaproteobacteria > DASZBR01 > DASZBR01 > JAJYDF01. Next base: position 5,475 of record JAJYDF010000057.1, on the reverse strand, counting down.
AGATGATTTTGTACAGGCTATTGCTGATGCGAATCAATTTAATCCCACACAATTTAAACGTTGGTATTCGCAAGCAGGCACACCAGAATTATCTTTTGAAGATCATTATGATTATCAACAAAAAACTTATACACTTACCGTTAAACAAATTTGTCCTGCCACACCAGGTCAACCCCATAAAGAACCCTTTTATATTCCTCTCGCAGTGGGACTATTAAATACCAATGGTCATGATTTTCCATTACAGTTGATGGATGACAAAAAACAATCAACGCAAACGACTCGCGTTTTATCAATGACACAAGCAGAACAAATTTTTATTTTTAATAATATTGATGCACGCCCAATTCCCTCTTTATTACGTGATTTTTCCGCTCCAGTAAAAATAAATTACAACTATAGTGATGCCGATCTGCAATTTTTATTAGCACATGATAGTGATCCATTTGCACGTTGGAATGCCGGACAACAATTATCTATTCGTATCATTAAACGATTAATTAATGATTATCAGCAGAAAAAACCGTTGCAATTAGATAAAGGTTACGTTGAAGCGTGGCGCAGTATATTAAATGATAAATCGATCGATAAATCATTTACGGCATTGTTATTAAAACAACCCAGTGAAATGTATTTGACGGAATTAATGGATACCATTGATGTTGAATCTATTGTCGCAGTAAGACATTTTATTCCTCGCGAGTTAACCAAACAATTGCGTGAAGAGTTTTTACAAATTTATCATGAAAATTATAATAATAAACCTTATGAATATAATGAGACCGCCATTGGTGAACGATCATTAAAAAATAGCTGTTTAGCTTATTTAATGACTTTAGATGATGCAGATGCCCAGCAGCTTGCTTTGAAACAATTAAAAGAAGCCAATAACATGACCGATGAAATTGCTGCATTGTATGCGTTATCAAATAGTACCACCCCCGAACGCGAGCAGGCATTACAAGATTTTTATAATAAATGGCAACACGATACATTAGTCATTGATAAATGGTTTAGTATATTGGCGCGTTCTGAATTACCTGATACTTTTATAAAAGTTAAATCATTACTGAATCATCCTGCATTTAATATCAAAAATCCCAATAAAGTCCGCGCTTTAATAGGTGCGTTTGTCAATGGCAATATGCGCAATTTCCATATCGCTGGTGGTGAACCTTATCAATTTTTAGCTGATCAAATCATCATATTAAATAAAGTGAATCCGATGATTGCTGCAAGATTAATTGAACCTTTTACAAGATGGCGCAAATTCGATACGCAACGTCAAACATTAATGAAACAACAATTAGAAAGAATTAAACAAACGCCACAATTAACAAAAGATATTTTTGAGGTTGTGACAAAGACATTAGCTTCTGAATAATTAGGATAATTTAAATATTGTAGAAATGTAGCCTGGGTGAAGCAAATAAAGAAATTGAATAGCATGATAGTATTTAATATTTACAATAATATCTATTTCAACCAATGGCGTAACCCAGGAAATATTAACTCCACGGGTTACGCAATAGTTTTTAATTAAAATCTTAATAAAATCAAATTATGTTATATTAATTTTATTTTCACTTGCTCCACCCAGGCTACAACTGACAACACTTGCGAAGAAATATTATGTTAGATTATCCAGCCATTGCAGCATTGCAAGCCGTGATTGAAACGCAGGGTTTTGAAAATGCTGCACAAAAATTATGTTTAACACAATCTGCAATATCTCAGAGAATTAAAGGGTTGGAAAACTATTATGGAAAACCAGTTCTTATTCGTACTACTCCATACACCGCCACTCCACTAGGCCAATCCTTATTAGGACATTACAATCGTTTATTACTCTTAGAAGATACTCTTAACAAAGAATTAACGGCAGAATTACAATCCACCAAAATTTCGATCGCCATTAGCCGTGATAGTTTAGAAACGTGGTTTGTACTTATTATGGATAAATTAAATGATTTACTCCCTATCAATTTAGAAATCATTGCCGATGATCAAGAAATTACCCAGGATTATTTGAGAAAAGGATTAGTCTCTGCCTGCGCATCAACTTCATCGCAAGCAATCACAGGCTGTCAGTCACAATTCCTAGGTTATTTTGATTATGTTTTAGTCGCATCCCCCGTATTTATCAAAAAATATTTTCCCAATCAGAAAAATATCAAACAAAAATTACTACAAGCACCCTCCGTAATTTTCGATAATAAAGATTATTTACACGCCAGATATTTAAAACATTTTTTTGATATCACTGATATAGAATTAAATCATCATGTCATTCCATCGGTCGCTGGCTTCGCACAATTTGCCATAAACGGATATGCTTATGCATTAATTCCGGCAATTGATATCGCAACTGAATTAAAACAAAAAAAATTAATTAATTTATTCCCCGATAAAATATGGCAAATGCCTGTGTATTGGCATAGTTGGGCGATAGAAAATAAAAATTATAAATTGTTTAATGAACTCGTTCTTAAAATTGGCAGAAATATTTTAAGATATCCATAGGTAATCTATGATATGCACTTCTGTCACAACTTTGCGAGGTTTCACGCCATGAGCTATGACACGGGTGGCACTAGTGGTGAAGGTGGTGGCGGTTGTGATTTTAATTTAGACTTTAACTCATGGAAATGTTTCTGGGTATCTGTTACAAGCCAATGCTGATATTCGTGTTTAATGCTTGCAACCAATTCTTTCGATAAAATCTTGTGTTGCAATTGATCCAGTTTAGACAAAATAGTGGAAGTAGTGTATGGCTGCTTATTATCAATTAATCTTTGAACAAATATTTTAATTTCATTATTAATTTCTCTTACTTTCTCTTTAATGAGAGGTTCTTGCATGATAGATATGGTATTTAATCTTGTCATATCTGCATTTAAGGTAGTGATAATAATATTATACTGATCCAAGCTGAGTAATTGCTTTTTTATATGCGCGTTATATTGTTGCTGATATTCTCTGGCGGAAATATTGGAATTAGCTTTAATAATATCAATTCCCTCTTTTGATAATATTTCTTTATCCACTTGATTATCATCTTTAGTAATAAAATAATAACTATTAATTTGTTGTGCTTGTTCTAATTCTAATTTATTTTTTACATCTTTGATTAATTGCTCACAAGATACCGATTCATTTGCACGTGTATAATCTTTTAAAGAAACTTTAATTTCCGCATTTTGTTTTAAATAGACAGTAAAATTATTGAGTGTGTCATCGTCATCCATTTCGAGTACGGTAAGAGAAAGAAAATCACCATGATCTAGTTTTCCATTTTTAGCATGTTCAATAAATTCTTTGGGAACTTTTGATAATTGTGATTCGTTCATATGATTAACCATTTTAAAATGTATATCATTTATTAAAACAATGCATCAGAATTTGAATAACTGAAGTCATTCATTATTGATATCTATCATATTTAATATATAGCACAACTACGTCAGATCATAAAAAAGCCCACGAACGTCAGCAATAAAAGCTGTTTAACTCACTGACGCAATATAGGAATTAATCTAATTGTCTTGTTTCTACTTCAGGATATAAATCAGGAAAATAAAATCGTAATGCATCTAATGGTAATCCAAAACGTACAGGCCCTAGCGATGATTCTGTTTCTACTAAACCAACGGATATTAAATGCGATAATAAAATTTGCGCCACTTTATCGCCTAATCCGGTCATTTGTTTAAATTCACTTCGTGATAATTGCCCTGAAGTAAATAAATAATGTAATGGTAACTCTGCTTCACGACGTACTTTTTTATCTAATTCAGATCGATAGATTAAAAGTGCCGCAATTCTTTTTCGCATATCATTAAAATCAAACATCTTAGACATAAAATTAATTTGATCTAAGCAAACGTTTAGAAAATAGTGACAAAAATTTCTCAGTCCTTCTTCTGTTAAATTTCCCCGCCCGTCGAGATCGCCTCGGCGTGGTTGATCGGCATTTTCCAATTGTAAATAATATTCTTTTTGCGTACGTGCTAATCCTCTACAGACTGACCACAGACCACCGGTAAAGTTTTTATATAGCGCAGCATGAGACACCAATCGCGCAACTCTTCCATTTCCGTCTACAAAAGGGTGTATCCATGCCAATCGATGATGAGCGCAGGCAATTTTAATAAGCTGTGTGTCCCATGACGAAACACCTGAGTATGCTTGCGTAAAACGCGATATAAAGTCTTTGATACTGTCGAATTTGGGTGCCAAATGATTTCCAACTGTTACATCAACATCTCTCAATGTCCCTGGTAGGACAATACGATTCTTATCAACTGTTCTATCTTCACTTGATAGTCTACGATAGAGAGCTTCATGAATCTTTAGTATGTTTTCGTAGGTAAATGGGGAAAAATCTTTATCTTTTTTAATCCATGACTCGATCTCTTCCTCTGCTTCAATATGTGCAACAGCCAAACGTTGTAATTTTGCGACGTCAGGTTTATTAGAAAAATCCTTTTTTAAACCGCGTTCAATATTTATTGGATGAGTACTATGCCCCTCTATTTTATTAGAGTAATAAGAATTCATTGCGCGTAGTAACTTGGCTAACGTTACTGCAGTAATACTATTCACAGCACTTCGCAAGCTCAAAGTAGCTGCTGTAATAGCTTGTGTTAATGCATACAATCTTTCTAGATTACTTTGAGGTAATAGCGGTTCAAATTGTGAAGGATTCGTGTAAAACATACCAGCTTTTTCCGATAAATATTCCGACTTTTATTCCGAGTTATAAATCCGTGTAACACCTGATAATATAATAGCTTACAAGGATTTATATTGCAAAATATTCCGACTTTTATTCCGAGATTTATTCCGCTCAATTTTCATTTATCGGCTATATAGAATTAGCCTGGCCATACATTCATGGCCAAATCTATAATTGATTCTAAATACTTTAGACTCACTCCATCTCTTCATTACGTTGACATCCCTTGTATAAAAGTTGCAAAAAATTTACCTAGATTGTTGGGATCAATGCTTGAAGGAATTTCATTTAAATTAACAGCGCGTTTAATTTTATTCACCAGCGCTTTTTCACTCGCTTTAACAACGGCTGTTTTAGGCGAAGTCATTTCAAAAGTAGGTAAAGATTCTCTCCCGAATATTATAAATAATCTTGTTCTCAAACCGCTGCGATGAACAACACGGGATTTACAAGTGCAAATAATCAATTATTAGCAACACCTTATGCAGATCACCTTCCGAAACCGATACGAATGGTTGATGGTCAAGAAATTTCGTTTGGACAAGGTAATATTATTTATTCACCATCTCGCGCTTTCGATAAATATGCGTATCCCTCAGGCGGAGCTGGCATGCTTGGAACTGCAGGTGATTATTTGTATCCCCTCAATAATCCCATCTTGATATAGATAAATGGTTAAGAATTTACCAAGCGCTTACTGGAATTATAAATAGCTTGCGCATTATTAAATTCACTTT
>JAJYDF010000056.1 GCA_021777765.1 Pseudomonadota bacterium | reverse complement strand
CGGCATTAAAGCCATGCATATTGGGCACTAATACAGGATATGAAATGTTCGGTAATTGTTGAATGCCAGTGAGAACTTGCGCATTATCTGAAAGTTGTGGAATCCATTTAGCAGAAACAAAACTCGTTGCTTCAATGACGCTTAATCCGGTGTGCGATAAATGAGACTTGATCCTCTGTGATCTGTTCAAACACGGTTTACCGCATTGTTCGGGTGTTGCTATTGGCATTGATCGTTTAATTATGGCTGCTACAAATGCGAATTCAATTGTAGAAATTATTAGTTTCCCGATAGATCGTGCGTAAAATACATTGTTCACTCAAATCAGAAAGCTCATACATACAAATAGGTTTCTACCTGCCTAGTCCTTCATAGCTATCAATACCGATCAAACTTATTGCAATTTGACATCGAAAATGTCAAAATGCAATGCAATTTGACATTTTTAATGTCTAATTTGCGCATAAACCGTATCAGAGAAGTATTATGACCTCAATTATTGTAGAAAATGTACCTAGAGTATTCCAATCACCAGAAATGAGCTTTTTTCTATTCGGTGCCCGTGGCACTGGCAAATCTACACTCATGCAACTTTGTTTTCCCGACGCTTTAACCATTGATTTACTAATAGCCAATGTGCGCATGAAATACATCGCAAATCCCGACATGCTCATTGAAATTGTACAAGCTCAACCAAACAATAAAACAATTATTATTGATGAAGTTCAAAAAGTACCTGCATTATTATCCAATGTTCATGCATTGATCGAAGAAAAAAGGGGATGGCGTTTTGTACTTACCGGTTCTAGCGCTAGAAAATTAAAAGCAGAAGGTGTTGATCTGCTCGCTGGACGTGCGATTAAAAAAACCATGTATCCATTCATGGCATGTGAATTAAAAGATCATTTTAACTTCGATGAGTGCCTTTCATATGGCATGTTGCCGATTCGCTTCGCGTCAACCAATCCCGCTGAAACACTTCAGACATACATTGCTTTGTATATTGAAGAAGAAGTAAAACAAGAAGGTTTAATTCGTAACATCGAACCATTTGCGCGATTTTTAGAGGCAATGAGTTTTTCGCATGCTAGCATTATGAATATAACCAATATTGCGCGTGATTGTATGGTGAAACGTACAACTGTGAGCTCATGGTTATCTATCTTGCATGATTTATTAATTACGTTTGAAATTCCCATTTTTAGTTGGCGAGCAAAAAGAGAATTAATTAGTTCATCAAAATTTTATTTCTTTGATGTTGGTGTTTATCGCACATTAAAACCTTTTGCAATTGGCGATTCACATGATGAAATAAATGGCTTCGCTTTAGAAGGATTAATAGCGCAACATTTAGTTGCATGGAGTGATTATACTCAACAACAACATCGTTTATATTATTGGCGAACACGTGCTGGTGTAGAAGTTGATTTTGTTGTTTATGGTGAAAAAGGTTTTTGGGCAATTGAAGTTAAAAATAGTGATCGCATAAAACCCTCAGATTTGCGTTCCCTGCACAATTTTAGTCAAGATTATCCTGAAGCAAAATTAATATTACTTTACCGTGGTAAAGAACGCTTGTTAAAAAATAATGTCATTTGCATTCCCTGCGATGAATTTTTGAAAAATCTAGAACCGAATAACGAACTCATTTAAAACAATTATTTCTTTTAGCTCATCATTATAACGTTTTAAACTATCTGTCATCGTCATAATTCCGAAAACCTTAGTGTGAGAGGTATATAACTCAATAAACAACAAAATAATGTACAAGATATTTCAAACCGTTTGCAGAACAGAAGTTAATAATCATGGAAATGATAATACCTGCGAATTGACCTTTTGCTCTTTTGTAAAAAATGCAGGGCAAGCTAAACTTTAGGTATAGAGTTAGAATTAATAAGTAAGACTTTCAAGATAGAGTTAATAAGTAAGCATATGTTGTATTTTAGGTAATCGTTATGAGCCAAAGCATAATAAACCAAAATTTAATTAATTTTCTTTTGATTTCAAAACATAAAATATCAGAACTTAATCGTAAAAAAATATCAGAACTTGAGAGTAAATAAATATCAGAACTTCATATTAAAGAAATATCACAACGAAATAAACAAAAAAAAGAAATCGATCAACACGTTGAATTACTAGAAAAAACTACACTGCCTGGGAACTGTTTCGGATTTGCATTGATACATGCTGCCATGGATTATATTGGCAAATTAGATTGGTGGGAAAATGTTCTTGTTGAATTACATAATTGGGATTGGGAAAAAAAATCCTTGGCTGATGTTGTGAACATTCCAGGCGCCAGAGGACCTATAACACACCGCTTGCTCTTCGAATGCGTTTTAAATTATGTACTATTTGCTCAGGCAACCCCGTTCGACGAGGTAACACAAAAATTTATCTTGGCTAACATGAAGCAACATGACATGTTAGACTCACGAGGGCATGTTTCACCTCGCTTCGAAAATGAATCAGAACATTATAAAAGCTTTTTTGAAATTCTTGATGAAAATAACAATATATTGACCATTCAACAGAATAGAAAAGTATCAGGAAACTTCTCTAAGGAACAACTGAGATCATTGTTATCAAAAGATAGATTAGAAGGTAATATTTGCTTAGTTTGTTCATTAACACACGCAATCAGGGTAGGGTTTAAAAATGGTCAATGGATATTATATGATGCCAATTATGACCATAGCGAACTTAATACCGTACATAAGTCAGGCACTCAAGATCAAATTATTGATGAAATCTTCACACAATTAAATACACGAGCGATTGTGCTTAATTTTGCAAGTTTCAATAATAATAAAGTATTAGAATTTCCTGATTATGAGCAATATATCAAAAATAATCCTTTAGCATTATTAGAGAATGGGGGTATTGGTATTTTTGCGGAAAATAACCCAGCAGCGCTATCAGAAATATTGCAAAATGCAAATAAAGATGTATCACCAGAAGCAGCACCACAAGTACTATACTTTATCGCAAGTGCGTTAAAGGATGATGTGACCTGTTCTGCTGATAAATACTCTATGTTGAATTGGCTTTCTCACCATGCTCCAAAATCTCTCACTGTATTATTTCAACTGGCTTCAACATCTAATTGTAATTTACAGCTAAGAAAAGATATGATTGCCGCATTAAGCGTCGCTTTAACAAAAACATCTGAAACTGGTAATACAGGATTGTTTGCAATTGCGTTTTGCGCCCCTGACTGTTTAAGCAAACTATTAGATTTAGCCGATGAATCAAATGACATTCTAAATGCAATTACTAAAGCATTAACTATACCGGGCAAGAATAACAGTACACCGCTAAATTTAATTACAAAATTAAAAGATAAACACACGTTAATCAAATTATTGAGTCTTGCCAAAAAATCCACGGACTTGCAAGAAGCGATCTTTAAAATATTGCCATTAGAAGATATCTCAGATGAAACATCGCCATTTGATTACATTGCAGATGCTCATGATTTAGAAATAGACAAGGCATTATTCTTTTTGGGAATTAGTTCATCAAAAAATTATGAAAGGTTAATTAATATAGTAATTAATTCATCAACTGATACAAGAAATATTCTTAATAACTTTACCTGGGCTTTACGAGATCAAGCCCCGCCGGAGTTTACTCATACGATATTTCATAAAGTCGCGGTTGATACGCCTGAGCTACTAGAAAAGTTGCTTGATGGAAATATATTTCGCCAAACACTTGCATATATATTCCAAACTGATCCCTGTGCATTACAAAAACTTGCCGCCACAGTTTCACCAAACGCATTAACATAAATATTCAAATTTTCAAAAGTACATCGGGATGTATTATTACAATACAATTTAGGTTATGCCATCATCGCATCTCTTTCAGTAAAGTCATTAACATCCAATGCGACAACACTTAACATAATTATTGAGCATGCACCGCATTCTTTAAAAGATTTATTTTCGATAGCAGATACACACGATTCTAAAACGGAATTGTATATTATTATTGCAGATACTCTTTCCGGAAAAACCCCTAAAAATGAATCATTTTTAGGGTTAATCATCAATGAAACCTCTTTTTAAGATGATTTTATGAAATGGAAAATGGAAGCAACACCCGATGATATTTCTAAAATTCAACCAGCACTGATTGATGCGCTTCTTAAAAAATCAGAAATTAATGATGAAACAGAATTAGCAAAAATGATAAAAAAATCACCGCATTTGATAGATTCACTCAATAAATTGGTTGATGATACTGAACAAGGAAAAAAATTAGAAAAGGCAATTAATCCTTATTTGAAGAAAACAGGGTCTGATCCAGTAAAAGTAGCTTGGGTATCTGCTAATGTCATGAAAACTACAAATGAGCAACGAGGCACCCCAATGCAAACACATGGAAGGAAGCATATAAAGGCTACTGGTAACACAATAAAAATGGGTGATCGCACTCCTACTAAAACCACTGTCACTTCTTCAGCAGCTAACAGTACAGTTGCTGCCAGCGGAGTGACTATAAAAGCTGCAAATTTTATTCCAAATAAAAATGTTAAAGTCGAAAATAGAAACACAACCTATAAAAATTCTCAGACAAAGCCAAATTAACTGAATTAGTGTGATTCCTGAGGGAAAATGTCGGCTTAATTACCAAGCAAATTCAGCATCAACTATTTATCAAATGCATCTCCAGCCCAGCATATCCACATTATTAATACAAATTGATCATCTGTATAAACGACGTTTTACGAAATGAAATCTTATGTTTTGGTATTTTCATTTTTTTAACTGCTTTGACAAAATACTATCTCGAAAAGATGTCGAAAACTCAGCGCCATCTTCATTTATAATGTAGTCTAATTGTTTTATTTTTCTTCGAGTAAATATTGATTTGAAATCACTGGAATAGACTTCTAGACCAATTTACGATATGTCGTAAATTGGTCGTAACTCATGTACGACATATCGAAATTAGTCAGCTGTTTATACCGGGGGTAAGGGAGAGGACGCGTCAAAAAAATTATTTAATTACAGGTTCCCACAATTCAATTTTATTTCCTTCTGGATCCATAATCCAAGCAAATTTGCCATAGCCATCATATTCTTCAATTTCTCCAACAATTTCAACGCCTTCTTGTTGCAATGATGCTAAAAGATTTTTTAAATTATGTACGCGATAATTAATCATAAATGGTTTATCACTCGGTGCAAATTTCGTTGATTTATCATCGAAAGTGGACCAGGCGGTACAACCTTCCTCATCTTCTGTAACAGCATCTTGCCATTTAAATATCCATCCTCAATCTTTTATATCAATGCCTAAGTGTTTTTGATACCACGCATTCATTTTTTCTTTGTCTTTACATTTGAAAAATATGCCGCCTATGCCTGTGACTCTTCTCATAAATTGACACTCCCAAAATAAATATTTTGATAAAATTAATAGAAATTAAAATGTGATGAATAAACTTGTTAATATGATGATATTTTTTAAATTAAAGTATCTTAATTTATTTAAGAAAATCTTCTTGCTTGAGCAGTTTTTGATCGCGTTGGTCTTTTTAAATAATCAGAAATAAAATTTCCAACGGAAATTAATTTATTTAAATCCACGCCCGTTTCAATACTTAAGCCATTTAACATATATAATACATCTTCGCTGGCTACATTACCTGTCGCACCTTTAGCATAAGGACAGCCACCTAATCCTGCTACAGAACTGTCAATAATACTAATTCCTTTTTCTAAAACCGCAATTAAATTCGCTAAAGCTTGACCATATGTGTCATGAAAATGCGCTGCTAAAAATTGTCGTGGAATTGTTTTAGTCACCTCATCGATCATTTGTTGTGCTTTTAATGGTGTACCGACACCAATCGTGTCACCTAATGAAATTTCATAACATCCTAATTCAAATAATTGACTAGCCACTTTTGCAACAGCAGTCGCTTTAATTTCACCTTCATAAGGACAACCTAAAACACAGGATACATAACCACGTACTTTAATATGATGATTTTTTGCAGCAGTAATGACTTCAGCAAATCGTTGTAAACTTTCTGCAATGGAACAATTAATATTTTTTTGTGAAAATGTTTCAGAAGCGGCACCGAAAATAGCAATTTCTTTTGCACCCGCTGCTAAAGCGGCATTAAAGCCATGCATATTGGGCACTAATACAGGATATGAAATGTTCGGTAATTGTTGAATGCCAGTGAGAACTTGCGCATTATCTGAAAGTTGTGGAATCCATTTAGCAGAAACAAAACTCGTCGTTTCAATGACGCTTAATCCTGTGTGCGATAATTTATTAATAAACTCTATTTTAATTGCAGTTGGTACTGTTTTAGGTTCATTTTGTAATCCATCTCGCGGCCCAACTTCAACCATTTTTACAAATTTAGGTAATTTCATGTGCCATTTTCTGCCGTAAATTCAATTAATTTAACCCCTTCATCGACGCGATCGCCCACTTTAAAATTAACGGTATTAACCACACCGCGTGATGGAGCGTAAATGGTATGTTCCATTTTCATTGCTTCTATGACTAATAAACCAGTGCCTTGATCGACAGTGGATCCTGGTTTAGTCAAGATGGCAACAACAGTACCAGGCATCGGTGCATTAAATTGTGTCGCGCTTTGTGTATCTAAATGTTCTGCGGTGAAACTATGGTTAAGTGATAGTTGCTGATGCAAACCATTATAAAACACGTGTAATTTATTTTGTTCTTTAATAATTGTAGCACTCATTGCTTGATTATTTATTTGTGCTGTTAAATGACATTGGTCAATTAATGATCCTTTAATGTGATATTTATTATTATCGAGTTCAATCACATAATGATCAGCAAATTGTGCAATTTTTGCGGTATATTTTTGTTGTTTAACGTAAAAATCAAAGTGTTGTTGTGCGGGTAAATTTAAACGCCAATTATCCAATGTCTGCCAAGGCGAATAGCGATCATTATTTTGTTTAATATTTGCAACAGATTGTTGTATTAATAATTGATACAAACTGGCTAATAATATTGTTTCATCAGCAATAACAACTGCAAAATGAAATAATTCATTTTGATATTGTTCAATAAATGCAGTTTCGATGTGCTCATCTATAAAATGCTTATTAGCAACGATGGTTTGCAAAAATTCAATGTTAGTTGGTACGCCTACAATTTGACATTCAGCTAATGCATGTTGTAAATGATGTACTGCTTGTTGTCTTGTTTCATCCCACACAATTAATTTAGTAATTAATGGATCATAATAAACACTGATGTGATCTTTTTGTTGTACGCCAGTATCGATGCGAACATGATTATTTTCGGTTGGCATATGAAAATAATGTAATTGACCCGCTGCTGGTAAAAATTGATGTTGCGGATCTTCTGCGCAAATACGCACTTCGATGGCATGGCCTGTACATTTAATTTGATCTTGTGTTAAAGGTAATTTTTCGCCCGCGGCAACACGTAATTGCCATTCTACTAAATCAAGACCCGTAATTTTTTCTGTAACGGGATGTTCCACTTGTAAACGGGTATTCATTTCCATGAAGTAAAAATTATTTTTGTCATCCAATAAAAATTCTATGGTGCCAGCGCCGACATAATTTATTTTTTGTGCTGCTGTTATAGCAGCAGCGCTCATTGCTTGATGAATCCGTCTAGCAATATGAGGTGCTGGCGCTTCCTCAATAATTTTTTGGTGACGTCTTTGAATGGAGCAATCACGATCAAATAGTGATACGCAATTACCCTGCGTATCAGCAAAAATTTGTATTTCAATATGACGTGCATGTAATAAATATTTTTCGATGAGTAAGGTGTCGTTAGCAAAACTGGACATGGCTTCGCGTTTAGCAGATTGAAAAGCCGCAGCAAATTCATCTTCATTATGGACAATACGCATGCCACGGCCACCGCCACCTGCTACTGCTTTCAGTAAAACGGGATAGCCTATTTTATTGGCTTTTTCGCGTAAATGTGTCAACGATTGATCGTCACTGTGATAACCTGTAATGACCGGAATACCTGCTGCTAACATGATATCTTTTGCTGCACTTTTTGAACCCATTGCGCGTATGGCATCCGGTGGTGGTCCCACAAAATGGATATTTGCAGCCTGACAAGCTTCTGCAAATTCTGCATTTTCTGCTAAAAAACCATAACCAGGATGAATCGCTTGTGCCCCACATTGTTTGGCGATATTTATAATTTTGCCAATTTGTAAATAACTTTCTAAGGCAGGTGCAGGCCCAATATAAAATGCTTCATCAGCTAGCTTTACATGTAAAGCATTTTCATCTGCGCTAGAAAATACGGTAGCACAGCTCATGCCCATGCGTTTTGCAGTACGCATAATGCGACACGCAATTTCACCGCGCGTAGCAATCAGAATTTTTTCGAACATATTTTGGTAACCAGTTAAAGTGGGAATGCGAAAAAAAAGGAATATTATTACAATTTGTTGTTTTGTAGTAACAATAATTTCTTTATTTGATGGTAGAACGTAGGATGGATTAGGCCTCAGGCCGTAATCCACCGTTTTTTCCTTCTTACACTTGTGGAAGAAGGTGCCTTCGGTAGATGAGGGTTATTCAATTAGGATTATTTTGCAATACGATAAGACTTTTCTTTAGCACACAACAATACATCATCAATTTCATGATTTAATTTTGCCATCAGTTCATCAAAATCAGGTTGATGATTATTTTTTATTGCTTTGCTCAATTCACCAATCGCACTTTTCAATCGTGTTACTCCGGCGTAGGAAGATCCACCATCTAATTTATGTAATTGATCAGATAATTTTTGAAAATGTTTATCTTGATAGGATTGGTTAATCGCAATTTGCGATTGCGGTAATTCTTTGACAAATAGGGTGATGAGTTCTTCAGCAAGACTTTCACGTCCGCCTACTTGTTTTAAGCTGATTTCCCAATTGATAGCTGGTATTGTCATAATGATCAATTTGTCAGAAAAAGTATAAGTAAAGAGATTTAAATATATTACCATAGCTTTAGCAATAGTCTACTCAAGAATGGGGTTATTTCTACTTGCTCATTGTTTGGGCAATTCTCTATTCATCCTTCAAGGAAGAACGAAAAATCAGAATTTTGTCGTTTTTGGGATACGAAATATTTAAGGTTGTCTTAATCTTGATGATGTACATTAGTCAACTTCAGTTGTGTCTAGCAGTTACAATAACAAACAGAGAAGACCCTTATCTGTCTCATTAAACATTGTGATCTGAGTAAATTTAATCTGCAAAGTTGAGGTAAAAAATGTCATATCAAGTTGAGTTAGTTGTTATAAATGGTTCATCAGAAACAGATACTAAAATTATTATTAAAGTGAATAAGCTTTCTGATCAAACAACTCAAAATGTCCAAACCACTAGACCACAATTGTCAATCGTTGAAACACCATTGATAAAAGAACTGTCACAAGTATTACATGATGTTAAATCACACCATTCAGTATCATTGGATGTTGATATCAGTGAAGTTGCTGATGATGATCTTGACAGTGATGCTCTTATACGCATTTTAGATAAAACTATTAATCTTACCGAAGTTAAAATAATTTCAAATAAACCCACCAATGAACAAGCCAATAAATTACTTGCCGATCAATCAAATAAAGACAAAAAATCCCCAACCGGAATGGTTGAATCGATTGAATCTACTGCCACCCAGAATGCTAAAACACCAATTCAATTATCTCGATCGCAACTATTACAAAAAATTGCGAACGAAATTATAGCCAGAAATAAATTAATACAACGGTTAGGCGTAGATACTCGAGGGGATAGTTTTAATCCATGGCATGATTTAATGGTGACCTATCTCAATAGTCATTATTGTTCAATCGATCATTTCGATACTACTACACTCAGTTATTTTACCAACAGAGTGAGAGGTGGATTTCTTGATCAGAATAAGAACATTGTTGAACTGCTCATACAATTGGGTAAAACGGGTTTTCAAGCATTTATAAATGCGATATTTCATTCAGCTAAAAATCAAAACTTAAAATTATTTCGCTCTAAACTGATTTTTACTAACCCAATGATTAACAATAATGTAGTAGAAGTTTTAACAGCCTGTGAAGTATTAGAAATTTTAATACATACACAGAACCAGCTTAATGTGAAATATCCTTTCGAGAATTTATTAATCAGCGCTGAATTATCTGAAGATAGTACATTTAATGACAGGCTGAAGAATTTGTTAATTGAATTTGCTCGGCTTAATCCACATGTGAATTATATTGAGCTTAGTCTTGGCCCTGATCCTAAAAAACAACAGGCCGAAATATTCTCTCAATTTTTAGAAGACGTTAAAACATATAAACTAACCGCTACCTTCAATATACCTTCATCAATTAAAGATGAACTGGAAGATATTGTATTACAAAATCGCCAAACCACTGCCAAATCAAACAACGATGAAGGTGTGGTTAATGCAGATTATTTTGAACCTGTAGGTATACCTGCGTCTTGGCTACAACCACGTCCTGAATATAATGCGCAAGAAAAATTATCTGTGCAATTTGAACATTCAGCCAATCAATCCACGCAACATACTACCGCTAAAGATATTTTTACAGCACTTGCTATGCAACGTATGCAGCAAATTCAAAATCAACAACAACGCCAACAACAATTAATCAGTGAAGGCAATAAGCAAGTTGATCTTTCACAATTAACTGAGGTGGTCGATCGGGGTACTGTTATAAATTTGGTAAGCGCTATACCTGATGGATTAAAAGATGCATTAGCAACACATAATGAAGGCCCTGATTTTCTTTTGAAAGTTTGGGATAGCATAGTTGGAACAAAAATAAAAGCAGTGGATAAAATTTCTGTTGTTGCGATGAAAGTCATTTTATTTTATGTCGAAGCTTTTTCAGGCGGCATTATTTCACAAAAATTACCAGAAGGATTTTATATTGGTGAACATAACAATGAAAAAATACTCTGTTATGAAAGGGTGACACAGAAAAAGCAGTTTAATACTTTATTAACCGTTCCTCTAAGAGATGCGCGTAATGAATTTATTACTCAAGGCACAGCAGCACAATTTAAAGAACAAGTGGTACCCGAGCAACGTAATGGAACGTATCTTGAAGACTTAAAAGGAGCATTTAACTCATTTATTTATAATTATCGAAAATATAGTCGCAAAGATGCTTTATTAACAATTTTAAAATTAATTTATCCAGAAGGCGAGGCAAAACTCAAAGGAATTTATGCAGGTATTTTGGATACATTTAACGATAATAATTTCAGAGCATTACGTATTGTATTAACTGAACATGGCCCACACAAATTAATAACCTTTTTTAATAAATTGAAGTTATTACAAGAAAAAGGTTTGTATGATTCATTTAAGTTGGCATTTTTAGATACTTCCTTGAATTGGAATGATTTGGTATCCGCAGAATCCTTTGCTGCGATGGATAAGCTATATCAGTTAAACGTTAATCAAGCAAATTGGTGGATAGAATTAACAAAACAACAAGCTAGTAACCAAAAAGAATTGTTACATAAGCGGGATGTATCTATTAAATCAAACATCGTAGATATGGTCGCTGCATTCGATTATTTTTATGCAAAAATAAAAGAATTAGATTCTACTATTGAGTTACCTAACCCCTGTAAAATTAAGGATATTAAAAATGCGCATGTGGTTATGGATAGAATATTAGACATACTTAAAAATTCTGCCGATCCCAAAGAACAACTTTATAATTTAGAAGGTGTGTCATTTGATCATGAAGCAGCATATTACGCTGTGAAACATGATGGCTACAATTTTGTTTGTAGTGAAATGGAATTAACGGTTGATAAAATTCAAGAAGTCTCTAATCAAAAACCGACTTATAAAGTTACTAATGAAGCATTATATGGTGCAGTACAAACGAAATCAGTAGCTGAATTTAAAACATTATTTTTCCGTTATTTAGGATTACAACAGTTTACTTATCCATTTGCGCTTTATAGAAAAATAGTTCATCAAATAATTAAATCGCCTCATTTAGAAAATAAAAATATATCAGCGGTAACAACTAATTGTATTTTCGCTGTAATGGCAATAGCTACGACTGATGAGCGATCATTGCGTTATGATCCTCAGCCTTTGATTGAAAAAATATTATCTCATTGGAGTAATAAATCAAAAGAAGAAATTTTTGTAGTGATGTCACGCCTCACTATTTTATGTAGTCAAGGGCTAAAACCAGATGTATACCAGTTAGAAGGAATTATCAAGTTTTTAACACATAATATAAATGATGTTGCTCACTTGATACATTATCCAGAATTATTCAAAGACTATGGAGCATCTTTGAGCAAGGCTTTAGCGAATTGTGGACATAGAAATGGTCACTTTACATTGACTACAATGAGGGAGTTTCTCAATAGAGTAGTGGCAAATAAAGGGCTCATAAAAAATATAGAATTAATGAATAAATTGCTTGCTATTATAGGCTCAGTTCATTTTTCAACTGACAATATCGATGATTTTGTAACACGGATTAATCACTTTTTACCTAATCAGCTTGAAAAATTATTTAATCTCCTGGACGTGCTAGCAGATATTAATGTTGCAAATGCCAATGTTAATTCCTTGCCAGATGTGACCATTTTTAATCCAGCAGACATTAACAATATAGCTAAAAGCGCAATCAGAAATTTAATTTCAGATAGATTTCCGCAAGTTAATTTTTCTGAGCAATCATTAGCAGTATATAGCGAAGATTGTAAGAGTGAATTAATCGCTTTATTACAAGATAAAAGCGTTGAACAATATATTAAGTTTATGGGTTTGGATGAAGAGCAATTAATAAATCAATTAAAATCACATAATAATGTTATTACTATTGATGATTTATTGGGGAAATTGGAAGAAAATTTACCTCATGTATTAGGATTAGATGCTCATATCAAATCATTAGTATTAGGCAAATTCATTAAAGCAAGTTCAAATAATGCATTAAGCCAGATAAAAGATTTGA
Organism: Pseudomonadota bacterium; assembly: GCA_021777765.1. Taxonomy (GTDB): domain Bacteria; phylum Pseudomonadota; class Gammaproteobacteria; order DASZBR01; family DASZBR01; genus JAJYDF01. The sequence goes on along the minus strand of JAJYDF010000056.1, from coordinate 1,246 downwards.
AATTGGGAGAAACTGCGGCCAATCAGTTAATTAAAAACTTAAGCGCTTTTATGGGAGAGGTTAAATCAGAACAAGATTTAAACGCTTTTGTGGGTCGTGTTACAAGTATAAAAGCTTTAATAAGAATACTTCGTGTTGACAATAAATCTGAAAAAGCCAATAAATCAGAACTGATTAGTCAATGTGTAGCAAAATTCAATGAAGAAATGCAAAAAATTGATCGTGATAATAATATGCCCAATAAATCGGATTTCAAAGCATTCACAATAGATTTGATAACAAAAGTATTAACTGGCCCAGTATTTGATTTTCAACAAAAGACACGAATTTATTTACAATTAAAAGAAGCTAATTATGCAAATACACTTTATAAAAATATTTTAACCATAATTGATGGGTTGGGAGTTCAAAGTTTTGATTTCCTGATGAGTATCTTGGATAAGTGTAAAGATGATCATCAAAAAGCGACTGCTTGTTATGGTATTTCAAATTTAGTTAATCTGATAACAACGAACAGCAAAATTATTAATCAAAAACATGTTTTTGATTTATCTAAACCGTTGATTGAAAAATTTATTGTATCTAAAGCCCCTCAAGTAAATTATTTAAACGATATAATTAAGTTACTCGAGCAAAATAAAGAACAAATTACCCCAGAATTATTTGATATTGTTAATGCTGTGTTGGCATCTAACAATGAAAATTATTTAAATGTGTTAGGATTTAAAATAGTATCACTCGTTGAAAAGCTGATATTTTTTGATAAGGTCAATCAAGCTAATAATAAAATTATAAATCTGGCTAAATTGTTTAAACACAGGCCCTATCCAACTCTGGACTCGCTACTATCATCAGTGTCCCACTCTAACAATTCCGTTGAAGCTATTTGTAGTACTGCGGATATTAATCCCTGGGGTAATAGGGATAGAAATGCGCAATTGCAGTTTACAGAAACTGAAAAGAAACATATTGCCACTCAACTATATCAAATTAAAGATCTGGTCAAAAATGACGGAATAACTAAAAACACAATAAATGAACTTTTTGATAAATATGCATTAATTATTCGTGTCGGTAATAAGATTACGCAATTTAATCGTGAAAAATTATTGGAAGGATTTAATAATACCCAATTAGCATTACGCAGATTATTAAATGCGATTGCAGAACTCAGAACTACAGTAGTTGTTACTGTTGATGAAGAAAGAGAATTAAAAGAAACTGAAAAAGAATTAAATGATCGGAA
>JAJYDF010000021.1 GCA_021777765.1 Pseudomonadota bacterium | reverse complement strand
CCCGGAAGGAATGCCAATGGGTTATTTAGTGGTGCAAGTAGTACAGGAAGTATTAATTCAGGTTTAAGTTCGAACAATGCTTCGCAGGATTATTCGTCGAGTGGCGCTAGAGATTCTACATATGGATCGGGAAATGCAACACCGACAGCGAAAGTCGTTCAAGATTCAGTAACTCTTGCAATGGGTGATATTATTACCGCCGAGTTATTAGGAAATTCTCCGTCGGGACAGATAATACTGAATTCCGTACAAAATATTGTAGTTGCTCCTCAAGAAGTTACGCCTATATCAAATCAAATAAATAAGTGGTCAGCGCTTATGAGTGGATATATGAATGCAGGCTCAGGAATACAAACTTTCATGAGGGATGCAATTATTTTAGATGTAATAGAAGGGTTGTCGCCTCACGCATTTGAGTCAAATAATGGGGAAATATTTGGTCAATTTCTATTAGCAAGTGAATCAAATGCGGTAAAAGATGTTGTTGGTTTATATAATGATTTGAAAAGTGGAGACGCAACACAAAGATATGGTGCGATTGGTTCTATCTTAGGTGGTACGGCTACTATTTTATCTGCACTTGCCATAAAAGGTGTTGGGATGTTTGCTAGTAGTTCACCCACGGTTATCGCTGAAGAAATTCCATCAGCAGTTAGTAAATCCAGCGAACAGTTATCAACACAGGAAACGAATTTAGGGCAAAATAGTAATTATCAAATATTTAACATTGCGGAACGTGTAACGAATCAATTACAAGATCCAAGATTAGGAAATTTAACAGGGGCACTAGATCTACAAAAACTAAATGATTTGGCTAATAATCCTACAGCACAAATCCTGTTTGATACTGCAACAGGGAATATTAATATTGTTCAAGAACTAAATGGTGTTTTATTACGAATTACTGTACCAAGTGATGAATTTACCATTATATCTGTAGGCCCTATTAGGCAAAGAAATATTACTAATTCTCTATCTAGCGGAAGATTTATACCCATAGAGGCTCAGCCTATTAATAATTTTACAAATACCACTCATTTAGGAATAAATTAAATTATGAGCAAATATACTTTGGAATCTGTTAATGAAATGAATAAAAGAATAAAAGAAGCGCAAGAATTTTATACACTATTAGATGAGTTTGAGCAGCCTTATATAGTAACAGATAAAGCATGCTTATATGATATATACCTTGGTGATGAAACCGAATTAATAATAAAGATATTTGGCAAATATGGGTTAATTATAAAGCAATCAGATTTTAAATTACCGTTATGGCAATTATTGGATTTTTTGAAGTTAAATAGAACAAAATAATTATTTTTTATTATAGGAGATAGCAATAGATTAAAATTTGTAAGTAAATCGAAACAACAGTCAAAATGGATCGGGAAGCAATTCAAATAATTCAGGGACAAGCAGCAATGCGACGAACCCGACAAACAAATACAGCAGCTATTCAGCAAGCCAAAATCCTGGGTCAAATAGCAGTGGGTTTTTTAGTCCAGGAAATAATTCAGGCAATATTAATTCCAACTTAAGTTCAAACAATGCTTCGCAGGATTATTCATCGAGCAATTCAAGTGATGCGACGTATGGATCGGGTAATGTAACGCCGACATCGAAATTCAATAATACAAATACAAGTGATGCTGGTTCATATACAGTGTTTCAAGGTTCGACAAACTCGGTTTCAGATGCAATTTTTTCTAATATTCTCAGCGAAACTTATACTGGACAAATATATAATCAATCACAAGGTGGTAGTTTTCCTTTTTATGGAAATATTGCTGCAAATAATAGTGTAAATAAATGGCAAATAATTGCGATGGCTAGTGCTGCAACGGGAGGGCAGGAGCAATCACCAATAGCCTTAATATTAAAACCACCTCAAGAGGAAGCGTTGGCAACTTCCTTTGCAGGTTATTTGCAAAAGGAAGTAAGTAGTCCATCAACGTATATGCAATCAGTATTGGATGCCTCATCAGATTATTTTAAAGAAATCGCTGAAAAATCATCAGATGAAATTGAACAAACAGTTAAAGCCGCGCAAAGTTGGATAATGAGAACACCAGCAGTCACTGAGGTTTTAGATTCACCCACAATGAATGTTTTGAAGTCAGAAGCCGAAAGTTTTGCAGATATGTATGCGAAGGCGTGGCTAATACAATTCACAGCAACAATGCTAAGGTATGGAGCAACTGGGGTAGGGATTGGTATAGGCGCATATCAAGCGAATAAAGAAGTGAACGAAGCAGTGCCTGCCAATAAGGTAGAAGTTGGTATACAAGGGTGGGGAGGATTATTTGTAGGTACTATATCGGGAATAGGAATAGGTGCTTATACAAAATCAGTTGAGCCAGCAATTTTTACTGATATTGTAGTTACATCTGAATGGAAAAATTTAGTAAATTCATATTTTCAAGCCGATAATAGTAGTAGCCAAAATAATTCGATGAAGCCTAATTATTAATAGGACGAATTTTTATGTCGTTGCATATGTTGCTGTTAATTTTTATTACTATATCGGGCGGAAGCTATATTTTAAATTTTACTATTTTACAGGCATTATTTTGGTTTTTAATTAAACCAAAAATAGAAAAAAGATATAATAAAAAATTAACCTATGATAAATATTACGAAATTTATTCATTAGGTAAGTTTATATGTGAGTATTATGAAACTACATTTAGCATATCAACAAGATATATTTGTTATAAATTATTTAATAATCAGAAAAGATATAAATTTGAATCAGTTAATGCGTTAGAGAAAATTGGATATGACATTTTAACGGCAACACCCGAAGAAATATTTATTAGTTTGTTGGTGGCATTGACATTGGCATTAGGGATTATAAGTTTGACCATCGGGTTTTTAGTAAGTAAATTATTTATGCAATAAATAATCCATTTATGAAAATAGAGAAAGCAGTATGAACCAAATATATTATGAATTTTGTTTATCTCCAGAGCATTTACCAAAATATTTTTGCTATCGAGTTGCATATAAAGTATTTGTAAAAGGTGAAATAACTGATTTAGATTCGTGGCATTTTATTATAATGAACTAACTAGTATTTTAACAACAAATCAATTAACTAACCCACCGCAATATACAGCAAAATTTTTCTCGACATATGCAACTGGTGCGTCGTTTTATGCACAACAAGATTATATAGCTAGAGGAATTGGCCCTTATATTCTTGTTAAAACTAACATTCCTACGTAAGCGTTCAGCGAAATACATCTTCATAAAATAAAAATGTTTGTGAACAATGGAATGAACCCATCCGCCTTGTAGAACGGCGTCGCAATGCGCCAAAATGGTCAACGACCATTTAAATTAACGCAGCGGAGGGGTTCATTCCATTGTTCACACAGAAACCACCACTATCACGGAAATTGCTGACTTTTATAACATATCAAAAAATCACTTAGTAAAAGTGGTTCATCGACTTGTCTTATTAGGTTACATTATCAGTCTTCGCGGAAAAGGTGGGGGGCATTAAATTGGCAAAAGAACCCAATCAAATAATTATTGCAGAAGTTATTAGTAAAACGGAACCTAATTTTCAAATGGTAGAATGTTTTAATGAAATAACTAATCGTTGCGTAATTACGCCTACTTGCCGATTAAAAGGAATTATAAACCAAGGCATGCAAGCCTTCTTCGGAGTTCTCACAAAGTACACATTGCTTGATGCTTCTAGCCAATTGTTAACTCAACAAATATTAGATTTTTAGTAAAAATAAATAATTATTACTTAAATGCTAATCGCAAGTCTGCGCTAACATTCCGCGCTTTAATGAATTTGCGATCATTCTGGCGCGACCGACAATATCTTTCGCATCATCTGCTGATAATTCTGTTTCTGCAGTTTCTTGAAAAAGAGTTAACCATCGATCAAGGTGTGAATGTGTTATGAGTGTTTTTTTACTTATTTTTAAATGTTTTTCGTAAGCATTACCATGATATTCATTTGTTCCCATCATGATGCCATTGCTACCCTTAAACAAATTCAGGAAGCAGAAAATCGATTAGCGTATGCAAGAACTTTGCAAACCAAACAATTACCGCAAAATCAATTAACCGATAAGGCGACTATTTTAGATCATCCGCATTGGCAAGAAATTGCCGATCGTTGTGTAGGATGTGGCACTTGTACGCAAGTCTGTCCGACCTGTTTTTGTCATAAACAAAAATCTCAGCAAACAGCGAATGGTTGTGAACAAATTCGTGAGTGGGATTCTTGTTTTGCCGAAAACCACAGTTTAGTGAATGGCTCTCCTGTTCGGAACACTAATAAAAGTCGTTATCAGCAATGGTTGATGCATAAATTCGCCTATTGGGAACAGCAATTCGATCAAAATGGTTGTGTGGGATGTGGTCGATGTATCACTTGGTGTCCCGTTGGAATTGATATCACTCAAGAAATTAAACAATTAACAGGGGATGAGCATGAAGTATGAAAATGCTTATAATTGCTTACCAAGTGAAGCAATTATCATTCATCGCGTTCAAGAATCTGAAGATATTTTCAGCTTGTATGTGAAATTAACGGATTCAAAACGCCATCAATATTTTGCTGAAGCCATGCCTGGTCAGTTTGTGAAGGTTTATTGTTATGGGGTGGGCGAAGTTCCTATCTCCATCGCCGATGGAAAAATGGAAGAATATTCATGCCAATTAACAATTCGTGCGCATGGCACAGTTACGCGGCAACTCAATTCCTTAAAGATAGGTGACAGTGTTGGATTACGTGGTCCTTTCGGGCGAGGTTGGCCTTTATATGAGTGTTATCATAAAAATATAATTATTATTACCGGTGGCATTGGTTCTGCTCCTACCATTGGCGCAATAAAACATATAACGAAAAACTAAGATCAATATGGTACTGCCACAATATTGCACGGTGTTAAATGTAGTGATGATTTAATCTTTATCAATGAATATCAGCGGTGGAGCAAATCTTCGCGTATCAATATTTATTTTGCTGCTGAAAATAATCCTTTAAATAACTGGCACAATGGCTATGTAACAACGCTAATTGAACAGCTCTCTATCACTGAACCAGAAAATACGGTGTGTTTTATATGTGGTCCAGAAATCATGATGATAAAAGCAGCCAAACAATTAATTCAACGTCGCTTAGTTTCAGATAATATTTTTCTCAGTTTAGAAAGAAATATGCATTGTGGAGTTGGTCAATGCGGTCATTGCCAATGTGGCGCACAATTTGTTTGTCAAAATGGGCCTGTTTTTTCATACAGCGTGATCAGTAAGGACATTGAGGGGCGGGGTTGAGTGAGTATGGGGTCAAGTCACAGATATTACCTTTTTGTGATGATCAACTTCGGCTCTGCAAACGCTTTTAAATCAATCAATTTTTTTAGTATAAATGTATTTGACCCCTTTTTTGTGACCCGTTTTTTAAATTGACCCACCAGCAAATTATTGACCTCTTATTACAGTTTACTGATCCATCTAGGATACGACCGCTTTGTATTGTCCAATAAGTGTATACATTTATTGGACAATATAATTTTATTTTGTCCAATAAATGTATACACTTATTGGACAAGGAGAGTATATGGTTGATGGAATGAATACGCTGAAGTCAAAAATTATCAAACGTATAAACGATGCGCCACTAGGTACGGTGTGGACAGCCGTCGACTTCCTTGATCTTGGTACAAGAGTAGCAATTTATAAGACCCTGCAACGTTTGGTGGCCAACCATGAATTGCGAAGAATCGATCATGGTTTATATGACAAACCACAAATAAATCTACTAACAAAGTTACCTACTGTGCCGGACTATCGGAAAGTAATTGACGCTGTGGCTCGGCGTGATCAGGTCCGTATATTAATAGATGGTATGACATGTGCCAACGAGCTCGGACTAACGAACGCAGTGCCTGGTAAAGTTATAATACATACAGATGGTCGCTTAAGTCCCATTAAGTTAGGCAATCTAATAATTAAATTTAAATTGACAACACCAAGTAAGCTTTATTGGGCAGGACGGCCCGGAATGAGGATCATCCAGGCTCTTTACTGGTTGCATGATGTTTTACAAAGTATCTCTAAAATTGAACAGGATGAAGTCAAGACTAAATTGATGCGTTTTTTGCATACTTCCCAACAAAGTAAAAATATCCGCAATGATCTACGACAAGGATTGCACACAGTTCCTGTGTGGATGCAAGACTGGATTAAAGACATATTATCTGACTCAGAATAAACAAACCGGGAGGAAATTCATGAATTCAAATTTTCATCGAATAATCGCAGCTAGATTAGAAGATAGACGTGGTTTATTTTTGGCAACTTCAAATCGTTTAGGCACATCACTACAGAATGTAGAAAAAGATTTTTGGGTGTGTTTTTTACTTGATTTAATATTCAATGGTCGCAGTGCTAACGAACCAAGATTACTTTTTAAAGGTGGGACGTCATTATCAAAGGCATATGGCCTAATTTCACGTTTTTCAGAAGATCTTGATATTACTGTATTCCGAGAAGATATAGGTCAAAATATTGATCTAGATAACATGGAAAATCTTTCAGGAAAACAACAGCGTATTCGCATTGAAGCCATAAAACAATCTTGTAAAACATATATACAAAATCAACTTAAAGAAAGATTGAATCAACAGTTAATGACATTGTTTCGTGAGTTGAATATATCATTTAAAGATATTCCAGTAATTCCCGATCCCGATGATCCTGATGATCAAACATTGTTAATGCGCTATCCATCAGTCAGTACAGAAATCAATAATTATGTAATTCCAATGATAAAAATTGAGGCTGGTGCAAAATCTGCGTTAGAGCCTCATCAATTAGTTTCTATTCAACCCTATATAGCAGACGAAATAATAAAAGATAATTTAATTGTACCTGATATCATTACTATAAAAGCTGAGCGCACTTTCTGGGATAAGATTGTGATTTTGCACGGTCTTCGTCGATGGCATGATAATAGAAATCAGCTGCGTCATCAGGGACATCGTATTTCGCGACATTACTACGACATATACAAATTGGTACATTCACCAGTGGGACAAAAAACACAAAATGATATTACTTTAGGTCTTGATTGTGTTCGCCATTCAAAAATGTTTTTTAATAGTAAGGATCTTGATTTATTGCATTGTTATCCTGGTTCTTTTTCAATAATGCCAACACAAGAAATGATTGAAATATTGAAAAGAGATTACAATGCTATGGCAGGAATGATTTTTGGCGAGGTTCCTAAATTTTCAAACGTGCTCGAGGTAATTGAGCAGCTTGAAGAAACAATAAATCGAGCTGGAAAAATAGAACATAGCAATATATAGAAACATGTATTGAAATTTATTTCATTGTTTTGAATACATTAAGTCAACAAATTGTAACTTAACATTTTAAGCTTCTATATTCTGTTATATTACGGACATCGACCTTCTATTTTCCATGCTAATTTGCATGTAAAAGATATTAAGAATGCTTGAGCTAGTAAATTATTGCAAAATGTTGTATTCAATGAAATGACTCTGATATACTCTTTTTTGTGAAAAATTAGTATAAATTTCACATACCTACCAGAGGTGAGATATGACTATAAATAAAAAATGGCATCAATTTGTTAATATTCAAACTAAAGAAATTGATCAGATTAATCCAGATGATTCAAATAGCCAACGTGCTAAAAAACCTGAATCTGTAAAAAAAATAGATTCTTCAAGTGATAAACAAAGTAATTATGAGCAAAACACACCTACATTGAAACCGCCTCAAAACTGTGGCCACCGCCCACGCCCCGACCTCAATATTGCAAATATATTAAAACCAAAGAAACGTTTGAGTGTTAACTGAATAATTAAATTTAATTATTTATAGTGAATGTATCAATAACGAGGATACCCCAAGCATTTCTTTTAGAGAAATCTGTGCATGATAAAAGTATCTACAAGACCTAATGTAGGATGTTTAAATGCCTTGGGAGAAGTGCCAATGATTTTAAATCTCATTTTTTTCCATAAGTTTACCGCTGGTTCATTGGTGCTGATGACAAAATTGAATTGCATACCAATATAATCACTTTTTTAGCTTCCTCTATTGAATGCGGCGCCATCGTTTTTCCGATACCTAATCCTTGTTTATTCGGATCAACCATATAAGCAGCATTTGCTATATGTGAACCCAAACCAATCTGATTAGGTTTAAGGTAATAGGTGCCGATAATTTCGTTATTAATTAAAGCAGCATAAGTTTGATTGTCAGGATGCATCCATATTTTATAAGCGGATTCTTTAGAGGTATTGGGATAAAATGCATAAGTATCCATGGATTGAATAACGCCATGGAATATATTCCGTATCATATTAAAATCATGGTCGTTTGCTTTTCTGATAATAATTTTTTGATCAGAATTTGTCATAATATTTAATAAGCTCATTTTTTATTTTGGAAGAGAAGGAATTAAATTACAATTTCTAAAGCTGTACGTTTTGCTAATGATTCAAAATAAAGATGTATCCGATCTGTTGTCCAAACTGGAATCCCTAAACCGAAAAAATCTTTATCTTCTGTCCAAATAGCACAATTGAACATTAATGCTGATGCAACGACTGGCCAATCCTTTTGATCCCGATCCTTGATTCTTTTTAGTGCATCAAGATTGAATTCAGAATAAATACTTTTATCTATTATTTGTAATAATTGTTGTATTTCTGTAAAGACAGTTAATGTTAAATCGAGAGGCATGTCTCGTTTTTATGATTGAGGGTAAATATTTATGAGCTTCTTCGATGCATGAGTCTGGAGTAAGAAAATTTACTTTTTCATTAAATGCAAATAGTAAGTCTCTTACTTTCTTACCCAAGACTGCACGAATAAGAATGTTGGCATCTAATACTAAAATGTGATTTTGCATTAATCATCTTTTCCTTCTCTTAAGGCGCGAAAATCTGCAAGTAATTCATCTTCAGTTAAACCTTTGTCAGCAAGTATCTTATCAAGTTGTGCAGCAGCCTGTTTTAATGAGGTTAACTCTGTTTTATTAGGGTGTTGTTTTGTTGGAATATAATATCCGATAGTTTCTCCATGACGAGTTATAGCCATTGGAGTCGACGTAAAAAGATATTGTTGCAAGTGAGCTCTAAACTCGCGGATTCCTACTTTAGCGATTTGAGCAGTCATTGGATTACCTCTCTAAATTTGTGTACTCATGCGTACACAATAGCAAGGATGCTTTTATATGTCAAAGCTATAATTTGATTAGATGTTTTATGGAAATCTTCTAAGGAGAGAGTCATGCCAAGGAAACGAGACGTAGTGTATTCACCAGAAATAATTATTGCTTTAGCTGGTAGTGTAGGGGTCAATTTTGATCGAGTGATTGATGATTTAGAGAATGAATTAAATGAAATCAAATATCAGGTAAACGTAATAAAATTAGCTGATATAATTGGAGGTTATTTGAGAAACCAAAAATATATTCCAGCAAAAAATATCAATATAAAATATAAAAGACTCAAAGATAAAATGGCCAAATGTTCTAAGTTAAGGCATGCATGTGATAAAGCAGTAATGGGTTTGCTATCAATCGCAGAAATTTCCTCTTTAAGACAGAAACACAATTCACGAAACCATAGACATGCTTACATAATTAAATCACTTAAAAGACCTGAAGAAGTTAAATTACTGAAGCAAGTTTATGGCGAAAATTTCATTTTACTTTCTATATATAGTCCTGAAAACATAATGATTAAATATCTAGCAGAGGAAATGAAATCTGATAATTTAAAATTTTGTAACGGTAGGGTAAATAATAAACTAGTGCCTGATACAGAAACGTCTAAAGCAACAAAATTGATTCAAAAGGACGAAGCTGAAACCTCGGAAAATATAAAAAATTATGGTCAAGATTTGCGGAACACTTTCCCTTTGGGTTCTTATTTTATAAGGATCGATGTTACAGAAACAGAATTAAAAAAAGAAGTAAACAAGTTCATAAGAACTATATTTGGTGACCCATTTATAACCCCCACCAAAGAAGAATTGAATATGTTTATGGCAAAAGGCATTTCTTTGCGATCTTCTGATTTATCTCGTCAAGTAGGTGCGGTAATTTGTAATGATGAGGGTGAAGTTCTTTCGTGTGGTTGTAATGAAGTACCACGATTTGGTGGTGGCTATTATTGGATTGATGATAAAAAAGATTTTCGTGATTTTCAAATGAATATCGATTCAAACTATAGTTATAAATGTGAAATAACAGAACAAATAATTAATAATGCTGCAAGCGAAATTGAATCTATTTTAAATAAAAAAATCAAACATCATAATAAAGACAAATCAATAAAGCCAGGGCACATAAATGCGAAAGATATAAAAAAAATCCGAATTAAACTTGAGAAAACAAAAATTAAATCATTTGACTTATTGGAATTTGGCAGAGCGGTTCATGCTGAGGAAGCGGCTATTTGTGAAGCTGCAAAAAAGGGTATTAGTTTGAGGAGCTGCACTTTATATTGTACTACATTTCCTTGTCATTTATGCATTAAACATGTGATAGCAGTTGGCATTAAAAAAATTGTTTATATTGATCCTTTCCCTAAAAGTAAAGCAGAAGACTTATTTGGTGAGGCAATCGATATTAATCCAGATCATGAATGTATAGGCAAAATCGATATTCAACCTTTTATTGGCGCATCTCCCGAAGTGTTTTTGCAAAAATTTAGTTTTAATTCTTCTGATAGAGAAAGAAAAAATAAATACACTAAATGCGCTATAACATGGAATTTAGATAAAAATCAAAATCCTCGGAATACACTCCATAGATCCTATTTATCTTATTGCAATAAAGAAATTATATATTTGTATTACCTTTATGGCTTGCTTAAAAATATTAAACCTAAGCCTAAGTTAAAAAAAATAATCAATGAGTATGAAAACAGTTTGAAATTCTCTTTCGATATGCATGGTAAAAATATTAAAGGTTGGTGGAATATGGAGATCGATCATGAGTATAAAATGTAACACAGTTCAATGTTGGAAATTTTTTTATACAACCGTATGGAAATTTTTGGTTAAATGCATATTTAGAGCGATCATATTGTTAACTGTTTTATTTTGTGTTCAAGTAGCTTTTGCAACATCAGGATGTTGTTCATGGCATGGCGGAGAAGATCATTGTGATACTAGCGCTAATCAAATAGTATGTCATGACGGTAGTTATTCACCAAGTTGCACATGTGATTCTAATTCTGCAGATGACGATGATTCTAACCAGTCAAATAATGATGATCATACAGATGATAATGATGATAGTAGTAATAATTAATTTTATAATAAAGATATTGAAGTTAATTATTTTTAATAGTAATGAATTATAGTAAGAGAATTAATTTTTTTACTAATGAATAAATCATCGTTATAGTATTGATTAGTTATAGCAACAATATAAATCATATTTTAAGGAAATAAAATGAGTATAGAAGATAAAGGATTATCGCGGTCACAACTACTGGCAGCTAAAGTGGTTTTCGCTACATTCCAAATATTGAAGGATGCCGGTGGTCAATTGCCCAGTCGAGAAGTGTTATCACAAATTCCTCAGCGAATTAAATTAGATGAGTGGGAATCACAAATATACGAAAAAACTGGGTATATACGATGGCAATCTATTTTGCACTTTTACTCGATAAATTGTATGAAAGCGAATTTTCTTATAAAACAAAAAGGAATGTGGATATTAACAAAAGAAGGTGAGGCAGCAATTGTATTAGGTGAATTTGGTCTTCTTAAAGCAATAAGAACAGCATATCGTGAATGGCATGCTGCTAAAGTAACAGCGTTATCTGTAAATCAAGAAGATGAGCATGAAATTAAAAGTGAAAAAGCATCGTCATTAATTGATTTAGAACAGATGGATTTAAAAGCGGCTGAAGGAATTAGGCAATATATTAATACCTTGTCTGGATATGAATTTCAAGATTTGGTTGCAGCATTGCTTCGTGGCATGGGGTATCACACACCATTTGTAGCAGAACGAGGAAAGGATGGTGGGTTAGATATAATTGCATATCGTGATCCACTTGGTACATCTTCGCCAAGAATAAAAGTACAAGTAAAACATAGGCCCAATAATTCTTCCTCCTCTGATATGGTTCGTCAACTTATGGGATTATTACAAAAAGATGGTGACATCGGTCTATTTGTATCTTCAGGAGGATATACGCCTGATGCAAAAACAACTGCAAGAAATTCACATGCGCATGTTGAATTAATAGATATTGATAGGTTTATTAATTTGTGGCAAGAATTTTATCCTAAATTATCTGACGAAGATAAAGCATTATTACCATTAAGAGCTGTATATTTTATTTCTCTTAATGAGTGACAAATTCGATTAATATCAATTAATTCTGCTAAAATTTATTGAAATTAAATATTCTGAAATAATCTTTCAGGGAGAAATATTATTAGCTATTTTGATGAAAAATTGAGACCCAGGTTAAGTTCTCAGTTAAATCAGATATGGGTGCGTTTTTTATGATGATGAACATAATAAATGAGCATTGATGAGAGAAATAATTAATCATTTAAAATGTTATATTTTAAATCTTTAATCCTCATTCAAAAAACATGTCGAAATATTAGATAAAACTTGCGCCAAATCTTTTTAAGCATGTTATGTTGAGATAATATTTTTAAATATACTCTCAAATACAGTCGCCCTATTAGCTTTTTAAGATGGTCTAAAATTAATAGATGGTAATTATTATTTATGAGGACATTTGTCATGAATAATTCTAGTAAGAAAAATCGGTATATTATCACTCTATTCCCAATCTTATTCTTGTCATTGTTTAGTCTAACCACTTCTCAGTCAGCATCTGCAGCGTCGCTATGCGTTACTCCGCCAGCTTGGCTGGTGGCCGAGTGATAACAATGCTAACGACATTAAAGGCACGAATAATGGCACTTTTACGGGGTCATATGTCCCCGGCGGGGTGGGATCGGCGTTTAGTATCCCCGCAGATGGGTCAGCATATGTGGTGATACCTAATAATGCTGTTTTAGGCCCGCAGCAGCTCACTATCGATGCGTGGGTATAGGCCAATGGTAGCCCTGGCCAGTTTAAATATATTGTCGGCAAGGGGGGTAATGGCTGTGCTGGTGCTGCATCTTATGCTTTGTTGGAGCCAGTGGTGGATTACAGTTTTATGTTTATAACGGCAACGACTTTCCAATTCCAACCCCAGCGTATCCGAGTGCGGGTATTTGGGACGGCAACTGGCATCTTATAGCGGGAACTTATGACGGCAATAATCAAATACTTTATGTAGATGGCGTAGCGGTTTCTTCGCAATCTACGAATGTCACTATTAATTATTCATTGCCTAAAAATGATTTATTAATTGGCTCTTATGAAGATTGTGCAGGCTTAAATTTCCCTGGAAAGATAGACGAAGTTGAGCTATTTAATCGCGCATTAGCTGCTATTGAAATTCAGAGTATATTTAACGCCGGTAGTGCAGGTAAATGTAAAACCATGACAGTAAATATCGTTGTCGTACCATCGCATTATTCCAATTGCATCAGTCGTACAGATGGTGTGGTACCCGTAGTCATTTTAGGAAGCGCCAAACTTGATGTCACTAAAATCAATGTAAATTCACTAAGTTTAAATGGTGCGCCAGTATCAATAAAAGGCAATCATTTATTATGTAATATTACCGATTTTAATAATGACTCAATTCCGGATTTAATGTGCAAATTTAATGCTAGCGCTATTTCAGGCAGTACATCAGTTACTTTAACTGGAAAATTAATAGATAACACACCGATAACGGGAATGCAGCAATTGTGTATAACTAATTAATTTATGTTGTTCGAAAGGCGAATCATTATTGAATTATGTATTAATTCAACAAACTTTGGAAATAAAAGTCTGATCTATATTATTTCGCATCATTAATTATATCAGTCTATTTTTTCATTCTCTCGCTTGTGTGGTGGTGTGCGGAAAAAAATAAGTGAGCCGTAGTCTGGGTGCAGCAAATGAAAATTTTTATTTATATTTCATACTTATATATTACTAATAAACAATATTTAAAACCAAGGCGTAATCCGGGAATTAATACCCCCGGGTTACGCCTTTGTAAATAATATCCTTTGGTATATTGCAAAATCTACTGTTTTTTCAACATATTTATTTGCTTCACCCAGGCTACATTGATCATGTTAATTTTTTTCCGGACACCATTAGTAATATTAAGCCCATTAATCATTTTAATCATTTTAATTAATTAATCTATATTTTATTGTAAATTTTAATGCTTTTATTAAGTATCGATTAAATTATTATTTATTAATTAATATATCTACCGAATATCAATTCTCTAATATAGCAACAAAAAGCTTGCAATCATCATATTCATATGTTATAAAGTGCGTCTCTTTTGCTCTTTATAATTACTATTTCTTAAGAATAACTTAAGATTTGTAGGGTATAATGTCACGATGTTTTATTCAGCTTGGTAGGAAGTCAAAGCAATTTTTAATCAGAAAGGTTTAATCTCAAAAAATGATCAAAGGTGTGTAATGAATTCTGAAAAGTCTTTTTATTTTGTTTTTTTAGCTTTATTTATATTATTAACTGTAGTAACACTATTACATATTAATTTATATCCACCACAGTTAGTATTTTCTCAAGCAATTCCCATGCGTATAGTTGATAATGAACCGGCTATTTCGCAACCTGTATTGACCACGCAATTGGCAAGCACTACTAGTACTACAAAGCAAACGGGTGATTTTCAATCAAAAATGATAAATCCTGTATTAGTGAGATTGCATTTATATTCTCCCTCTTCATCAAATTTATTATTGGGCACAGCAATACAAGAAACTATGATTGGGCGATTATCAAAAAATATTTTCCAAATCAGTATAGATACCGCAAGAGATGTTAATAAATATTATCTCTCTAAAAATCCCATGTTAAAAACAGAAGTCGATGCATTTTATAATTCCAGGCAGTCATTAAATTGGAATTTAGAACATAATGTGAATTATGAAATTGCTATGGCCAGAATTATTTATTTAAGAACCAATCAGCCATTACCTAATGCAGCTGATCTCAAAGGATTAGGGCGCTATTGGAAAATAAATTATAATACTTATCTAGGCAAAGGTACTGCGCGTGAGTATGTGGAAAATTACGAAGAATATATCAGAGATCCGCAGTATTATGCGCAATATTCTGTTTAATTTTATATTTAATGTCCTGACAATCTAAATAATAATGCAGTTTAGTCGTATTAGCTTGTGCTGCAGTGGCTGCATTATTTGTTTTGTTTAATTTAAATGAAACCCAATCTGTTTTTTTTATCTATTTGCAAGCTTTGCCTAATCACTTTTCAATTCATATTGAATATTATTTGACTAAATCCATTGCACAGTTATCAAATTTCATAAATATTATTCCTTAATTATATTGTTTTATAAGGATGATTGTCTATTAAAGTTGAAGAGGGTGATTGGCTTATTTTGCTACTCGCTGATTTAGGTCGCGGTAATATACCATTTCTTTGCCATTGTTCAGCAAGCATTTTTACTGTAAATATAATGTTGTTTTGCGGAGTTTGAATATTATCAGGTTGTGATTGTAATTCATGATTTTCAGCGATTAAAGCAATTAATTTCCAAAGTACTTTTGGTGAATAATTGTCTTTATGATCGGGCTTAATGAATTCATGTAAATTTTTAGATTGATCCAATAATAATTTACTTTGCGCATGATTTTTAAGAAGATTGTTTATAATAGAAAATATAGTATGTGCGATTTCTTTTTTTGAAAGTAATTTTGTTTGATGAAAACCTTCAAATTGTAATGATGCTTCAACACAGATTATATCTAGCGCATAATAACCATTATAAGTTTCACCGCAAAATGGCAGATTGATCAATTGCTGTATTTTATTATCTGTAGCAAGATGTTTTAATAAAATCGTTATTGCGAATGATTTAAGTTCTAAAACAATATCATGCAACAATGTATTACCGTCATGGGAACACAGTAGTGGGTTAACGCCCGATGTTAAGAGAATATCAAGCAGTTGAATTTGATCGGTTCGTAAAGCTAAGCGCAAAATAGATGCTCCCAAAAATTCTTCTTCAGAGCAAAAGGCCGTTAATAATTTTTGTTTATGTTCCGGTGACATTGCTTCAATTAATTGCGTTGTTTCAGCTTCTTGTCCTAAGCAAATTGCTTTATGAAGTTCACAAACTGATCCACATTGTATATGAGCGAGTTTATTATAATGAGAATGTATAATTTCTTCGTTTGATGGTGTCTCATTTTGTCCCATAAATCGCACTCTTTTTTGTGGTGTTGTTGGCAATGATAATGTCTGTTCATTGTTTTGTGCGCGTTTTAAGATGGAAGGAGGCGATGGTTGAGCTGCATGACGGATTAATGGAGTCAAAGCATCTTTTTCTGCTGAGCTCGTTTCCTGTAAACCATTTTGTTGATTTGGAACGGTGGCTATTTTTTCTTGTTTATCTGGAGACATCGGTGGTGTGTCAGAAAGATAAGTAATGCGAAATCCGATTGGAGTTTCTTCGATAGGCATTCCTAATTGCATCACTTGCATAAAAACTGATAAAAAAATTCGTTGAAAATTGCTTTGATATAATATTTCATAATTAATTTTATGATTTTTGATAAAATGTTCTATGGTCTCAATATTTTCATTATTAATACAATCCGCTGCAAAAATCAGTTTGCGAATATGTGTAATACCATGTAATGCTGTGAAAAGTGTTTGCAATTGCTCTAGACGCAATTGACCAATGGAAACGGTTGTATCAGTGAGATCATGACTTAATTTAGAAAGTTCGGAGGAAAGATTAATTATATTTGTTTGATCAATATGCATCTTTTTATTTCCGCTAGTAAAATCGTTTATTAAGGGCGAATTTATCTTCTTAATAAATACTTCGTATTTTAAAATTACTGTAGTACTACGCAACCATTATTTTTTAGGCGCATAACCCATGAGGGTATTTTTAATGAGTGATTACATCTTAAATCTAATTTTTCGAGTTGTTGTAATTGGCAAAGTGATTCAGGCAAGGTTGATAATTTATTATTTCGTAAATCTAAATACAATAAGTTTGTTAAATGGCCTATTGAATCAGGTAATGATGAAATTAAATTGTTTCTCAGATTTAAAATTTTCAATTGACTTAAATTTCCTATTGATACTGGTAGAGAAGTAAATTCATTGTCACTTAAATCCATAATTCTTAAATCTGTTAATTTACCGATATTGTCAGGCAATGTTTGTAATTTATTATGCATTACATGGATTTCTCGCATTTTAATAAGATTAGATAGAGAGAGTGGTAAAGATTTTAAATTATTATGATAAAGCCGTAATTCCAAGAGGTTTTTAAGGTTACCTATATTGTCTGGTAAATTAACGAGTTGATTTTGTGAAAAATTGAGATATTTTAAATTGTCAAAATTACACACCACAGCAGGGATTATTTCGAAGCGATTATTAGCCATATATAAATAAGAATCTAATTGCGTCAAATTGTGCAATGTTTCAGGTAATGTCGTCAATTGGTTATGGTTCATATCCAATGTTCTTAGCTGAATTAAATTACCAATTTCATCAGGTAGCATAGTGAATTGATTGGCGGATAAATTGAGTGCTTTGAGATGGGTTAATTGCCAAATAGAATTAGGTAGGGTGTGTAGTCGATTATTATATAAACTAATTTGTTCTAACGAATTTAAAAGCGCAATTGATGAGGGAAATTCAATTAAACCTTGATTATCTAAATTTAATTTATTATCGAAGATCATTTCATATTCCTTGCTATATGAATATCATTATTTTCCTACATATACCCAAACAGATATGCCCGACAGTAATGTTGCACTGACTCTTTGATAATTGGCGGCTTCATAAGTATCCGCTTGCAATAACTCTTCTAAAGAAATATCAAATACCATGCCTGGTACCTGATCGGCTTCAATACCTGTGTGAATTAAAACAGGATGTATTGCTTCACCGCTGGTGGCAATAACATCAGGATTAGTAATTTGTAATTGTGAAAGTTGATATCCAATTAAAATATCGTGATGACCCTCTAATTTACGACCAAAGGTGGCTAATTGTACGTGTTCATATTGTAGAGTGCCGTAGGAGAATAATTTTTCACTGTAAGTTTTTGATTTGATGATCATAGATAGATAAATCCATTCATGTTTTACTGTAATGAATTGTAAAAATAAATATTATCAAAAATTAATTCGTAGTTGGGATGGCTCTATATTGTCATTCCCGCCCGTGAAAGATAAGTTAAAAATATCGAACTTGCAAGCGGGAATCGATATAAAAATACTTATCGAACTATTATTTGAAAGTAGACAATAAAAAAATGTAGCCTGGGTGAAGCAATTGAAAATTAAATTAAAATAACGAAATTAGGCTTTTTATCGATTTTAATTTAAAACTACTGCGTAACCCAGGGATTGATATTTCCCGGGTTACGCCTTTGTGTAAAATAGATATCAGTGTAAACGTCAAGCATTAGAATACTATTCAATATCTTCATTTTCTCCACCAAGGCTACCTTTTATGACAAAATTAATGTATGCAGTAATAAGCAAATTAAAATGAATAAGATCTTTTATTATTGTCATAATCATCAATTCGGTCATTAGGTGTTTCTGGTGCTGAAATATCCTCATAATCCAATTGGTCTGTCGTAATAACAGCAGATTTGAAAAATGCATTACTATTTTGTGTTTTTTCACGATTTAATTTTCTGCCGGTCATTTTTATTGACCCCGACGAACTATAATTTATTCCTTGATGTTCAGTATCAGATGAACCTGCATCGCTTAATTCCTGATGTTTTTTTCTTAATGAATTAGTGACTGATAATAATGGCTGTTGTTGTTGGACGACGGACAGCGCTGATGGTTTTCCTTTATTTACACAATCAATTTCAACATTTATTGTTTCGGTAGCAATCGTTGCTAATCTAGCTTTAGATTCATCGTTATTTCTTTGTAATAAAACGTCAACTGTAGGCTGCTGTGGTTGACTCTGCGCAATAGGTAATTCAGAAAATATTCCAATGGGTTGCAATGTTGATTGATGCGATGCTTGAAGGTGTTCCGCTATTTCGATCGCAATTCTATTCTCAGCACTTTCATTAATTGTAAAAGACGATTGATTGCCATTCACAATTGCATGAGGTAGTTGTAATTCCTCATCACTTTCATCAGATGAGTCTGCATCGTATTTGCTACATTCATGTAAAAACTGTGGAAGCGCTTTAATAAAAGCGCTAATTGAACTACCACACAATGCAGCCAAAGTAGGAGACATCACAATTAATAACAATAAAAAAGTTTGGATATCAAAAGATGCCACATCGACACTGGGATATTTGTTTGTTGGACAAGTTTGAATATAGAGTGATGTCCAAAATACGGCATAATTAAACATGGAAGAGAGATCTAATATTTCTGATAAAATCATGCGAGGGATACTATCTAGTTTCAAATACTGAATATATTTATTAAATCGGTGTTCTGGAGAGAATGTATCCGCAAATCTCGTCGATTCAATTATCAATGCCCCTAATCCAGCCGATAAAAATCTATAAAATAATTGTGAATAATTTGTAGCAGAGGCGTGCATTAAATCGAAAATATAATGCAAAGCTGTTTGTAAGGTACTGCCCGTATTGGCGACTTGCAATCCAAGAAATGAAATAAATTTTGCAATATTATTGGTCGATATTAATGGCTCAGCTTTATAATCAGTAATGATGGAAATTGTTGTGCCAATACCAATAATTATTGGCGCTAGACAGATCGACAGGAATACAAGATTTGGAAGGTCAACGACACTTTGATTTAAGTAATCAAGCAGATCAATGGCTAATATTGTCTGCAATGAAAATACAGCTGCACTGAATCCAAACATAGCCGCCATAAATGTCTTGCCGAATGGTAATTCAGATTCTGGATATTTCATATTATAAATGCCAATGCTGGCACCCACCGTTGCATTGACAATGGTTATCCATTTAGACCAATTAATAATCGATATAAATTCATCAGGAAATCCTTCACCTATTGTAATAATTGCATTTCCCAAAGAAATTGATAAGAAAATATTTTTTTCAGCTTTATAAATGGCTTTTAATGTTTTGATTAATGGACGTTCTGTAAAGGGAATATTTCGTATGATATGAACATGAGGATTGAGCAGTGGCAGTGTTTCATTTTCTGTTTTTTGAGTTATTTCATCATCGCTTTGCATGATGCGCATTATTATTACCTCTGATTCTATTAATTATAATTTTCCCAGTATATAGAGCAATTCTTAAGGAATTATTAACAATTTTTTATAGATAATTTAAATAAAATAAGGCCACCATATTAAAGTTCGATAGTATTTTATGAAATAATATGATAAAATGTGCCATTATTATTTAATAATCTTATCTGATGTCCTGGAAAGATATATGCCAAAAAATGAATTAGATCAAAAAACAACTCCTGTACTTGTCTCCGATGAACAAATCGCAGCCTACCAACAGCAACAGAAAGCCAAATATGCTGAACAGCAAGCAAAAATCCAGCAAGATAATCTAGCGCGATTACATGAATCATTTAGAACGACATGTGCTGCCTATTACCAATTAAGCGATGTATTTAATCGTTTTAATTTGCAATGGCCGAATAAAGTTGAGGGTTTTAACGCATATGAAAACCGCTATGTTGGAGGTCATGTTATTGCAGATCTGCGAGCAATAATTCTTCGTTTAGATGAAATATTGCAAGCACTAATATCTTTAATCGAACAAATTAATATCCCTCAAACCGAAAAATTGCAGCAAATAAGTAGTGATATAATATTGCGTAAACAAAATATCACTGAACTGAACAGATTAATTGAAAATTATAAATCTGCAATGGGTAACAATAATTATGTTGAACGATTTAAAGCATATAATCCGATGGCAGAAGCAGTCCAACATTTGCAATATTCACTGCAGTTTTGATTAAAAACAGCGCTACAGGAATATCACCAACCCAAACAAAATACCCCGCCACAATTATCGCGACCAGTGCAAATAGGATTGCATTCATTACCCATCAATGTTCTAGGAAAAATCAGTGGCCATTTGAGTAATAAAGAAATTGTATCTTTGGCCAGCACCCACACGTTATTTTATGGAAAAAGTCGAAGAAATGATTTTAATTTTAATCTTAATTTATTAGCTAAAAAGAGAAGATTATTGGAGCTAAAAGACAGTCAATATTTCAGTGGCTATGGGAACCATTATTTATTAACAGATAATAAGGTGTATGCTTGGGGTCGGCATATGACTCGCCTGTTAGATGAAGATGATACTGAGTGGGGTAGTAAACCGATAGAGTTTAATATTGATCATTTAAATTTAGCGCCTGAAGATAAAATCAAACAATTACTTTGTGGTTTTGATTATAACATATTTCTCACAGAGAAAGGCCGATGTTTTGGATGGAGGGGGAATAAGGATGGCCAGTTAGGAGTAGGTGATAATCAATATAGAAATAGTCCGACAGAAATTAATTTCAATCATTTAAATTTAGCGTCTGGAGATAAAGTTAAACAGGTGATGGTTCGTAATAATCATACTATTTACCTCACAGAACAAGGTCGTTGTTTTGGATGTGGGCGGAATCTAAATGGTGAGTTAGGATTAGGCGATAATGAAAATAGAAATAGTCCAACAGAAATTACTTTCAACCATTTAAATTTAGCGCCTGGAGATAAAGTTAAACAGGTGTTGCTTGATGCTAGTCGTACTATTTACCTCACGGAGCAAGGTCGCTGTTTTGGTTGCGGGAAGAATGCGTGTGGCGAGTTAGGAGTAGGTGATAATCAGAATAGAAACAGACTGGCGGAAATTACTTTCAATCATTTAAATTTAGCGTTTGGAGATAAAATCAAACAGGTAATTAAAGGGTTACATTATTTCTTATTCCTCACAGAGCAAGGCTGTTGTTGTATTTCTGGAGAGAATATATTTGCAAAGAGAGACGAATTTATAAATAGACCGATTAGAATTAATTTCAAAAATTTCGGATGGACAGATGGTGATACAATACGCCTAATGCATAAAGGTTTTTTAGAGAGTAGTGAATTAATTACTAACCATGAAGTTTTTGTTGTCCATGATAATCCTTATTCATGTAATTTAGTAAATGTAACGCCAGAATTCATGCGCCACAAACATCAGCTTATCCAATCAATCCTGAATGATATTTCGCAATTAGCGCTAATTGCTTTGGATAGTACAGATTATGGTTTCAATTTTAAACAAATATTATTTCAACAGGCACAAATCCTTTCATATCCCTGGATACATGAAATATTTCTTAATGAATTACAAAAATTAGCAACCGCAAAAGAGCAAAAATCTTTAATCAATTCGTTAAAGAAATTATTGTATTTGTATGATTATTTGAATGATTTAGAGCCCTCACCTGATCTCACCAGCAGGCAGCAAGATTTTGTGGAATTATTGCTGAAACTTCAAAATGATGAAATTAATGATTTTACACAGTTAAAGGAATACTTTCTGAATACTATAGTATCCAGAAGTTATCCCCGCCTTGCGCAATATAATAATTCTAATCTGCAACTAAATATTTTTGCGAAGTTAAGCACTTCTTACGAAATAAGACAAGAGTTATTGTTTCGTGATGTAAGCCAATTGCAAGATCAACGAGAAGCTTTTTCTTCATTAAAAATTGCAGCAAAAATTATATTGCATGGATTAAATGCAGCGACACAAGAAAATGGTGTGGCGTTTATTTTGCGTGATTTAATAGTTGGTAATCCAACCTCTTCCCAAAAACTTAAGCCATTTTAAGTGAGTTTATGATATAATCGTTGAAATTTAATAATCTTATCTGAAATCCTGGAAAGATATATGCCATTAACAGTATTAGATCAAAAAAAAGTACCTGAGCTTGAATCGGCTGAGCAAATCTCAGCCTACCAACAGCAACAGAAAACAAAATATGTCGAAGAGCCATCAACAATCCAACAAGATCAGCATGTCAGATTGCCAGAATTGTTTAAATCAACATCACAGGAATGTCGCAATCCAACAGAAAATATCAAACCTCAGTCATCGCCCATAGTGCAAATAGAATTACAATCATTACCCGTTGATGTTTTAAGAAAAATATGTGGCTATTTAAGCGCTAAAGAAATTGTAAATTTGGCAAGCACACAAACTTTATTTTACGGAAAAAGGCAAAAAAGCAATTTCAATTTTAATTTATTGGCCAAGAAAAGAAGATTGATAGAGTTTAAAAATTGTCAATTTTTCAGTAATGGTGAAAGCCATTTTTTATTAATAAATAATGAACTGTATGCTTGGGGGTATAATAATTATGGCCAGTTAGGTGTAGGAGATCGTGAAGATAAAATTAGTGCGACAAAAATAAATTTATTTCATTTAAACCTAGCACCAGGAGATAAAATCAAAGAGGTGATTGTGGGGCGTGGTTATACCGCATATCTCTCTGAAAAGGGTCGTTGTTTTACGTGTGGATATTTGGGTTTTCATGGTAAAAATATTCCGACAGAAATCAGTTTCAATCATTTAAACTTAGTACCAGGAGATAAAATAAAACAGGTAATTATTAATAATGATGGTGCCATATACATCACCGAGCAAGGTCGATATTTTAGTAATGGGTGGAACAAATTTGGCCGTTTAGGCGTCGGTGTCAATGAAAACATAATACGTCAACTAGCTGAAATCAGTTTTAATCATTTAAATTTAGCACCCGATGATAAAATTAAACAAGTGTGCTTTGGTGTGTTTTGTACCATTTATCTCACAGAGCATGGTCGCTGTTTTAGTTGTGGGTTTAATCGAGATGGCCAATTAGGAGTAGGCGATAATCATAATAAAAATAGACCGATAGAAGTCAGTTTCAATCATTTAAACTTAGCGCCCGGAGATAAAATAAAACAGGTAAGTTTGAGTTATGATTATGTCTTATACCTCACAGAGCAGGGCCGTTGTTTTAGTTGTGGCAAAAATAATCATGGTCAATTGGGCTTAAGTGATCTTGTAAATAAAAATGTGCCCACAGAAATAAGTTTTAATCATTTACACTTAGAACGGAGCGATAAAATCAAACAGGTGATTGTTCTTGATGGGTTTAACCTATTCGCCGCAGAACAGGGCCGTTATTTTATTATTTTTTTTAATTCAAACCCTAAAATTGAAGATAGACTGATAGAAAAAAGTTTCAGTCAATTAAACATAATATTTGAAAATAATTTACAGCAAATTCTAAATAGAAATTATGTAACTGTAATGAATGTTATGATTGAACAGGAAAGCATCATTGATAAAGCTGCGCCGGAAATTATGCGCAAGAGGCGAGAGCTCATTCAATCCATCCTGAATGATATATCGCAGTTAGCGATATTTGCCAGTGACAATACTGATTATGGTATCAATTTTAAAAAAATATTAATTCAAAAGTTACAAATAGAGCCTTATCCATGGATTCATGAAACAATATTTAATGAATTACCAAAAATAACGACTGCAAAAGAGCAAAAATATTTAATCAATTCACTAACGAATATATTGTATTTGTATGATTGTCTAAATAAATCAGAATCTTCACCTGATATTATTAGCAGACAACAAGATTTTGTGGAATTATTACAAAAACTTCAAAATGATGAAATTAAAGATTTTGCAGAATTAAAGGAACATTTTCGAAATATTGCAGTATCCTGTAGTTCCTTCAATATCGCGAAATTGAATAATTCCATTTTGCAATTAAATATTTTTGAGAAGTTAAATGCATCCTGCGACATAAGACAAACGTTATTATTGCATGATAAAAACCTATCGCAAGATCAACAAGAGGCATTTGCTTCATTAAAAATCGCAGCAGATATCATATTGCAAGCGTTAACCGCTGCGACTAAAGAAAATGGTGTAGCGTTTATTTTGCGCAATTTAATAGCTAATACTCCAACATCTTCCCAAAAACTTAAGCCGTTTTAAGTGATTTTTTGATATAATAATTAAAATTTAATAATCTTATCTGAGGTTTAAGAAAGATATATGCCATTAACTGTATTCGAACAAAAAAAAGTTCCAGTGCTTGAATCCGATGAACAAATCACTGCTTATCAACAGCGGCAGAAAGCTAAATATGCAGAACAGCAAGCAAAAACCCAACAAGATCAGCTAATTCGATTTCAAGAATCATTTAAATCAGCATGTAATGCTTATTACCATTTAAGCGATGAATTCAATCGCTTTAATTTTCAATGGCCAGCTAAAGATGAGGATTTCCTTGCATTTGAAAATCGTTATGTTGGAAGTCATATCATTGCGAGTCTACGAGCTGTTAGTCATCGCTTAGATGAAATATTGCACGAAATGATGTCTTTGGTTGAAATGCTTAACTTTCATAAAAATGAGAAAATGCAACAGATAAGTAAAGAAATTGTATCTCATACAAAAAGAATCACAGAGCTGACCAGATTAATTGAAAATTATGAAACAACTCTGGGGAATAATAATTATATATCCCGTTTTAGAGTATATAAAACGATGGCAGCTGCAGTTCAGCATTTGCAATATTCACTGCAATTTTCATTAAAGTTTGCCTTACAGGAATATCACAGCCCAAATCAAAATATCAATTCTCAATTATCTCCCTCACTACAAATAGAGTTACATTCATTACCTTCAGATGTACTAAGAAAAATAAGTGGCTATTTAAGTACTCAAGAAATTGTCTCTTTAGCCAGTACAGAAAATATTTTTTATGGTAAACGATACACAAGTGGTTTCAATTTTAATTTATTGGCTAAGAAAAGAAGATTGCTAGAGCTGAAAAATAGTCAATATTTCAGTAATACAAAGAGTTATTTTTTGTTAATCAATAATAAAGTTTATGCTTGGGGATGTAATAGATTTGGTCGGTTAGGTGTGGGCGACAATCAAAAAAGATTTATACCCACTGAAATTAATTTTAACTTAACGCCCGACGATAAAATAAAACAGGTGAGTGTAATAGATGCTCATACTGTGTTCTTGACAGAGCAGGGCCGATGTTTTGCTTGTGGACAAAATGAATTTGGTCAATTAGGTGTAGGGAATTATCAAAATAAAAATCGGCCGACAAAGATTACTCTCAACCATTTAAATTTAACCACCGAAGATAAGATTAAAAAAGTGATTGTCGGTTTTCGAGAAACTATTTTTCTCACAGAACAGGGCCGCTGTTTTGTCTCTGGATCAAATCCATTTGGCCAATTAGGTGTAGGTGATGAGCAAAATAGAAATATACTGACAGAAGTATATTTTGATAATTCAATTTTAGCGTGTGGCGATAAAATTAAACAGGCGCTTATAGGGAACATGTATATCATTTATTGCACAGAACAAGGGCGCTGTTTTGGCTGTGGAGTAAATCGTTATGGCCAATTAGGCGTGGGAGATAGTCAAAATAAGAATCGACCGACAGAAATTACTTTTAACCATTTAGATTTAGCCCCCGGAGATAAAATTAAACAGGTAATTGTTAAATTTTGGCACACTATTTTTCTCACAGAACAAGGCCGCTGTTTTGGCTGTGGATCAAATCATTTTGGCGAGCTAGGCGTGGGTGATAATGAAGAAAAAAATAGGCCGACAGAAATTACTTTCGACCATATAAAGTTGGCGCCTGGAGATAAGATTAAACAAGTGCTTATGGGTGATGGTTTTACAATATATCTCACAGAACAAGGTCGTTGTTTTGGTTGTGGGAGAAATAATTATGGCCAGTTAGGCTTAGGCGATAGTCAAAATAAAAATACACCTACAGAAATTAATTTCAATCATTTAAATTTGGTGCCTAGAGATAAAATCAAACAGATTATTAATTGGAATAATTCTATCATATACCTCACAGAACAAGGTCGTATTTTTGTTTCTGGATCAAACGTTTTTGGGGTGTTGATTGCAAAGGAAAAGCAGCAATTCAATAGGCCGACTGAATTTAATTTAAATTGGTTGCATTTAACTGATGGCGATAAAGTACAGCAGATTATATGTGAAAAAGAAATTAATATTATAACGCAATATGAACATTTTATTATCCAACCGCCTAATTGTTCATCCAGTTTCATTAGAAGAGAGACCCCGCAATTCATGCTCAAGAAGCGTCAGCTCATTCGGTCTATTGCGAATGATATTTCGCAATTTACGTTTTTTGCACAGGATAAAACAGATTATGGAATTGATATTAAACAAATAGAATCTCATAAATGGTTCCATGACATTATTTTACCGAGGATGGCATCTGCAAAAGAACAAAAATCTTTAATGATTTTTCTGAAGAAATTATTGAATATATATGATTATTTTTCTGATAAAGAACCATCACTTGATCAAACCGTCAGGCAACAAGATTTTATGGAGTTATTGCAAAAACTTAACAATGGCGATATTACTGATTTTGCACAATTAGAGAAACATTTATTAGACACATCAGCTTCTAGGAGATTTAAAAATATTGTAGAATTTAATATTTTTAATTTTCAATTACGTATACCCCATCTATCAACAAGATATTACGATATTAGACAACAATTATTGATAGAGGATAAAAGTATTCCACAAAATAGACGTGGAGCATTTGTCTCATTAAAAATTGCAGCAGAAATTATATTGCAAGGATTAAATACAGCGACGAAAGAAAATGGCGTGGCGTTTATTTTACGGTCTTTAATATTGGATAATCCGAGTTCTTCTCATAGAATTTAGCGATAATATTGCATTTAGTAAAGTTTGTACTTTATACTGGCAGTCTTGATTCGCATGAGAGATCCACATGGATTGTCAGCAAATACCTGAGTTTTTGTGTAGTCTTTAACAGAAACTTATCCTACATTGAGTTTTTACGCTATCTCTCACAATATAATTTAATAAGAGTCTGTGAGGAAATTATGCAAAAGAGAATGAAACAATTAATTATTGGGATATTGTCATTGTGTTTAATAACAACTACGGCAATTGCTGATGTTAATGATACGACAAGTCCGGGATGTCATAAAATTATTAAGAAAAAAGTGATTAGGAAACATCCAGTGAGACGTAACAATACACATCCAGCGAATAATTCTTCTGGTGAAGTTTGTATATCGTGTATTGGTAGTGTGGGGGCGCATCAGTAATATTTTTAAAACACCCTCATCCGCCTTCGGCACCTTCTCCCGCAAGCGGGAGAAGGAAAAAATGGTTAGGATTTTTTGCGTTTCTTTTTGAATTCAGCATTAAATTTTTCGGTATTTTTTTTACCTGGGTTATTGCTGCGTGTTGCTGATCGTTGAGGATGAGGTGATTTCGCAAATTTTTCTGATTTTTTAGTAAATGTTTTTTTGTTAAATGATTCTTTGTCAGTGCTCTCATGATTATTCGTAGCATGTCTCGCGTTTTTATTTTTGAAAGAATGATCTTTATCTGATGAACGACGTTTATCTGACGAGGAACGCTTATCTGATGAATAATGCTGTTTATCGGATGCGTGACGCTTATCTGATGAACGATGCTGTTTATCCGATGAGTGACGTTTATCTGATGCGTGACGCTTATCAGAAGAATAATTTTGTTTATCTGATGAACGACGTTTATCTGATGAGGGGCGCTTATCTGATGAATAATGCTGTTTATCGGATGCGTGACGTTTATCTGAAGAATAATTTCGTTTATCTGATGAACGATGCTGTTTATCCGATGAGTGACGTTTATCTGACGAATAATACTGATTATCTGATGCGTGACGCTTATCTGAAGAATAATTTTGTTTATCTGATGAATGACGCTTATCTGATGAGCGACGATTATCTGATGAATAATACTGATTATCTGATGCGTGACGTTTATCTGAAGAATAATTTCGTTTATCTGATGAATGACGTGGTTTATCCGATGAATGACGTTTACCCGATGAAAAACGTTTCTCCGATGAATGATTTTTATTTGATGATCTCGAGCGAGAACGCTGTTTTGGTTTAGCGCCATTTGATAAACCCTGTTTCGCTTCTAAGCCTGGTATTTGATGTTGTTTAATAGTTTGTTGTGTAAATTTTTCGATTTGTTTTAATAAATGACCATCTTTCGCGTTAGCAAATGAAATAGCAATACCTGATCTACCAGCTCTTCCTGTGCGGCCAATTCGATGTACATAATCTTCTGCCACTTTTGGTAAATCATAATTAATGACGTGTGAAATATCATTAATATCAATACCACGTGCGGCAACGTCTGTTGCAACTAATACATATATTTTACCTGACCGTAAATGCATAATTGTTTTATTACGTTGATTTTGTCTCATATCACCGTGCAGTGTTCCAACTTGATGACCCTCTGCGCGTAATTGTTTTGCTAATATATCTGTGTCTCTTTTAGTGGCAGTAAATATAATTGCTTTTTGTACACATTCATTGGCCAAAATATGTTGCAATAATTTATTTTTATGCGACATGTCATCAGCAATATGTAATCGTTGTTCAATGCTTTCAATAGTGATTTGTTTGCCAACGACTTCAATTCGTTCTGGATTATTTAAAATTGAATTAGCTAAGTTTGCGACTTGTTTATCTAAGGTGGCCGTAAATAATAAAGTTTGACGGGATTTCGGCAGTGACGAAGCAATCAGTTTCACATCATCAATAAAGCCCATATCTAACATGCGATCAGCTTCATCTATGACTAGCATTTCAATGGCAGATAAATTTAATCGTTTTTGTTCTAAATGATCAATTAAACGTCCTGGAGTTGCCACAATGATATCTAAGGGTTTTGCTAATTGTTTTAACTGAGCATTGTATGGCATACCACCTAAAATACTAGCAATTTCTGGACGTAAATGACGGCCATAATTCATCGCTGCATCTTTTACTTGAAAGGCTAATTCACGTGTTGGTGTTAATACTAAAATTCTGGGAAATTTTTTAGTGCGAGGTTTGTTTATCAACATTTCAAATGCAGGGAGTAAATAAGCGGCTGTTTTTCCGGTACCTGTTTGTGCTGTTGCTACCACATCTTTCCCGGCTAAAATTTGCGGAATCGCTTTTAATTGAATGGGCGTTGCATTTTTGTGGCCAATTTTATCTAAAGTTTGTAATAACGAAGAATTCAAATTTAATTGATCAAATGATGACATTACTGTTTCCTTTAATAGGTGTTAGGCATACTCAAATCGTTGCCAACCTAAAATTCACAGTGAATTATGCGATGGGGGCTAGAAAACGAGAGCTACTGCGCGGTTAATTGTTAAAAAAGTGCATTATAATAACATTTTATCTAACCCCAAGCAACCTCGCTGTTTATCGCATCTTTATAAGGATTGAAAATTCTCTCTAAGGAAATTTCATCTCAACCTATTATAGCCAGACTGCTGATACGGTTTATATGGCTGCGAAAAAAGTAAAATTCCCCAATTTCGGGGAATTTTACTTATTAATTTTGAAAACCCTATTATATCGATCGTTTTTTGTAGACAGACGATTGTGATTCAGTCATTAATTGTTCAACTTGTCCAGCACGTGGATGAATAGATGAACCATTCCCGTTAGAAAATAATCTCAATGTATAACTGCTTGAACCATTATGCACACTGTTGGATTTATATCTCGATCTCGTATTAGGATTGTAATCTGAGAGAGGTAATTTTTTCTTTTCTTTTTTAACGGGCGATGGCTGGGGTGATTTGTTTTCCTTATCATTACTTGAGGCATAAGCGGGTTGTAAAACAGAGTTTTTTGCATTTGGATTAATATCTAAACTAACAAATCGTAATACGCCTTGCCATGCATTATTAATGATCTTAATAAAATTTGAGAAAGTTGATGAATTTGCTTGTTGTTTTTTTGTTTTATCCTTTTCAGCGGATGATTGTTTTGTTGAAGATATTAATGGAGCGGATTTGTGATCAGGCAGAACATTTGTTTTTTGGTCATGCGCATTATTTTTATGTGCGGACACATCAATTTCATCTGATGCAAACGCCATTAATTTAGCGATATAACTTGCGGAAGATGAGGAATGTATAGCTGAAGATGAATTACGTAATATCCTGTTGGCTGTATTTAATACATTTTGCGCTGATCGACTGTTATTCGTATTAAAAGAATGTTCTTTCCCTTTAGCATTAGCATTGTTTGCAGATGAATGTTGATGGGATTGAGGTAAGTTGTTTTTATTAGGGAATGTTGCTGGCTTAATGTCAGTTGCTTTTACGCTACTATTTACTGGGTTAATATTTTTCTGTGATGGTGGATTGCTCATAGGTTGTTGAGATGGTTGCTCGGAATTAAGTATTTTACTTAGTTTCATGTGAAATACTTTTGGTTTTACTGGCACTGTCAATGTTGTCAAATGTTGCATAATAGTGGGTTTGGCAATCTGTGTATTTTTTGGTTCTAATTTCAGCGAACGTTGATAGGCTGCTTGTTCATCTAATCCGTTGCCAGATTGAAATGATTTATCAGTAAATGGTTTTAAATTTTTTTCTATTTTAGTACGTGTGGCATTAAATTGGTTAGTTAAATTAACAATGACTTGTTGCGATTGTTCAGGTTTTTCAGCCGCAGAAGTTAAATCTTTGCTTAATAAAATGACCGAAGGAACAACATTTATTCCAGATTCTATTCCTGCATGCTGCACCTTGCGTAATATAGGGAAATTATTATTAGCATCGATAATAAAATTAAAATCTTTAAATAATTGTTTGGTCTCGGCGGATATACCATTTAATGCATTATTTAATCGTGTTATAGCCCCATTATTTAATGCTGTCATAACTGCCATAAAACCATCTATTGATCCTTTGTGTAATAAATGATTGGCAATAATGATGAGCTGTTCAATTTTTAAGCTGGTCTCATTGAGGGACTCTGATGACAATACATAGGATATAAATGTTTTTGTTACATTATCCAGACCGTTTTGTGAAGCATTAAAAGCGTTAGCTGCAAGTTTGAATTTCTTTATATCTGCTGGCAGGACAAATGGTGCTTCAGCGATAAAGTTTTGTCTGCATAAAAAATCTATAGCGCATGATGTTTGCCAAAGCATTTGTGTGTATTGTTTTTTCAACGATTGAATACTTTTATCATCCAGGGCGTTTAATTGTAATGCTGAAATAGTCAGTGCATTTAATGTATTTAACACTTGGAAATGCGATGCTTCTGCTGAAAACTGTAGTTCAGCAATGGTTTTATTAACCAGATCTTTTAAATAAGTATTGGCTATTTTAATATAACTATGTTGAATGGCAGAACCGGTGCTCATCATCTTCATCACGGCTTTTATCTGCTGTAATTTATCATTAATAGTCAGAGAATCGTTTTTATAAATCGCTTCAATCTCTTGTTTGATGGTTTGTCTTAAATCTAATTGTAATGATTTTACTGCTTGAGTTATTTTTGGTGATAAAGTATATGGTTCATCTCCCAAGAATTGATTAATTGCGTCAATTTTCTGATAAATATTAATTGTATTATTTTTCTTGATAGCATCGAGTTGGTTGATAATCTGTTGACAAATCTGTTCATGTTTTAGGTTTAAACGCTGTTGAAAAGATGCGGATGCGCATTTTGATTTTGAGGACAGAGTATTGATATTCACGATTTGTTGATAAGGCGCATTATTTGAATCTTTTTCAAGGTCAGATAAAATCGCCTCTTCTAATTTCAAAATAAAGGGGTTAGCTATTTCGAAAGCTTTACTGCGTAATTGTTCATTAGTAATAATATGATTATTATCTTTATAAAATTTTGCATGAATTTGGTTTAATTTGCTCAGCTTATCAACGTTTTCTGTATTAATAATTAAGGTAAGTTCTTTAGGTAATTGTTCCTGTAAAATAGTATTGCTTAAATTATTCACTTCATCCGCAATTGATTGATAATGTTCTTCAGAGGTTTTGAGCTTATTTAAATAATCAGTTAATTCATTTAATTTGTATTCTGTTTTCAACTGGGATTTTGCCATCACATCAAACTCATTGAAATCGACAGCTTTTTTAAGGGCGGTCTTTAATGCTCTGTTTTGATTGAGGAAATGATTTTTTTCGATAGTACCCGCTATCATTTGAAACCATTTTTGATTTTGCCATGGTGTAAATAAAGGTGTTATTGCATGATTGACGAGCAGTCCAAGCACATTGTTATTTTTGTTTTTATCACTTTTAGAAGGAAATAAAGGCATGGATTTCATTATTTCTTTCGATAAATTATTAGTAGTAAGGCCTCGTTTAAATTGAGCGCTTTGTATCGTGTTAGTTAATTGATTAAATCGTTCTTCAATCAGACTAACTTGTTTTTTAACCGTTCTTGCTTTTAAAGGAGATATTTGCGATTGAGATTTAAGACTATTTATTTGATGTTGTATAAACTTATATAAGAAAGCTGCCATTGCTTGTTGTTTAACGGCCAGGTCTGTAGATTCTTTGTCAGGATTTTGTGAAGAGGCATTAAGTTTTTCAATAACGAATTTATAAAACGATTCGGCTATTTCAATATTACTGATCTCAGTTTTCATAACACGGACTCCTTAATTAATCTGTGAATTTATTTATTTATTAATGGTTAGGAACGTATTGGCTTTATGATATGAGCAATGACGCGGAATTTTTAATGGTTAGATTGTGGTGGATTTTCTCCTTTTAGGGGGGACGGTTTGAATTTATACCCATTGTCAGTAATTTGTCAAATTTTCTATCTACAAAAATAATGGTTAGATTTTTTGTTAATAAAACCTTAATAATTCATAAAGAAATATCTTTTTTTGTTTACCCCTCAAAAAATAATTGTGTGCAATTTTTTTCCTTCTCCCGCTTGCGGGAGAAGGTGCCGAAGGCGGATGAGGGTGGCTTTAAATTAATAATTCTTCTTTTTTAACATCTCCTCATCTGCCGAACGAACCATCTCCCTTTGGGGGAGAAGGAAAATACCTATCATTGTTTCCTCAGTTTCGTGCCTTTTATAAAGATATTTTAGGTGCAGAAACAATCCCAACCGATAAACCACATTTCGATTTATTTCGTTTTTCCAATAATTTCATCATGGGTGTCTTTTATTCACAAGATTGTTTAACAGAACAACAATGTTTAAATGCGATGTGGTGTGAAATCAAAACAGATACAGTTAATCAGCTCAAAGATAAATTAATTAAATTTGGCGTTAAAGAAGTTGAGTATGATGATAAGGACCATTTTTATTTTCAGGCCCCTGGTGGTCAAGTGTATCGCATAGTTTCTGAAGATGAATAGTTCAAGTTAACTGCCTGAGCGGAGATGGTTGTATGCACCTCCCTTTTTAAAGCTTAATTATAATGGTAATATATTTTTAATTTGAGTTATTCATTCTATGGAGCATATGTAATTAAATATGGACATTCAATTCCTCGCAAGCGTTCCGGTATTTTCATCATTGAATCAAAAAGATTTAGAAGAATTTGCATTGTTATGGACGCCAATTCAAATGAACAAAAAGCAAATTCTGTTTAAAAAAGGTGATTCGGGCGAAACGATTTATCTTATATATAAAGGACAAATTTCAATGTATCTTCACTCAGAAAATGGTGAAGAGTTAATGCTTACCACTTTGCAGAAGGGCGATTTATTCGGTGAGCTCACTATGTTTGATAATTCGCCACGGACAGCAACTGCTAAAGTTATTGAGAAAGCAGAATTATTCAAAATGCATAGAGATCCATTTTTGAGATTTATTAAAAATCATCCCGATGTGGCTATAGCAATGTTAACAGTATTAGGTAAAAGGTTGCGCGATACTAATCAATTAATGGAACGACATGCTGCTCGCAATGCGAATACAGAAATAGAAAAAGGTCTTACTTTTGGTGAACGTCTCTCTGATAAATTTGCAGCATTTATCGGTAGTTGGACTTTTATATCGATATTTATCATTGTGACAGTTGTGTGGATTACGATTAATAGTTATAAAATATTATTTAATGCAGTCGATCCTTATCCATTTCTTTTATTAACCTTAGTGCTTTCTTCTTTGGCGGCAATGCAGGCGCCAATCATTATGATGAGTCAAAACCGGCAGGCTAAAAAAGATCGGTTACTTGCGGAAATTGATTATAAAGTCAATTTACAATCAGAAATGTGGTTGAAAATGCTTCATGTAAAAATGGATGAAATTCGCGCAAAAGAAATACAAGAATTAATGAGCGAATTGAGTACATTAAAGCAAGATCAAAGTAGTCAAATTCAAACACATTTGGATAAGCATATCGAAACGCTTAATAAAATGCTGACCGATAAAAGTTAGAATTCTCAGGCTCTTTTTAATTTTCCCTCATCCGCCTTCGGCACCTTCTCCCGCAAGCGGGAGAAGGAAAAAACATTAAATTATCCTAATAATGTCGCCATACCGACGCCGATATAATTATTATACCCACCTAGATTACCGGTAATTCTTTGGCCAAATGAAACATCAAATTCGGTATTGTGTGTAATGGCATATAAAAGACCTATATCTGCGTTATATCCATATCCTAATCCAGGGCCTGCATTTGTTTGACCAAATACTTCAGCATAGGTTTCTACCTTATCTGTGATGTCCCATGAGACTAATACGTCAGGATTAAAGCTATTAAATCGTGTGCCATTGGATAACGTGGGTAATGTTTGGGTTGTTACACCAAGCATGGCAGTTGCACTAATTGACGGTGTGAAACTATAAGTAAGAATGCCATTAAACGCGCCGCCTGTTTCATCACTACCAAATGCATTACTACCCGATGGAAATGTAACTAATCCTTCAATTGCTGCATTTAAATTGCTCGTGTAACCAATTTCATGTTTAAGGCCAAGCGTTGTTGCGCCCCCTCCTGCACGTGGGAAAATTGTTTGTGTATTATAATTAGGCGGTAAAATAACTAATTCATTATTCCATGGTAATCCAATTCTAAATTCAGCTTCGGGAAAATTTTGTGAGGTTCCAGTGCCAATAAGATTCAGAAATTGGTATCCACCTTCTAAATCAAATTGACCATAGGGCACAACACACGCGCTATCTGCTTTACTAGGACGATCAACTAAAGACAAAATATCGTTACAAGGATTAATTATAGGTGTGTTAACGCTTGGGACAGTGTTTGAATTATTCTCTGTATCAGCATATGTATTGGCATTTATTAATAAAAAGCATATTGTGGCGAGATATATTTTTCTTGCGTGGATTATATCCATATAAAATTCAGCTCCAAAATATCGAATGGCGCTAATTATATATAGGGTTAAATAAATAAGTACAGTTTTTTCGGATTACTTTAAATTGATTAAAGCATTACTTAAGGAATAAATATGCAAAACATGTTTAATAAAAAATTGATATGTGCGGTTTATGTTTTATTATTTTTATTTTGTAGTAATGCGATTGCAGATAATGTTACTGTAAATTTATCAGTCGTTTATAAAACAGTGAATTTTGCAGGAAAAAATGGACAAGCCATTGCGGTAAATAATCAAATTCCAGCGCCTACATTACATTTTAAAGAAGGCGATCATGTTACTATCAATGTTTATAATCATTTAGATATAGGTACTGCAATTCATTGGCATGGATTAATTGTACCTTGGAATATGGATGGTGTTGCAGGCTTAACGCAACCAGCAATTCCCCCAGGCGGTGTTTTTCATTATCAATTTGTATTAAATCAATCTGGAACTTATTGGTATCATGCACACGCTGGTATGCAGGAACAACAAGGACTTTATGGTGGAATTATCATCGATCCTAAACGCGCAAGATATCCTGTGAATAAAGATTTTGTGATGATTTTATCGGATTGGAATAATGTTGATCCTGAATCAGTGATGAATAATTTAAAAAAAGATGGTGATTATTATCAATCAGAATTTCCTCTTCAAGCATCTTTATTGCATTTTATTAAATCATATCAGCAAGATTCACCTAGCGAACGTCAACAATTAAAACAAGCTTATGCAGACATGCAAATCATGCGTATGAGTCCTTATGATATTAGCGATGTGGCGTATAGTGCATTTTTATTAAATGGGCATACTGAACAAAATCCATGGACATCTATTGTTAAAGTGGGAGATACCATACGTTTAAGATTTATTGATGCGGGTGGTAGTTCCATTTTTCATGTGAAAATTCCTGATTATGCAATGAAATTAATTCAAGTGGATGGTCAAAATATAGTGCCATATTCATTAAATGATTTTGAAATTGCACCAGGAGAAACATTTGATGTATTGATAAAAATAACCCATCTATCACCGGCAATTATTTATGCAGAATCCATTGATCAAATGGGTGCTGCATATGGTGCTTTAGTCACACAGCCGCAACAAATGGTTAATTTATCTTCTGTAATTCCATTTCCTGAACCAAAACCGATGATGATGAATATGTCTGGTATGGCAATGAGTGGCATGAATCAATCTAATATGTCAGGAAAAACAATGCCAAGGATGAGTAATTCATCTGCAATGTCATCTATGAATAATAATACTATCCAGTCTGCAAATAATAATGCAATGGATAATATGAATATGTCTAATTCATCAATGACAGATATAAATAGTGCGCAATCGCAAATGAAAAATGGGAATGTTTTAAATGACAAAAATAAGTTATCGCAAAAAAATAATTTAATGAGCAGTATGAATAATACACAATCAGTAATGAATGGCATGGATAATTCAAATTTATCGATGAACAATATGGGTATGGCATCACAAAATAATAATTCAGATCAGGGTTTACCGATGGTCAGTGACACAGATACAAAATATCAAAATATGAAATCTATGGTTCAAACTAATGATCCTAACAAGCCTTATCAAATAATAAAAATTAAATTATATGGCTATATGGGCCGATATTTTTGGTTTATTAATGGTGTACCGGAATATAAAGCAAAACCGATATTAATTGAACCGGGAAAAAGATATCGTCTGATATTTATTAATGAAACGATGATGCATCATCCTATGCATGAGCATGGTCATTGGTTTATTTTGCGAAATGGTCATGGTGCGTATGATCCCTTATTACACACAATAGATGTGCCACCAAATGCAACAATGGTTGCTGATTTAGATGCTAATGCAAATGGCGGCATATGGTATTTTCATTGTCATAATCTTTATCACATGATGACTGGTATGGCAACGGAATTTATATATCCAAATACTCCTACAATCAGTCAACCGCAATATTCATTTTCTGGCATGTCATATATGCATAATATGCAAGATATGAATAATTCTATGGATCAAAATTATATACCAGCGTTACCCGTAGAGCAGGGCAGAATTTATGTTAGTAATTTTTTAGATGTTAATGGTAATTTTGGTAATTTTTATCAAGCAACATTTAATGCATTAATGGGCACCGATGATGATAAATTAAATTTATATACTAATGAAGCAGAAATGAGAAATGATGTTGTACAAAATGCTGATATGGATATTTTTTATTGGCATGCTATTAGTGAATTTTGGGCAATTAAAGGTGGTGTGAATTATGTATATCGACCCGCTGATACTCCTTATTTACAACCAGGTGTGGGTATTGAAGGATTAATGCCCTATTTTATTGATACAAATATTAGAGCTTATGCACATGATGGCAGTGCTAAATTAGATGCTGAATTTACGCGAGATACGCAGATATCCAATAATTTCTTTATTAGAGCTGGGATTCGCTCAATAATGGCATCAAAAACGGTAGCTGAAGATCAAATAGGTAGTGGTGTTAATGAAATGGAATATACTTTACGCCCTTATTATCGTGTCATGCCAGGATTAGATATTTATGCACAATATCAACATACTAATTTTTATGGTCCTGAGAGAGAGATTATGCAAGGTTTAAATCAATCGGGGTATGATAATACTTATACGGTAGGATTTTCTGTTTTATTTTAGCATTTGCTTTATTTCGAAGACGAATGAGGGGATATTAAAAGAATCTACATATTTATTTAGGGAGAAGGAGGAAATGTTAAATACTAATATCTTTGGTAATTAATTTAATTTCATCTTTTTCTTTTTGCGCAATTATCAATGTATATTC
This sequence comes from Pseudomonadota bacterium, assembly GCA_021777765.1. Classification (GTDB taxonomy): domain Bacteria; phylum Pseudomonadota; class Gammaproteobacteria; order DASZBR01; family DASZBR01; genus JAJYDF01. The sequence continues at coordinate 17,183 of JAJYDF010000021.1, read as the reverse complement.
AGGTAACTCAATCCATGAGGTTGTGTCTTCAGTTAATGGCTCTGAAGCAATAATAATGCTCGATTTTTGTTTGCTATTTTTCATTTTATATTCGTTATCATAAAAGCCATAACTTTCACCATAGGTATACCATAAAGAGTGATAATCAAAGTGTGTTGATGGAGGAGTATCTAATGGTTGCCATCCATAATCAAATACATAGCGAGTAGCTGCAATAAATTCACCATTGGTAATAAATAGATTTACTGGCGAAGTTATTTCAATATTATGTTTATTACGTACTCGATGCAGTATTTTTAAAGTTTCTAAGATCGCTTTTATCAGATCATTTGTTTGGAGATGATCTTTCACTGAATGAATTTGTGACATAAAAATGGCATAAATCCATTCGCTATCTGTAGTGCCATGAATATATTTTCTATAATCTGGATTAACAAATTCAACAAGATCATATTTGATTTTATCAAAGTCAATCAGAAAACCGTTATGGGCAAGAACCATATTGGTACCTTCAAAAATAAATGGATGCACATTTTGCTGTGAAAGAAATTGTTTCGTATTATAAGAGACACCTCTTAAATGCGCTAAAAAACAGCTCGCATTAATTTTTTTGGCTAAATTCAATAAATTTTCATCATAAAAGGGTAATTTTGTAGTTTTATATAAAAAAGGATGTGATGGATTATTCGAAAGTGTATCCCATGCCGCTAAACCAAACCCCGCTAAATTCAATAAATAAGACATATAAATCGGATGGTAGCTTTGTTTTATAAATGAATTATCAGGTTTATATAATGTTTCTTCAATCAATGTTGGTATACCCAGATAAGATAATATTCTGCACATTGTTAAATCACCTATTGTATAGTTCACTATTTAATCGAATATCTAATTTTTCTGCGGCTCTCAATATAAGAGCGTAAGAATTGCAAATTAATTCAGATAATTTGAACCACAAGGATTTGCTAGTATCTTCTATTAATTTAAGTTCTGTCTCAGTAATTTTTAATAAAATAGCTTTCTCACAGGTCGTGTAATTAATTAAAGAAGTGGGAGCTCCATCGAGTGATGGTAGATTACAAAATAAACTCATTGGGCCTAATACTGATAATTTTGCGTATTTGCTATCGGTAATGATACTCGACATTACGGCGCCTCGTATTATCAGAAATACTGGCGAGTTTTTTTCTTTTTCTTGTATTAAAGTGCATTGTTTAGGAGCTGCAATTACGGAAGAATTATGTAGTAAAATATGATATTCTTCTTCGTTAAATAAATTGAAAGGCTGAGTTTTATGCAATAAATTGATATCTATCTCTGCGTTCTCAAAGCTAATAGTTTCTGGTTTTAATAATGATTTAATTACCACGCCAAACAACGAATGCGTAGCCATATCTGCCTTTAACATAAAGTTGGTAATTTTATTATGTATATTAATTATACGATGAAAGAGTTCTTTATTAAGCGCTTTAGTGAGTTTATATTTGGTTTCAGGAAAAAATAAAGAAAGCATTTCAAAATAGATTTCCGTAATTTGTAAACAGCGCACTTCGCTGCTAGCAATAATGGATGTTGCATTAGGCCATTTCCCGATAGTACTCATTACGCCCACAAAATTGCCATGATGTAGTGTGACAAGTGTAGTAGCACCTTCGCCAAGAATTTTTGCTGTAACAACGGCTATGCCATTAATGATTAAATATAAACCATCACTTTTTTTGCCTTGTTGCAGAATAATATCTCCAGTATTAAAGGATACAATTTTACTATAAGTAAGCAAAATATCGAGTTCATTAGGATCAAGATATTCACAAAGAGGTGTTTGCTGTAATACATTTTTTAATTCGCTATTTAGCATAAATTTTTATCCCAATTTTATGCATTAATTGCTTGCCCAAAGATCGCATTGTTTATTGACCATTTTTGCAAGAGAGCCCACTTGTTTTTCAATTTGTCTTAAAAGTACTGCATCATTTTTTTTATTATTGACATCGTTAAGTAATTTTAAAATTAATTCATCATTTTGTAGCGCATGTATATTATTAGTGATGGTATTTATGGTTTCTAAGATATCATCAACAATCGTGCGATGTTGAAAAGTAAAAGGATCAATAATCGTACCTTCAAAACCATAGCGGCATGCTTGAAATTTGTTGTAACTGTATAAGTAATACAAATCAGGTGTGATCATTAATGGTTTTTTTGTAATAGATAATGCGCTAACGATTGTAAATAAGCAGCTAAAATGACAGCTTTATTAAAAGTTAAAGGCGTATCAAACACGCGGACTTCTACAGTACCAAATTCTGGTTTAGGTCTTATGTCCCAATAAAAATCTTTCATGGTTTCTACTATGCCAAGATTGCGCATTTTATAAAAATACTCTGAAAATTCTTTCCAAGTTGTGAGATAAGGAATTACACCACTTAAAGGAAATGCACTAAATATATTGGAGCGAGATGAATGATAACCAGTATCTACTCCTTGATAGAAGGGGGATGATGCACTGATTGCAATAAAATGCGGCACATACCGTGCAAGTGCATGTGTGAGATAAATGGCATCATCGCTATTTCTGCAACCAATATGAATATGTTGGCCAAATACAGTAGAGCGTTTTGATAAATAACGGTATTGCCTAGATAAATTTTTAAATCTTGAAGTAGGAAATATTTTAAGACTAGTCCATTTTTGAAATGGATGAGTTCCCCCTCCACAAAAATTAATTTTAATTTGGTCAGCGATATTTAACAAAAATGTTCTTATGTCTATTAGTTCATCTAATAAAATACTGGGGGAATGATGGACTGAGGAATTAATTTCGATCATACCTTGTGTGATTTCAGGTTTTATTCTTTTTTGATAAGGGCCCTGTTTGATTGTTCTCATTAAATCTTTCGCTCTAGGGATAAGGCCGAATGAGTGTGGATCGATTATTTGAAATTCGAGCTCTACTCCCAAAGAAACTAATGAAGATGATTTGAAAGGTAGGGTTTTCATTTTGCTATTCCTTGCCATACAGCTGCATATCTAATAAGTATAGACCGATTTTTATTAATCAAATGATCAGTTTTCTTGACACTCTCTGCATTAGAGTTACTATGTATATATAGCTTCTATGAATTAGTTTTTTATTAAGGAAAAGCAATGTTATCAACTCTTATTACTGTTGCGATTGTATTAGTTATTGTTGGCTTCGTGTTATGGATTATCAATGCGTTAATTCCAATGGCTGCTCCCATTAAAGGATTGCTGAATTTAGTTGTATTTTTAGCATTGATCGTTTGGATATTATCGGTATTTGGTATTGTTAATATTGGACATTTAAGTAGCTACGTACCTAAATTGAAATAAATTTCAATTGGTAGTTATATCACATGAACAAGAAAATGCAGTTTTCAATCTGGTATTTTATTTTTGCATTTATAATATTGTTATTCATTCAAAATTGGATTAGCGAAAGTAAAAAAGTTGAGCTCAACTATAGTGATTTTAAAAAAGCACTGTCTGCGCATCAAGTATCAAATATAGTCATTGGAAAAGAAATTATTTCGGGATCAATTACAGCCTCAGCTATTAAAACTTATTTACCTGCAGAACAAGCACAAGATATTCTTGCATCAAAAGATACACAGTATCATTTTAAGACAATTCGCGTTGAAGATCCCGATTTAAATAAAGATTTGCAAAACGCAAAAATTTCGTATCAAGGAGAATTAGAGTCTACTTTTCTTAATGGACTTATCTCATTTGGATTACCTTTCATTTTAATTATTTTGCTGTGGTCTTATATTTTTAGTCGTGGTGGTGCTGGCGGCGGATTAATGGCAATTGGAAAAAGCAAAGCAAAAATTTATGTGGAAAATGATATTAAAATCAATTTCAGTAATGTTGCTGGAATAGATGAGGCTGTTGATGAATTAAAAGAGGTAGTTGCATTTCTTAAAACACCTGAAAAATTTACGCATTTAGGAGGTCGATTACCCAAAGGTATTTTGTTAGTAGGTGCACCAGGTACTGGCAAAACATTGTTAGCAAGAGCCGTCGCTGGTGAAGCAAAAGTTCCCTTTTTTAGTCTTTCTGGATCAGAATTTGTAGAAATGTTTGTCGGTGTAGGTGCAGCACGTGTGAGGGATTTGTTTCAACAAGCTTTAGCGATGGCGCCATGTATTATTTTTATTGATGAATTAGATGCATTAGGTAGAGCGCGGGGCATTAATCCTGTTTCAAGTAATGAAGAACGTGAACAAACATTAAATCAATTATTGGCTGAAATGGATGGTTTTGATCCTAACGCAGGCGTGGTTTTAATGGGAGCAACCAATCGCCCGGAAATTCTTGATCCGGCATTATTGCGTGCAGGAAGATTTGATCGACATGTTGTGGTAGATAAACCAGATGTCGTTGGTAGAGAAGCGATTTTACGTATCCATGTTGCGAATTTAGTGTTAAGTAATGATGTTAATTTAAAAATAATTGCTGCAAGAACTCCAGGTTTTGTTGGTGCTGATTTAGCAAATATTGTTAATGAAGCAGCATTATTAGCAGCGCGCACCGGTAAAGATAAAGTGGAAATGTCAGATTTTGAAGAAGCTATTGATCGTGTAATTACTGGGTTACCTAAAAAATCACAAATAATGACGCCTGAAGAAAAACATCGCGTTGCTGTACATGAATCAGGTCATGCTTTAGTAACTTGTTATGTCAAAAATGCAGATCCCATTCGCAAAATTTCTATTATTCCACGTGGTATAAGCGCACTGGGATTTACACAACAAACACCATCACAGGATCGCCATCTTTATACCTATGAAGAAATCATGGATCGTTTGGCAGTTTTGCTAGGTGGCCGCGTTGCAGAAGAAATTATTTTTGGCGATATTTCTACAGGCGCTACCGATGATTTGCAAAAAGCAACAGAAATGGTGCGTAGTTGTTTAATTGAATATGGTATGAGTAAAACATTAGGCCCCGTCGCTTTTAATTTACAACGTTCAACCTATATTCCAACTACTTTTACCGAAGGCCATCCCGATTATAGTTCTGAGACTGCTATCGAAGTGGATCGCGAAATGCGACAACTACTGGAACAAATCCATAAACGTGTTTATGATTTGTTAAATCAACATAAAAATGAATTAATAAAAGTGGCAGAAAAATTAGAAGAAAAAGAAATTATTGATGGTGTGGAGTTAAAAGAGTTATTGCAAAATTAATTTAATTAAATCATCGGGAGAGAAAATGAAATTAGATCTATCACCTCTACAAAACGCGATAGAGCAACTAAGTAAAAGTTTAAATTTTGCTCATTCTGATATGGCAAAAAAAGATAATGATTTATTTGAACAATTTAGAAATTCAGTTATTCAATGTTTTGAATTTACGTATGAAATCAGCTGGAAAATGATTAAACGACAAATTGAAATCGATTCGCCATCACCAGAGCTTATTGATACGTATAGTTATAATGATTTAATTCGTGAAGCAGCCGAACGTGGCATAATTGAAGATCCAAAAAAATGGTTTAATTATCGACATTTCCGAAATCTCACGTCGCATGCGTATAATAAAAATAAAGCAGCGGAGATATTTAATGCAGCGAGCGAGTTCTTAATATCTGTTAGTTTTCTCTTAACTCAATTGCGAACAAAAAATTAATCATGTTAAAACTTCTATTAACTCATCAAGAATTGGAAACGGTAAAAGAAATATTAAAAAAACATATACCCAATTATGAAGTTTGGGCATTTGGTTCACGTGTAACTGGTAAGGCTAAAAAATTTTCTGATTTAGATTTGGTAATTATAACGACTAAGAAATTTGATATAAAAATATTATTTGCTTTAAATGAGAGTTTTTCTGATTCAAATTTGCCATTTAAAGTAGATATTGTTGAGTGGTTACCTTTAAACGATTTTTTTCATGAAAATTTAAAGAGTAACCATATTGTTATTCAAAAATAATCTAGATTTCAAAACTGAACCTAGACATATAGATATCATATGAGCGAACCAATATATTATGGCTAAATCATCTTGTCACACATCTCATTCTATGCCACCTCATGTCAATCATTCCGAAATCTCGTCGGAAGAAATAATTTATACATGCCCAATGCATCCTGAAATAATTCAAAATAAACCGGGTTCTTGTCCTATTTGCGGTATGGCTCTTGAGCCTAAAACAATTACAAATGAGATTAAATCTAATGCAGAGTTAATTGACATGTTACTGCGTTTTTGGGTCAGTGTTACTTTATCTATACCACTATTACTTATTACCATGGGGATGCACATTCCGGGCATTAATCAATTAATTTTATTAATTCCTATGAAAATAATGCCATGGTTGCAATTAGTTTTGGCGACCCCAGTAGTGATTTGGTGTGGTTGGCCGTTATTAAAAAGAGGTTGGGATTCGATTGTTAAACGCAGTTTAAATATGTTTACATTGATAGCGCTGGGTACCAGCGTCGCTTATATTTATAGTGTTTTTGCAATATTATTTCCGCAATTTTTCCCTGCAACTTTTCGTAGCGCAAATGGAGAAGTTAATCTTTATTTTGAAGCTGCTGCTGTAATTACTGCGTTAGTATTAATGGGACAAGTTTTAGAATTACGTGGTAGAGAGAAAACAGGATATGCTTTACGCGCATTATTAGATTTAGCACCAAAAAGAGCGCATAAAATTTTGGATGATGGTAGTGAAAAAGAAATTTTATTAGAAAATATCCAAACCGATGATTTATTACGTGTGCGTCCTGGTGAAAAAATTCCAGTCGATGGTGTTATTACAGAAGGGCATAGTACTGTTGATGAATCAATGATTAGCGGTGAATCTATTCCTGTAGAAAAAGAAATTAGTTCTATTGTCATTGGCAGTACATTAAATTTATCAGGTAGTTTTATCATGCGGGCAGTTCATGTGGGAAAAAACACAATGCTTGCACAAATAGTACAACAAGTTGCAGAAGCACAGCGTACCAAAGCACCCATTCAAAAACTAGCCGATCAAATTTCGAGTTATTTTGTCCCTACAGTTATTATTATTGCGATTATTACATTTTTAATTTGGACATTTGTTGGCCCAACGCCTGCAATGACATATGGTTTAATTTCCGCAATTTCTGTATTAATTATTGCTTGTCCGTGTGCATTAGGTTTAGCAACGCCCATGTCGATTATGGTTGGCATGGGACGTGGTGCACAAGCGGGCGTATTAATTAAAAATGCGGAATGTATTGAACGATTTGAAAAAGTAAATGTTTTAGTAGTAGATAAAACAGGTACATTAACTATTGGAAAACCAACCGTTAATAAAATTATTGCTTTTGATAAATATACTGAAAAAGACATTTTATTTTATGCAGCGAGTTTGGAAAATAATAGTGAACATCCATTAGCTGGTGCAATTGTTAATGAAGCAAAACAGCAAAATAGTGTATTACAAAATCCCACAGATTTTCATGCGGAAATTGGTAAAGGAGTTCGGGGTATTATCAATAATAAACAAATTGCTTTGGGTAATTTGAAATTGCTTGAATTATTAAATGTTAATTTTGGTGCAATAACAGAGACGGCAGAACAATTACGCCAACAAGGCAGCACTGTGATGATTGTAGTGATCGATAATGTTATTGCTGGTTTAATAAGTGTCATTGATGCTATTAAGCCAACAACTTTATCCGCCCTAAAACAATTACAACAAGAAGGTATAAAAATAGTTATGGTAACGGGCGATAATAAAACAACAGCCATCGCTGTCGCAAAACAATTAGCAATTGATGAAGTAGAAGCAGAAGTATTACCTCACCATAAAAATGAAATCATTAAAAAATTAAAACAACAAGGTCATATTGTGGCAATGGCAGGTGATGGTATTAACGATGCTGCTGCATTGGCAGAAGCAGATATTGGCATTGCTATGGGTACAGGTACAGACATTGCTATGCAAAGTGCAAGCATCACTTTAGTGAAAGGTGATTTAATGGGAATAGTGCGCGCAAGACATTTAAGTAACAATGTGATGCGCAATATTCGTCAAAATTTATTTTTAGCATTTATTTATAATATTCTTTGCATTCCAATTGCCGCAGGCGTTTTATATCCCTTCACCGGTATGGTATTAAATCCTATCTTTGGTGCTGCAGCGATGAGTTTGAGTTCTGTATCAGTAATAGTAAATGCCCTGAGATTACGAAGGATATCGATTTGATGGAGCAGATTTGTCATGCTTTTTAGCTGTTATACTAGGAATATGCTTTGATGAAGGGGAGGGTGTATTTAAATTTTGTAATAGTTGAAAACTATCTGAAGGATGATTATTTAAACGCAATAGCGCATGACAAACATTTTCACTTTCAATGGTTTGAGTTTTATCAATATGTGATGCGGCATAATGTCGTAACGCACTAATGGCAGCAGTATTATCATTTGCATGTTTTTCCAGTATTCCTTTAATATCTTTAAACGTGGCGCGATCTTTATATTCTCTATTATTGGTGAGCAGTTTTAGTTCAGTTAATAATTTATTGACGTTGAATTTTTCGAGAGGATGTTCATATTTATAAGGTAGCTTTGAATCATATAGACATTCGATAGTAACCAATGCATCAAAACATTTATTAATGCATTTCATATCTTTATCATCAAATAATTTTAATGCGTCATATAGTTTTTGACTTTCTGTGCTTCTCGTTAAAACAAAATGTTTTGCTAATCTTTCGTTAACATGAGCAATGATTTTATTTACGAGATTAATATCCGTAACTTGATCAGGGCCCGCGCTAGATGAGCTAATGATGTGACCAATATTCGCTAATGCTTCGGATATTTTGCTTTTATCCACAATTGCCTGTAATTCGGCTGTTTCTATTATAAGACTAATTTGGGATAGCAGTGCTCCAGCAGCATATTTTATTTTTTGATCGTTCTGTATAAATGACGTTATGTGATTAGACATTATGTAAAACTTATAAAGTTTCATTTTCTCATGATTACCAATTCTGAGAGTATCATCTTTTTTTTGATATCTCTCAGTTGAAAGGGGAAAGGGCTCAAGATTTTGATGCACATCATCTAGTCGGTTTATTAGAAAATTGTGAGCATCTGGTTCGTGTTGTTGTAGAAAATGCAATGCTGTCACTAAGTCATGGGTGGCTATATGAGAATTCTGATCTTGTAATTTACGTAACCAAGATACCGCTTCAGCGTTATCTTCAACAATGCCAAGTAATGGTTTGCCATTTTTGCTTGCATAATATTTCATTAATTCTGCCATAAAGAATGGATCACCATTGTCCGCAGCCGCAGTCATCCAGAAGAGAATAGTGTATTGAGCTTTTGGATTTTGAAAATCACGACTACTTTGTTTTTTATAATAATAATTTGCTAATGCAAATATTGCAGCACTATATCCCTCAAGTGCCAGCGCTTCTATGTTTGCTAACAATTGTTTTTGTTTGTCTAACTCGCCAATATTATCTGCATATTTTCTAAATTCTGATAACAATTGTGATGCTTGCCCATAATTAAATGTTATATTTTGCATAATTAATCCTTATGACAGCAATAAGTTAAATAATCGAGATAGTTTTTTAAATTATCATAATAGTAATATTTAGCAGATTATTTATAAATTGCCATAGATGCAGTTGTAGCAGAGGTGTAACCAGAACATTAAATGAAGCTATCCAAAAAATTAATACAACAAAGCCATATCGTAGCTATGATAGTTGATGGAGTTAATAATGCGGCTTCATTAAATCCCATTTTTGACCATGCAGAGATGAGTTTGAGTTCTATGATGAGTTTAAGTTCTATTTATGCTATTGCTAATGCGTTGTGATTGCGGAAAATCCATTTATAATTGAATGGCTATCTTTTGCTGCTTAGAAGTTGCTTTTAATCCTTAATCGAAAAAATTTGACAAAAATCAGCCCTTAGTGGAAAAATTTTGACATTTTTAGCATTTAATAGGCGCTTAATGGAAAAAATTTCACATACCGAATGTCCAGACATAGTGTTTAGCGCATCAGATAGCTGCTTAACAGTTTTAAGTAAAAAAATATAGATGAGGTGTTTATGAGTCAAAAAAATGAATTCAATCAATTAATAGGGCACCCTGTCAATAATTGGCGTGGCGTAAAAAAACCATCAAAACAAATTATGCAAGGAAATCATTGTGTATTGGAAATTGTTGATATTGATAAACATGCGCAACAATTATTTGACGCTTTATCGTTTGAAAATCCAGGCGATTCGTGGACTTATCTTAAATATGGTTCTTTTGCGAATAGTGATGAATTTGCTGTCTGGTTGAAAGAGAAGAAAGCAGATGATGATATTTTGCATTATGTCATTAAAGATATTAATTCACTCAAACCAATTGGCATTGCCGGGTATTTAGACATGCAACCACAATTTGGTGTAATTGAAGTTGGATTTGTGCATTTTTCAAAATTACTGAGAAAATCAACTGCTGCGACAGAAGCGATGTATTTAATGATGGAATATATTTTTGATGAATTAAAATATCGCAGATATGCATGGAAATGTGATTCACTGAATCAAGCATCTCGAATTGCAGCGCAACGGTTGGGATTTAAATATGAAGGGACATTAAGGCAATGTATTGTGTATAAAAATCGTAATCGTGATACAGATTATTTTTCTATATTAGATAGTGAATGGCCTACAATTAAAGCAAAATTTCAAAGATGGTTACACGGTAACAACTTTGATGATCAGGGTAAACAAATAGTCAGTTTAAGTAAAATATGATTTAGATTTTGAAACAATAGCATCGCTTGGATTACAGCTGGTTATATGTTATACAAGCGTGGCTTAATAATGTGAAGGATTAATGATCATGGTCGATCTGTTATTTATCGGTATTGCACTCATCTTTTTTGGTCTTTGTTTTGGCCTCATTAAATTTTTTGATTCTCTTTCTAGGAGTGAGACATGATTGTTTATATCATCAGTGGCTTGCTTACCTTAGGATTATTTATTTATCTCTTATTTGTTTTATTTAAACCCGAATTATTTTAATTCATCATTAATTTTAAACCACCCTCATTCGCCTTCGGCACCTTCTCCCGCAAGCGGGAGAAGGAAAAAAAAATAGAAAGGAATTTGCATGACTGTAAACGGATTATTACAAATCAGCTTTTATCTATTAATTGTTATTTTATTAGTCAAGCCCATGGGTTGGTATATGGCTCGCGTGTATGAAAATAAATCATGTGGTTTAGATAAAATAATGGGCCCCCTTGAAAAATTAATATACCGAATTTGTGGCATAAATAAAGATCAACAAATGAATTGGATCAGGTATTTAACAACAATGTTGTTTTTCAATTTTTTTGGTTTTTTAGCCGTATATGTTATCCAGCGCTTACAAATATTTTTACCACTAAATCCACAACAGTTTCCTGCAGTCACTCCGGATATGTCATTTAATACAGCAGCGAGTTTTGTTACGAATGCTAATTGGCAAGCCTATAGTGGTGAAAGTACGCTCAGTTATTTAACGCAAATGATGGCGTTGACAGTACAAAATTATCTTTCTGCCGCAACAGGAATGTCATTGTTGATCGCATTAATAAGAGGATTGGTACGGCATGAAACAACAGATTTAGGCAATTTTTGGGTAGATACAATAAGAGGTACGCTTTATATATTAATGCCTTTAGCATTTATACTTGCCATTATATTATCATCGCAAGGTATTCTACAGAATTTTAAATCGTATGAAACAATTCATTTTTTACAACCTACAACATATCAACAAGCTGTTACTGATGCCTCTGGTCAACCAATAAATGATGTTAATGGTAAACCGAAAATGCAAAATATCACATTGACACAACAATTATTACCGATGGGGCCAGTCGCATCACAAATTGCCATAAAACAATTAGGAACAAATGGCGGTGGATATTTTAATGTTAATTCTGCACATCCTTTTGAAAATCCCACACCACTATCAAATTTCTTTGAAATGTTAGCGATTTTATTAATACCCGCCGCACTTTGTTATACATTTGGTGTAATGATCAATGATAAGCGGCAAGGTTGGGCTATCTTTATTGCAATGTTAATTATATTGTTGCCTTTAATTTTTTGTGATGTATTAGCAGAACAAAATGGAAATCCAGCATTTAATCATTTAGGAATTGATCAAAATCATCATCATCTTTTATCAACTGGTGGAAATATGGAAGGGAAAGAATCACGATTTGGAATTGTGAATTCTGCCTTGTGGGCTTCAGTCACCACAGCAACATCCAATGGATCAGTTAATTCAATGCACGATTCATTTACACCATTAGGCGGATTAATTCCTTTATGGTTAATGCATTTAGGTGAAGTAGTATTTGGTGGTGTCGGTTCTGGATTATCTGGCATGTTAATGCTAGTCATTATTACCGTATTTGTTGCGGGATTAATGGTTGGTAGAACACCAGAATATTTAGGTAAAAAAATTGAAACTTATGAAATGAAAATGGCATCGGTTGCAGTTTTAATTATGCCGTTAATTGTATTAGTTTTTACTGCATTTGCCGTTGTGACTCAATTCGGAACCAGTGCAATAGCAAATCCTGCTGAACATGGATTCACTGAAATTCTCTACGCTTTTACATCGATGGTAAATAATAATGGTAGTGCGTTTGCGGGAATTAATGCCGCAATGCCGTTTTATACCATTGTGGGCGGTATCGCAATGTTATTTGGCCGATATTGGATTGCAATTCCTACTTTAGCAATTGCTGGATCTTTGGTGCGAAAAAAAGTCATTCCACGAAGTGCGGGGACATTGCCAACACATACACCTTTATTTATTTTGTTATTAGTGAGCATTACTATTGTTTTAGGTGCGCTGACTTTTTTTCCCGCGTTAGCATTAGGTCCAGTTGTTGAACATTTGATATTGTGGGAGAACAATTAAATGCTAACACAATCAATATGGAATCCTGAGATTATTAAATTAGCGATACGCGATTCTTTTTTGAAATTATCTCCACAACATCAAATACGCAATCCTGTTATGTTTACAGTGTATGTAGGATCACTTTTAACAACAGGATTATTAATTCAATCATTAATAGGAAATGGTGAAGCGCCAGCCAGTTTTATTTTAGCGATTACGTTATGGTTATGGTTTACTTTATTATTTGCCAATTTTGCAGAAGCAATGGCTGAAGGTCGTGGCAAAGCACAAGCACTTGCATTAAGAAAATCACGACGAGAAATACAAGCAAAAAAAATTGATAAACCCGATCACAAAGAAAAAATTAAATTAATACGATCTGCGGATTTGAGAAAAGGCGATCTTGTTTTAGTAGAAGCTGGAGAGTTTATTCCTAGCGATGGTGAGGTAATAAAAGGTGTTGCCTCAGTAAACGAAAGTGCAATAACGGGAGAAAGTGCGCCGGTTGTACGCGAAAGTGGCACTGATCGCAATGCGGTAACAGGTGGTACGCAAGTCATTTCAGACTGGTTAATTGTTCGAATTACAACAAATCCTGGTGAAACATTTTTAGATAGAATGATTTCATTAGTTGAAGGTGCTAAACGTCAAAAAACCCCTAATGAACTTGCGCTTACCATTTTACTTGCCGCATTAACTATTGTCTTTTTATTAGTATGTGCAACGTTATTACCATTTTCTATTTATAGTGCTTCAGCGGTGGCATCAGGAAAAATTGTTACCATTACGGTTTTAGTTGCATTATTTGTTTGTTTGGCACCAACAACCATTGGCGCATTATTATCTGCAATTGGTATCGCTGGTATGGACCGTATGGTGCAAGCAAATGTCATTGCACTGTCAGGTCGTGCAGTAGAAGCTGCAGGTGATATCGATATTTTATTATTAGATAAAACCGGCACAATTACTTTAGGTAATAGACAAGCCATAGAATTTATTCCTGCCGAAAATATTCCCATTAATAAATTAGTTGATGCCGCTCAATTAGCCTCACTCGCTGATGAAACACCGGAAGGGAGAAGTATTGTTATTTTAGCGAAAGAAAAATATGGTTTACGTGGGCGTGAGCTTGAAGAATTAGGTGCAACATTTGTAGCATTTTCTGCAGCAACACGCATGAGTGGCGCGAATTTACCAGGTCGTGAAATTCGCAAAGGTGCTGCAGATGCCATTGAAAATCATATTAAAGAATTAGGTGGTGCAGTTTCTGAATCAGTGCAAAAAGCGATTGAATTAATTGCCAGAAAAGGCGAAACACCCCTTGTTGTATCAGAGGGAATGAATGTATTAGGAATAATTCGCTTAAAAGATATTGTTAAAGGTGGTATCCGTGAACGATTTGCACAATTAAGACATATGGGAATTCGCACTATTATGGTTACCGGCGATAATCCTTTAACTGCTGCAGCTATTGCTGCGGAAGCTGGTGTTGACGATTTTCTCGCGAACGCACGTCCAGAAGATAAATTAAATTTAATTCGTCGATTACAAGGACAGGGGCGTTTAGTTGCGATGACAGGTGATGGGACTAATGATGCGCCGGCATTGGCGCAAGCAGATGTTGCTGTAGCGATGAATACCGGGACACAAGCTGCAAAAGAAGCGGGTAATTTAGTTGATTTAGATTCAAATCCGACCAAATTAATTGAAGTGGTAGAAATTGGTAAGCAATTATTAATGACGCGTGGTGCATTAACAACATTTAGTATTGCAAATGATGTTGCTAAATATTTTGCGATAATTCCAGCAGCATTTGCCGGTACATATCCAGTTTTAAATGTAATTAATATTATGCATCTTGCTACCCCACAAAGTGCAATTTTATCTGCAGTGATTTTTAATGCGTTAATAATTATTTTTCTTATTCCTCTTGCATTGCGTGGTGTGCAATATCGTCGTGTGTCAGCGTCGCAATTATTAAGAGTTAATGTATTTATTTATGGATTAGGTGGCTTAATAGTGCCATTTATTGGTATTAAGTTAATTGATTTAATTTTAAAAGGGTTAGGTTTTGTTTAGTTTTTTTTTGCTAAGGGAAAAATTTTAAATGTGGACGGAATCACTTAAACAATTAAAAACGGCATTTTTATTCATAATAGTAATGACAATTATTACTGGTTTAATTTATCCAGCAATTGTAACAGGTGTTGCGCAATTATTATTTCCTTGGCAAGCAAACGGTAGTTTAATTAAACAAAATAATATCATTGTTGGTTCACAATTAATTGGTCAGAATTTTACTGATGCTAAATATTTTTGGGGACGGCCTTCAGCAACTTCACCTTATGCTTATAATGCTTCATCATCTGCAGGTTCAAATTTAGGTCCTTCAAATCCTGATTTAATTACTGCAATAAAACAACGCATTGATGTGTTGCATAAAGCTGATCCGCAAAATAAACAGTTAATTCCAGTCGATTTGGTGACTACATCTGCTAGTGGACTTGATCCGGATATCAGTCCTTTAGCGGCCTATTATCAAATGGAGCGTGTTGCAAAAGCACGTGGGTTATCTGAGGATGTTATTAAAAAATTAATTGATAGTCATATAACAAGCAGATCATTTGGATTTTTAGGGGAACCACGAGTCAATGTTTTACAACTTAATCTCGATTTAGATAAATTATCAGCTCATCAATAAATGTAGCCTGGGTGAAGCCAAATGAAAAATGAAATTCGTGAGAAAAACTTTGAAATTTATGAGTAACATATAAAAAGTTAGGGCGAAACCCGGGTTCCGCCATCAGTTTATAATATAAAATCGTGCGAATTGTGTTACTTATCAGTAAATAATTACATTTTCATTTGGCTTCACCCAGGCTACGTCTATACTAAAATTAATAAGTTATTTTTATTTCCATAGGATTATGCATGTTAGAACGCCGCCCCTCCCCAGAATCATTACTTCAACGTGCACATGAAGAAGAACGCCAAGCGCAACGTGGTAAACTTAAAATTTATTTTGGTGCTGCTCCTGGTGTTGGTAAAACATACACTATGGTGAAAGATGCCATAGCCAATCGTGCGCAAGGTATTGATATTATCGTTGGTGTTGTTGAATCCCATGGGCGCAAAGAAATTGATTCATTATTAAAAGAATTAGAAGTATTACCTCGTCAACAAATAGATTATCGCGGTATTAAATTAACTGAATTTGATTTAGATGGTGCATTAAAAAGAAAATCTACTACGATATTAATTGATGAAATGGCGCACACCAATGTACCTAGTACACGGCATGAAAAAAGATGGCAAGATATTAATGAATTATTAGATAGCGGTATTAATGTTTACACTACTTTAAATGTTCAGCATGTAGAAAGCTTAAATGATATTGTTGCACAAATTACGGGTATTATTGTTCGAGAAACTGTACCTGATTCCATGTTAGAGCAAGCTGCAGCGATTGAATTAATCGATTTACCACCAGAAGATTTATTGAAACGTTTAGAAGAAGGCAAAGTTTATTTACCGCAACAAGCTGAATACGCAACGCAAAATTTTTTTCGTAAAGGTAATTTAATTGCATTAAGAGAATTAGCTTTACGAATAACCGCAGAACAAGTTAATGCACAAGTTTTCCTTCATAGACGGGGTGAAGCCATTAAAAGAATTTGGCCTACCGTCGAAAGATTAATGGTGTGTGTTGGGCCCGGTTCGAGTTCGGCTAAATTAATTCGTGCAACGTTTAGAATGGCCAGAAGTTTAAAAGCGGAATGGATAGCGGTTTTTGTAGAAGCGCCACGCTTACGTTTAACTAAACAACAACGTGATAACGCGCTTCAATATTTACGTCTTGCAGAACAATTGGGTGGAGAAACTATTACATTAACCGGCAAGGATGTAGTGCAAGAAATCACCAGTTTTGCACGCATGCGTAATGTGACTAAAATTATATTAGGTAAACAGATTAGACCGCGATGGAAAACATTATTATTTGGCAGTTTAGTTGATGAATTAATCAAAAATACGGGTGAAATTGAGTTATATATTATTCAAGGCGAACCCGAAAATATTAAATCGGAAAGAGGGCCCATCTCATTTTATCCAGCAGCAAAATGGAGTGATTATTTAATTGCGATTATTACAGTTGCTGTAGCAACGGGTATTGATGAAATATTATATCCTTATTTTTGGCAATGTAATTTAGTTATGGTTTATATGTTAGGTGTTGTGTATGTTGCAACAAG
>JAJYDF010000055.1 GCA_021777765.1 Pseudomonadota bacterium | reverse complement strand
AGGTCAGCATATTAATGCTATAAATGCACCTGCATTTGAACAATTTTATGCATTAGCGGCATAATTTTGCGTGGGGAAAATACGTCAAAATTTTTAACAACCAATTTAAATAATTGCGACACTACCCTTTATTCAGGGACGACTAATTAATTACACTAGCGCGTAATCTACCTTACGATAAGCCAACATATCAAAAGAGTTTTTTGATAATACACTTATCTCTTTTTAATAAACGTCCCATTCTGATATTCTTCAAACGCTCTGCGTAATTCTTCGTGTGTATTCATTACAATGGGCCCATACCATGCAATGGGTTCATTTAATGGTTTGCCAGAAATGAGTAAAAACCGAACTGAATTTTTATCAGTGCTAATAACAATATTATTGCCATTTTTTTCATATAAAACTAATGATCCATCGCCACAAGAACAAGGCGGTTTCATATCAAAATAATTATTACCAAATGCGTCATGAGTAAATGGTGTACGAGCTGGATCGAAATACCCTTCGCCTTCTATGACGTATGCAAATACATTGTGATGTGGTTTAACTGTATGAGTAAATGTTTTACCTGCAGGTAATGAAACATCTAAATATTCGGGTTCTGTTACAATATCTTTTACGGGGCCTTGTGTGCCATTAATTTCACCGCAAATAATTTTAACTTTCGCGCCATCTGTTGTAGTTATTAATGGAATGTCATTGTGTTTTACTTCACGGTAACGTGGATCCATCATTTTCGATTGTGCTGGTAAATTGGCCCATAATTGAAAGCCAAACATCTGACCTTTACAATTTCCTTTAGGCATTTCTTGATGAATAATGCCACTACCTGCGGTCATCCATTGCACATCTCCCGCAGAAATATCACCTTTATTGCCCATGCTATCGCCATGTTCTACATCACCATCTAAAACATAAGTAATCGTTTCCATACCACGATGTGGGTGCCAAGGAAATCCTGCCTTATATTCGGCTGGATTTTCTGAGCGAAAATCATCCAGTAATAAAAAGGGATCAAGCATGGGTAGTTCATAAAAACCAAATGCGCGTTTGAGATGTACACCGGCGCCTTCAACAGTTGCTGCGCTTTTCCAAATTTTTTTGATGGTGCGAATGTGATGAGATCCTTTCATAATAAGCTCCTGATATTATAAGCAGAGTATTAAACAATACGCATATGGCATACTGCAATCGTTAATTTCGAGATATCAAATGCTTAAATTTTTTAACCCATTTATTTATGTAAGGTGGAGTAGACCATAGGCTGTTACCAACCTATTGTTCAATCAACTTTACATTATATTGCGTCACGTACGTAAAAATACTATGATAGCCGCTCCATTTTTTAATTTGTTAAGAGGAGTCTCATGATGATTGATATGGAAATTATCGAAATAGAATTGATTGATTTGGAAGAGGAACAATACGCGTCATATTCAGCTAATCATATTACTCAATAACTATAAATGCCCAAGATTATATTGCCTGATCCATTATTAAAATATTCTAATTATAATAAGCACTTACAACTTAACTTCAATAACTTTAAAGAAATGTGTGATCACTTATCGTATTCTTACCCCTTGTTATTTGCTGTATTATTCGATAATCAGCAAAGACTCAAGGGGTTTATCAATTTTTATAAAGATTCAAATTATCTTTCAGAAGATTCCCTCAACCACATCTTATTTAAAGATGAAGACGTCATCGAAATTATTGCCTCAGTATCAGGTGGTTAAGTGAGTATCGATTCATTCAATATCAACGAACTACAACGCTATTCGCGACATTTTTGTCTGCCACAGATTGGTAGAGCAGGCCAGGAAAAATTAAAATCTTCATCAGTGCTTTGTATCGGTGCAGGCGGTATTGGTTGTCCAGCATTATTATATCTAGCTGCTGCTGGTGTGGGAAAAATTGGCATTATTGATCATGATAGTATTGATATATCTAATCTTAATCGACAGATTATTTATACTGAACAGGATTGTAGAAAACAGAAAGCTGAAATCGCTGCACAAAAAATTTTAGCACTGAATAATAATATTAATATCAATATATATACTCACCCATTAACTAGCGAAAATGCATTAAATATTATTCGTGAATATGATGTAGTTATTGATGGATCAGATAATTATCCCACACGATATTTGGCGAATGATGCCGCTTTTTTTGCTGCCAAACCCGTTGTTTCTGCAAGTGTTTATCAATTTACAGGTCAATTAGCCGTATTTAATTATAAAAAAGGGCCATGCTACCGTTGTCTTTATCCTGAGCCGCCGGATAATAATTTAATTCCTAATTGTAATGATTCTGGTGTGTTAGGAGCGGTTACTGGCATTATGGGTAGTGTGGCGGTGTTGGAAACGATTAAATTACTCGTGGATTTTCAAACTGAATTAAATAGCAGTTTAATTATTTTTGAGGCATTATCATTGGTAATGAAAAAGTATCCAATGCCTAAGAAAAACCACTGCATTTTGTGTTCTGGTCATACCTCATTTAGTGATTTACCGAGATATTCTCAAGTGCAGTGTGCAGTGAAAAATTCACAAAATGCAATATCGGTCAATGAATTAGTTAATAAAATGCAGCATGAAAAAATCCTTTTAATTGATGTGCGTGAGAAATGGGAATATGCAATTAATTCCATTCCAGGGAGTATTAATATTCCGCTCAATAAGCTTAGCACCATTACATTAAATGATTTTAAAAATAAACCCCATGATACCATTGTTTTATATTGTAAATCGGGCATAAGAAGTCAATCAGCTTTAAATTCTCTGTTAAATGCGGGATTTAATAGCGTATTCAATCTTGAAGGCGGTATTGAAAACTGGTTAAAAACATTTTCTGAAATATAAGATCAATTTATGACTGAAATATTGCAATTAGGTGGTGCCCTGAGAGCACGACCGGCACATGAAACATTAAAATTAATTCAACCGTATATTCAAAAAGCAGGAATAACACGTATTGCTGATTTAACTTATTTAGATTGTTTTGGTGTGCCCGTTTATACTTGTATTCGTCCCAATTCAAAAAATTTAAGCACTTCGCAAGGTAAAGGTATTACACATGAGCTCGCGATGTGTAGTGCATATATGGAAGCGATTGAACAATATTATGCTGAATCTGAGGTGATGGAAAATCGCGCAACACTATCTGAATTAAATGCTTTATTTATTCATCCAGCCGAATTGATAGCAGGCTTTATTAAAGCAAGTGATATTTCATCTATAAAATTTAATTGGCGGAATGGATATAATTTAATTGATAAGAACAACTATTGGGTTCCTGTTAATTATCTTTCTTTGGATTTTTCACAAATTCATCATCATGATGGTCTTTTTAAAAGAACCAGCACGGGACTTGCGTCAGGTAACAATTATGAAGAAGCAGTGTGTCATTCGCTGTTTGAAATCATTGAAAGAAATGCCATGAGAGAATTTGAGAAATTGACATTAGAAAATAAAAATAAGCGATTAATCGATATTGATAGCGTTAATTCTTTGCATAATCGAAATTTGATTGAAAAAATAACGTCACAAAATGCTGAAATAATTATTTTTGATATCGCTAATCAATTTGATGTACCCACTTATCATTGTATTATTTATGATACGAGCCCATTTAGAAATGTAGGCAATCATAGCGGTTCAGGCACACATTTTGATAAAAATATTGCATTATCACGAGCAATAACAGAAGCATGTCAATCACGAGCAACATTAATTGCGGGTTCGCGCGATGATATTAATCCACAAATTTATCAACAGAAATGGCGTTCTTCAGAGGCGCAATATGTTATAAATTTTCAGGATAGAGTGTCTTTTAATTTTTCCTCTTTTAACGAACAATTGGATAATTTATTGTTGAGATTGGTTAATTTGAGTTATGACAAGGTCATCGTGGTCCAATATACTGAAAAAAATGCTGATATTTGTGTTGTGCATTGTTTAGTGCCTAGGCTAGTCATATGAAAGAAAAGATTATCGTTTTTGCAGGTCCTACTATTTCTCATCAAGAAGTTCAGAAAATATTACCAAACGCTTATTGTCATGCGCCAATTAAATGCGGCGATATATTAAAAGTATTGCGTTTAGCGCCAACAAAAATCGTGATTATTGATGGTAATTTTGGTCATGTAGGAGCGACTTGGCATAAAGAAATTCTATTCGCATTGGCTAATCAGGTGAGTGTATTAGGTGCATCTAGTATGGGTGCATTAAGGGCCGCTGAATTAGATGTTTATGGTATGAAAGGTTTTGGAGAAATTTATCATCTTTATAAAAGTGCACAAATTAATGGCGATGATGAAGTTGCAATTATACATGCGGATAAAGATCATCAATATCAATCTGGCACTTTACCATTGGTCAATATTCGTTGTACTTTAAATAAAGCGATTGCTGATGGTGTCGCTACAGCAGATATAGTTGCAGACATTATTCAGCAAATAAAATATTTACCTTATTTCGAACGTACTTTTGCACAATTAACAGATATTATTAATGATAAATGCTTAGTAGAATGGTTTCGTGATCATTATATTGATCAGAAAAAAATTGATGCGATTGGATTATTAAAACATTTAAATAACAATCAGTTTAATATACATCCACCGCTCTCCGCAAAATTAAATAATACCGTCTATATACAAAGATTATATCGAGAAATGATGAGTGCACCTTTTGATCAATCCTATGATTGGTTGCCTACTATTGAGAAACGAATACATCATGTACGCGAATCGCAAAATTTTAAACATTTCGTTTTGTTATCTAAGTTATTACATATCTCATATGATATTTGTGTTAAAGAGGTTCATGAATTATCGACCGCTGGCATAATTGAAATAATAAAAAAGCAAATAAAAAGTGATGAGGTCGATTTAGTGCGGCAATATTGTGCTATTTATTGCGATCGTTATCGATTAACTCACATCAGTCATGATGGCGAAGTATGTATATCTCAATCTTCATTGTTTAAATTAATGGCTTTACTGCTTCAATATATCATTAATTATATTTCCAATAATGGAATAATACTGAATTCTATTTATGTAAACGCGTTTTTAGATATTTTTAGAAGAGATAATCAGTTATTGAAAGCGGATGCTCTGAAGCAATGGTTAGAAGAAAATAAACTGACGGATAAATCACGATATAATCGTTTTTTAATTTATGCATCAATTTTATATTTTGTTGTTGAGCAGAATAATGCAGATTATATTGGGATTGAAACCAGTATGAATAATATATTTTGGTTGGGTGAAGCGGTGAAAGTCTATAATACTTTTCAATAGTCGTAGCCTGGGTGAAGCCAAATTAAAATATCTTTAATTGATATGAGCTTTAAATAATTATAATAAACAATTTAATATTAAGGGCGTAACCCGGGATAAATAGTTCATGTCCCGGATTCCAGCAGAGCAAGATATTATTGATGTGCGTATACTATTTTAGTGAAATAAATTATTTGATCAATTGCTTACATCCAGGCTACAACTCTATGTCACAGGCAAAGTTAGGAAATAGTTAATTCAACTAATCCACGATTAGCATTTATTATTGCTTCTTCAACTTTTTCGCCACTCGCTAAAATATATCCTTGTCTCGCGTCAGATGAATTTAATTTACCTAATATATCACCTGCTTTAATGTTACATTCAACGCTAATAATACCTGGTAACCGCGCTATATTATCTAAATTACTGACTGCTTTAACTTGTTTATTTTCATATGCAATCATCCTTACTGCCATAGCATTATATAATCCCTTATCGCGTTTATAATTCAGATTTAAAATACGACAAACTGTTTCAGACACGAGGTCAACACCTGTCACTAATTCAACCATTTTAAAAATTTGGCCTCCACCGATACGTGTTTGTGATTCTATAATTTTAGGGCCTTCAGACGTGTATCGAATTTCAGTATGTACTGGTCCGGTTGTTTGTTCAATGACATTTAAAAAATGCATAACGACATTTGCTATTTCATTTTGTACATCTTGAGTGAGTCGTGCAGGCAATTGATGTCCGATTTCAATGAAGTGGTCATTATCAGTGGTCATTTTTTCTGTAATGGCAATAATCTCATGTTGCCCGTTAAATGAAAGCGTTTCGACACTAAATTCTTGCCCTTCCAAAAATTCTTCTGCGATAATTGTTGTTTTTTCAGATGGATTTGACCATTGCCATGCTTGGGCAATATCTGAAATATGATTTATTTTTGAAACTCCCTGACTACCTGATAAATTACTGGGTTTTATGATGATTGGTTTATTATTATTCTGTGCAAAAAAATCATACACATCATTGATACTTTTGCATTCGCGGAAATGGATGCCCAAGCCATTATTTAATAATAAAGATCGCATTTTGATTTTATCACGTGTGTAAAAAACAGGTTTAACACTATTTGCTGAAAATCCTAATTTATCGGCACAGATTGCGGCAGGTAATAATCCATATTCAGTAAATGATAAAATGGCTGATATTCTGTAATCCTTATGAATTTCTCTTGCAATATTTTCTACAGCGGCATGATTTTCATAATCCATTTGAATAACTTTTCTTGCGCAAGATAATTGTAATGGTGTAACTAATTGTTGTTTTTGTAATAAGGTAATATCAATACCTAACCGATGAATTTTAGCAACTTCTGTATCTCTTGCGCCGACTAGTAAAATATGTGGGTTCATAATATTGTCTCGGGAGAAGGAAAAATTAATTCTTTTTAGGTCGAATTCTTATACATCCATGAAAAAATAAAGCACTGCTTGGAAATCCTAATCCTTCTTTAATATGACCTTTATAGGGCAATTTAAAAAATCGTTTATCATCTCGCGGTATCAAATCGATATTAGATATCAATTCATCTTCAGCTTTAGGGTGAAAGAAATCAAATTCGGTTTCTTTCATGGTTTTATATAAAACAGTTTTTTCCAGGGAATGTTCGAATTTATTTTTCAAAATATAATCGCGAAATTGTGAGAGTACCATTTTAATTTTGATAAGGTCATTGATAGTTTGCCTTGATTTAGCTTGCTCTGGAATTTCATGAAAAAAACTATGTTTTTGCAATGTATAATAGATAGGGGCATCACCATTATAATGTGTTAATTGCATAAAGATAGGCAAATGAAAACGTAATTTATAAATATCTAAAAAAGCATGCGTAAAATCCGAAATAGGGCCAGATAAATTAGAATCAGCGGGCGTATAACCAGGTAATTCTTTAATGGCAATCAATATAAGATGTTTAACAGTTTCTATGATTAATGGATCGTGTTTAAGAGATAAAGGTAAATCTTGTAAAAAAATAGACCAAATAAAATCATAAGTCATTTCATTTCGTCTAAATGACATTGCATCCCAGACATTATGTAAGAGCATGTAAGCGACTTGCGGTGTTTTCTCAATGGCATCCACAAATTCTGTTGTAAATAAAACTATTTCAGAATACCAATGCGTATGAAATTGTGGAGAATGTGATAATTCTTTTAATAAGTGCCAATGCTCCGATAAGTTTTGAGGTGATATATATTTTTCAATGTGAAAATGTTTAATTAATCGTTCATTGGATTGTTGGTGGGTAATTTTAGGCAATAATATTAATGATCGGCAGCCGGAGGTTGTTGAATATAAGCCGGAAATAAGATTTGAATATTCACTTTTATCAAATAAACTCAATAACGCAAATGTTTTACCCGGTGACAATAACATAAAGGGAACAATATGGGTGGAATGATTAATATGCGATTCAATGGTGTTATGCGTTACCATGCCAAAGGGCAGCGTACGCCAGTGATAATCAAGTAATTCTTTTATATTATCTGAGATGAGATGGCTATTATAGGATATATTTTCACCATCAATATTTAAGCGAAATTTACCTTTATTCAAAATAGCATCAGCAAAGGGATATTTTGCTACTATCACTCTGAATTTATTAACGCCTCTTATTTTATCTAGTTCACGGCCTATGGACGGATTAATGTGAATAATTTTATTTTTAATATCTTTCCATGTAACAACTTGGAGAGTGTTATTTTTCATCATATGCTAATTATTTTTAATCTGTTCAGAACATAAAATCCGATCAATGAAGATAAAGAGATTATCATCACATAGGAATATAAATGTTCATTCAATTGTAATGAGATGTGTACGCTATTGCTATTCGTTTCGGTGGTGCGTAATAAGTAATAAACCACGCTTGCGCAAAAAGCACTGCATAATCGTTGTGTACCAATAAAAAATCCACGTTTATTTGTGTTGGCTATAAATTGGCTAATTTGCGCAGTAATAGTGGTGAGTAATAAAAATTCAGCAGTACCATAAAGAGAGATACAAAAAATGGGCCATAAAATATTGACCTTGTTGTATTCGCTGGTGTGAAACATGGCATAGACTAAAGTACCAAAAGCAATACTAACCAACATGAGGCTTGCCATTAACATGTATTTTTCACTGTATTTATATTTTTTATAAGTGGCATAAATAAGCCAACCAAATAAGACATTCGATAAGGGGTCAAAAAACAATACGGTGAGAGGTGAAAAGGCATGACCAAAATAAGTAGATTTAACATCGTCAATTAAAAAGATAGAAAATTGATTAGAGAAGATAGCGAATGCAATCCAGTAAGTACAGCTACAAAGTAATAGTATAATAACAAAGCTTAAATAATTTCTGTTTTTTTCTAATATCACCATTCGCAAAATATAAACAATAATGCCAATAAATAAAAAAATTGTTACAAAGCGGGTGAGTTGAGCGTCTTGAAGAAACCATAATACAAAAATAGTCATCAATACAAAATTCATGAGAAATGACCATTTTAATTTTGAGAATGATTTGGTGTTAGCTTCGTTATCAATGATATTATTTTTGTTTAAATAGAGAACTGTAAAAGAAGTAAAGATGAAAAGCGCACTACAGAGGTAAAGAGTGTGATAACTGATTTTTATCGGAACAAAACTTAAGCTGATAACGCCAAAGATACATCCAGCATTTAATGCCCACTGTAATGCTTGATTCCCTTGCTGTCTTGAGACAGTGCAGTTGAAATGGTTATTCACTAACAGGTTTATATTAATGCTATATAAACTACCACCGATGACGAAGAGTGCTATGCCCAGCATTTGTAGATGTTTGATAGGAATAGCTGTCAGTATAAAAGCAATTGCAATAATAAAAGTGCCAACCATAACCATGCTTTTTTGCGAGGGTAAATGTTTGCTTTGATAGCCCCAGATGACAGCGCAAATGGAAAACAATGCCAATGATGCGGTTGAAATAGAATAGGCGCTGTCTAACGTATAACCATTTTTGCTTAAAAATAGGGACAATGAGATCTTGAGCGTGATGTATCCAATCATTAATAAAAATTCAGCGACAAGCAGAATTTTAAAGCTATACAGCTCCTTGGTGGGAAAAGTACTTTCTATTTGTTGCATATAAGACCTGTAGCTTAACTGGGTTTGATAAATTGTGATAGCATTTGAACACAATATGCTTCTTGTGTAATCCAACTCCAAAATTTGTACTTGAATTACATGTCACCCTCAAATATATTGTCATATATTAGAAACCATAAGACAGAATGTTAGTTTACCACGCTAGGATGCTTTATTTAACCATTATGGAGTTAATTTATGATAAATATTGATAGCTCACATGAAGAGACATCCAGTGTTTCAAAAGCAATTCCTCCATCAAAAAATCCTCATTGTAACAGTATTCAACAGGTGAAGCATAATATCGTGAGTAGTCAGAAGAATAATTTAACATCCTGTTATCAAGAAAATTATAGTGCGAGCGCTAATAATGAATTGCTAGATAATAAAGCTAAAAACTCGCAGTCTACTTTGAACTTATTAGTTGTAGAAGATGATTTGACCTCACAAAAAGTGATGAAGCATATGTTGGCTGATTTGGGCTATACCCAGATTACCATTGTTGGAACAGGTCATCAGGCAATCGATGCAATATCAACCTCTCGTTTTGATATGATCATTGTCGATATTTCACTCCCTGATATGGATGGTTTCAATATCAGTAGAGAAATTAGAAAAAGTGCTGAGCATAATAATGTTGCAATCATCGCAATAACCGCGTTTAGCCGTGATGAAGTTGAAACAAAATGTTATTCCTCTGGTATCAATGACGTTATTACCAAACCCATTTTTATCGATGAATTGAAAAATGTGTTGGACACATGGCTCGATGCTTAATTGTTAATTGAGAAAATCCTCACCTTCTCTCATCCTGTGGCAAAATTACCCAAAAAAGCTATGCTAATTATATAAATCACCATAAAAAATGATTTGTGTAAGGAGCGTTGTCATGCCAGTTGCTTTCCCTATCCCTGCTATACATTTATTGGATTTTGCATTAGAAATGGGTGTACCCATTTACCCTAATCAATTGAAAAACTTATTAGATGAATTAGATGTTAAAAACGCATTGAGTGTAAGACCTGTTAAAATCCCTGATGGATTCCTGGGCAAAGAAATTCAAACAGTGGATTCTGAATTAAATAAAGTATTTGCATTTCTTTATAATTACAATAGCGTCATTGAACAGGCAAAATTAGATAGAGTTAAAATAAGAAATGAGATTGTAAGGATAAAAAAAATACAGCAAGATTTCCAGCAGCATCTAGCAGACGAGCATAAACAAGCATTTCTAAAAAAATTTTGGGACAGCATTGAGGATGATTATAAAGAACAACAATTAAAATTATTAATCGATCAAAAATTCCCGGAAATGAAGAAACATTATAAAATATTAACTGAGATGATTATATATGGAAAAAAACTTAAAGAATTAGATACAAAAATCACTGAATCAACAAATGCTTTAGTTAAGGTTTTAGATAACCGTGTAAATGAAACTGTGAAAATATTTGATAATGAAAGACAGGACTATTTGCAATTGGTAACGCAAGAAAATGAAACTATTGGTGACCAATTACTTGAGGAACATCGTGATTTCATGGCATTACAACAAAGATTAAATCATTTGGAAACAGCGAATGTACAACCCAATCTCGTACAAATTCAAGAATTAAAAGAAGCAGTTCAAGAGAAAGCTAATAAAATTAAAACAAATCAGTCTATTTACAAACTCAATGAAGAATTTGTAAATGAACAAAATCAAATTGCAAGCGATCAAAAAATAATTAGGCAGAATAGCCGCCAAGTTCTTAAGGAGATTACTGGAGAATCTTCGCAATATGATCGTAGTGCTATAGCCACTAAAGCTATATTTGTCACAGCGATACAACATATGAAAGCATTAAAAGATAGATCCGATCATCATCTTAAAAAAGATTTTCTGAGTGGCAAATCGAATGTGAAGCCCGCATCCTCAGCTGATAATGTATTAAGTCCTGAAAAGTTATCAACGCAATTAAATGCTCAGTTAAACAAAGTCATTAACATTGATTTAGAAGAAGAAAAAAAGCAAAAAATGATTATTAAAAATATTCGTATGCAATGTGATGATGTGACAAAAAAAATTAATGATTTGATAGTAGAGTTGGATGCCCTAGAAGGAAAAATAGTGACTGAGCCGGCTGGTAAAATGCAGAATAAAGAAGAATCTAACAAGAATAAAAAATAATGCTTCAAATTCATGGAGCCTGTAAATAATTCTGTGTGAATGTCATATCCATTTATAAAATTCTGCCATCAAATTAAATAGCAAAACGTTTCATTGCAGATCGCCAAGAACAATTTCAAGATGTTGCCATGCTTTGTAGATCAGCTCGAGATGATATAAGAGAAAATTCCTGAAGGGAGTTACTGATGTTGACGTAGTGGACTTTTTGGGGCTTGTGTGTTTTGTGGATTTGTCAGTATGGGTTCTTGCTGTCCAATAGTAGCAACTGCTTTGTTGAGTAATTCAGAATAGTTTCCATGAAATTTATCTTGCACTTTTTTTATTTGATCTGTTTTTTCAGGATGTTTATTCATTAAATCTGTTAGTGCTTGATCAATATACTTAGCAAATTTACCTGCAACAGCTGGTGGATTACAATCACCTACTGAAATTTTAGGATTTTCAGGCGGATTTTTTTCAAGTCTAAATAAAACATTCGCAGCAATCACTTTACTCATTGCTTCTAAATTTAAATCAGTTGGATTTTTAGTTTCAATGCTTTGAGTGTTAAATTTAATATCAGTTCCTTTATTATTGCTATCTTTCACATGAAATGAATTTCCATCTTTTTCATTGAAACTTTTTACATCATTTTGTTTTAAAAATGTAGTTGAAGCATTTTTCATTGCCATAAGCAAATGAACATCATCCATAGTATTCGAGGTTGATTTTGATGAACTGGTATCAGAAAAAGTTCCTTGTGCTCGCTGCGTAGATTTTTGTTTTAAATTATCCATTAGATTTTGACAAGGCTTTAAATCTAGTGGAAGTGTCACAATTATATTAGTGAGCTCTGTTTCATAAGCAAAACCATGAAATCGTTGATTGTTCTCGCTAATTGTTTTTGCATGCTCCTCCCATTCTTTTTCTGTAAGGTTATAGTCTTCTATTTTTCCCTTAAGATCATTGAATCTCTTTTTTTCTTGATTAAATTCTTCCCGTAATTTTGAATTTTCTTTTTCAAGCTCTGGATAATTATTTATTGTGGTTTGAGTTTGAAGTTCGTTTAATCGAGCATACAATTGATTATATTTATCAACCGCGGCTTTTAATCGCGTTGCACTTTCATCTAGGGACTTGAAAGATTGTTTTATATCACTATCTCGCTGTTTAAGTTTCGCATATAAATCTTGGGCATTTCTGGAATAGGGGTTTGGGGGCATACGTACTAAACCATTTTTATCAAAATCAAGGGTAGCGATATTCTCTTTACCGCTTACATGTTCTTTCCAAAGTATACCATCGATATGAAGGGGATCTTTTTGTAATTGTTCCATACGTTCATTTATATGTTTAATCTTTTCCTCTATTTGTGTATTTAAAATTGGACCTTTTTTCCATTCTTTCGATAATACTTCTGGAGAAATGTTGTTTTTGGTGGCATGTTCATCTAATAGCTTTGCATTCGCAACCGCTTCTTGCATGAGTTTCTTGTATTCACCTGCTAAATTTTCTATTTCATCCAATAATTTTTTTATCGTTTCAATACGGGGGCCTGGAATTATTTTAGCTTTTTGAGGTGCAGGTGCAGGTACAGGTTTTTGAGGAAGCACTGTTTCTATACCTTGTGATGATTCAAAAGAAATATTATCTGTAGTAGACTTTTGGGGTACAATATCTTCTATCGTTCCTTGCTGTTGTGGAATATCTTGCTTCTTTCCTGTTAAATCAGGAGATTCACCCAATTTATCTCTAAATTCCACTAATTTATCATTATATACTTTTATAAATTTCCCTGATCCAGATTGAGGATTTGCACTAAAAGGTTCAGGATTAAATTTGCGTAAAGCTTCAATATTAGATAATAATTTTTTTGTGTTTTTGTCTATTTCTGAATTTAAGTTTTTTATTTCTTCAAGAATGCCTTCATTTTTATCTTTATTCTTATCATCATGTAATTTTTTTTCTAAGTCTATAGTGGTTGCTCTTGCTTCAGATATAATCTTCATTTGCTGATCTATATCTCTTCCTAGTTCTTGCATTTTATCTGTAACTATTTCACTTTTCTCTAGCGACTCACGATATAATTCCTCAAATTGAGCTTTAGAGAAAGTTTCTATGTCTTTTACTTCCAGTTGATTATTGCTATCTATAAATTGAAAATTACCATTATCTAATTCTCTACCAATTACAAACTCTTTTTTATTCTCTCTTGCTCGTTGATTATTGAGAAACCTTTTTACTTGTTCTAATTTAGTCTCCTTAGAGACTTCACTTGGTTTAGTGCTCATTGATCTACCTCGTTCCAATAATTTATTTTTTTTATTGATATAATATTTTAAAAATAACCTAATTGTTTGTTATGCTCATCTCATACTTGGAGTATAACTGATGGTTGTTCTTTTTCAAGCATCTTCCACTTTCTCTTTTTCAACTTTCTTCTGCTTAACTGTTGCATTATTCACCGCATCTTTAAGGCTATTAAATTCACCTTTTTTCCCATATTTTTCATGTTCTCCATTAACCATATCTTGTAATTTACCCAAAGGTTTTTCACTACCTTTAACAGCATACACTGGTGCTTTGCCATTTTTGGTTTCTACTTTAATTAACTCTTGTAAGGATTGAGCAAAAAAATTCACATTTTCAGAATCTTTCTTCGGTGTAGCGATACCTTTTGGTTGACCATTCGCGTCACAGGTAATCCACATTTCTTTGCCTGATTTATCATCTTTGAATCTGAGATAAGGGGGTTCACCATTTGTTCCTGGTATTGCTTTCATTGAAGTCATGCCTTGCTTTTTTAAAAAATTCAACCATTTTTTGCATGTCGGGATCAGCTAATACCGTATCGCGAAATTTGGTTGCGTCGCAAAAACTAACCGGTAGTGATAAGCTATTGCCAAATATTAGCAAAGGATTGCGCAGATGATAAGTTTTAAATGGAGACATTTTCACAAAGAACTTATT
>JAJYDF010000020.1 GCA_021777765.1 Pseudomonadota bacterium | reverse complement strand
GTATTACTCAAGGAATGCCAAAAAGTGCGTGATTTGTTACAAGGGGAACAAAAAAAACATTTGCAAGAATTTTTAGCAGCTTGGCAGAAAAATAATATTAATCAAAGTGCATAATTTTTTTCTTTCTCTCAGAAGACGAATGAACGAGGATTTAAAATAATATTATTATAAGTTTAAAAGCACTCTCATCCGCCTTCGGCACATTCTCCCGCAGGCGGAAGAAGGAGAAAATCGCATTGTTTATTTAATAATGATATAAATACCAACTTATCTTTTCTAAAAATGGAATTCAATTAAGAGGGATCAAACATGTCTGGCAAAATTCTCACAATATTACTTGAAACTGGTCAATATAATCTAGGACGTCCCGGTAAATCATATTATTTACGTTACTCATACACGATTGAAGCAGGCAATATTGTTATTTCTGTTGATCCCAATCATCCCCACAAAGAATATGCAATAAATATTTTGGCCAATATGCTCACTAAAAAATATCGTCTAAACAACAACAGTCATTTTATTCAATCGAATAACGATAAAATTACTATATTGAAGGTGGGATATACCTTTTTACAATTACAAAAACGAAATAATAGTAAATTAGCTTATGCATTAGAAACAGCGCAATTACTTTTTAGTTTATTAAAACAATATTCAAGTAAGGAAGCTGAACTGAGTGAGCTTGAAAGGTTTTTAAAAAGCTTATTATTCAGCAGCAACCCCTTATTTAAAGCAGAAATTAAAGATACTTTTATTGTCTACACGATTAATAATAAAATTGTTGGCCCTTTAGCAGAACAATTCCGCATGGCACTTATCAACGCTATAAATCATTATATAGATATAGCTAGTCGCAACTTTCAAAATTCTCAGAATGATTTACGACAAATACAAGGTACAAAAAACATCTTTATGTCTAAAAATTTATATGATGCGTTATTAAACTATATGAACGATCTTCAACGCCCCGTTCAATCACAACCATTAGCTGTTATTCATAACGCGGACTTACCTCAACCCAACAATATAGATTATAAAGTGATCCATCAACAATTCGATCAAATTAATGTACTAGACGATATCGATCACTTAATAGAAACATTAAATCAGTACGCCAACTTAATAGACCACCAGCCAACAATGAAGTCAAAAAATGCCTATAAGAAAGTGGGATATCAATATATCATAAGGATTTTTAAAAATATGAATTCGCTGGGAGATGCTGCAATATTATTTGATCATTTGTTAACACTACAATACAAAATGGATATCCATAGTAATCCTCTGATAGATACTTTATTTAGTATTTATAATACAAGTGCATGGCAAGAAATGATAGGCGAAATACGTGATGATGCTATGTTGAAATTATCGAGTGAAGTTGAAAATCTTGAAATTTCAAATACTGATCAACTCTTAGCTCGTTTAAATTATTTTTTAGAAAAGCGTTTATTTTATAAACACCGATCAAATTGGTACACCTCAACTAGTACTACAGCTGAATTGGATATTTCTGATATGATAACAAAAGTCAATGAATCTAATGCCCCTATAATATCATCTGATAGAGTATTTGATATTACTTGATAATTTAATTGTAATGTGTGCCCAAAGTGACTAAACATTTATCCCCAAAAACTGCAGGGCAATCTGCGAGCATTTCATCACTCAGTCATGAAGGTCGTGGCATTGCCACTATCAATAATAAAACGACTTTCATCGAAGGTGCTTTGCCTAACGAACAAGTATTATTCACTTATACTAAAAAACACAGTAAATTTGATGAAGGTATTGTGAGTGAAATCATATCCGCTTCTCCCGATCGCGTTACACCACTCTGCCCTCATTTTTCAATTTGTGGTGGTTGTAATTTGCAACATATACATTCCGATCAGCAAATATTATTTAAACAAAATGTGCTGCTGGAGCAATTAAAACATTTTGGTAATCTTGTTCCCGAACAGATTATGACTCCATTAACCGGTCCAGCATGGGGTTATCGTCACAAGGCACGTTTAAGTGTGAAATATGTTGATAAAAAGAATGCTCTATTAATTGGCTTTCATGAAAAAAATGGACGTTATGTGGCAGATTTATCATGCTGCCCTATTTTACATCCTTCGGTGGGACAATTAATTGAACCGTTAAAAAAATTATTAATGCAACTTTCTATTTATCGTCACATTGCTCAAATTGAAATGGCCATTGCAGATAATTTCAGTGCTTTAATATTTAGACATTTAACTGCAATGCCGGATCAAGATAAAAATCATTTAATTCAATTTGCGCAACAATATCATTTTCATATTTATTTACAGCCGAATACACCATTACCATTGTCGTGTCTGTGGCCTGATAATAATCAGCCATTCTTGAATTATGTTTTACCCGATCATCAGTTAACATTAGAATTTAAACCAACTGATTTTACGCAGATTAATCCCACTATTAATCAAAAAATGATCAATACAGCCTTACAATTATTAGATCTTCAGCAAGATGATTGTGTGTTAGATTTATTCTGTGGTATCGGTAATTTTACTTTACCTATCGCGAAATATTGTCATTCGGTAGTTGGTGTTGAAGGTGCATTATCATCGGTAGAACGTGCAACACATAATGCGCAAAAAAATGGTATCACTAATACGCAATTTCATGTGGCTAATTTAGTTGACGTAAATATGGCAGCCAGTTGGGTTAAGCAAAAATACCATAAAATATTATTAGACCCACCACGCACAGGTGCATTAGAAATTATTAAATTATTTTCAAAATGGCAGCCACAAAAAATTATTTATGTTTCTTGCAATCCCGCGACGCTTGCACGTGATGCAGGGGAATTAGCGAAACAAGGATACCGATTAGTTAAAGCCGGTGTGATGGATATGTTTCCACATACCAAACATGTAGAGAGTATTGCGTTGTTTGAAAGATAATAAAAATCTTAGGGTGAATTTTATTAAATCTGCAGTGATACGCGAAATATGAAGTTATTAATTGCCGGACGAAACCGCGTCCTGCGATCGATGATTACGTCCATGTAATCAACGGTCCTGCAATTAATAACTTCATATTTCGCTTTAAAGTTCAGTGGCTACTTGTTAAATGACTTAGAAATGTATGTAAAAAAATAATCGTATTAAATCATAATACGGTTTGATAATTATTTGAAATTATTCATTAGGAATTAATTATGACAATAAGCGTTTTCGATTTATTTTCAATTGGTATAGGCCCATCCAGTTCACATACTGTTGGTCCTATGAAAGCAGCAAATTCATTTCTTAAAACCTTACAAGATAATAATCAAATTGAACATGTTACTCGCATCATGGTCGAATTATATGGATCATTAGCATTAACGGGTAAAGGACATGGGACTGATGCAGCGATTTTAATTGGATTAGAAGGTCAATCTCCTAAATTGGTGAATCCTGATTTAATCATACCGCGATCACAACAAATCATTTCAGATAAGAAAATATTTCTAAATAATCAATTCGCCATTAATTTTGATTTCGAAAATGATTTGTTATTTCATAAGCAAGCCTTATTGCCAAAACATACTAATGGTATGCGTTTTACAGCATTTTCTGCTGATAATAAATTATACGAAATTGTTTATTATTCTATCGGCGGTGGTTTTATTGTGACTGAACAAGAATTTGGTGTAGAGAAAAATGATGTGCAATTACCCTATCCATTTAGTACTGCAGAAGAATTATTAAATCATTGCTCGACACATCATTTATCAATCAGTGACATCATGATGGCTAACGAATGTGTTTGGCGATCGGAATCTGAAATTCGTCATGCTTTGTTAGAAATAGCAGATATTATGGAAAAATGTATTGATAAAGGTTGTCATGCGGAAGGGGTTTTGCCTGGATTTTTGAAAGTCAAAAGACGCGCGCCAGCATTATTAAAAAAATTACAACAAAGTGGTGCACCAAAACCCAGTCAAAATGCAGATGTGATGCATTGGTTAAATATTTATGCCATGGCTGTCAATGAAGAAAATGCTGCAGGGGGTAGAGTTGTTACTGCACCAACGAATGGTGCTGCAGGAATTATTCCTTCGGTATTACATTATTATAAAAATTTTCATCCTGAAGCAGGTGATGAAGGAATTATTACTTTTTTATTAACAGCTGGTGCTATTGCAATATTATATAAAAAAGGCGCCTCAATTTCTGGCGCTGAAGTGGGTTGTCAAGGCGAAGTTGGTGTTGCCAGTTCTATGGCTGCTGGTGCATTGGCTGCCGTATTAGGTGGCACATTAGGACAAATTGAAAAAGCCGCAGAAATTGCCATGGAACATCATTTAGGTATGACATGCGATCCTATTGGAGGCTTAGTGCAAATTCCTTGTATTGAAAGAAATGCAATGGGCGCTGTAAAAGCAGTAAATGCTGCACGAATTGCATTGTTAGAAGATGAATCCGGTGAACATAAAGTTTCTTTAGATAAAGTTATCGCGACGATGAAACAAACCGGTAAAGATATGATGACAATTTATAAAGAAACTTCCTTGGGTGGATTGGCTGCGAATATTCCAGAGTGCTAATAATATTCTTCGATTTTGGTCGGGGCGACAGGATTTGAACCTGCGACCACCTACACCCCATGCAGGTGCGCTACCAAGCTGCGCTACGCCCCGAAAAAATTGGTAAGCGTGATAGGATAAAAATAAAACACAAAGGGGTCAAGTACCGTCTTGCAAGTTAAGGCAAACTAATATTCTTCTATTTAGAAAAATAGTTGTTAACTTGCAAGACGGTACTTGACCCCTTTGCGGAATAAACTGCGGAGATTATTCTTCTTCGATATCACTAGGCACTAATTTTTCTATTTCACCACGTAATTTTAAGCCAGCGTGAAAAGTGACTACACGGCGTGCGCTCACAGGAACGACTTCGCCCGTTTTAGGATTTCTACCGGGGCGCTGTTTCTTCTCTCGCGTTTGGAAATTACCTAAACCGGATAATTTTAGTGTTTCACCACGCTCTAATGCAGTACGAATTTCTTCGAAAAATAATTCAATTAATTCTACTGCTTGTTGTTTAGAAAATTGCGCTTGATCAATTAAATATTGTGCTAAATTTGCCTTTGTTAGTGCCATCTCAGTCCCTCAAGGAAACATTAAATTGCTTTTTCAGCGTATTAATTACACGCTCAACCAGCTCGTTAACATCTGATTCTTTCAAAGTACGATCAGCACCTTGAAAAATCAGCCCCAAAGCAACACTTTTTTTACCTGTTGCAATACCTTTACCTTGATAAACATCAAAGAGTTGCAGTGATACCAATAATTCACTCGCGGAAGCAATAATTGCATTGTGCAATTGTTGTGCATGAATTTCTTGATCAACAATAAGAGCAATATCACGCCTCACTGTTGGAAATTTAGAAACCGCTTTAAATTGGGGTAATGCAACATCAGAAATTGAGTTTAAAAGGCATTCAAATAAATAAACAGGATCTGTTATACCCAGCATTTTTTTAATGGCTGGATGTAACGCACCAAAAAAACCGACTAATTGTTTATCATTGTCATAAATTGCACAACTTTGTCCCGGATGAAGCGCGGGATGTGTTTGAGCAACCATTGCATAATCATCTTGCTGGCCTGTTAAATTTAACAATGAAAAAACATCATTTTTTATATCATAAAAATCAACCAAACGTGAAGGCGCTCCCCATTGCTCAGGAAAAACATTTCCTGTAATTAATCCAGCAATGACTGCATCTTGTTTTAACGTATTATCCGTTGGTATAAATCGCAAACCAGTTTCAAATAATCTTAAGCGCGCATTTTGTCTATTTAAATTATAAATTAATACGTTGATCAAACTAGGCCATAATGAAGTACGCATCACTGCCAATTCAGGAGAAAGTGGATTAACTAATGCTAATGGCTTATGGATTGGATCAAATAATTCTTGTAATTGTTGTGAAATAAAACTATAGGTAATTACTTCTTGATAACCACGATCTATCAACAAATGTCGTAATCGTTGTTTTGCTAATTTCGTTTCTGACTGTGCAACAAATGTGACCGGCAAAGTTGTTTTACGTTGCGGAATATGTTGGTAACCATGTATACGCACCACTTCTTCAATTAAATCGACTTCACGCGAAATATCAAATCGAAATGAGGGCGGAATAACTTGCCACTCACCTTCTTTTTTGCTCACTTGCATACCAAGATATTGCAATATATCTGTCACTTCTTCTTGTGCAATTTCAAAACCTAATAATTGATTCAGTCGTGATTTTCGCAAAGTAATTGCAGGTGATGTTGGCAAATATTCTTGTGCTACTGCTTCGGTCACTGGTCCAACTTCACCACGGCCCAGTGTAACGATTAATTCAGTAGCGCGATCGATTGCACATTTTTGAATAGCGGGATCTACGCCTCTTTCAAATCGATAAGCCGCGTCGGTATTTAATCCCAATTGCCTCGCACGACCTGCAATAACAATCGGATCAAAAAAAGCACTTTCAATGAATATATCAGTGGTATTTTCAGTGACTGCAGATTGTAATCCACCCATCACACCAGCGATTGCAAGACAATTTTTTTCATCGGCTATCACTAACATCTCTTCATTTAACGTCACATCTTGGCCGTCTAATAATTGCAATTTTTCATTGGCGTGTGCACGTCTGACTTGAATAGACTTATGTAAATGCGCTAAATCAAATGCATGTAGAGGTTGGCCTAATTCAAGCATCACATAATTCATCACATCAACCACCATGGAAATACTACGAATACCACTACGACGTAATCGTTCTTGCATCCACAATGGTGTTTTTACATGATTATCAATGTTTCGAATAATTCTTCCCATATAATTAGGACAATCTTTAGGTGATAATAAATTAACTATAAATGTCTCATTAATTTGGTGAGTGATTGATGGTGAATTATTTGGGTTGAGTAATTTGGATCGATTGATAACTGCAATTTCTCTAGCAAGACCATTAATACTTAAACAATCCCCTCTATTCGGCGTTAACTCAATTTCAAAAATATAATCATCTAATTCAAGATAGTCCCATAATTCAACACCTAAAGGTGTATCAGTGGGTAATTCCCATAAAACATCAGCACTTTCAACCAAACCTAATTCAGCTTGTGAACATAACATGCCATCAGAAACGGTACTTTGAATGGTACTCTGCTGAATGATTTTATTATTCGGTAACTGCGCACCCACTAATGCAACGGGCACTATAATATTTTCTCTTGCGTTAGGAGCAGCACAGATGATTGTGATTAATTTGTCTTGGCCTACTGACACATCACAGATTTTTAAATTGTCAGCTGTTGGATGAGCAGCAATAGATATAATTTTTCCTGCTACCACATTTTTGAAAGAATTTGCCACTGGAGTTATTGCTGAAACTTCTATGCCGGCCATATTTAATTGTGTTGATAATGCTGTTCTTGATATTGCAGGATTAATCCATGATCGCAACCATTGTTCACTGACTTTCATTCGCAAATTCCCATTATTTGAAAGTATACTTTATTAATACCCTGTGATTTAAAATATGGATGTTTTTTCATTGTTTACCCTTCTATTAATCATCGAATTTTTCAATTAATTATAATTCAAATGCTAATAAAAAATGTTATAATGTTATTCTGATTGAAAACACAGAAATTAGATTAAATATGGATAAATTAGCCGAGTCTATATTAATTTTTGTCATGACACAGCGAATAACGTGACACCTTCTTGAAGTAGTTATATTTGCATTGTTTTTAGAGTGCGGGGGACTATATCAGAGATTAGGCGGTGCGTCTACTTAACTTTAGGGTTTACAAATTTATTTTTGAGATAATAATTGGACGACAAATATGAATGAAATCTATGTCAGCACCGATGTCGAAACAGATGGACCCATTCCCGGTGTAAATTCAATGTTGAGTTTTGCTTCCGCGGCTTTTCTAACAGATAAAACATTAATCTCAACTTTTTCAGCAAATTTAGAAACACTGCCCGAAGCAACAACCGATCCTAGAACGATGGATTTCTGGCAAAAACAACCTATCGCTTGGCAAGCAACGAGAGAAAATTGTCAAAATCCTCAAATCGCCATGAAAAATTATTTTAATTGGTTGAAAGAATTACCCGGAAAACCGGTATTGGTAGGTTTTCCTGTTGCATTTGATTTCATGTTTATTTATTGGTATTTAATGCGTTTCGTGGGCGAAAGTCCTTTTTCATTTTCTGCATTAGATATTAAAACTTATGCTATGGCGTTACTCAAAAAACCTTATCGTAAAACGGTAAAACATGAAATGCCAAAGCACTGGATTGATCCGAATTTCCTACATACCCATATTGCTTTAGATGATGCATTAGAACAAGGATATTTATTTTGTAATATGTTAGAAGAAAATTTAAAAATTAATGAATAACCAATCTAACAAAAGGGGTACACCATAAAATTATATTGCATTGATATTGATTACAGTCATCTTCACAGTATATTTATTTTTGCCTAGTTAACATGTATAATATGCATCTCTATATAATTAAAAAGTACTAAGTAATGCCATTTTCAATTTCAGTAACACCAC
This sequence comes from Pseudomonadota bacterium, assembly GCA_021777765.1. Classification (GTDB taxonomy): domain Bacteria; phylum Pseudomonadota; class Gammaproteobacteria; order DASZBR01; family DASZBR01; genus JAJYDF01. Next base: position 50,111 of record JAJYDF010000020.1, on the reverse strand, counting down.
CAGATACAAATACATTTTTCAAAAAACTGATAGTGTCTTTTCACAAACAAGTTAACACTGATTTAGATTCCCCTCTTGTTAATCCAAGCATTAACTCTCTTTTAGCACCTCAACTCTTGCTGGATCAAGACAATACCTCAATTTCATTAACACTTGATTTAAGCAATTTTGACGAAGCAAGTACTGAATTAGATGAATTTATTGAATACATACCACCACTGACACACTTAATCTCTTTTTCCATTACACCGTTACCCCTAAATTCAAAAAAAATTCAGAAATTGCTTATACTAGGTAAATTACTTGCAGCCAAAAACAGATTATTAAAAATTACACAAAAATTCTTAGATGAATGTTTACAAGAACTTCGACGCATTCAACCAGAAATAAGCTCCAGTGAAAAACAAGAAGAGCGCCAGGAATTGCGACAAAAAACATTGGCTATTTTTAAAATGAATGACGCCAGCGTAACTGAAGCTATAGATCCTTTTCAATCTGTACCAACTGTTCAAAACCTTTTTCAAAAAGAGATGCAACAATTTGAACAAGACATTAATCAATCTTATGCGGTGGTCAGCAAACAATTAATAGATTCCCTATCAGAGCGAAAACAATATAATTTGCTTAATAAATTATTTGAAGGGATTAATTATTTTTTATGTCAAGCAGAGAGCAGCTGGAAAAAAATTGAGGAACGATCATTCGGTAATTTATTCAAAGATGCAAAAAAACCAGATTTTATCCAAGATTTTAATTTAATTAATGTTACTCACTCTGCTGATGAACATAAAGATAACAACGTCTTGATTAATTATATATATCATATTCAACGTGATATTGACGATGTAAATTATTTAATGCACAAACAATTACGACTTGTAAAATCAATGTATCGTATCCATAAAAATAAAGTAACACGACAAAAATCCTTAGATAATTTATGGGGATTTCAAGAAACCGCTATTGATTATTCAATGAATAAAGCCAAAGAGTATACACAAAAATCGCTACTCTCTTATTTAAATTGCTATCAAATTGGCAAAGATAGACGCGCATCCGCTAATGCATTAATGAAAAGCATGAGCGCCTGTAAAAATATATTAGAATTAATTTCGTTAATTAACACTGAATTTATTGAATCACTGGATCACGATCGCCTATATAACGAGCGAAAATCACCACTTTTTCGAAGAAAAGCCTACAGCCGCTACAGACAAAATTTATTGGCATGCAAAACTTGGATTTACTCACTATGCCCTCCATCAAAACTCGCTTGGGCAGTTAGATCAGAAAACTTAATCTTACTACAAACATTACCCGCAGAGCTTCAACGAGGGGCTAATTATTATGATAAATATCCAACATTAAAATCACTCATTCAAGAATTGTATAGCAGCTGTCAAAATGATTTTAAATCAAATCAAAATAAAATTGATGGTGATTTAAATATTATGCTTGATAATAACAACGATCATGATGATCATTCTGGCTTATTACTCGCTAGAAAATTAGTCTATTTGAAAAGAATTCGAAAACATGCTGATTATGATTCCAAACAGTGTGGTTTATTCGGTATTTATCAAAATTTAAGTTTTCTTTATCAACGCGCTAAAACATTTATGCCGATGAAAGATAAAATTCACCTTCAAACCTGTAAGAGCATCAGCAAAGCGCTTAAAAAACTGAAAATACCCTATCCTAGTCCATTATGTTTTTTTAGCGATTCATATTATACGATACCTTCAGACACTGAATTTCAACAATTATTAAATCCTCTAAATAACCCTAAAATGAAATATTATTTATTGCAAATAATGACAAAAGTAAAAAATCATTTAGCGAATAAATATGGTGGTGATGCCACAAATATTACATTTAGTCATGTGAATGCAAATGATATTCAAGTTAATTTAGAATTAACCGATAGCCAAACTCACCAGAAAAATGAATTCTCATTAAAAATCCATATCGATAATTCACAAAATCGATATATCGTAGAGCCGCTGATTTTAAGCAAAAATATGCCCGAAGCACTTCGACTTAATAGGCCAACTCATAGTTAATGGGATTAAACTGTAATTTCAGCTGAATGCTAGTGTTGGATTTACAAAATTATCTGCGGGTTATAGAGAGCGATGAGGAAGTTAATTCTTTGAGAGAGGCGGTTTAATAGTAAGTCTAAACCGCCCCACACTATTATTTACCTTTCTTTGCTTGCTTTTCCTTGCGTTTTTCCATCAAAGTTTTTGTTTTTGGTTTCTTAGCTTCTTTCTTTGGTTTTTCCTTACTCATACGACCTCCTGGTTACGGTTGACTAAAAAGAAAGAAAGTATATTAGCTTTAAATTAAAAAATGATCTAGAGAATTTATGATAAAATGGCTACCGCTCAATAAGATCTTTTTTTTCCTTCTCTCCGCCGTGGGAAATGGGGCATTCGTTAGATGAAGGTGATTTGGCTAGATAGAAAATAAATTTTATTTCATATCAATTAATGGTAATAAATTGTAAATGATTAATTCTTTAATCTTAGGCAACAAAACATTTCCAGTAAATATAATTCAGGGCCCCTTGGCTGGCATCAGCTGTGCTCCATTTCGACTATTAACATGGCAACAGAGTCATCCTGCATTTACCTGCAGTGAAATGATTTCCTGTAAAACATTAATCCATCAACCCAAATTATCTCATCATCGTTACGTGATGAAATATCAACAGGAAGGTCCAGTTTGTTATCAATTATCTGGTAGTGAGCCACAAGAAATTGCAGTTGCGACAAAAATAGTGACGGATTATGGCGCTGATTTAATTGATTTAAATTGTGGCTGTCCAGTCAATAAAATCAGAAATAAAGGGGCTGGGTCGCGGTTATTGACTGATGCTTCAAAACTTTATCAATTAATAACAGCCATGAAAAAAAATACCACCGTGCCTGTCTCAATTAAAATTCGCGTAGAAAATAATAGTAAAGAAAAGTTTAACGAACAGATTGTGAAGGTAGTTCAAGATGCCGGCGTTGATTTTTTAATTGTGCACGGGCGGCATTGGACAGAACATTACGAAACACCCTGTAACCATGATCAAATTCACTATTTTGTTGAACAATTATCCATTCCTGTTATAGGAAATGGTGATATCGCCTGCATTAACTCATTAAAAAAAATGTTCGCCACCGGTTGTGCTGGCGTCATGATCTCGCGTGCGGGTGTAGGTCAACCTTGGCTAATCGGCAAGCTCATTTCAGAAATAAATAATGATACTTATAGTATGCCATCATCAGAACAAATCAAAGACCTTTTTTTACAACATGTACAATATTTATCAGCACTATTACACAGTGAAAAATTTGCCATTTTGCAAGCCAGAAAATTTGCAAAATATTATGCAAGAAGCTTAGCCAATCGTGCTGAATTTTGTGCCAAAATAAATGTTTGTGACAATTTGCCGGATTTAAAATTGATATGTGAAGCATTTTTCAAGCAGTAATAGAATTATTAAATTATCAGTGGTTTCTTGATATTAATCACTGGTCTTCGGTAACAGAACAATTTATTATTTTAATATACGCAATATTATTCAGATTATCATCAAGGAGGTGACACCCATGTTATCAATTAATCCAGATATCGTTTGTTCAATCATTGACAAAGCACGTGAATTTCATGCTAAAGAAGGTGTGGTAATTCCTGAAACACGCACTTCAGAAGCTTCGGATGCAGATTGGGCATACCAAGTATTAGCCGACCACCGCAGTGATTTAACTTATTTAGAATTAAAATCTGAAATAGAAAATCTTGAACCCGACCAGCAAACTACTTTAGTTGCTTTAATGTGGTTGGGTCGTGGTGATTATGATGTCAGTGAATGGAAAACAGCATTGAAAGACGCGCGCAGCAGAAAATCGGGCCCTACTGCAGATTATCTCCTGGCTACGCCTTTAGTATCTGATTATCTTGAAGAAGGATTAGACCTATTAGGTTATCCCTATGAAAGCACTCGATAGGAGAAATATATGAATAAATATATTATTTCTTGTGTTGTATTAATGTTCCCCGCTTTAATATTTGCTGATTGTCCAGCCTTTAACGCGCTTCAATATTTTTGTGCTGAAAAAAATGAATGTAATTGGCAAGCACCTTGGTATGAAGGATTTACCACGACACCGACTAATGATAATAAAGCCGTACAATTTCTCAAAGCCCAGTGGGGTAGACAACAAGATACAAATAAAGGACCGGGTTCGTCGCTTTGTTTCTATGGAGGCAATAAAGGGGGAATAATCATGTTAGTGCAAAATAGTTGGGGAAATGTTGCTATGCCTAACTCAGCTAATTGGACGTGGACTACCAGTGATGGTTATCCAGTAAAACAATGTACGGTGAATTGTCATTTTAATTATCCACAGTGAAAAATATTATTAAATTGACAGAATGTTAGTGAAATTGATAAATCCTTTTAATATCGGTTGCGTTTTATGAAGAGCGCGACCGAATTTCTTATGAAGTTGATATTTCTGTATGAAAAATCCGCCAACAAACGCTCCAACTATTGCTACCGTCATAAATTGTGGAGAAGACAATTTTTGATTTAATATTTTTTTATTGCTATGAATGATGTTTTGCTCACGCATCATTTCAGATTCTAATTGCCTAATTTTTTGCTTCAATTTATTCATTACTCTCATCCTCATTCTTAGCACTTAACTGAGCAATTTGTCTACGCGTCGCGGCAAAAGTGAGATTCTGTTTTAATTGTAAAACAATTATAAATATCATTGTTAATATGAATATATTAATTAAGACAATTATAGATAAAGCCATAAGCCAACTAAAATGTAATTGGATTAACCACGCGACTAATAAACTCAAAACGCTCAGCCAAGTGGAAAAAAAGATTAAAATTGCACAGGCTAATAATCCAATGATCTTTATTAAACTATTCTTTGCCAATATTGCTTCTAGATTTATTAATTTAAAGAGATCTTTAAATAATTTCTGATAGCTCTTGGCAAGAAGCGTTATGACTTGAATAAAATGATTATCAGTTTGCTCATCCATTCGTTCAAAACCTTTTTTATAAATAATTAACAAAGTTAAATATCACTTTTCATATCTGTATTGAAAACTAAACCGTGTTAATTACGTTTAATGATTGCAATTTTAATTAGCATTACAAGTGTTACACATTGTAAATATAATTAGAATTTCTATCGTTGAAAAATCTACTTTTGCAATATTTTGGCAAGAAGCATACCTGCAACAACAGAAATAGCTATAGTCTTTGCAGGATGTTTTTTAACGAAGCCAAACATATTTTCTTCAAGGTCATCAGATTTTTCTTTAAACTTTGCTTTGAGATCTTCTGCTGTTTGTGCAAACGCCGCTTTGAGGTTTTCGATGTCCTTATGTAAATCTACGATTTCATCAGATTTTTCACTGCCAGAAAATTTTTGTGTTTGAGCCATGATTAATTCCTCCTTAAATTCAAGATCAGACATATTTTCTTAATTATAGGTTAAGTAAATACCGTAAGCACTTTTTTTCCTCTACACACGTCTAAAATTTAATATGCTATTTGAAATCATAAAAATTTCATTGTAGCAATTATTTCCTTCGTTTTGATGTGAAGGTTTCAAAGACGGACAGGACGCTAAAATATATTGCAGAATTATACTAATCCACCCTCATCCGCCTTCGGCACCTTCTCCAGCAAGCGGGAGAAGGAAAAAAATAAGTATCTCCTCATTATACAATGGTATATTTTAATAAATGCCTCAATCAAGGACATCTTTATGAATTCTGCTATATCAAACTATTCTGATTTAGAAGCCCTATTTTATCGTCAGCGCCAATACCATATAAATCACATCAAACAATCTTCCGCTACAGCACGCATTCATAAATTAAAATCATTAAGACAATCATTGTTAAACCATAAAGCACAATTTCATCAAGCCATGCAAGAAGATTTTGCCAAATCTGCCGCTGAAGTCGATTTATCCGAGTTTTTTACCACAATGCATGAATTAAATTTTGCCATAAAACATCTCAAGCATTGGTTAAACACTAAAAAAGCTAAAACACCTTTGAGCATGATAGGTTCGCATAGCTACATACGCTATGAACCACGAGGTGTTGTATTAATTATTAGCCCCTGGAATTATCCATTGCAATTAGTATTGTGCCCTCTTATCAGTGCCATCGCAGCGGGTAATTGTGCCATGTTGAAATATTCTCCCCTGACACCGGCAACAAATGCATTGATTAAAAGCATGCTTTCAGAAATTTTTTCACAACAAGAAATTGCCCCTATCGATGGTGACGAAAATAGGGTGCAACAATTACTGGCTTTGCCGTTTGATCATATTTTTTTTACTGGCAGTACACGTGTTGGCAAAATTATTATGGAAACTGCGGCAAAAACATTGACCTCTGTCACATTAGAACTGGGTGGCAAATCTCCTGTGATTATTGATGACACCGTTGATTTAAAAGATGCCGCAGAAAAAATAATTTGGGGAAAATTTATCAATGCAGGTCAATCCTGTATTGCACCAGATTATATTTGGATCGATGAAAAATGTAAGAATGCTTTCATTGAACAAGTTATTAATGTCATAAATCGTTTTTCAAAAGGACTCTTAGATACACGATCACCTGATTATTGCCGTATCATTAATGACACTCATTTTAATCGACTGAAAAAACTCTATGATGATGCTGTTGCTCAGGGCGCGAAAACAATTTGCGGTGGAAAATTTAATGCGCAAGATCGCTATATTCCCTTAACGGTATTAACGGATGTCACTGACCAAATGGCGATTATGCAAGAAGAAATATTTGGTCCTCTATTACCTATGCTCACCTATCAATCATTAGAAAATGATTTATTAGTAAAATTATCACATTATGCAAAGCCACTGGCGCTATATATATTCAGCCGTGATGTCGCGCGTCAAAATAAAATCATTAATCATTCATCAGCTGGTGGAACAGTGATTAATAACACACTGATTCAATTTACCAATCCAAATATACCATTTGGTGGTATTGGAACATGTGGTATAGGAAATTATCACGGCTTCTATGGTTTTAAAACATTTTCACATGAACGTGCTATAGTTGAGCAAGGAAAATTTAATGGATTTAGATACTTTTACCCGCCTTATACAGATTCTGTTAAAAAGTGGATAAATCATTTACTGCGATTTTTGACATAATTTTACAATTGAATATTAACACGTGTTATGGCATTACATTAATAATGTCAAAAAGTTCTTCCTTCTCCCGCTTGCGGGAGAAGGTGCCGAAGGCGGATGAGGGTGAATTAAAAGGATCACAAAAAAAATGATACGTAGTAATACAAAATTAATTAAAATTACACCACATTTATTTGTTGACGAATCTGAAATTAAATTCGTACATATCCGCTCGCCAGGACCTGGTGGTCAAAATGTGAATAAAGTAGCCACTGGTATACAGTTACATTTTGATGTTGTCCATTCGGCTTCGTTACCAGAAGAAACCCGCTCTCGATTAATCTTATTATTAGGAAAAAAGATTTCAAACCAAGGTGAATTAATTATTAAAGCCACTCGTTTTCGCACACAAGAAAAAAATAAACACGATGCGATTAATCGATTAATTGAAATAATTAGACCTGCAACGATTATTCCTAAAAAACGCAAAAAAACCAAACCCAGCAAAGCCGCACAACAAGAACGACTTACACAAAAAAAATTACATGGAAAAATAAAATCTTTGCGAAAAAATAAGATTAATTTCAATGATTAATTAATCACTCAAATTAATAATTTCACCGGTATATTCTTCAATATATGCTGCTAGCCCTGCAATTTTCTTAACACTGGCAATATGAAATAATCCTTCTCCTTCATTAACCAATGGTTTTAATGCTTGGCCTATAACTATTCCATCAAAAGGTGCCACAACAGGAATCGATTTATTAATTAAAAAAGGATCATGAATATTTGCTAATATTTCACCTTTTTTAACCGGTTTAGTCAGTGTCGTTATCATATCACCACGCGGTTGTATCAATCCGCTTGCCGGTGAGCGAACCCAACGACTTGTTTTGGTGATAACGGATCGATGATGTTTAATATGTTTTTTTGCAGTAGATAACATTTTAAGATGATTTAACACATTGAAAATACCGCGCGCACCGGCACGAATACAAAGTTCATTAAAACGCAGCGCTTCGCCACCTTCATAAACTAACAAAGGAATACCTAATTCACTGGCTGCTTCTCTTAATGATCCATCTCGTAACTTAGCGTCTAATATAACTGGTGTATCAAAGACACGCGCCAATTCTTCCGCACCTGGTGTATCAAGATTAACACGTAATTGTGGCATATTGATTCGGCCTAAAGCACCGGTATGCAGGTCGATGCCATAGTGGCATTGTGAAACCACTTCATCGATGATGACTCTAGCCAATCGCGCTGCTAAAGACCCTCTTTTACTCCCAGGAAATGAACGGTTTAAATCTCTTCTGTCAGGCAAATAACGAGATTGCAAAATCAAGCCATACACATTAGCAATAGGCACAGTAATTAAAGTTCCGTGCAAATTCTTTAATATAATTTGGTGATGTACGCGACGAATAATTTCAATACTATTTAACTCATCGCCATGAATGGTGCCGATGATAAAAATCTTAGGCCCCGATTTTTTACCATGAAAAACATGCGCAGGAAAATCGACTTTAGTTTGTGTATAAATTTCAGGCGCATGTAACAAGACAGTTTTCTTTTCGCCAGGTTGAATGGTAATGCCGGCAATAGTGATAGGTTTATTGTTCATGTGTAAATCCTTTACGTATATCAATGATGAAGTTGGACTTTTCGTTTTATTATTCCAAACGACCAAAACAATGTCATATCTAATTCTATCTTATTTATTGAAATATATTAATTATATCCTATATTTTAAATAGCGACTCAAATAATGATATGCCAAAAATTGGCTAATCTCATTATAAAAATATGATAATCACAATAATATATTTTATAATAATTTAAGATTAAAGGTATTTTATGCCTAAAAATACAAAAACCCATTCAGATATTGCAAATGATCTCATGCATTTATCCCATAAAAATTTTAGTACTTTATTATCTTCATATATTGGTAGTGATACAAAAGATATATATGACAAATCTTATATGGATACAGTCGTTATCTCTGATATGCATGATAGCAACGCACTACGAATTGTTAATACTGCAAAATATCTTTTAAAAGATCAATTACCCGATCCAAATCCCTTTACCGCTAGAGATAAAGCAGCGGCATTAAAACAAACTTTAATTTATAATGAACAATTATTAAAGTTAGTAAAATATAAAATGATGTATGACAATTTCTTCAACTTATATGATGCAGTGCGAACTCATCTGGCAACGCATAAAAATGAATGGGATGATAACTCAATTAAATTAATAACAGAATTTAACAGCGATGCTAAAAAATTATTACTCAAACTGAGCAAGATAGAAGATCCTGCCGATAAAGAAAAAGCAATTAATTTATTTATTGAATGGAGCTGGGCAAAGTGTAATAGCATTTGTCCACCCAGTTTAAAATTAAATATGCTACGTCAGATACTGTTATATCGTGATAGTGAAGTATTTGATCAATTAAAATTGCCTGATTTAAAACAACTGCATGAAACCCGCATCAATATAGGGTCCATTCCGGAAAAAAGATTACAAGCCTTGGAAGATGAGCTGCGCACGATCTCAGATAATGCGCTTCAGAATATTTCACGAGAACCTTGGAAAATAGCACAGGTTAATACAACACAAACTGTAAAGGCGGGAATGCCACTCGCTACACGTGCAGCACACCATCTCCAAAAAGATCATGCAGCTAAAACAAATAGATCCAACGAAGTGCCTAGAATAAAAAAATAAATCATTATTGCGAGGTATTAAATCATGACAGCAGAAAGAATTGTACGAATTGTAGCAGGATTTTTTATCCTGATATCATTAGCATTAGGCGTAAAAGTCAGCCCTATTTATGTGAGTAGCTATTGGTTATGGTTTACGGTATTTGTGGGGGCAAATTTATTGCAAAGTGGTATTACACGTTTTTGTTTGCTTGAAATTATTTTAAAGAAAACGGGATTATGTAAGAATTAAATTTATTGTTTAATCGCCTCGTGATACAAAGGTAATTTTGTTATTTCATCAATCACAAAATTAATAAATTGTATCGCCTCATTTTGCATACGCATTTCTAGTCCGTATTGCCATTGCTCTGCAATTTCAATTAATCCGCGCCATTGAGGTGCAAAATGATTTTTTACCCACGCCGCAGAAACTTTTTTTGAAGCTAGCTCATTGCCAATAACGGTATATAAAATACGGCATAAATTTAACACTAAATAAGATTGATAATGACTATTAGCCAACCATTCCTGATCCGATATTTTTGGTTGCCACTCTTGCAATAAATCTCTGATGCACGCTTTTTGCACTTCAACAAAATCGATAGGTGATATTAATGTTTTATATTCAGGCCCTATTAAAGCGATGCCATGTTGGTAAAGCATATATTGATTAATAATCCATTCATTACCATAGGGTGCTTCGGGATATAAAATATCTTCACCATAATATGGTCGTGGTGAAAGCGGTGGTAAAATATTTGTTAACGTATCAAGAGGCACATAAGAACATTCAATTCTTTTTGCCCATTGCGGAAAATCCTTAGCAATTTGTGAATGTAATTGTTGAATCAGCTCTATCTCATTTACAGTTAATTTATTTTTTAATAAAACTTGTAAATCAATATCACTGCTTTCAATTTTGAAATTACCATAGGTTAATGACCCTAATAGATAAACACCGATTAGATTGTCATTTAAAATAGTGTGAAGCGTTGATACAAATGAATAAAGGATTTCATTGATATCGCTAAATGGAGTGATATTTTTAATGTATGCAATGTTCATAAATAAAATTGGTCAAGAGAAAAACTAGGCTTGTTAATACTGCTGTGGCTAAAGACATTTGTCAAATTTTTTCATATTATTCAAAAATTTATCCTATAATTTAAGGTAGAGCAAAAGGAATTGGTTTCAACACTGAATACAAAGATTTACCTTGAAGAATCACTCCAAACAGTACTCGAAGCAGATCCCGAAACTCTGGTGTTTACTTGATTAAGGCTAATAAAAATTAAGAACAGGTCTGTTTGTAAAACCGTTCTCTAAATTAATTAAATTTATTGGTAAATAAACTTAGATATGAAGGCGATTATCATGAAAATATATAGATTTATTAGATCATATTGCTTAAAGCTCTTTCGATTGAAAAATTTTGTATTAGCTGTGTTGACCTTACTTTCGTTGGTAATCGGTAATTCAACATACGCACTCACGGTTCAACGACCCATATCGGATTGGGTATCATCGCAAGGTAGTTATTTATTTAGTAATATAAATGGAATCCCTATACATAAATTTGTTGGCTGGTCAAATAGTGATGGTTCTCTCTTCTATTTAGTTGATTTTGCGGGTGTTAAAGCGCGTGATCTTGGATTACCTCCACCGATAATCTCAGGTAAAGTTACTGAAAAAGCATTACCTGACGGCACAGCTGATGTAACAGTTGATCTTCATGCATCTAATGCTTTAACTTATATTACCAACGCTTCAGTTTTTTATAATAATATTGCGCAATGCACACTTAATCCTGGCATTGCTTTTCCAGTAAATGTAAATATTGATTTTTGCCCTACCTTATTTGGTTATAGTGTTCAAGAACTGGCATTGGCGCCTAAAGGAAGCTTAAAGCCTGCATTTGGTGACGCGTATTTTACAATGGAATTCATAAATCAAGTTCCTACAGGTGTTACTGTTGGGAAAGAACCCTTACCCGATTTACGTGATGTTATTTTTGGTAGCGCATTAATTTCACAATCAATTTCTTCATCAGCATTTGGCGTACTACGTGCAGCCTTTGGGGTTCCAGATGGGACACCAGGACGTGTACAGAATGTACAGTTATATTTCCCATATAATCCGGGCGTTAATAATCATGTCATTCCAAATGGCCCACTTCCTGGGCTTATAAATATTAAAGTTGTTGGCGGTGGAACTAATTAAGATGTCTAAAATATGACCCTTTTCTTTACAAAATTAAATTTTCATTTCTCTCGCGTTCTAAAAAGGTATGACTTTATTTACTGTGTGAATTCTTCGAAACTGAAAAGAAAGCTGTTCGTATATCAAAATGCGTAAATAGACAGATTTGACGAGTTTTTTGTCATAGTTTACGAACACCTTTTACGCACTCGATGCCTATAAATATTATTTCGTTAGCGTTTCACTTCCTTCTCAAGAATGAAATAATAAAAAATATAAATGTAATTAATTAATAAAAAATTATGATTTAATCTCAACAAAGATAACAAAAAGTAATTCGAGATAATAAATTTATATACAAGAGATGTGAATAAGATGGAAGAATAAGAGTTAATGCGGGATAGGCTTCTTGTGGTCCAAAATGTCGCTTCGCTTTCTTTTGTTCCACAATAAGCCACCCGACCATTACGATGATTCGTAATGGTTTTGTATCCAATCGGCGTTCGCCGAAACGTGTTAACACGTGGATTAAAAAATAATATAATGACTAAGTACAAAAAAAAACGGAAAATAAAAATTATGATAAAATCAGAAGCTTTAAAAGTTAGGCTGACTATAGATGAGAATGAATCTTTTAAAAAAATAGCAAATGATATAGGAGAAAATCGTTCTCGACTTGTAAGGAATGTGATAAGAGAAATAATTAATAGCGATATCGATCTCTTAACTGATGAACAATCCTTACTAGAAATAGCTATAAGGAAATTAGTTGGAATGGCTAATAACCTAAATCAAATTGCAACTGCCATGCATTCCGGCAGATCTCATCACACTATTGATGAACATTATCTCAATGAACTTAAGAACCATATCACTACTACTAGAAAAGTTTTTGAAGCTCATATTATAAAAACAAAAATCGATGGATGAAAAATTAGAGCTGGTGATATGGTTAGGGTAGACCAACTTCTCTGAATATCTGTTTTGTTCATATGTCATATGCTAATAACACCTTACAAACTTCAGTTATATTAACCTTCTAGTATTCATCTCATAATTAATCTAAATACTTCAAACAACCCTTTCGAAACCGTTTAGAAACCCTTTCATAACTGTTTCGAAACCAGGAACAGGAACAGGATCAGGAACAGACAGGTATTATTAATTTTCGATGGCATGATTTGCGACATACTTGGGCTAGCTGGCATGTACAAAATGGAACATCGTTGCAGGAATTACAGCAATTAGGTGGTTGGGCTTCTTATGAAATGGTATTGCGATATGCACATTTAAGTAGTGATCATTTAAAAGAGGCTGCAGAGCGTATCAGTGTTACAAATTTACACCATCCGCAATTTAAAATTGCGAGCAACTCGAATTAACCTATTGATTCATATGGCGCGCCCGGAGAGATTCGAACTCCCGACCGCTCGGTTCGTAGCCGAGTACTCTATCCAGCTGAGCTACGGGCGCGTATTGGTTATCAATGGCGGAGAGAGAGGGATTCGAACCCTCGATGGAGTTTTTGACCCCATACTCCCTTAGCAGGGGAGCGCCTTCAGCCTCTCGGCCATCTCTCCGAAGCGCGAAAGTATAACATTAACATCGTGATAAATTAAAGAAAGAATTGGGGTTAATGAATTAATTTAATTAATATATTTTTTTTCCTTCTCCCCTTCGGGGAGAAGGAAAAAAATTAGGTATGTAATTCTTTATATGCGGCACGCAAATAGATAGTCATTGACCAGACGGTTAATACGGCAGAGATACATAATAGGTAATAGCCAGTAATATTTACGTTTGGTAAAAATTTATCGCTGGTTGCTAATAATCCTGTGACGGCAATCATTTGTAATGTCGTTTTTAATTTACCTATAAATGATACGGCTACACTGGTTTGCTTTCCTAATTCAGCCATCCATTCTCTTAATGCGGACACACCAATTTCACGACCAACAATGATTGCGGCTGGTATTGCAAAATAAGGGAGATGTTGTTGATCACCGGCTAACAAAACTAACGATACTGCAACGATTAATTTATCTGCGACGGGATCCAAAAAGCGTCCTAAAGCTGAAGTTTGTTGCAAACTTCGCGCTAAATAACCATCTAGCCAATCAGTCACCCCAGCGAGGGCAAATATAATTGCACTAAAAAAATGTCCCCACTGCCACGGTATATAAAAAAATACCATTAACACGGGAATTAAAATAATCCTAAGTAACGTAAAATAATTGGGGATGTTCATATCTGATTGGCCTATATCTACCCAATCATATCGTAGCTTAAAATCATTTTGGTGAAAATAATTTTTTGCTTAAATCAAAATCCTTATTTTGGTCTAAGAGAATTTGTAGCTGGTTTAACAGCACTGCCACCACTAGCACCATTATGAGGCGGTTTTTTGGTATGATAATTCACTGAGTGTTGTGCAGCAGCCTTATCAATTTGAGATTGTAATCTTTTCCGATCTTCATCACTGGCTTGAAAATCTCTCTTTGCTTTTTCTAATTCTGTACGCAAAGAGGCAATATCACGATTAACGCGTTCTAATTCTTCTCTTAATACAATCAACTCTTTTTGCTTAGCGGATTTATAACCGGTGTATTCTTTGCGAAGAGCATCATTTTCTTGCTCTTGTGCTTTGATTTGCCCTTCTTGCTGAGCCAATGTTAGATCTTTTAATTCAATTTCTTTGTCTTTTTTTGCCAATTCAATTTGATCTTTTTGTAGTACATTCGGTTTTTCCAGCTTTCCAGCAAGTTTAGTCATTTTAGTGGTCAATTCAGTCATTTGCTGCGTTTGTGCTGTATGCATATTTTCTAATTCAATACGCTGCTTTTCCAACGCTTCTAGCGACTTAATTTTTTCATCAAGAATTAGTTGTTTCGCTTGTAGAGCACTTTCTGATATAGCCAATTTCTGCTGAATTTCATCTCTTGCAGACTTACTGTCATCTAAAGCTGTTTGTAATTTCGTTTTTTCTTGTTGCAGTAACTCAAAGCCATGTTGAGATCTGTCTCGCTCACTTTTTAATTGATCAATTAGCGATTTCTGATGAGAAATTGTGGCACTCTGTTCTTTAATAGTATTAGTCTGTTGTAATAATTGCGCTTGTAAATCTTTATTATTTGTTGAGCTCAATAATCGCGCCATTTCAATGGCCCAGTTTAAATGAGTTTTTCTATCGATATCACTAAATGCAATGGTAATATCCGTTTTATCCATTTTATGTTCATTAAGATATTTAATTTTGGCTTTTAGACATTCAATTTGCGATGCAAAATGACGAAAAGTGAATTCATCAATGATAGGATGCTCTGTAATATATTTCTGAACTCTAAGCAGGGTAATAAAATTCGATTCAAACTCATTTTCTAACTGATTGGGAAACATTAACCTATTAAACTGATTAGTCAAAAGATAAAATTCTCTTATAAATGTCAAATTAACATTTTCTGCAAATAATTGATTAAATTTATTTTCAAGCAACTCGATTGCTTGTTGATAGTATTTGTCTCGGTTAGTTTCACTATTTTTAATCGCAACACATAAGTTTTGATAAAGTGAAGAACCAAAAAGTGGAACTGCGCGGCCTGCTATTTTTTCAGCTGCTGCCTTTAATTCTTCAATATATTTATTAAAAGTTAATCTGGTATTACGAGCAGCTTTAATACACCGTGATACATCGTTCTGTCTATTTATTTCATTAGTCTCTATGACTACTTCTTCTCCTGCGTTAGGAATTATTAGCTTAATAGTCGCAGTTTTATTGTATTTTTCTACGTAGTCAGTAATTTCTTTGATGATATTTTCTTCTATCAATGAAGGAATCATTATTAACCTCAAAAATGAATAGGGATTGTAGTAAATTGTCCATGTTGTAATATTAATTTCCCGCAGCAAGTATACAGAAATTTTTTATTAACGCTACATTTAAGAGTGGATTAAAATAAAAATTTAATGAGAATTTAGCTAGAAAATAAATAAATGATGATTTAATTAACCTTAGACATTAAATTTAAATAATATTTTCATTGATGTAAAAAATCATATATTTTTTGTGCCATTGCAGTATTGATTCCTGGCACAGTAGTTATTTCTGACACTGATGCTTTTTTCAATTCTTGCAAACCACCAAATTGACGTAACAATTCTCTGCGTCTTTTTGCACCAATACCTGGAATATTTTCTAATGGTGAAGTCACACGTTTTTTTGCACGTGCACGACGATGGCCTGTTATAGCAAAACGATGCGCTTCATCACGAATTTGTTGAATTAAATGCAATGCAGGTGAATCGGCAGTAGAATTTACGATTTGATGACCATTTCCTAAAAAGAGAGTTTCCAATCCAGGTTTACGTGTTGGCCCTTTTGCAACACCTAATAATGTGACGCCGGTTATTTGTAATTCTTCAAAAATTTCCTCTGCTTGTTTTAGTTGTCCTTTGCCGCCATCAATAATCACTAAATCGGGCATTTCTTCTTGCGTTGTTTTTAAATGCAAATAACGTCTCTGAATAGCTTGGCGAATAGCTGCGTAATCATCGCCTGCTTGAATATTTTTAATATTAAAGCGTCGATATAAATCTTTGCGTGAACCTTTTTGATCAAACACGACACAAGATGCAACAGTAGCTTCACCACCCGTATGACTAATATCAAAACATTCCATTCGTTTTGGTGGTGAATCTAAATTGAGTAATTGTTGTAATTCAATTACACGCTGCTCTAAATAACTGTGCTCAGCACAATATTGCATAATGGCTTGCTCAGCATTGTGCACTGCCATGGTAATCCACTGCATATTTTCACCACGTTGCGGATGCAATAAAGTGACACGACCACCGCGTGTTTCTGTCAATGCTGCAGCTAACCAAGACTGTTCTGATAATTTAATATTGGTCATAATTTCTGCCGGAATTTCATGTTCTGTTATTTCCGAAAAATAATATTGTGGTAAAAATGCAGCTAATACATCTTCGGCAACACTTTCTGGTGGCACAGTAGGAAAATAACTTTTTTGTCCTAATAAGTGACCGTCGCGAATAAATAATATTTGTACACAATAAATACCCTGTGCATAAATCACGGCATGCACATCCACATCACCTTTATCGGTTGAAACATATTGTCGTTGCTGTATTTGTCTTAAAGTAATTATTTGATCACGAAATTCTGCAGCACGTTCAAATTCTTTGTGAGATGCAGCCTCCTCCATTCTTTGCACTAAACGATCAATAATTTCTTGGCTACGTCCTGATAAAAATAATTTTGCATCACGCACATCACGTTGATAATTTTCTGATGTAATTAAATTGACGCAAGGTCCCGTACAACGTTTGATTTGATATTGCAAACAAGGTCGGCTGCGATTTTTAAAAAAATTATCTTCACAACTACGCAATTTAAATATTTTTTCTAATAAATTAATTGTTTCTCTGACGGTAGTAGTGCTTGAGTAAGGACCAAAAAATGATCCCCCTTCTCTTTTTCTGCCACGATAAAAACCAATGCGTGGATAATCAGGATGATCGGAAATGATAATATAAGGATAGGATTTATCGTCGCGAAATAAAATATTATAACGAGGCAGAAATTTTTTAATGAGATTATTTTCTAGAATTAATGCTTCATTTTCTGATTGGGTAATGATGGTTTCAATGCGATTAATTTGTTTGACCAGTGATTCCGTTTTTACACTGGCCAAATTTTTTTGGAAATAACTGCTGAGACGGTTTTTTAAATTGCGTGCTTTGCCTACATATATTACTTCGCCGTCTTGAGACAGCATTTGATAAACACCTGGGGCGGTGCTGACGGTTTTTAGGAAAGATTCAGAATCAAAATTAGTCATTGGGATTTTATTTCGGATTTTTCCTTCTCCCAGAAAGTGAGAAAGTGCCTTAGATAAATGAGGGGTATTAAATTAAATTCATCATTAATTTAACCTACCCTCATCTACCGAAGGCACCTTCTCCCGCAAGCGGGAGAAGGAAAAAAAATTAGGAATATTATTCGGCGAAAACTTCTTTATCTAAATCTAACAAACCATAACGAATAGCAAGATGTGTTAATTCAACATCGCTATTCACATTTAATTTCTCAAATAGACGATAACGATAAGTGTTAACGGTTTTGGGTGTAATGCATAATTTATCCGAAATTTGTTGCACTTTTTGACCACTACTGATCATTAACATCACTTGCAGTTCTCGCTCAGATAACTGTTTGAGAGGCGATCCATCTGTTGGCCGAATCACGGATCTTAATGCTAATTCTTGTGCTATTTCAGCACTGACGTAACGCTGGCCAGTGTGCACTTTGCGAATCGCTTCAACCAATTCTTCTAAACCACAATCTTTTGCTAAAAATCCTGCAGCACCTGTTTGAATTAATCTGGAAGGATAAGGATCTTCATTACAGGCTGTTACAGCGATGACTTTTACTTCTGGGTTTGAATGTATTAAACGACGAGTTGCTTCAAGGCCGCCAATTCCTGGCATTTTTACATCCATTAATACAACATGGGGTTTTTTATCTCGTACGACACGTAACGCTTGTTCACCACTGCTTGCTTCACCTACAACTTTTATACCATTAACGCCATCCAATAATGCTTTTAACCCATCACGCATTAACGCGTGATCGTCTACAAGAAGTACATTTATATCCATAAATTCACTCCGATTATATGGTTATTCTCTGAATGGCGGAGAGGCAGGGATTCGAACCCTGGAAGGGGGGATACCCCTTAACGGTTTTCAAGACCGCCGCTTTCAACCGCTCAGCCACCTCTCCTCTATTTTTATTATTCAAAGAGTTAAGAGCATACATGAAAGTAAGAAAGTCTGAAAGTATTTTGTGAGGATTTACACCTATGAATTAAATTTTTATTCCTTATTTCCTTCTCCCCTTGCTGGAGAAGGAAATAAGAATGAGTACAATCATCAAAATTTTGCTATACTTATTAATTGAATATTAATTTGTAAAATCCAGGAGAAATCACTTTATGCAACCTAATGATTCAACTGTAGTCCGTTCGAGTTCTGCAGAATCTATTCTTGTTACAAACAGAGTTCTTCGTAATACCTATATTTTATTGAGTCTTACACTCATGTTTAGTGCTGCTACAGCGGCATTCGCCATGGCAACAAATGCTCCCCCCTTAAGCCCCATGATAACGATAGTGGGATATTTTGGATTATTATTTTTAACTGGTGCCCTACGCAATAGCGCAATGGGAATTGTGGGTGTGTTTGCCCTCACTGGATTTATGGGTTACACATTAGGACCTCTGTTAAATTACTATATTCACGCAATTCCTAATGGTCATGCTTTAGTGATGATGTCATTTGGCGCTACGGGATTAATTTTCTTCGGCTTATCAGGATATGCCCTGGTTACACGTAAAGATTTTAGTTATATGGGCGGGTTTTTAATGGTCGGTTTAATGGTGGCCTTTTTAGCAAGCATAGGCACCCTGTTCTTCCATATTCCTGCATTATATCTTGCTGTATCAGCGGCATTTGTTGTGTTGTCATCTGGCGTAATATTGTTACAAACCAGCCAAATTATTAACGGCGGTGAAACAAATTATGTTATGGCAACAATCACATTATATGTGTCTTTGTATAATATATTTATTAGTTTATTGCAGATATTTGGTGCGATGAATAATAGAAATTGATCTGCGAAATTTACGATTAAAATCCCCTTTATATGAGGGGATTTTTTTTGGATGTGAAAAAAATTATTATTATTTTAAACGACTAATCAATTGTCTTGAGGTACTGTCATTGAAATTTGCATTACTTATTACAGGCGCGCCATATACTACACAAGCATCTATTAGCGCCTATCATTTTGCAAAAGCGGTCATTGCGAAAAAACATCAAATAGTTCAAGTATTTTTTTTCCAAGATGGCGTTCATCATGCAAATAATTTAATTTACATCCCTACAGATGAATTATCCATTACATCACTTTGGCAACAATTGGCTGAACAAGCGAATTTTGAATTAGCTGTCTGCAGTACTTCCGCCCTCCTCCGTGGCGTTATTGATGAATCATTAGCACAACAATATGAAAAAGAAACCAATAATTTTAATGCTGCTTTTAAAATGTCTAGCCTTGCACAATTTTATGAAGCGATTACTCAAGCTGATCGATTTTTAACTTTTGGCAATTAATATGTCTCAATCGCTTATGACTAAAATTAGCTTTTTAATTCGCAAAGGCCCTTATGGCACATCGGAAATTAAAGAAGCGATGGATGTGATTTTGACAGCATTGACACTTGATATGCATGTTACGGTGGTTTTTATAGATGATGGTGTGTGGCAATTAAAATCTGGTCAAAATTCAGCGGCCGTACAAGAAAAAAATTATACCTCTACATTTAAAGCATTATCTGAATTTGGCGATGTAAAAATTTATGGTGAAAGTGAATCTTTAATTGAACGAGATCTTGTTATTGATGATTTAATTTTGCCGGTACATGAATTAAATCGAAACGCAATTGCTCAACTTTTGTCCGAACAAGATTTGTTATTTACATTATAAATCGAAGTATTATTTAGGTTTTACATTACAAATTAAAATTTTTGCAATAGATTCCCGCTTGATAACACATTATGTTCGCTTATCATTGAGCGTGCGGGAATGACAAGGAATTATTACAGAGAGAAAATAGTGGCATGTTACATATTATTAATAAATCATTCCCATCACACGATGCTTTATTCAGTTGTTTAAAACATATTTTACCGAATAATATTATTGTATTGTATGAAGATGGCGTATTAAATTCTATCGAAGGATCGCCTGGTAGCAAGTTATTAGCCGAGATTATCAACATTAATCCAATATATGCTCTATCACCAGACCTTTCAGCAAGAGGCGTTTCTGATCGTGTCATATCAGGTATCCTTGTAATAGATTATGAAGACTTTGTTGAATTAGTTATTCAAAATAAACAAATTCAACCTTGGATCTAAATGTCAGTGACAGACCAATAATAAAACGCCGTTCACCCTCTTGTGCCACAAATAAAATAGCCTATACTTTATTTACGATTAATTAATTGAGAATGAAAGGTCAAATTTATGTCGGCAACTGAATTACCTCTTGGAAAATTACCACCTGATCCGCTAGAAATTCCTATTGATCAAGCATTAATCGATGCACAAAAAGCATTAGAAAATCCACGTGAAATGCCTGATGAAGATTTTAATATGTGGATTTCTTATCTGCTGCAACTATGGGGTTTTTTCGTTCTTTATATCGTCGACCCACATGTTCCTACTCTCGAAGGCCCACCCGCAATCATTCCTGTTGATGGTGGATTTCCCATTTACGACTATGGTAATTATTTAGCAACCTCTCCTGGCGATGAATTAATTTTAAATCATGACAGCACGCTGAAATTATTAACTACGGTCAGTAACATGATTCAATTAGCGGTTGATGCAGGTGCCAAAGAAGTTGCATTTTCAGGACATGAAATCGCAAAACGTAAAGCATGGTTTGATTTAGAATTCCATAAAGATTCCACTTTAGTGATTAATTTTACACCCGAATTTAAAGAACAAGCTTTATTACAAAATATGAAGCGCATTGAACCACAATTCGGAACGCTTCGTCATGAACCAAAACCATGGACTGCTCCTACTCCTACACCAGGCGGCGCAAAAACGGCTGCACCGGCTGAGAAAGAAGGTGAAGAAGGTGGTGGTGAAGCAGGTGGTGTTGAAGATATTTAATAAGAATAAAATAAGTGAAAAATATAATAAAAATAATCATTGCACTTCTGGTCTTATTCCCCCCCTTAATAGTCGCCTGGGATGGTGATGGGCATCGTATTATTGCACAAATTGCTTATGATAATATGACGCCTGCAGCACGAGATGCAGCAAATGATCTCATTGATCGATTATCTGATCAGTATCCACAAACCAGTACATTTCAAACAGCAGCACAGTGGGCTGATTATTTACGCCATAATAATATCAATGCGTTTAATAGTTGGCATTTCATTAATTATCCCTATAGTAGCGACAATACAACAACTGGGACTATTGCTACTGAAAATATCGTTTGGGCAACAAATCAAAGTATTGCCGTGTTACAAAGTCCACATGCCACTGAATTTGAAAGAGCATTGTTTTTTCGATTTCTAGTCCATTTTGTGGGTGACGCACATCAACCATTACACTGCATTTCATTTTATAGCAAACAATTTCCTCATGGAGATAATGGTGGCAATTTGTATCGTATTGCAGGCGAACAACAAAATAATTTACATGCATTTTGGGACAATGGCTTAGGTTTGTTCGATGCAAATTCATGTCATGAAAACCGATTAAAATCTAATCAAATTGACTGTTTAAGCCATCAAATTGAATCTGAATATCCCCCTTCCTACTTTGGGGCTAAAACACATGATTTGAATGTGCAACATTGGACGATAGAAAGCTTTAATTTAGCGAAATCATTCGTATATACTATGCCTGAAAATTCGGTGCCTACGCCTTCCTATATTGCTCATGGTCAACAAATTGTTGCACAACAATTAGCATTAGCAGGATATCGCTTAGCAAATTTACTTAATTCTTTATTGGCACAAATGGATATATGATCACACCACAGTATCAGGAAGATTTCATCAATAGCATTCCACAATTTAAAGATGTTATTTCACATTTTTATCAAAGTAACGAACTACTTAATACCATTTTTAGCAATCTTTTATCAGATAATTTAATGCAAGCAAACATGAGTCAATCATTGCAAAAAATGCAATTTATTGCCAATCAAAGTTTAAGCAATGCTATTGCTGAATTTATAAAACAAGCACCAGATTTTAATCCCGCCATTAAAGATCCAGAACAAATTTATGCTTTTCAAACCGTATTATGGCAAATTTTAGAAAAACATTATTTGCAGATGCTGGCCAATAATGATTTTCAACAGGCATTTGCTGATTTAATTAATAACGCTGCAAAAGATTATAGCCCTCATCACTTTAAGATGAGCGATAAAATAACGCTACCAACTGCAATAACATTTGATGAATGTGCAAAAACGATTATTTACCAAAAAGATCGAGTCACGCTCTATCACTATGAATCTTTAGCACCACAACGCATACGCACGCCATTATTAATTGTATATGCTTTAGTTAATCGTCCAACCATTCTTGATTTGCAAGCTGATCGTTCTTTAATTAGACAATTATTATTAGCTGGCCTAGATATTTATTTAATTGACTGGGGAAATCCCACTGAAGAAGATAGCAATTTATCATTAAAAGATTATTTAGCTGATTATATAAAACATTCTGTTAATCAAATCTGTCAAACACATCAAGTAAAAGCCATTAATATGTTAGGTGTCTGTCAAGGAGGTATTATGAGCGTTTGTTATGCAGCGCTTAATCCTAAACAAATTAAAAACTTGATCACCATTGTTACACCCGTAGAATATCACTCTCCTGAAAATATTTTAGGAAAATTATTACAATATTTAGATATTGATTTAATTGTGGAAAAATGGGGCAATATTTCAGGCATCTGTATTGCACAAAGTTTACTCAATTTAAGGCCATTTAGATTATTACAAGAAAAATATCGCCCTATCATTCGTGGTACAGCAACTTCTGATCAAGTCACCTTTTTTTCCCGCATGGAAAGTTGGTTACATGATTGCCCTGATCACCCCAGAGAATTATTCAGAGAATTTATTAAGTATTTTTATCAACAAAATAATTTAATGAATAATAAAATAGTCATTGGTAAAAAAACGGTCAAATTAAAAAATATCACTATGCCAGTATTAAATATATATGCGCATGATGATCATTTGGTGCCACCCAGTGCCGCAAAACCATTGGCTAATGCAATTAGCACCCTTGATTATACAGAACTAGAATATAAGAGTGGTCATATTGGTGTTTTTGTCAGCAATAAAGCACTAACTGAAATTCCCAAATTATTAACTGAATGGCTGGAGCAACGAGATGTTCAAAAAAAGTAAATATAAAAAACCGCCAGGATGTTCAATTTTCAGAATATTATTCAGCGATCTTGCTAAAGATCCGCTCACCATCAGCCAATATTTGCTTAAAAATTATGGCGAAATCGTCAAAATGCCAGGTATTTATAAGCTCTATTTAATGAGTTGTCCTAAAGCTGCCGGACAAATTCTCCAAGATAATTATGAAAATTATGTCAAAACGGATATTGCTTACAAGAGTTTATTAGATGTCATTGGTCGAGGAATATTAACTGAGCCAAAACATGATATTTGGTGGCCAATGCGGCAAACATTAAACCAAGTATTTTATTCAAAATATTTGTTACAACATATCAATACGATTACACCCTATATTGAAAAATTGTGTGACCGTTGGGAAGAGTATGCTGAAAGTGGTAAAACATTTGATATTCATCATGAATTGACTTCACTGACCGCGACAACGGCAATATCGCTATTTTTTGGAGAGCAATATCTTTATATCAAAGATGCCTTATTACAATTTACTAAAATTGGGAATGTTTATGCCAGCGGTGTTTATCATTTGATCAAATGGTTTCCATTGCCAACCCATATTTGGTATTTTTTCGCTAAATTACGTTTTAAAAAATTAATCAAGAAAATGATTAAACAACATAAAGCGTTAACAGATCCTCCTTATAATTTTCTGACTGTCTTATTGCAAGCGAAAGATCCTGTCACCAATAAACCTTATCCTAAACAAAGATTGATTGATGAAATTATTACTATCGCAGTTACAGGCCATGAAACTATTAGCAATATTACCAGCTGGGCACTTTATTCCATCGCACGTAATTCAGATATTGCACAGCGTTTAAAAGAAGAATACGCAACAGTATTAGCTGGTCGTGTCCCCACTCAAGAAGATCTACCAAAATTAAATTACACCAGAATGGTGATAGAAGAAACCATGCGTTATTATCCTGTCATTTGGACAGTTAATCGCACCGTCATAAAAGATGATGTGATTGACGGTTATTTTATTCCTGCCGGTTCCACTGTTGCAGTCAGTATTTATAATATTCATCATAATCCAAAATATTGGGAACAACCGTCATTATTTTATCCTGAAAGATTTACTATGGATAAAATCAGACAGCGTGAGAGGTATGCTTATATGCCATTTGGTGCCGGCCCTCGAATTTGTATTGGCAGTCATTATTCAACAATGGAAGCATTTTTAATTTTATCGATTATATTACAAAAATTTGATATTAAATTAATTTCTCAAAAACCGATTGGTTTAAAACCATTGATTACATTAAGACCGGCAAAAAAAATAAAAGTGACGGTTAAAAAGCGTGAAAACCAACTCTCATGAGGAAAAATCTTCTAAATGCCGCGTGCCATTTAACATTTGCCCTATCCAAGTATGACGCACCATGAAGCGATAAAGTATTAATAAAATAATTAATGTTAAAGATAAAACACAGAGATATTGCATAATATTGGGCCATGGCATTTTTATAAATACATCTTGCGCAAGAACAACAATGGGAATTTGTGCAATATATAACCAATAAGAAGATTCCGCTAAATAATTAATAACCTTGTTCGGTTTATTAAAATATTGCATCGTCAAACCAGTCGAACTAAAAGTTAAAAAACTGGCAAGCATCGCATACAACCACAAACAAATAATTTTATATACCGTAAAATGTGTATTACCATAATCTGTACTGTAACGATAAAAATAATAATAGGTTGGTAATATAATCATTAATGTGAGTAACATATATATTCTGCAGTGTTTGCTGCACACCTCGATACTGTTGTATCGATGCATAAACCATCCCAATCCAAAAAATACACCATAAAAAAATAGGATGTGCAATGGTGAGTGAAATTTATAAGAGATATCCAGATACCATGTCAGAGAATAACTCAATATATAAAATAAAATCATACCGATAATCAACGGATTAAGATAAATCGCCGTAAAAATAACATGGACCATTTGCTGAATTTTAGGAGAAATTATCTTAGTACTCAAACTAATTATAAATTCTAAAATAAGAATAACAACATAATAAATAAGCAAGTAATATAAAAACCAATAAGCGTTATCGTTATTATAATATCGCCATAATTCACCCGCCTGATAAAGTTTACTGAACTCATTCATCATCCAACTCAATAACCCTGGTCCTTGCGGTATAGTGATTCCCTTACTTAAATTTTGAATTATGATTGAATAGAAGACATCTTGCGTATGAATTGGAATCAGGATTAGCATTAAAATAAAAAAAGGTACCGCTATTCGATAAAAGCGATTTTTTATTAACCCAGACCAATGATATTTTTTAAACATTTGATACCCAAAAAAACCAGCGATAAAAAAGAACATGGGCATATAAAAAATATGCACGAATAACACTACATAATTGGCAATGATTGAAGGGTGGTCAGTTTTGATATACCACTTATAAAAATTTGCAGTACTGAATGCGATAGAAGTATGCATAATAATACCCAGCATGACTGCTAGAACGCGTAAATGATCAAAATAATATAATCGTTGCTTTATCGGGGTAGTTATGTTTACGTTATGATTCACTAGTATTCCTTGTGATTTTTGATAAATTAATAATGCTATCAGGAATAGAATTTAGGCTCTAGTTTTTTAACTAATTGTAGAGGTTAAAAATTTTATGAACAAATCAATTACCCTATCTTTAACAGAAGCGCTAATAGAATGCCCTTCTTTAACGCCACATGATGCTGGTTGCCAAACAATTATCAGTGAATATTTAAAAAATTGTGGTTTTACCACAGAACAATATCACGATAATGACGTGCTAAATTTATGGGCACGCAAAGGAGATAAAGAACCGCTATTTGTTTTTATAGGGCATACCGATGTTGTGCCAACAGGCCCCTTGGAACAATGGTCTTATCACCCATTTGCTCCAACGATACGCGATGGATATTTATATGGTCGGGGCGCTGCGGATATGAAAAGTGGTATTGCAGCAATGTTAACAGCAATTAATCGATTTATAGAAAAACATGTCACCTATAATGGTTCAATTGCTCTGCTAATTACCAGCGATGAAGAAGGACACGCAACACATGGTACACAAAAAATCGTTGAACGATTAATCGCAAAAAATATTAAAATTAATTGGTGTTTGGTAGGTGAACCCTCTAGCGAAAAACAAGTCGGCGATATGATTAAGAATGGTCGCCGTGGATCATTATCCTTTAAATTAAATATCATTGGTAAACAAGGTCATATTGCTTATCCTCATTTAGCCAATAATCCTATTCATTTAAGTGCGCCAATTATTAATGAATTAATAGCTGTTAATTGGGACAATGGTGATGATTATTTTCAACCAACGGGTTTTCAAATTTCAAATATTCATGGTGGTACAGGTGCAAATAATGTCATTCCCGCCAGTGTAGAAATTACGGGTAATTTTAGATTCTCTCCTGCAATTTCTGTTGAATTAATTCAGCAAAAAGTAACGCAAATATTACAAAAAAATGGATGTGCATTTAATATAGAGTGGCATGCTGGTGCATTACCATTTTTAACAAAAGACAGTATTTTTATTGATCATTGTCGTACGGCCATCAAAGAAATTACGGGTATTGATACACAATTATCAACCAGTGGCGGAACATCAGATGGACGATTTATTGCGCCAATGGGGGCTGAAATTGTTGAGTTAGGTGTGTGTAATTCTACCATTCATCAAATTGATGAATGTGTGCGTGTTGAAGATATCGATAAATTGTCATTAGTTTATGAAAGATTATTGGAAAAATTATTTTTAAAATAAAAAAAATTAAATGCGTAGCCCGGGCAAAGGAGCGCAGCGACGTGTCCGGGCTACATTAAAATTATTTTTTTTAAATCTAACTCAATTATTCAATTTGCACAGCAGCAATTATTTACATAAATTTCCCTATCAATTATTTCAAATCAATGATTGACAAAATTAGCAGTGAGATTAGTATACGTTCGCTGTTATTGA
The DNA here is from genome assembly GCA_021777765.1 of Pseudomonadota bacterium. Classification (GTDB taxonomy): domain Bacteria; phylum Pseudomonadota; class Gammaproteobacteria; order DASZBR01; family DASZBR01; genus JAJYDF01. The sequence goes on along the minus strand of JAJYDF010000020.1, from coordinate 21,952 downwards.
CCCACACATAATTCGGAAGCATTTCTTATGGTAACAATAATTAAACACAAGATTGTTAATCCTGCTCACTCTGCAACCAATAGATTATTACGATATGCTGAAGAAATGGGATTAAATGAAGTTCACATCAAAGCAGATCCTGAAACCGGTTTATATGCCATCGTGGCGATTCATAGCACTAAACTAGGACCTGCCTTAGGTGGTACCCGTTGTATTCATTATCATAATTTATCCTCAGCCATCGTTGATGCTACTCGTCTAGCACGTGGTATGACTTATAAAGCAGCGATCAGTGGTCTACCCCAAGGCGGTGGTAAAGGTGTGATAATGCGCCCTAATGTTATTAAAGATCGACCTGCTTTCTTTGCTTCTTATGCAAAATTTATTCATGACTTAGGTGGTCGATATATCACTGCCGTTGATAGCGGCACTACTACTGCAGATATGGATATCATTGCTCAATATACACCTTATGTGACCAGCACTACTGCAACCAATGGTTTTCCAGGCGATCCGTCGCCGTTAACTGCATTAGGTGTACGGCGGGGTATTGAAGCCGCTGTGGCATTTAAAATGGATAAAAAATCATTAGAAGGATTACATATTGCCATACAAGGGGTTGGCCAAGTGGGTTATCCACTCGCTAAAGATTTATATGCATTAGGTGCAAAATTAACGGTAAGCGATGTCAGTAGTGAAGCGACGTTCCGTTGCGCTAATGATTTCGGGGCGCAAGTGGTGGGAGTAGATGAAATATTTACAGTCCCGTGTGATGTTTTTGCACCTTGTGCCTTAGGTGCGGTGTTAAATGATGATGTCATTTCAGCATTAGATACACAGATCATTGCTGGTTCAGCAAACAATCAATTAGCAGAACCTCGTCATGGCAAAATGTTACATGATAAAGGCATTTTATATGCACCAGATTATGTGGTTAATGCAGGTGGATTAATTCATGCGGTAGCACAATATCATCACACTTCAATTGATGAAGCACATAATCACATTATAAAAATCTATGATACATTAATGACCATTTTTGAACGATCAAAAGAATCGAATATGCCAACTAATGAAATTGCTGATGCATTAGCGATAGAAAAATTAAATCGATAGGAGTAAATATTGTGACTATTGTCACTCAATTTCAAATTCAATATTACCAATTTTTAAATCAACTTGGCCAAACTACTCAGGATTTACCCCCATTTGCACAAGATGCCAGTAATTTAATACATCTCTATCGCACCATGGTATTAATTCGTACTTTTGATACTAAAGCGGTGAATTTACAACGCACTGGCAAGTTAGGTACTTACGCGTCCACTTTGGGGCAAGAAGCAATTACCGTTGGTATCGGCAGCGCATTAGATACGCATGATGTGTTTTGTCCTTATTATCGTGATTACGGTACACAATTACTACGCGGTGTAAAAATGTCTGAAATACTCGCCTATTGGGGCGGAGACGAACGGGGTAATAATTTTTCCTCTGCAATGGCTAAAGAAGATTTTTCTTTCTGTGTGCCTATAGCCTCTCAATGCCTACATGCTGCTGGTATTGCTGTTGCCATGAAATTAAGACATCAACATCGAGCAACATTAGTCACCATGGGCGATGGTGCCACATCCGAAGGTGAATTTTATGAAGCCATTAACTTGGCAGGTGCATGGCAATTACCTATCGTTTTTGTAGTCAATAATAATCAATGGGCGATATCTGTACCTCGTAAAGCACAAACCAGTGCTTCAACCATTGCCCAAAAAGCCATTGCTGGTGGGTTTGAAGGTGAACAAGTCGATGGAAATGATATTATTGCAGTCCGTGATCGTGTTGAAAAAGCCTTAATAAAAGCACGTAGTGGTAAAGGCCCTACTTTAATTGAAGCAGTCACTTACCGTTTATGTGATCACACCACTGCTGATGATGCTAATCGATACCGTGATAAAGAAGAACTGAAAAAAGCGTGGGAATGCGATCCCATTGTGCGGTTGAAACTGTATCTCATGAATAATAATTTCTGGAGTAACAGTGCTGAAGAAGAATTACTCGGAGAATGTAGCAAACAAGTTGAAGCAGCAGTGCATGACTATATTTCAACACCAACACCACCTCTCGAAGACATGTTTGATTTTCATTACGCGAATATGCCAGCGAATTTAATCGCTCAAAAACAAATGGCTCTGACAGAAGGATCCGACTAACAATGGCAGAAATCACACTCGTAGAAGCAATTAATCAAGCGCTCGCTTATGAATTAGCCCATGATAAAGAGGTTGTTGTTTTAGGTGAAGATGTCGGTGCCAATGGTGGAGTATTCCGCGCAACAGAAGGATTATTGACACGCTTTGGACCGGAACGGGTATTAGATACGCCATTAGCTGAAGCAATGATTGCTGGTATGGCCATCGGTATGGCAGCGCAAGGCTTAAAACCGGTTGCTGAATTTCAATTTGACGGTTTTATGTATCCTGGATTTAATCAAATAATCAATCATGCAGCACGATTAAGAAATCGTACTCGTGGACGATTGACTTGTCCTTTGGTTTACCGCGCACCCTATGGTGGTGGTATACATGCGCCTGAACATCATTCTGAAGGAAATGAAGCATTTTTCGCACATATCCCCGGATTACGTGTGGTAATGCCCTCCTCTCCTGCCCGAGCTTATGGCTTATTGTTGGCGGCAATTCGCGAGCCTGATCCGGTGGTATTTCTTGAGCCTAAAAGAATCTATCGTCTGGTAAAACAATCAGTGCCTGACAACGGCGTTGCGCTACCGCTTGATAAATGTTTTGTTTTACGTGAAGGTCAAGATATTACACTGATTACCTGGGGTGCGATGACCCATGAAACGATGAATGTCGCTAAAAATTTAGATGCGCAAGGCATTAGCGCTGAAGTCATCGATGTGGCTACCTTAAAACCGCTTGATATGGATACTATTTTAAATTCTGTAGAAAAAACGGGGCGCTGCGTCATTATTCATGAAGCGCCTTATTCCGGTGGTCTCGGCGGTGAAATTTCCGCTCAAATTGCGGAACATTCTTTGCTATCTTTGCAAGCTCCCATTAAACGTGTCACGGGTTATGATGTTACGATGCCTTATTTTCAATTAGAAAAAAGTTATATTCCCAATGAATCCCGTATTTTAGCTGCCGTAAATTCTGTTATGGAGTTCGCATGAAAACATTTCTACTACCCGATTTAGGTGAAGGTTTAGCTGAAGCCGAAATTCACGAATGGTTTGTCAAAGAAGGTGATGAAATTAAAATTGACCAATTGATGGTATCTGTTGAGACAGCTAAAGCGGTAGTGGATGTGCCATCCCCTCGCAGCGGTACTATTGCAAAATTACATGGCAAACGCGGCGATATTATCAAAGTAGGTGAGCCACTTGTTGAATTTACTGATGGTGAAGATAAACCACAAAAATCCTCTGATAAAGGGACTGTAGCGGGTAAAATTGTGGTGGGTGACACGATTTTAGAAGAAGAGCCCATGGGCGTTACTACCCAACAATCGACTGGTAGCGCAAGGATTAAAGCGATACCTGCTGTGCGTGCATTAGCGAAGCAGTTAAATGTAGATTTAACTACGATCAACGGCACCGGAGCACAACAACAAATCACCCTAGAAGACGTCAAACGTGCGAGCAAACAAACGACTGGAACGCTGCTCACCGATGCCGAACCGCTTCATGGTGTACGACGTACTATGGCGCAAACTATGGCCAAAGCACATGATGAAATTGTTTCTGTCACTATTGTAGATGATGCTGATTTACACAATTGGGCGCCTGACACAGATATTACTTTGCGCATAATTCGCTCTATAATCCGCGCTTGCCAAACTGAAACTGCCCTCAATGCATGGTATGACGGAACGCAAATGGCTCGGCAATTACATAGTAATATCAATTTAGGACTTGCCGTTGATTCTACGGAAGGATTATTTGTACCTGTTATAAAAAATGCACAGGAATTATCTCCGTTAGAATTACGTAACCAAATTAATCAATTAAAAGAACAAACCAAAAATCGCACTTTACCCCCTGAAAGATTTAAAGAGGCAACGATTACTTTATCTAATTTTGGTAACTTTGCAGGCCGTTATGCTAATCCTGTTGTTGTGCCTCCTACTGTGGCAATTATTGGTGCTGGCCGCATACGTGATGAAGTTGTAGCTGTGAATGGGTCAATGGAAATTCATCGAATTCTTCCAATTTCATTGACATTTGATCACCGTGCTGCAACCGGTGGTGAAGCAACACGGTTTTTAGCAACGATGTTAAAAGATTTACAATTAAGTCATTAATTAAAATATTTCAAAACTAACTAATTCTATCAAAATTTTTTTCCTTCTGCCGCTTGTGGGAGAAGGTGCCAAATGCAGATGAGGGTGATTTAAAATTAATCCAAAAAATAATAATACACTGCGGCGCTAAGATGGAATATTCAGATAATTTATAATACAAATTGTTTTAAGTACAAAATAATTATTATTTATTTTACTGCTATACTGTTTATTAAATTTAATTTATTTATCATTTAAATTGGAAATTGTTTTTTCGTTAAGCTAAGGAGCAAGCTAATGTTAAATTTACCCAATAACATCGGTAAAAATGAACGAGTCGTTCGTGGCGCCATCGGTGGATTATTAATAATTGGCGGCATTCTCGGATTAGGTCCGATGTTTATGTTCATTTTAGGAATTTTACTCATTGCAGAAGCGACTATCAGTTATTGCGCTATCATCGATGGGATGAATCGCTTAGGACAAAAAAAATCACCTGCGCCGAGTAATACCAGTAGAAGCCAAACCACTTCCCCTACCCCTCCAGTGAGTAATTCAGGAAGTAGTTCAACCAGTGAGTCTACCACTCCTCCAAGCGATCAAGACCCTAAAGCTTGATACTCAGAAAATAGAATAAAAAATAAGGCGGATTAATGATAATCCGCCTTATTCTCATATATTCCCACTTTTACTTTTTATATCCCATTAATCCAATTACCTTTTTTGTTGATTACTGCCTAATTTACTTGCGTCAGCAGAATCAGCAATTGAAGCTGATGGATTTGTTACCATTAATGGCGCACTTGGGCTTTGCAAAGGTGCCCCAAGAGCAGGATTAAATGGCGGCCTAGAAAGACTATTTGCGACCAAACCACCCACACCTTGTGTTAACCAACCATTTGCTACCTCAGCGCTAGAGCAGCATTCATATCTGCAACTACAAGATCTTCGATATGGCTATTGATATCTTCGTACTTCAATTTTTTTAAGGTTTCAGCAGGGTTCTCAATGTTATAAACCACAACAAGTTGCACACCGACTTGACACCCATCCGCTAATTGAAAAGGCTCATAATTGATTGTTTCAGGATTAACACCATCAGCTTTCCGTTGCCTTTTAACCTCGTCACTCGGAAATTTTTTGGTTCGGCTGGTCGTATCAATAAACCGGATAAATTTAAATGTTTCTGAATCAACTTCATATGGTTCAGCTTGTGGTGATTTACAAACCAATTGTCCATTATCCGTACAAACGGCAACATTTCCAGTTTCAGTCATGATACGTTTTATAGAACCGTGGATGATGCACGGCGTTGTCGAATCTACAAACATATCGAGAACGACTTGTTTCCTACCTTCAACGACTATTTCTTTAGTTGCAGGCCTGAAATAAGGATTATCGATAACGTAAGGCTGTTCACGAGAACGAAGCAAATAAGGTGTATTACCAATCCAAACTTTTGCTAACGAACCTTTTGGGACATAAATAATATGAATATTATCATGTTCAATATAAAGTGAAGTTGTATCTTCAAAATATTCGGGTGATTGACCAGCAACTACGGGTTTAGTGATTAATTTAAATAACTGATCATCAAATATATATTCTTCAGCAATGGATTGGAGAATGACAGGTTTGTTACCCAGTGTAATTTTGACATATTTTCGTGGAGGTACACGTAAAATATGATAAACACTGTGATGAATATAATTACTCGTTGCATCGACTAGTGATTCATGCTCATCTAAATGAAAATTTTGATCTTTAATTACATGAGGGCCTTCTCCCAATAATACAGGTTTATTCCCTAACCAGCCTTTAGCAATCTTACCTTGCGGCACATTAATTAAATATCGGCCATAACCACCCACAATCAGATCATTTTGTTTAAACTCTTTTACCTTTTCAGTTTTTCCCCAAAAATTCCATTCAAGACGTAATGGCTGATTGGTAGAAGCAACTAATTGAGGAAAATTATTGCGATGAACTAATATAAATTTACCAATTTCAACGCGTTCTCCAAACATTTTAGACTCAACCATATAGGTAGGCATTGGATTATCTTTATTATATTCCACAAGAATATTTGAGAGTTGTTTATTGGGATCAGAACTCGCTAACCTTGATTTGGGAATTATTTCTTCGCGACTATGTAAATTTAATTTCCTTTTTAATTCATCAAAAGAAATATGTACTAATATTGTTTCACGATCTTTTGCCTCAGGCATTCTTGACCATGGTGGTAATCTCTCTGCACCTAATAATCCAAAATGATCTACAAATGAAGGAGGCGGATCAAATTGATTCGTTTGTCCTGCATATTGTACTGCGCTAAATGCAGGGGACGGATCTTGTGTAACTGACAAAAATGGTTTTACGGCGACTGGTGGTGAAGCAGTCACATTTTTAGATAAAGAAGGTGTTGCGCTGGATAATGTTGCACCTGTTACATTTGATTGAATTACTACGCTTTCAGCATTTGTAGATACTGGAACTCGATCTGTAGTTTGTAATGTAACTGTTGCGTCTGCAGGCGGATATGCATTTAATTCTCTTGCATCTCCTCTAGTTAATAATGGTTGTTTCTCTTCTTTATTTTTGCGTGTTTCAAGTGGTTGGTAGTTCATAAAATATCTCCTATTAATAAAAGTTAATTACACTGTCTTTATTTATCGAAAATTACGCAATTTAATAGAATGGCCATTACTATTTTTGCAACATAGCATTAATAAAAATAATTTTAATTAAATGCACCAATTCTTCAGCGCATTAATTAATTATTTAAAAAATGCGCTTACAATGTGGATCAATACATTGATAAACCCATGATTGGGAAACTGTTGCCGGGTAGATTAACTCAATAATAATTAGTAATTAGTTGTAGGGTGGGTTAACGCAATGAGGAAATTATAATTAGGCAATTGCTGAAAAGAGCAAATCAACCACTTTGTTAATGTGACGCGTAATCTACCAAACTATGATAATGATGTAATGGTGGATTACGCGCCAGAGTTTTAAAATTATTAATTAGCTTATTCAAACTTTTCCTCTATTATAATTTCCTGATTGCGCTAATCCGCCCTACGATTACTAGAGCGTAATTCACCATTCTCTCATTATCATAGTTTGGTGAATGACTCACTGTGGGTATTAATTGATTTATTTTATTTTTCCTGCATACGTATTGCGCCATCTAAACGAATGACTGAGCCATTTAACATTGTATTACCGATAATATGCTCAACTAATTGTGCATATTCTTCTGGTTTTCCCAAGCGTTTAGGGAATGGAATGGAATTTGCTAAATTTTTTTGAACTTCTTCAGGCATTTTTAATAACATGGGTGTTGCCATCAATCCAGGTGCAATAGTCATCACACGAATACCGAATCGTGATAATTCTCTTGCTGCAGGTAATGTTAATGACACGACACCGCCTTTTGATGCGCTATACGCTGCTTGACCGATCTGGCCTTCAAACGCTGCCACAGATGCCGTATTAATGATTACACCACGTTCACCGTTTTCGTTTACAACAGATGATTGACTCATCGCATTTGCTGTTACACGCATTACATTAAAAGTGCCAATTAAATTGATCTGAATGACCTGATTAAAATCAGCAAGAGGCATGGCACCTTCTTTGCCAACAATTCTTTTTGCGGGTGCAATACCTGCGCAATTCACACAAATTCTAATATCACCTATTTGATTTTTAATTTGAGCAATGATTTCTTCTACTTGTTGTGCGTCACTGACATTGCATTGAAAAGCATTGCCGTTAATTTCTTTAGCAATTGCATTTGCTGCGTCAATGTTTACATCTAATACTGCGACTTTTGCGCCTAAATGCGCGAGAAGTTTAGCAGTCGCTGCACCTAAGCCAGAGCCACCGCCTGTTATTAAAGCAACTGAATTTTTTATTTCCATGTTGAGTCTCCGATTAATAAATTGTTTGATATTAATAATTACATCAAATTGTTTAAATTACCCTCATCCGCCTTCGGCACCTTCTCCCGCAAGCGGGAGATGGAAAAAAATTAAACATAGGGTGGATTAGATCTCAGGCCGTAATCCACCCTACAATATTTTCATAATTACAATACATCAAAACAAATAATTTTTACATGCAACAATAAATGCAAGCAATGAGGGTAAAGCTGAAATGCTAATTATTAATCTGCACATTTGCGAAGACATGTGACTTGCGCCCTTTTCATGTCCATTTATAAATTGCTTATGATTAATTTGCCCTCTCACCCTGCTGAGCAAAAACAATAATAAAACTAATGCATAAAAATAATAACTTCCCCAGGAAAATACCATTAATGGCTGTGTGATTTCCATTGGCATATGATAATGACAAGGAAGACCGCTCAAAATAATTATTACACTTAAAATTATTATATTTGCATTAAATCCTTTCAAATTCACACTGAGTCGCGCAATAGTGATGAAAGGTATAATAAGTAATGGAAAATAATAAATCCAACCTAGAGGCGACATCAATAACATTAATGTAATAGTCAAAGAAAATTGCCAATCTAAATTATCATTATTATGACATTGTGTTGATATTTGAGATATGTTTTGTTTATTGCGACTCATTAAATTAATTGACTGATTTAACTGTGATAGCTGCCCCTCATTTACATTTCTTGCTCCATTTGACCTAATCAACAAAACAAAATAAACCATCAAAATACTTGAAATTACCAAATAACATGGCTGCGTTAAAAAAGGTAAATTTATTACAGGGACATTTCCTTCGTGATTACCACCCAACAATCGACTTAAAAAACCAAGCAATGAACCATTCCAATTTGCACTATACCAATATATTTTATGCAGATTTAATAAATAAATTTTATAGGTATCAATGCCAAACAACCATAATCCACTTACGGAACAAATTATAAATGTAGATAGCATCGCGCCCAACAACTGCCATTGCCTTCGCACCACAAATAAGAAAATAAATAACCCATAAAACAATTTAATACTCAATAGAAATCCCAACAAAATACCAGCAACACGCTGTTTATTTTGGCGGCAGGCATGCAATGCAAGTATCGTCAGCAATAGTAACAATCCACTTAATTGCCCAATATATAAATTTAAATAATTAGGGAAATAAATAAGCAATCCACCCAATAGCCATAACAGTTGCGCACTACTATGCCATAATATTTGATTCTGCTTAATTATCAATAATAATGCAGCAATCGTACAAATTAATGATAAAGCCGACCAACTCAATAATGCTGATGAATAAGACAACCATACCGTTGGCAATAACAACACAGTAAAAAAAGGTGGATTGAGATCATTATTTAATAATAAGACCTTACTATGCCAAATCGAAACTTCATATTGACTTAATGGAAATACCACCTTGTCATAAATATTTTGACCAGCAAAATAAAATCGCACCGATTGGTAGAATTTAAAAAAATCAGTGTGAAATAAATAGTGAGAAGATATGATTATCGTCTTTGCATCAACAATTATTATTAATGATAATAATATAAAGGCAAATAAACTGAATATGATTCTTAGCGATCTAGTATAATTACAATAGCTGGGAATTTGGTTATTTTGACTGATGATTTGACGCTGAATATTAGGTGGATTACGAGCCAAGTTATTTAAATTATCCATTACTTAATTCCATATATCTCTCAAAATAATCAGCTGCTTATCGTGCAAATCCATACCTAATAAACTCACACCCAATTTAATGAGATTATACATTACGATAATTCGACACTGATATATTTATTGCAGTTAGAAAATTTATTAAGTAGTAGATGTACCTGAGCTCGCCGCCGCTCTTGCTTGAATAATTCTTTCAATTAATCGCATAGCAATGTCCATTAATTCCATAGGCGTCGGCCTATCAGTAATATCTGGGGGATATCTTGTGGCAATTTCCATATCTTTAATAATTTCATCAGCAATATTTGCTGCATATTTATCCATCTTGCCTGAAGCACGCTCAATAGATTCAATTGCTTCACGCACAGAGGCTCTATTTAATAAAGGCTGACTAAATTGTGATAAATCATCACTGATAATAATATTTCTATCTTCTTCATATAAACGCATATTCGTAAAGATATTTAACATATCTTCAGGCACTGCAATTTCAGGCTCTTCAATTCGTGTCACCTGTGTGCGATTTTGATAAGCTAACAATGCAGTAATACCTCGCTCAATAGGATCTAACTGACTGTTATCAATTATATCCCGAGCAATTTCATCAATTTCTTCACTATAAACATTGGCATTAACAAAATAGTCCTCACGATTCAGTATTTGTTGGAATTGATTAAAATGTTTCTGAATATCGTTTAATAATTTTGTTAATGGCTTTTCAACTTTCATGAAGTGATTTAAACGCATATATTTAACCGGCTCTGGTGCCGCATAAAACATTTTTGCGCGCACAATTTTCGATCGGAAAAAGATATGCGCTTCACCTTCACGCTGATCTTTTAAATCTAATAAATCAATACGGGCCCGTTTTTCAACTGATGAACTGCGTGTATCCATATAGGTATTGGTAATACTTTCAGCCTGAGTTTGAAATGCGTCTACTTTAGTGACATAGGATTCACCGGCTGATTTTAAGAAAAATTCCCAAGTATCCGTTGGATCTTCTAATTTCATACAGATTTTAATATTAGTATTCGCACCAATTGACGCTGCTTCTTCTTTCGAAGCTTTTTGGAATGCGGGCAAATCTTGTCCTGCAAATATCGAACAAAATCCTAGCGAACGTGCTTGCGCAGGTACAACAGCAAAGCCTTTCACTGCGTAATAGCCATACTCATCCATAATACAAACATAAGGTGTAGGTGAATTGGTCGGTTTACGTTGTACCAAATCACGATATTCACCTTCAACAGCTTCCCCTAAACCTTGCGCCATCATTGCTTTTAATGAAGCAATAATCACTTTACCTAAGTTTGATAATTCATCAGGAGATTTTTCTAATGCCGGTAACAATACAACTAAAATTCTTCTATTTAATACTACATCTTTAAAATCAATTTCAGCCAAATTTGTACGGATAATATGACCATATGTATCAGCTAAAGAACCGAACACACGGGTCAACTGCATGGTTATAAATCCGTGCTGTTCTAATACTTGTGAAACTTGTTTACCTTTTTTTGATTTATCATAGCCAGGCAAGTTAATAACATAGTTATATAAAGGCTCAATAACGTTCCAAGGCACATTAGACAGATCGAGTGGCTCTTGATTATCACGAATAAATTGCTTATCGATAGCAATCGCTTCTAATCTATCCAAAATAAAATAATTACGAATGGTATTGGCATCTAATAAAATCGCGCCCTGATCTCTCATATAAACCAAAACACGCATTAAGGCTTCAACGAATACAATCGCACGACCTTTCCACATATCTGCATCAGGACTTGCGCCAGCCGTTTCAGGCATCAAACTCACTACTAACTGCGATAACATACTCGATGAACCGCTAGCAAAAGGGTTCATGGTATTTGAAAGACGTTTTTCTTGGGGGCCAATAATATCGCGTGCGCCGGTCATGAAGTTAACTAATAAGACATCATCTTCTCTACCCATCGCACGCGCCATGGAAAATATTTTGGCAAATAAGGAATTGTCCCCTTTACCATCGACGTAAATAAAACCACTACCTTGAATTAAGGAATTATAGGCAATTGAAATTAATGCTTCTGTTTTACCACTACCCGTTGATCCGAAAATTAATACATGGGTACGCATATCTTCATTCGTAAACCAAATCTCTTCGTTGGTTTTAATATCATTACCAAAAAAACTGATACCGCGACCTTTTCTGGGTTTTACTGTACCAGGCGCAGGATCACTATAATCCATCTCACCTGAACTCAAAGGCATTCTAAAAGGCAATGTTTGTCTACGGAAAAAGTTGTAACAAAACGCGATGACGCCACACACTAATGCGACATCAGATGCTGAGGGAATAATAAATGCGGCCGCGGACAATGTAATTAGAACGATCACTACATTGTTAGTTTTTTTAAAAAAGCCAATAAACCGGTCTAACAACGTGCGCGTATCACGCAATAACAATCGCGGATCTTGTTCCTGCGATGCTTCTATACCTCTAATCATAACAACCTCAACTTCTTACATCTCAATCAGCGTTATGAAGATTCATGACGCTTAAGGCTGCCTATTTTATCATAAATTAATGTAAGAACGTAGCCTGTGAATGCATTAGATTATGCTCACACAGCAAAATAAAAAGATAATAATTGAGATTAACTATGAAATATCGTAGGTCGGACTGAGCATTTGCTCAGTCCGACCTACGATAATTTATCAATTAAACCATAGATTCTACTGGAACAGTTGCTTCACGAGCTTGTTTAATTCTATCAACTAAACCGCTAACAACTTCGACTAATTCCATTGTGGATGGTTTTTCGGTAATTTCAGGTGGGTATCTTGTTGCAATTTCCATATCTTTAACAATTTCATCAGCAATATTTGCTGCATATTTATCCATCTTGCCAGAACTGCGTTCTACATTTTCCACTTGCTCTCTGGTGTTGCCTCTGGGCAATAATGGTTTACTAAATTGCGATAGATCATCAGCCACGATTATCGCTTTATCATCTTCAACAAGGCGCATTCCCGTAAAGATATTTAACATATCATCAGGAACTGCAACTTCCGGTTCTTCAATACGCGTTGCATGCGTGCGATTTTGATAGGCTAATAACGTAGAGATGCTACGCTCGATAGGATCTAAAAATTCATTTTCAGTCAAATCATGCGCAATATCATCAATTTCTTCATTAGCAACCATGGCTTGTGCAAAATATTCTGGTTTACCTAACACATTTTGGAATTGTTCATAATGTTTTTGAATGTCATACAATACCCGACTTAATGGTTTTTCAACTTTCATATATTGATTTAAACGCATATATTTAACGGCTTTTGGTGCGGCATAAAACATTTTGGCACGGACAATTTTCGATTTGAAAAAGATATGCGCCTCACCTTCACGTTGATCTTTTAAATCCAATAAATCGATACGAGCACGTTTTTCAACTGAGGCACTTTTAGCATCCATATAAGTATTGGTAACACTCTCAGCTTGTGTTTGAAATGAATCCACTTTAGTCACAAAAGATTCGCCAGCGGATTTTAAGAAAAATTCCCAGGTATCAGTTGGATCTTCCAATTTCATACAGATTTTAATGTTGCAGTTTGCGCCAATTGATGCTGCTTCTTCTTTAGATGCTTTTTGGAATGCTGGTAAATCTTGTCCAGCGAATATGGCGCAGAATCCTAATGAACGTGCTTGCGCAGGCACAACGGCAAAACCTTTTACAGCGTAATAACCATACTCATCCAAAATACACACATAAGGTGTTGGAGAATTAGTTGGTTTACGGGTAATTAAATCGCGATATTCACCTTCTACCGCGTCACCTAAACCGGCTGCCATCATCGCTTTCAGTGAGGCGATAATCACCTTACCTAAGTTGGATAATTCTTCAGGTGATTTTTCCAGAGCGGGTAACAATACAACTAAGATACGCCTATTTAACACCACATCTTTAAAATCAATTTCAGCCAAATTAGTACGAATAATATGACCATAAGTATCTGCTAATGAACCGAATACACGGGTTAATTGCATGGTAATAAATCCGTGCTGTTCTAATACTTGTGAAACTTGTTTACCTTTTTTCGATTTATCATAACCTGGTAAGTTAATAACATAGTTATACATAGGTTCTAAAACATTAAAAGGTACATCGGCCATGTCAATTGGTTCTTGGTTATCTCTGACAAATTGTCTATCAATTGCAATGGATTCTAATCTTTCTAAAATAAAATAATTACGAATCGAGTTAGCGTCCAATAAGATATGCCCATGATCACGCATGTACACTAAAACACGCATTAATGCTTCAACGAATACGATGGCACGGCCTTTCCACATATCACCATCGCCACCGCCACCACCATCTGGCATGAGGCTAACCACTAATTGTGACAACATACTGGATGAACCCATGGCGAAAGGATTCATCGTATTAGAAAGGCGTTTCTCTTGCGGACCAATAATATCGCGGGCACCCGTCATGAAGTTGACTAATAAAATATCGTCTTCTCGCCCCATGGCGCGGCACATTGAAAATACTTTGGCGAAAAGTGAATTATCACCTTTACCATCTACGTAGATGAAACCACTACCATGAATCAAGGAATTAAATGCGATAGAGACGAGGGCTTCTGTTTTACCACTACCGGTTGATCCGAATATCAACACGTGGGTACGCATATCATCATTATTAAACCAAATTTCTTCATTGGTCTTAATATCATTACCAAAAAAGCTGATACCACGACCCATTCTGGGTTTTGTTGAACCGGGCAAGGGATCATTATAATCAGGCGCTTTCGAACTGAGTGGCATCCTCATCGGTAAAGTGGCGTGACGAAAGAAGTTATAAGAAAACGCCAACAATCCCACTAACAACAACAGATCACAAGCCGCTGGCAAAATAAAAGTCGATGCTGCCAATGTAATCAAAACTATCACAACGTTATTAGCATTTTTAAAAAAATCCGCAAAACGCTGCCCTAAGGATCGTGTATCTCGCAACAATTTGTGCGGATCTTGTTCTTGCGATGCTTCTATACCTCTTATCATATAATTAACCTCTGGAGATCCATCTCCGATTGTTTATCCTGCATGTTCATCTGGAATATATATCACTTCTTTAATCGCTAAATCTAAAGCATTCACCGCTTCTTCAACCATGGGTGTACTGATTTTTCTGCCTAATTCTCGTTCTGCTAACCAATGTGCAAACGGTCCTGATATTTCAGAATGCGGTGTTTGTCGGCCCACGGCATTTAGCATAAACCACAATCTTCTATCGACCACTTTCAGCCATAAAAAGTCAGCTGAAGCTAAAACACCATCTTCGCGGGCAGCCATTATTGCGGAAGCCATCACCGTCATCGTATAAGCATGTCGTTCAATAACACGTTGTGCAATTTTGCTATTTTTATGTTTATCGAATAATTCTTGTGCGCCTAAAAAGTCCAATTTACCACTGGCACTTGAAGCGGCAATTCTACGTAATAGCGCAGTTGCTGAGTCGCTATCGCGGTTAGCACGTGCAATAAATGCGGCAAACAATGCCTTGGTGTAAATATTTAATTTATCAGGGCCAGGCCATAATGGACCCACCTGTAATGCGAAAGCTTGATGCGCTTCGCCTCTTAAAACAATAACACTGATATTTTCTTTAGCACCGAGCCCTACTCCAGGTGTATGAACTTCCTGCAGTAATTTATATCTTTTAGCAAATTGCATAGGCGTCATTGCCATAGACCAAGGGCCTTTATCGACATGTTCAGCGACTAAATCAACATTAGATACAGGAACGATTTGTGGATAATTAAACTTTTCCGCATCAAATAAGCGTTTCATGTTATAGGTTTTTTTGAAACGTGAAATGGGATTACCAAAATACAAAATTAAAGCCAAAACTACGAGAATTGCCGCTACAGGATAAGCAAAATAAGATCCAGCTATTTTAGTAATTTGAGCAAAATCAGCAAATCCAACACCGCCTGATTGAGCCGTTTGTATGATTTGTAATAGGTTTTGCGCCTGACTACTAAATAAACTCATAAATAAAGTTTCAACAAATTTTACTTTAAGAACGAACCATACAATTTGTTGATTGGCGAAATACCAAATAAAATATAATAATGCGAATGCACCGATGGATAACCATAGTGGCGCTAACGAATGATCTCCTTGTGACTGTTGCGGTGCTGCTGGCATATTTTCACATCCTCATGAATAAAATTAATAAGAAAAAATTATTACTTTATAATAATAAGTTTAGCATAATTATCTCATTTGTATGTGAATAATCAGTGAAGTAACATCATGTGAATGATTAATTTTTGTATGTTAAATTAAGGTAAATTTTATGACTTCATCACCCATCCGAATTGCTACACGCAAAAGTCCGCTCGCAATTACGCAGGCAGAAATAATCAAATCCGAATTGTTAAAGTTATATCCAGAATTAAATGTCCAATTAATTCCATTATCGACTACGGGAGATAAATTACTGGGCGCCCCTTTAGCACAAATTGGTGGCAAAGGATTATTTGTCAAAGAATTAGAACAAGCATTATTAGAAAATCGCGCCGATCTTGCAGTACATTCTATGAAAGATGTTCCAGTTAATATCACTGAAGGATTAGAAATTACTACGATATGTGAACGCGAAGATCCTCGAGATGCTTTCATTACAAATCAATATTCAGATTTTTCCACACTTCCCGAAGGTGCACGCATTGGGACCGCCAGTATGCGCCGCGGTTGTCAAATTAAAGCACGTCGACCAGATATTCAAATCGAAATTTTAAGAGGTAACGTAAACACGCGTTTACAAAAATTAGATGACGGACAATACGATGCAATTATTCTCGCTGCAGCGGGATTAAAACGGTTGGGGTTAGAAAATAGGATTTCCCATTATTTAACCATTGATGAAAGTTTACCTGCTGTTGGGCAAGGCGCAATAGGAATTGAATGTCGCAGTGATGATTATCTCTTAAAAGAAAAATTAGCAGCGCTTGACCATTCATATACTCGACTTTGTGTTGAGGCAGAAAGAAGCATGAATCATGCATTAAATGGTGGTTGCCAAGTCCCGATTGCGGCATATGCTGAAATAATTAACAACTCTTCCATTTATTTACGGGGTTTAGTTGCTCGCACAGATGGAAGTAAATTATTAACTGCGCACGCAAGCAGTGATCTTAATTCTGCGGAACAATTAGGAAAACAAGTTGCTAAAGATTTGATACATCAAGGTGCGGATAAAATATTAAAAGAGATTTATTCAACACCATAATATCCTTCTCACGCTTGCGGTAGAAGGAAGAAAATGTGAGGTTTATAAAGTGCTACAAAACGCAAAAATAATTATCACCAAACCAGAAGATCAAGCTAAGCTCTTAGCCGAGAAAATTCAACAAATCGGTGGTATGCCCATCATTTTTCCAACAATAAAAATAATAGATATTTTTGATCAAGATACATTAAAAAATAAATTACAAAAAATAAATTCATACGACATTATAATTTTTATCAGCCCCACTGCCGTTCAAAAAACATTGCCATTATTAAAATTATCGGGAACCCCATTTTCCAAACATATTTCAGTAATGGCAGTGGGATCAGGCACAGCAACACTGCTCAATCAATTCAATATTCAAGACGTGATACACCCACAAGAAAATTTTGGATCTGAAGGATTATTAGCTTTGCCACAATTACAACAAATTAAAAATAAAAAAATCTTAATCATTAAAGGTGAAGATGGCAGAGAATTATTAAGCGAAACATTAATAAACCGTGGTGCCATAACAGAAGAATTAACAACTTATAAACGCGTTATGCCAATAATAGATGCAACGAAATTATTAGTGTCATGGCAAACATCATCAATTGCACTTATCATTTGTACCAGTGAAAGTAGTTTACAAAATTTAATTAACCTATTAGGAACAGCAGCACAACCCTGGCTTTTTCAACAATTATTACTGGTCAGCAGCCCTCGCTTGGCACAAATTGCTTCATCTCTGGGTTTTATTAAGCCTCCCCTACTTGCCAAGAATGCTAGTGATGAGGCACTCTTATCAACCTTAAAGTTTTGGAGAGGTCAACAACATGGATAATGCCACAACCACGGACGCGGTAGATAAAACGGTAGAACCACCAATCACACCACCGATACAACCGCCTAAACCATCTTCTGCTGCAATGCCTGTTGCTGTATTTGCATTACTGATCGCTATTCTCGCTGGCGTGGGAAGTGGTTATTTATTTTGGTGGTCAAAACAACAAATATCGCAACATTTACAACAATTTCAAATTATTAACCAACAACAATCTTCTTCAACACAACAATTAACACAACAATTTATGCAATTACAAAATCAATTATTACAACAACAAAACACAGTTAATGATCTACAAACCAGTGTACAAAAATTAATTCAAACCCAACCAGGCACAAATAGAGTTTGGACATTAGCTGAAGTGAATTATTTAGTAAATCTCGCTAATTTACAGTTACAATATAATCATTCAAAATCGGAAGCGACAATTTTATTACAAGAAGCCAATCAACGATTAACACATTTAGTTGATCCTAGTCTAAGCCCAATCTCACAAGCGATAAGTAATGCATTAACTAAACTGCAAGCATTACCCGATATTAATCTCGCCGATATATTATCTAGACTGAATAAATTACATGGTAACGTTAATCTTTTAGAACAAGTTGCACCAATTCAAACGGCTGCTACAAATAATTCTGCAACGACAACTAGCGCAACAAATGAACATATTCCTTGGTGGAAAAAAATAATACATACCGTATCAAACGGCTTTAAACAATTGGTAGTGATTAATTATCACAACAAACCTTTACCGCAATTTATGATGCCGGAACAACAATTATTTTTACAACAAAATTTACAATTAGTTTTTGAACAAGCGCAATGGGCAGCAATACATGGTAATCAGACTATTTATGAAAGCAGTCTGGAAACAGCAAAAAATTGGATACAACAAAACTATATTCAAGATGCGCCTAATACCAAAACCTCTTTACAAGAAATAAATGCTTTGCAAGCAATTCATTTTCAACAACCTTATCCAGACCTTTCCACAATTACTAATTTAATTAATTCGGTAATTACTGCAACACCACCAGAGTCACACAAATAAGGCACTGATTTATGCTGCGATTTATTTTTATATTTTTAATATTATTGGCTGCGGTTTGGATTGGCATCAAAATTCATGTAAATCCAGGTTATTTAGTGATCGCGTTCCAACATTGGACGATACAAATGCCACTCTGGTTATCCGGCTTGATAATCATAGTTTCTTTCATTGCACTTTATATTCTTTTACAAATCATCAAAGGAACGTGGACGTTATTTTCCCGCATGAGTCATTGGTCAAAACAACGTCGCATTAACAAAGCTTGGCAACGTACGCATCATGGTTTAATTGCGCTAGCAGCAGGTGATTGGCGTTTAGCTGAAAAAAATTTAATTCGTGCATCAAAACAAACTAATGCACCCATTATTAATTATTTAGCAGCAGCCTTTGCTGCACAAAGACAGGCAGCATTTGAACGTCGTGATGATTATTTACGAGAAGTACGTGCAAGAGATAAATTAAGTGAATTAGCACTGGGTATCACGCAAGCGCGATTACAATTCGAACATAATCAATTAGAACAAAGTTTAGCGACATTACAAAGATTGCAACAATTAGAACCAAAACATATTTATACCTTACATTTATTACAAGATGTTTATATAGCGTTGGCAGATTGGGCCTCATTAGAAACATTATTGCCATTACTTTATAAATACAAAGTGCAATCTTTTGAAGATTTAGAAAAATTAGAAGCAAAAATTTATGAAGGTTTGTTATTAAATGCAAAGAAAACAGGCACATTTGAAAACGTGTCTGCTGTTTGGGATCGCATACCACGTGATTTTCGCATTCAACCTACGCTGTTAATTATTTATATCAATGTTCTTGAAGCCAATAAACCGGGTGAGGCTGAACAATTACTTAAAAATGCTTTACAAAAACAATGGGACAATACCTTGATTTATTGGTACGGAAAAATAAAAAGTAAAGATTTAGATAAACAATTAAAAACCGCAGAAAGTTGGTTAAAAACACAAGTGAATAATGCGAGTTTATTATTTACCTTAGGCCGTTTATGCATTTTTAATCAATTATGGGGCAAAGCACGCAGTTATTTTGAAGCCAGTTTAGCGCTTGCGCCTAATGCAGAAGTTTATTTAGAACTTGCAGCATTACTTGAACAATTAAATGAAACACAAGGTGCGCTACAAAAATATAAAGAAGGATTGACGTTGGCTTGTGAGAAAAAATGATTTCTTTAGTGTGCGGGGATGACACAAGACATACGCGTCTTAATTTCATATGTAGCCTGGATGGAAGCAAATAAAAAAATAATTTAAATATTAAGAAATGATAACTGCCTATTAATAATTTCTTGCATTGCTGAAATCCGGGAAATCAATTTTTATCCCACGTTATGACCTTAACATTAAATAATAGTTTTAAATAATTAAAGTTATTTTATATAAATTATAATTTTCAATTGGCTTCACTCAGGCTACGATTGAAGTTAAGTTGCGCTCTTGCCCTGAGGAATGACACGAAATTCGTTATTTGCTAAAATGAGAACCTGATCCTATTACATAATTGAAAAACAAAGATGTCGTTCTCATACAATATTCCTCTGTCACTTTATATACATATGCCATGGTGTGTCCGCAAATGCCCCTATTGCGACTTCAATTCACATCAATTAAAAAACGATTTGCCTGAGCAACAATACATCGATTCATTAATAGATGACCTAGATAATGATTTACCTCAAGTCAAAGATAGAAAATTAATATCAATTTTTATTGGTGGCGGAACTCCCAGTTTATTTTCTCCACAAGCCATTGAAAATTTATTATCTCAAATTCAACAACGCATTGCCTTTGCAGAAAACATAGAAATTACCTTAGAAGCCAATCCAGGTACAGTGGATCAACAACGATTTATAGGATTTAATCAAGCAGGAATTAATCGTCTATCAATCGGCATTCAAAGCTTTCAAGCAGATAAATTAAAAAAATTAGGCCGTATACATAATGACGAAGCAGCTATTAACGCTATCCTTGCTGTCAAAAATGCTGGATTTAAACAATATAATATCGATTTAATGCATGGCTTACCGAATCAATCATTAAATGATGCGATTTATGATTTACAAACTGCTCTTGGATTTATGCCACCCCATTTATCTTGGTATCAATTAACGTTAGAGCCCAATACTTTATTTCATCACAATCCCCCACAATTACCTGATGAAGAAACATTATTAAATATTCAAGATACTGGTCATGATTTATTAATCAATCATCATTTTAAACATTACGAAGTTTCAGCTTATTGCCAACCAGGTAATGAATGCCATCATAATTTAAATTACTGGGAATTTGGTGATTACCTAGGCATCGGCGCTGGAGCCCATAGTAAAATTACAGATCATCAACAACAAATAATCACGCGCGCATGGAAAATAAAACACCCTGTTAATTATCTTAAAGTAACGGAATCATTTGTAGCTGAAAAAACAATTATTGACCCTCGAGAAATTCCTTTTGAATTTATGCTGAATGCGTTACGTTTACAACAACCTTTTTCGATAAATTTATTCGAAGAACGAACTGGTTTACCCATTACATCTATTGAACAACAACTCATAAAAGCGCAACAAAAAGAATTACTGCAAATAATAAAAGATCAAATAGTCACAACAAAATTGGGTAAACGATTTTTAAATGATTTAATTGCAATATTTATTTAACCTTTTTTTCCTTCTCCCGCTTGCGGAAGAAGGTGCCGAAGGCGGATGAGGGTGTGTTTAAATTAATGATCATACTTTTAAATACCCCCTCATCCGCCTTCGGCACCTTCTCCCCTTCGGGGAGAAGGAAAAAAA
>JAJYDF010000019.1 GCA_021777765.1 Pseudomonadota bacterium | reverse complement strand
GTTGTTGTGATTGATTATGTATGTTTTCTTGTGTTTGCATTTCTTTAGCCCTCCTAATTTATTCAGTGAGGGCAGTGAATCATTTATTTTTTAGGGGGAAAAGATGGGATTATTGAGGGGTTACAATGTTACAGCGGGGCTTATGCAATATATTAGTAGATGTTAAATTATGTAATTTTTGTTAATGAACATTTATGTCTATGCCATCTCTGAAAAAATGATTAATGCGGGATAGGTTTTATGAGATACAATTATCACTTTGTGATATTTTTTATCTCAACAATTTATTCAAAATGTAAATGCATTTGTATCCAATTGACATCGCCAAAACGAGTTTCTCGTGGATGAATCTAGATCAATAAAACACTACAATTCAAAACAGCTTTAACAGCAAAACGGAAAATAAAAATTATGAGAGATATGAATAACAAAACAGAAATGTTTCATGTCTGACTCACCTCTTTAGAAAATAATGCGTTTAAAAACCTATCACAAGATATATGTGAAACTTATGTTCGACTTCTAATATAAATCTATCAATAACGATATCGACCTCTTAACTGATGAGCAATCATTGATTAAAATTTCGATTAGACAATTAGTTGGCATTCCTAATAATCTAAATCAAATTGCAGCCGCAATGCATTCAAGTAGATCTCATCGCACTATTGATGAATATTATTTCTATGAATTTAATAACCATATTTCTGCTATGAAAAAAGCTTTCGGAGCTTATCTTATAAAAACAAAAACTCAACGGGTGAAAAATTCATGCAACATATTGATGAAATACAGATCCTTGACCAGTTTGGAAAAGGAAGGAAGGCTAAAGAAAATTTAAAAAGAATGGAGTTAGGTCACATTATTTATCTTTAAAAAATTGATTAATATAAAAGCACTTGCCTTTTTCCGACAAGCTAATATGGAAAGTACTTATTTCCGGAAAAACATAATCAATCTATGAAAGTAGATGGATCAACATTAAATCGTTCTGCTAATAGTTTTATCTGCCGCAAGTTAAGTGGACGTTTGCGATTAAGTATCTCAGACATAACCCCTTGGCTTGCTATCTCAGATAAATCAGATTGATTTAAATTGTGAGTCTCCATTAAAAATAGTAATGCATCAATTCCTTTATCTGTGAAATCTTGAGAGTGTTCATCTTCATATTCAGCTATTAATTGACTTAATAGGTCGACCAAACCCATTAAACGATGATTTTCATCATCTCCCACTCTATCTAGTAATTCATCCAGTCTCGCAACTAATTTGTCGAATTCCTTTTTATTAACAGGTTTATGAGCAAGTGGTGCAACATAGTCCCAGTGTTTGATAGCTGTCTCTAGTACTTGATTCATGATTGTTACCCCCTATTTCCAATTACCTTCATCATATTCTTTGTGCGTTAAAATATTTCTGATATAAATTTTATGACGATTAAAGTGGATATTGGCAATCAATCTCAGCTTATTACCGCCAATATCAAAAACATACAAGCTCCCTACTTTATCTACGCTATTAATGGTTCGTTTAAGTTCAGAAAAATTCTTAAAGCTATTTTTCTTCATAATCCGATACCAACCATCAAGTGCACTATTAGAGTCTGGATACTTTCTTTTTGCCTCCCAAACACGTTGTTGTGTGATGATATGCATAATTTATCCTTTTTATTAAGTATATATCTCAATTTGAGATATATCAAGCGCCCCATGATTATCTGATAAGCTAGTATTTGAAAAATTTCTTTTGACCAAACCTCGTTTTTTTCCAAAAAACTCAAGGGAGTCAGTACTAATAGTAACAAATATGAGAAAGAGATTAATTAACCATCTAGTATATTTTCTTTGTAACAAGACTGGAATAATTTCTGCAGGGCCTTCATCACATAGAACATATGTTGATGCCAGTTCACAACGTGAAAAAGGTTTATGCGGCTCTACTAAGCGCTTACAATTTATTCAAATGAAAAGATCAAACACTTTAAGCTCTATAAAGATTTAAAGCTGATTCAAAATAAAGATTATGAAGAAAAAGGACAGAATTTAACTTTACTGAAGTCGACCGCATAAAGATAAATCACGCAAGGCTCACGCAAAGCAATTTGAATTTTGCGGGCGAATGGACCTAACTCATTGATTTAACTGGTGGCCGAAGGTGGAATTGAACCACCGACACAAGGATTTTCAGTCCTCTGCTCTACCGACTGAGCTATTCGGCCAGATTGAACTTCTGATGTGCTTACAAGTTAACAAGAAAAGATCACTATTAAAGCGGGTAGGACGATCTGAGTCAAGGGGATTTGATGGTAATTCTCTGGGATGCCCCTAATTTTGTGTTTGTGGTTAGTTCAATGCTTAAGATTAGGTCGTGCAGTATCGAGTTTCCTTAATAGTGCCATTTTTAAGACCACCCTCATCCGCCTTCGGCACCTTCTCCCGCAAGCGGGAGAAGGAAAAAAAATCATTCGGTGCATTCTAGGGGGAAGGAGGGAATGGGCCATGAATAACAAAATGCGCTGTTAGAGAAAATGATTCAAAAAATTGCTCAGAACCTAATATTATTTTAAGGTTCCGGGCATAATATCGCACTCCTTTAAACATTATAATTAATTACCGATGAGGGACATCATGAAACCAAGCAAGCTGACACTTTCCGCCGCTAAAGAATTTGGTACAGATATTTTAAACGGGAATATTTTTAGTAACGATGCTTTAATAGCTAAATTGTATAACACATTTTTCAACAAAAAAATTGATGAGATTTATGATTTTATTGAATACATCGGCAATTTTTTAAATGATTCTCAAATTTATCATCTTGTTGAGAAATTACTCTCCTATGAAGCAAATGCATTACAACTGGGAATTTTACGGCAACAAAAAACGCTAGGTAAATATTTATTTTTATATGAGGTAAAAAAAAGTGTTGGGGCAACTAAATTATTTAATGATATATTCAATGCAATTATCAATACCAATGATCCAGAACAGATTTTAAAATCAATTTCATTTCCTCAAGTTGTTTACCACCATTATAAAAGTATTATTTTGCCAATGAGTGAAAAACTCAATAAGGCACCGCCAGATTCACATTTTAAGTATGTAACAGAAAATGTGTTATTTAATATTTTAAATACTATCGTCATGGAAAAATTAGCCGCACGAAAAAATCCGCTTGAGGAAGCCATGCTCATCAAATTATTAAATGGTGTAATGTCACTCGAGTATGCTGATAAAAATTATAACGGCATAAGTAGCCTCATGGTTCGACAAAATATTTTTGAAAATATTAAACAATGCATTTTACCCACTACGCCCGTACAAATTAGCAGTGATATTATAATAGACAAATTGAATTATATTACAGATGCATTGCTAGCTTTAAGCGAGATAATACCTGAAGCCTTATTTAACGAAATTGTTGCTAAACATTTCGCATCATTATTATTACTGAATGATAAAAATGCATTAGATAGATTTAAAGTAATCGTTGATGCCTTTGTTAAATTAAAAAGTTTAATGAATGACGAAACATTTAATCAAACTATCACTAACAATTTCACGCAATTATTGCAAATCAAAGATAAGAATGAATTGAATTCTGCACTGATCAAGTTAAAACCTGATTCTCTTATAACTTGGCTCACTGAGCTATCAATATTTGCAACGGATTCATCTACTATTACTAACGAAGAGCCTATCAGCACGCCCTCACAATTTAGGGCGGTTACTTTAGATATGAGCTCTCTACGTGAAAATGATACTATCGAAAATATTCGTATTCGTTTTCAAAAAACCGTTGAATCCATTAAGGGGATCTTGGATATACAAAATAATGTAATGCCTCAAAATAATGAATTAGCCGTTTTGAATGCATCTATTAGTAAATTAAGCCAGTTTTCAGCAGAACAATGGTCAGCATTATCGCCCAGAGCTATTGCAGGTTTAACAAGCGAGCTCAAAACAAATTTAAGTAATTGGCAATTAAAATTAGCCGATCCGGTATTAAGACCATTATTTGAAAAGGTTAAACTTTGTTTGGGAAATATTATTGATTTTGAGAACAGTTGTCGGTCGCAACCAATCATTGAAAATGGAAAAAATAAAGTAGCTGTTGATGCAGCAGAGCAATTATTACTTTTAACAACTGAAATGGCTTCATTGTCAGTCACTAACTCAGATGATGGCAAAGATCATCAACCATTATTACCACCGGATGAAGAATCAGCTTCAAATAATTCAGTGCGTAAAAACTCAATGGGTAAATAATTTAAGTCGTATAACCACAGGGTGGATTAGGCCGCAGGCCATTATCCGCCCTACATTATTAATTATTCAATTTCATATCGCTATACATTCATATCCACAACAATTAACCCACATTTGTTTGTACTTGCACAAAATTTAATTCACTACTCATTAATTGTTTACGCCACGTCATATATCCCATACAACAGATAATAAAAAATACTGCGTATAAACCACTCGTTAAATATAAAAGTTTAAATAGATACATTTTAATAGATATGACATCGACCAATATCCATAACCACCAATTTTCTACCCATTTTTTACTCATCATCCATTGTGCAACAAGACTCATTGCTGTGGTAATCGCGTCGATGATAACGGTAGTGGAATCAGTATAGGTATGTAAAATAAATGCAATGAATGCAAATAAAATCAATGTTAAGCTGAGCGCAAATAAATAAATAGAATAGGAAGCTCTTTGTACATCCAATTCTGCATGATTTTTACCGCCATATAACCATTGATAACAGCCATAAAATTGTAAGATAAGAAAAATAAATTGTAAGCTCATATCGGCATATAATTTAACTTGATAAAATATCAGCATATATAACGTTACGGTGATAATCCCAAATAACCAATTCCAAATATTTGCACGTGCTGCTAAATAGACATTGATTAAACCTGCGATTGTGGCGGGGGCTTCTAGATAATGTTGTAGGTCAATATGAACCATATATTTTCCTTTTGTTGTTAATTATTTTTCTAATCAACTTAATAAAAATGTAGCTCGGACTAAAGAATGCGACGATGTGTCCAAGAATTTCTATTAATTTACCCGGACACGTCGCTGCGCTCCGATGGAAGGGCTACATTAATAAAACTAATTAGGTATTATTCTATTTCTCTGGTACATAACCTGCTGGCGTACTACTTTCATCGCTGAATAAAAATTTTTCCATTTCTTGCGCTAAAAATTCACGCGCTTTTGGCTCTAACATATTTAATCGATATTCATTGATAAACATTAATTGTCGGTTAATCCACATTTGCCACGCTTCTTTTGAAATGTGTTGATAAATGCGTTGGCCTAATTCACCAGGATATGGTGTGAAATCTAGGCCTTCGGCTTCTTTATTTAATTTTGTACAGTGAATTAATCGGGTCATTATCATTGCCTATTTAAATTGAAAAATTATGTTTTTTCCTTTCTCGCACGAATGCGGAAGAAACTGGGTGGGGAAAATTAATTATATTATGCGAAATTAAATTTTACAAAATAATTATTTAAACACCCTCATCCGCCTTCGGCACCTTCTCCCGCAAGCGGGAGAAGGAAAAAATTGTTTGCTACTTGATCTAATATTTTTTTAATTGGCGCAGCTAAACCACGTGTATCTGGCAGTTTCACATTATACCAAATTAATGGATCTATCGGTTTATTTTTTGCGTTCGTTTTTATTGTTACTAATATCGGTACAATTTCCAAATGAAAATGAGTAAATGTATGCCTAAACATAGGCCAATGTTGAACTTGATCGATACGGCAACGATAATTTTGCCAACACCAAGATTTAATATTTTCATCAGTGGGATATTCAGGCAAACTCCACAAACCGCCCCAAATTCCTTTTGCGGGACGTTTTTCCAACAACACCTCACCGCGATCATTACATATAATTAATAATTGTTGCGATTTTACAGGTAATGGTTTATTCGCTTTTTTACTGGGAAATTCACTCATTTTATTCAGTTGACGCGCAATACAATTATTTTGCAAAGGACATTTTTGGCATTGCGGTTGTGTGCGTGTGCAAATCATTGCACCGATATCCATCATAGCTTGATTATATGCAGCAGCTTTTTTTTGTGGCGTGTACATTTCAGCTATTTGCCATAATTGTTCGGAAACTTCAGTTAATCCAGGATAACCTTTAATTGCATGTGTTCTTGTTAAGACGCGTTTAACATTGCCATCTAATATTGCGGCTGGAATTTGCATCGCCAGCGATAAAATTGCACCCGCTGTTGATCGACCAATCCCCGGTAAAGATTGTATTGTGTTTAAATCATCAGGAAATTTTCCATTAAATTGTTGTTGAATAATTTGAGCTGCACGATGACAATTTCGTGCACGCGCATAATAACCAAGCCCAGTCCATAAATGTAATACTTCATCTTCATGCGCTTGTGCTAAAGAAACAATATTCGGAAAACGTTTAATAAAGCGATTAAAATAGGGAATGACCGTTTGCACTTGTGTTTGTTGCAACATAATTTCTGAAATCCACACACGATAGGGTGAAATTTGTTGCTGCCATGGCAAATTCTTACGGCCATGTTGATCAAACCATTTTAATACTTTCTGCGTAAATTGTTTCTGTTTAATGTTCATTGGCCAAATAAAGAATTCAATCCTTTCTGCAGTTGTTTGCCGACATTACTATTACCGATAGCATTTTCAATCTGTTGTGCATTGGGATTATTACCAATGGTTTTTTGTAATTTTTGTGAAAGCTGCTGCTCTAATTGTTTACTTAATTGGCTTTTTAAAATTTCTGATACATCAGGTCGAATCTCTGGATGACTAAATGTGCCTTTTATCATCAATGGAATTTCAAATCCTTGCGCCGTGCCATTTTGCATTCTTTGCATTTGCATCGCGTAATTTAATTGTTCACTCACTAAATCTGCAGTGCCGCTGCCTTTCACCGATAAATCAGGCGAACTGATCAATAAATCATTATTACTCACCAAACCGTTATGAATATTTGCGGTGCCAGTTAAATTACCAAAAGAGGTTTGATGGGTATTGGTCGCTGTAGGTAATTGTTTTTTCAATAACGCATCAGCAACAGCGAAATAATAGGGAATATCAATTCCATAAAACACGCCATCATTGATTGAAAATTTACAATGTCCAGATAATGTCCGTTTAATATCACTCGAACTATTTCCAGAAGCACTGACATTAGCATTTAAATTTCCAGTGCCCGAAATTTTAATACGCGTAATATCAGCTAATCCTGTTAATAATGGCTCTATTTGTATCCCCGTAAATGAACTCACCATATTAAATTGTGGCGTATTATTTCTTGCATTAATTGTTATATTATTCGTCATTTGACCTTGATATATGTCACCTGTTAATGGGTTAAATTGCACTAAACCATTATTTGCATTTAATTTGGTATAAAAATGATTAATGGTAAATTTTGGTAGCGATAATTGATCAATCGACAACTCACCATCGGCATTTAATTTTTTGAATAAAGCAATTGGCAATAAACCCTCATCCGTAGAATTCGCAGCATGATTACCGGTAGTTGCGGATGTATTCGATGAAAAATGGTGATTCAAATTCAATGTATCAATATGCAAATTAAATTGATAAGCAGGCGCAGAAAAATCTGTAATCATGACATTTCCATCAATTTGCGCATTATCCACTGCTGCTTGTAATTGATTTAAAGCTACTGCGTTTGTAGAGATGTGTATATTTGTTTGCATTTTAACAGTGTTTAAATAAGGATTATTATTAATCACAAAACTCAGAGAAAGTGGGAATGATTGATTAATTGCTAGATTATTGGCATCTAATTGTAAATTGTTTATATCAGTCGTCTTGTGCGATTGTTGATTTTCCCAATGTAATTGCGCGTCATTAAATGTGACTTCAGAAATACTCACTATTAATTTTTGCTTATTGCTTAAATTTGCTCTATGCGTATCAGATATAGAAGGATCTGTTTTGGTGTTAAATTTATCAGTGAAATCTTGCCAATTGGTGACACCATTTGCTTTTTTAATTAAATTAATCTTTAAACCATCTACTATCAAATGACCCAATTCAACGTGTCCATGAAATAGTGGTTCCAATTTAGCTGCAATCTCTGCTTGATCGGCTTGTGCAAAAAGTGGGTTGTCAAAATCAGAGGGATTACTCAATGAAATATGATCCGCTTTGATACCTAACCATGGATAAACTGTCCAAGATATTTGACCAATTATTAATTGCCGGCCAGTAGCATCAAATACTTTTTTACTCAGTTGTGTTTTTAAATTATTGGGATTAATAAACATCATGAGACAAATAATAGCAATAATGATCATGCCAATAATTAGACCGATAATTCCTGCAAACCATTTTAAGAGAGAACGCATTTAATTACTTCCTTACAAATATTTAAAACCACCCTCATCCGCCTTCAGCACCTGTTTTTAAGCTACGCATCCAGCTCCGCTTAAAAGCCCCAGCCCCTACATCCATGTAGAAGCGTTCGAAACTTCGTTTCTCACCCCGCAAGCGGGAGAAGGAAAAAAATTATTTATTTTAAAGGCACACTCACTAAAACATTAGGCGGTGGTGGTTTAACCGGATCTTCTAATCCAGCTTTAGTAACTGCTACGTTATATGTTTTGTACGCTTCAAAACTACATACTGCAGCATCTAAAGCTTTATATAAATCTAACAATCGGTTTTTATCTTCGCTGTTATTTTGTAATAATCTTTGTGAGAGATGGACTAAATCTTTCGACACATCGCTTTTAGAAGGTAATTTAAGTGATGGTGGTTGTTGAAAAAATCCGACTACTACTTTAGGTAAAAAACTGGATTGTGAAGGTAAATTATCAAATACATTCAATTTTTTTGTTAACGCCAAACATTCCTCAAAAATAATCATTAGACGCAACTCAACATCTTCTTCATCAAGTAATTTGTCAAATCTTATCAATTCAATAATAGGCAATGATTCTTGATGATTAGCTGCCGTACCATTTTGGTGAAGGGGTACTGCGGATTTGGACGGAGATCCACGACCGTCTAATATTTCAGCCATAGAAGCAATTCTCGCTGCTGTTTTTGGTTGAGCTCTTTCTATTTGTTTTTTTTCTTCTTCTTCACTGTCACAACCGCTACTATCAGAGTCGTCATCAACATGAGATGCTTTAGAATGACCGCCATTCATACTAGATAAGACATTTGATTGTAGAACTTGTTTAGGAGGAGGGCCAGCTGGAATGGCAACATGTGGTAATGCAGCTAATACCGCCTGACAATCTTGTTGTGTCAAACACAGTTTTTGTAATGAACTTGGCTTTTCATTAATAATGCGATTGCTAAAATTGAGTAATTTAAAATGATTTTCTTGATTGATTGACCTCATTATAGCTTCTGGCAATTGCGCTTCTGCTTCTCTATTATTACCTACTTGGAATCTTTCAAAACGAAATGATGTGGCTAAATTTTGTAATGGTTTAAGCAGTATAAAACTAAACAATGTTATATATTCATTTTCTTTTGGGTAAGTCTTTTTAATCCATTCTAAACAAATAGATGCAAACAATTTATTAGTAATAAATGAACATACCTGAAACGCAATGATTTTTGTGTTGTCTTGATTATTGGGTAAATTTTTAATTAAATTCTGCGCAATAAGCTGGCATGAGGCATTAAAATAGGGCGGCAAACTTTCAACAGTAATTTTTTCTAAGACAATAATTAAATCATGAAATGATTTTGCGACACTATCCACAAGCTCCCATAATTCGTCAGACATTAACTGACTTGAAAATTGATCCCTTTGAGATTGATCCCTGTGAGGAGGTTTTGCATTGATTAATTTTGATCTTTCTTTGTCCATATTAAATTTAGGTTGACTATGCGCAGCTCGCTTTAATTTAAATAGTGAAATTGCATTCATAAAATTTAATAAAGGCACTGAAATAAGTAATAAAAATCTAGCGCGGTCTTCGGGTGGAAGAATAGCAACTATCATATTAGTTATTATATTATTACTACGCATATAATTATTTTCTTTATGTTTTGTTCGAAATTCCTCATCCAATAATTTCTCTATAAATTGAAATAATTGAAAATTATTAATCTCGTTAGCATGAACTGCCATAATTAATTTATCTGAAAAATCTTTATAACACGTCGGTTCGATTGTATATACACACTTAGCCAAACGAGTCACTGCATCAGTTATATAAACTGATTCAGATGTTGCAGCTTGTCGAGAACTGGATGGTAACTGTGCCAATAATTTTTTTGCAAGCACAAATAACGCTGACGGCAAACGACCAACAGCTTCTAATTGTTTATCTGAAGCCAGACCCAGAATTTCATTGATAAAATTAATGATTACTTCATTATCCACTACATTTTGTTTAAATAATTCTTCTAATTTTATAAAATAATTACGCAATGTTTGCTCATTAATATTGCTTAATACTTTAAATAAATCTGCTTTAGTGATAATAGATAATCTAACCCGAATAGTTTCATCGACATTTTTTAATGTGCTATTGGTCGGCACAACTTTATCAGATTGCAGCAAATCAATTGTTTTTTTAAATAAAATATCTGCACCTTTTTTGCTGGAATTAATTTTTTCTACATAGGCTTTTAGAAGAGATTCATTCTCGAATGGCATGATTTATTACTCCGTTATTTATTAATTAACAATCGTTAAATTATATTTTCATCCTTGTTTTTTTCTCCCACTTGCGGGAGAAGGTGCCTTCGGTAGATGAGGGTGGCCTTATAATTATGACAAAATCATTTTAAATACCCCCTCATCTACCGAAGGCACCTTCTCCCCTTCGAGGAGAAGGTAAAAAATAAGAATCATATGCGGCCAACATATTATGATAAAGTAATTATTTTTACACTATGTCATTTATGGATGAAAAAAACATGCACCACAACCATCAACCCGTTGTTCCAGCCACTATTAAATTACCCGAAATTACCCTGCGCGGTGTTATTTTGGCTATTTTGCTTGCAATTATTCTTGCAGCATCAAACACTTATTTAGCCTTGAAAGTCGGCATACTCACCTCTGCTTCAATTCCTGCTGCTATTTTATCTATGGGTATTTTGCGCTTCTTTAAAGGCTCAAATATTTTAGAAAATAATTTAGTTCAAACTGCAGCTTCAGCTGGTGAAGCAATTGCTGGTGGCATTGTTTATACCATTCCTGGATTAATTATTATTCATTATTGGACACATTTTGATTATTGGCACAATCTTGCTATTGCATTAATTGGTGGCATTTTAGGTGTTTTATTTTCTGTGCCATTACGGCGCGTATTAGTGACTGATCCTTATCTTAAATTTCCTGAAGGTGTTGCCATTGCAGAAGTACTCAAAATCAGCGATAAAAAATCCGTCAGTATAAAAGATATGGTTACTGGGAGTTTGGTTGGTGCTTTGATCGAATTAGCACAAAGTGGCTTCAAAATCATAGCAAGTGGCATTCAAGGTTGGTTTGCGATTGGCTCAACGGCAATTGGTTTTGGTACAGGGTTTTCAGCAACGCTGATTGGTGCAGGTTATTTAATCGGTGCTAATTTTTGTGTCAGTTTATTTTTGGGTGCAGTAACTGGCTGGTTAATTATTACGCCGATACTCGTATCACATTTTCATGCATTGGCAAATAATTCAGACACGACACAAGCTGTTTTAGCATTATGGGGTTCTCATATTCGCTATATTGGTATTGGCAGTATGTTAACAGCAGGTATTTGGACATTATTTAATTTAGCACGTCCATTTTTTGCCAGTATGAATGCAGCTGCCGTTGGATTTTTAAAATCATCCCCTAAATCAGTGATTCGCACCGATCATGATTTACCATTAGGTTATGTATTAAGCGGCTCATTTATTTTAGCTATTAGCATTTATATTTTATTTGTACATTTATTTCCATTGGGTGATTTTAATCTCAATACATTACATATCCCTGTATTATTAGGCAGCGTAATTTACGTCGTTATTTTAGGTTTTATCTCAGCAGCTATTTGTGGTTATTTTTCAGGATTAGTCGGCGTTTCTGCCACACCAGGTTCATCAATTATTATTGGTGGCTTAATTTTTGCAGCATTATCATTACGCACATTATTTAGTGCGCATGGTATTACACTTAATCACACACAAATATTAAATTCCTCTGCTATTGTCATTATGATTACTGCATTAATTACAGGCATTGCTTGTATTGCAAATGATAATATTCAAGATTTAAAAGTGGGTTATATTGTTGGATCAACTCCATGGAAACAACAAATAATGTTATTAATTGGCGTTGTTGCCGCATCAGCAATTATTCCACCGATTATGGAATTACTATTTAATGTGTACGGTATTGGCGGTGTATTTCCACATCCTGGGATGGACCCTTCACAAATGTTAGCGGCTCCTCCCGCATCTATGTTAGCAACAGCTACACAAGCAGTATTTGATAGAGATATTCCTTGGAATATGCTGCTGATTGGCGTTGGCGTGAGCGTGATATTTATTATCATCAGCGAAATAGTAAAAAAACGTCATCTCAATTTATCTACTATTGGCGTATCCATGGGAATTTATTTGCCACTCAGTTCGTCAATGGCATTATTTATTGGTGGATTAATTGCGTTGTTGATTAACCGTAGTAAATCAAGCCATAAAAACCCACAACGTGGTATATTATTAGCTTGCGGTTTAGTTGCAGGTGCTGCATTAATGGATGTTGTTTTAGCCATTCCATTCGCTATTTCAGGCAATCCTGATGTGTTAGCAATTATGCCAACAGAAGCACATGCAATTGCCATCATTCTCGGTATTTTTAGCACGGTTTTATTAGGTATGTGGTTTAATCGTGTCGTTAATCATTCAATAGATTAAAAGGAAAAAGCATGAATAATAATTTGTCAGCAACAAAAACACGTAATGAAACAGATAGTATGGGTGCCATTGCTGTCGCCGATCATCGTTATTGGGGAGCACAAACTCAACGTTCATTACACCATTTTGATATTGGTAAAGATATCATGCCCATTGAAGTAATTTATGCAATGGCGTTATTAAAAAAAGCAGCTGCTATTACAAATCAACAATTAGGATTATTAGCAGAAGATAAAGCGAAATTAATTATCACTGCTGCTGATGAAATTATTGCTAAAAAATTAGATGATCATTTTCCATTACATGTGTGGCAAACAGGTAGTGGCACGCAAAGTAATATGAATGTGAATGAAGTCATTTCTAATCGCGCGATAGAATTAGCGCAAGGTGAAAAAGGCAGTAAAAAACCGGTTCACCCTAATGATCACGTCAATATGTCACAATCATCAAATGATACATTTCCCACTGCTATGTATATTGCTGCTGCAACTAATTTAGTACAACGTCTTATTCCAGCAGTGACTTTATTACGCGATAGTTTAGCAGCAAAAGCAAAAGAATTTGATCGCATTATTAAAATTGGCCGTACGCATTTACAAGATGCGGTGCCATTAACATTAGGACAAGAATTTTCTGGATATGTTGCACAAATTGATTTTTGTTTAAATCAAATTCAATTAACGTTGCCTGGTTTATATGATCTTGCTATTGGTGGAACAGCTGTTGGCACAGGTTTAAATGCGCATCCTGATTTTGCTGATAAAGTTGCTGCAAATATTACACAACTCACGGGCTTACCATTTAAATCAGCAAAAAATAAATTCGCTGCATTGGCTTCACATGATGCATTAGTTGCTAATAGTGGTGCACTAACTACGCTTGCAACAACATTGATGAAAATTGCTAACGATATTCGCTGGTTAGGATCGGGACCGCGCAGTGGTTTGGGTGAATTAATTTTACCCGAAAATGAACCCGGTTCTTCTATCATGCCAGGTAAAGTCAATCCCACACAATGCGAAGCAATGACTATGGTGTGCGTACAAGTCATGGGTAATAACACCACTATCGCTTTTGCAAATTCGCAAGGTAATTTTGAATTAAATGTATTTAAACCAGTGATGATTTTTAATTTTCTTCATTCAGCAAATTTAATCGCAGATGCCTGTAAATCATTCAAAGAATTTTTAGTCGATGGATTAAAAGCAAATACGGATAAAATTAATTATTTTTTAAATAATTCATTAATGTTGGTAACCGCATTAAATCCTATTTTGGGATATGACAAATGTGCTGAGATCGCTAAGAAGGCGTTGAAAGAAAATACTACGCTAAAAGATGCGGCAATAAAATTAGGATATTTAACTTCGGAACAATATGATGCTGCGGTTAAACCCGAGGAAATGTTGGGGCCGAATTTGAAGATGGTTTAATTCATTATTTTTTTCCTTCTCCCGCTTGCGGGAGAAGGTGCCGAAGGCGGATGAGGGTGGTCTTAAATTATGACAAAATCATTTTAAAACACCCTCATCCGCCTTCGGCACCTTCCCCCCTTCGGGGAGAGGGATAAAAATTAGCTAACTATCGTTCCACCTGCTTTTTGACAAGCTTCAGCAGACATCATCACCCAACCTTGACCTTTACAAGAATTCAATCCTTTACATGTGTTATTTGCGGTTCTACACATACTTTGCCCTTTACAAGTATTAACTCCTTGGCAATGAACTTGACCCGCTGGAGCAGTTGTTGGCCCAGATACTGATGTATTTTGAGCGAAACTGGTTGTGGTCATTAATACAGCTGCTGCTGTTGCTAATACAACGCCGACTGATTTGGTTTTCATACTGCAAATCTCCTTATAAAAAAATGTCCAATAGTGATAAGAGAAAAATATATAGCTTAACATTTAAAAATTGTCCAATTACACATCGTTTCTTTCCTTCTCCCAGAAGGGGAGAAGGAAAAATTTAATGATTTTGCAACCACTGCTGCCATGATGTCTGATAATTATTTGTATTAGTCCTGCAATATTCATAAAATCGTTTAATAAATTGTAACCGCTGTGATTTTAATGATTGGGATAATGCTTGAATTTCATCGTCTTTTAAGAGATTAATACCACCCAATAATTGTTGACGCTTAATAATATCATTTAAACTAACTTGTTTCGCATTGCGCATCATGTCATACATTGCCATAAATGTGGTTGTTCTACCTTCGCCTGCACGACAATGAAAATAAAGTGTTGTACCAGTGGGTAGATGATTCACGAATTGAATAAATTGATCCACAGTTGCATCTGTTGGCGCGTGACGATCCGTTACATAAAATCTTTGATAACCCAAGTGATATTTATGAACAAGATCAGCTTCTGACTCAATATCTGTTGTTGATAATGTCACCGGTTTTCCACCTGAAATAATTCCTTTGATTTTATCTTTTTTTCGCACTCTTAGTGCAGTAATTGTTGATAAATTATGTAATGCATTTAATCGATTTGATTCATCCAACGCGACTTGTTGATCTGTTTTATTAATATTTGCCCAATTATTAATTCCATACCAACTTACAGCTGTACCATTAATAAAACCATGCGATTCTTGTCTTAAATCAACAATGGTGATGGGATTTTGTAATTGTTTTATGGCTTGTTGTAATTGCAATTCTGAGAATTCAGCACTACCAGCGATGTGTAAATTTTGCAAACCGATGGTAGATACACCAGCAGTATTTGTTAATGGTGTATTAGTTGTTCTGAAATGTTTAGGTAATTGTGCTTTGTTTGTTGCATCAATAACTAATTGCACATTAGTAGATTGCGCATAACAACAGCACATAAAAAATAAAGTAAATAGCATTAAAAATGATGAATTAATTTTACGCATCGATTACTCCTAGAATATTTAAATAGGTTTAAATACCATTAAATAAAAAATAATTAATACCGAAATAAACGCTGGCCATCCTAACCAAAACCAAAAGCGGATATAGCGATAATATAAATGTGGTAATACACTCTGTGTTAATAACGCTGATTCAGCAATATCACGAATGCGTATTTGTAGCCACACAACAGGTAACCAGCACAAACCTGTCAGTACATATAACAATAATGAAACCATTATCCATTGTGACGTCAAAACATAATGCACTTGCGCTGCCATCATAAAACCAGTCAACGGCTGAATAATTACAGCAGGGGTAGTAAATATAAAATCCGCAAGCACTACTTTACGCGCTGCGAATGCAATCGCATGAATATTTTTGCTGCGATCAGCACAATATAAATAAAATGCACTGCCTAAACCAGTGCCAAATAATAGTGTTGCGCTAATAATATGAATTAATTTCAACCACGCATATAACATTTAACGATCCTCAGCGATGGCAATCATTATTAATGTTGCAATTAAAATGGGAATATTTTTTAACAATGGTGCAAAAGGTTGCAGCCATAAATGGGGGAAATATCCCGTACTAATTATGCTATAAATTAAAATGACCATAAATTGGATTAAACTGACCTGTCGAATTTTCCAATTCATTAACATTGCTAATCCTAATACGATATCCAACAAACAGGTACTCACTAATAAAAAAAGCGCAACACTATGCGATTTTCCCACCTTTTCAAGCATCTCTAACTGCGGTGATAATGGCGGAATTAAAGCAATAATGCCTGAACCTAACCATAATAGGGATAAACTCAAACGTAATAATGGTTTGAGAAAAAATAATCGCGCATGCCATCGATCTTGCACATGACTTGGTTTTGCAAATAGCATTTCGGAAAATAATCGTGGTGTAAATCCAGTGGTATTGACTAATTCCTGATATTTTTCTGGTGAAGTGGTATTTCCATGCAAAAGCATCGTCAATGCAGTGGCATTTAATGAAACAATTCCCAAAACATTGGTAACTTTTACGATATATTTGATTAATGCTAATGGAAAATGAATTATTTTCGCTTTGCCAAAATTTAACCAGTGCCGATATTGTTGCAAAACGGTCAAATAACTCACACGTTCAGCGCTAACTACATCCACACTTTTTTTAATTGTTTCTGATTTCTCAACTAATCGCTTAACAATTTCTGCTAGATCTTGAACATAGACTGGTTGAAAAAATTGTTGGCCGTCACCCACCACAGGAATAATCCAAGGTAATGCAGCCATTGCGCGCATTAATGATGTGCCGCCATAGGATCCTTCAGCATAAATTAATGAGGGGCGTAAGATGACCCAATCAATATTCATTGACATTAAATACTGTTCTGCTGCTAATTTCGTTTGCGCATAAAGTGAATTAGTTTGTGCATCAACACCTAAAGCAGATATATGAATTACGCGACGTATATTGGCACTCTGACAGGCTTGAAATAATGCGATAGGTGTTAATTCATGAATGGCTTTAATGGATTGGCCGCGTTTTTGTTGCAGAATTCCGACGCAATTAATAACTACGTCGATATTTTTTAATCGAGGTAACCATATATCTGCAGTAATATCCTGATTAAAATCACATATCATGATGTCGCAGTTTGGAAATTGTTGTTGATCAGCAGATTGTTTTCGCACACCACAAATAATTTGATGTTCTGATTGTCGCAAAGTCGCCACAATTTGCGATCCAATAAATCCATTTGCACCGAGAACGAGTATTTGCATTGAATGAATAATTAATTATAAAGTGGATAAAAACCATCAGGTCATGTCATTCCCGCTGGCACAGAAAACTGCAAACATACAGAATTATCTAGCGGGAATCTATTACTGAATTAATAACTTGTACTGATTTTCTTAAATAATACTTCGATTATAACTTTGATCTAGATTCCCACTTGGACGTTTTATATTCTTTACAACACTTTCCCGTGCGGGAATGACATTGCTGATTTGTTACATTATTTTCTGCATCTCTATTAAAGGGTTTATTCGTCTAATCCACAACACCGGTGCTGCGCTAAATATACGTACACCGAATAAATCAAGTTCATCAATTTTTGATTCTCTATTAATAGATACCAAATCATAATGATCCGGTTTATTTCCTGCTAAAAGTTGTCTTACTGTCACAATGCCGGATTGTGTTTGAATAATACAGGATTGTCCGATTAATTTATTGAGGTCTTCATTGAAATATCTTTTACCAGCAAGATGATCACCCTGCATAAATCGGGGCCACATAGCATCGTCAGAAACAATTAAATCAACTGCATTGACATTATGTTCGTAAAATAACATTAATTCTTTGGCAATATTGTCTATTTCTTTTTCTTGATTTGAGACGAGATGTTTTGCTGAGCTTAATTTATAATTTTGATGAGATAATTGTTCGGGCGGATAACCTATGCCATACAACAACCACTCCAATTTACACTCGATTCCTTGCGATTTAAGTACTTCTATAAATCTGCGCGCTCCCTTCTCTGTAAGTCCACCATGTCGTGCATCTTCCCAGTTTTGAATGGTGCCGGCAGGAATATCATACATATCGGCTAAAGCATTACGCGATAAACGCAATAGCTCTATTCTTAACAGCTTCAATCTTTCGCCACGTTTCTTACTTAAATCGTTTTTAATTGGCGTAACATCATCATTAATAAGCATATGAAAAAAGTCCTTTGTAAGATATTTCTTACACATATGTTGTCAATTTGCTGATTTATAAAGCTATTCTACCGTAATATATTTACGCAAAATTAGCTTTATATTACTTTAATATATTTATTATTACTTCTTAATACAATAGGTCCATTATGTCTGACATATTATTCGCGAGCTTAGCCAAAGTAATGCTAATTCAATTAGGTAATTCTTCAGCTTCTGCAGAACACCTAAAACGAATGAAAAATTTACTCTCTAATGTATTCGTAAATTGCCGCTTACTAATAGATAAGAAGCTGTCAATGATGGAATCGCGCTGCTTATTTCTCGCTGCACAAGGCTACACTTCTATTGAAAGCGCCAAATTACTCAACATCAGTAAAACAACCGTAGAAACCCATCGTAAAGAGATAAAACGCAAGTTAGGATGCACCTCTATAGCGCATGCGGTTTATCAAGGTATACGGTATGGTTACGTAAAAAATAAATGTTAGATACATTCTCTCACATATCCTTATTTTTGGGGAGTGTTTTTTTCAAGCAATCAGATAAAATGTCGGGTTGATGGTACCCTATTAACCTATCACTTTATTAATCGCGTAAAATTAATTAATTAGGATAAAAATCTATGGATTCTCATGGCAACAAACCACATATTTTGCTTGTGGACGATAATCTTATAAATATTAAGGTAACCACGCTTCTTTTAAATGAACATGGTTATGACCATATTGGCATTGCTCAAAATGGCCAACAAGCACTCGATTTATTTCAAAATGGTTATGATGTTATTTTATTAGATATTGGTTTACCTGATATCAGTGGCTTGGATGTGTGCCGTATGATGCGGGAAAAATTGCATGGCAAAAAACTGCCTATCATTGTGATTACTGCCCATGGTGATCTCATTAAACAAGAATGTTTAGATGCCGGCGCAAATGATTTCCTTTCAAAACCGATTGATATTCATGGCTTAGTCTCTGCCATTAAAAAATTAATCAATAATTAAATTTATTATGAGTAGAATATTTTCTGATTTTTGTTACGTCATTCGAAAAAATAAAATTTATATCAACACCTGTTATGCCCAATAATTTTGTATCTCTATTCAGTGCCATTAACTCGAATAAGATTAAATAAATACTACTTATTTTCAAATGGAAATTCAATCTCAATCGACAATGTTACATTATTTTCACTTGTCTTTTGAGAAAAAATTTTCCATTTATTAATTCAGTTTAACTGTTATTTGTAATTTGGCTGGAAATAACCAAAATCATGTGTTTTTTTACAAAAATAATTACATTAAATAGGCAAGGCCAGATAACATGACAAAATTTTTCAATGGTGATATCTGCTACAAAATTCACGCACAGCTTGGCAAAGAGTTAGTAGTCATTAAAAACATTTTAACGCAAAGTTATTTCGTTAAAAAAGCCAGCGAAATTGTGTTTGACCTTGAATTATTATCCGGTTTTTCAGCACAAGATGCAGCATTAATTGGTGTTGTTGCAGGGATGGCGATAAATAATGTCGAATTATCTCCACATGCTCAGATCAATAAGAAATAAAAAGAGGGGCCAGGCATTATCTAGTAAATTTAGAATTAGATTCAATTTCTGTTTTAAGTTTTGCGCCTTCACCACTGTTCCTCTGTTTTTCCGTAATATCTTTAAGATGAACAGTTACGCCTTGCTTATCTACTTATGATATTAATGGTTGGTCATACCGCAAATACATAATCCAAATAATAAGAGTAAGTTCCAACATGGGCTGCGTATGGCAATTTGTTGCAGAATTTTTCTGAAAACTAATATGTCATCCGAAAATACAATTTCTATTTTACAGATTATAAAGAATTTGTTTGTCAGGATAATGTTTAATATTTCGTGTCGCAATTTTATGTTTTTTTAGTTTTGCTGTAGCAAAAATAAGACAATCAACTGTGGTTAATGTGATTCCTTGCTCTCGATAATGGCGATATAAATCACCCGCTTTCTTACAAATAACTGAATTTAACGGTTCAACATTGCAGGCATCTATAAATGCATCAGTCGCATTTTGTTCTTTTATTTTCATTCCAGCATACAATTCATAAATCGTTAAAATACTGATATAAGCCATTCCTTGTTGCCATAAATTAAATAACAAGTCTTTAGTCTCATTAACACCCCGTAAAAAATCAATGGCTATATCAGTATCAATGAGAACGCTTTGCATAATTTCGAGTTCCTTCTTCTCTCATTTGGTTAACGATATCAACACTATCTTCTGAACGCTTTTCCCATTGACCAAAACTTTTCATTGCTTTTTTTATACGTCGCTGAGCCAAATAGAGTTGTAATGCCTCATTGACAATGGCACTAAAATTTTTAGAGAATGCTTTACTCTGCTCCAACAAGTCTTCGTCAATAGATATCGTCTTTTTAATAATACTCATTTGCAGTACCTCTTAGTCATACCATAATGGTAGTATAGCATAGCTGTATAAATAGTTCATACCTACTTCAATACCATTTTCTATCTTGAATGGTATAAATTCTGAACCTTATAAATCGGCGAATACGTACAACAGACTATTGAAAGTTCCCACAAAGTTCCCTAAGCTATCACCCACCAATTCAAATTCGCACGGATGCTGATAACCAACAGAAAGGTCAACAGCCATGTGTGACGGTGTACTCTACGATTATCAAGGCCAGTCAATAAAGGTTTACTTCGCCAACCCAACAGCAATGCTGCCTGTTAAAGCATCTTTTGATAGAATTAAACTCATTAAATGGGGGCGACGTGATGGCGAAATATGCCATTTTCCGCTAGGAAGCACTGCTAATCTTGAAGCAGTTCGGCGCGGTCGCTGGGATGAATATGCGCCCAAACCAGTTAAATTGCCTATTCGAAAATTCTTGGAAAAAGATCAAAAAGGTTTTCCGCGCTGGTTTGATATAATCCCTGGTTATTGGATTCAAGGACTACTTGCCAGTGATGGCCAAGAGTATCGTGTTTATATTGTGACCTTATCGCCCGAATCACCTGATGCGAATTATGATCAATGGCCACGAATTTTGTATAACTAATTATTAACAACAGGCAAATTCTATGCATCCAGAATTAGAAAATAGTTTAAAAGAAGTTTTAAAAAATGTGCCCGGCGCTTATTTACGATTCAAGCAAAAACAAATAGAACTCAAAGGCGGTTGTAATTTTCAGCAGTTTATTGAATTTATGTCTCAGCAATCTTCGTTAAATGATTGTGATCCCGAAGCATTATTAGAATTGGGATATATCGCCGCCAATAATTCATGGTTATTTATTGTGACGCCACAATTGCAAACTGTTTTGAGTGACAGCGTAAATAACATCAATATCAATAATCTTTTTATGTTATTAAAAAGTGCTTCAGCTACTAATTTAGGCGCAATGGGTGCCATTTTACAATTATTAGAAGCAGATAATTACAATAAAGCATTCGATACTATACAAAAAGACGCAAAAAATGAATTTAATTTAATTACGTCACAAATCAACAAAACAATAAATACAGGTACAGCAACGCAAAATAAATTCTTGCATTATGTGACTGGCTTAATTCTTTCATCAAAAATAGATGCTAAAAAAAATAAAGTTGCTGCGAAAGAAGAATTTGCAGAAGCCGCTGAATTGGGACTAGCAATAGCCCATCTGGATTGCGGTGCCATTAACGAAATCAATGATGATGAAGAAGGATTAGAACAAGATTTAACAGAAGCTATTCATCATTATGAATATACGCATATGCATCATATCGCCTATGGCAGTTTTAACCTCGGATGGTTATTAGAGACGAGTAAAAGTGTTAAAAAAGAAAAAAATAAAGTGATTGAATGTTATCGCGATAGTGCTTATTTGGGATGTCCAGAAGCGCAATATCATTTAGCACAACGCTATGGCGCTGGCTACGGTTTTGCTGAAAAAGATATGCAACAAATGCATTTTTGGCTCGATCAGGCTATTAAGCAAAATTATTCAGATGCTTTATTTCATAAAGGTTGGTGTTATCAAACAGCAAAAGGGACATCGGAGAATTTATTACTTGCCGCTAAATATTATTTAATTGCCGCGAAACAAAATGATTTCAAAAATATTGTAAAAGGCGCACTCGGTTTATTATTAATCAATCCAAATTTTCAAGCCGATCAAAATATCAGAGATGAAATTACGCAATTATTAGCGGCTACGCAAAATACGAATGCTATTCCAGAAGAAATAAATTGCAAAATCAAACTAGCGCAATGGTTAACCGAAGCTGATTATCCATGTGATGCTATAGAAATATTAGATAAATTAATTGAGCAATATCCCACCCATAGCGAAGCTTATTTACAAAGAGCAAAA
The DNA here is from genome assembly GCA_021777765.1 of Pseudomonadota bacterium. Taxonomy (GTDB): domain Bacteria; phylum Pseudomonadota; class Gammaproteobacteria; order DASZBR01; family DASZBR01; genus JAJYDF01. The sequence goes on along the minus strand of JAJYDF010000019.1, from coordinate 36,611 downwards.
ATATATCGCAACCAAGGTAAAAATAATCTAGCGATTGAAGATTTAGAAAAAACAATCACTATGGTACCTCATTCGCCAGCCGCACTGAAAGAATTAATCAGCATCAATGACGAAATCAATAAACATCATCAAGTTATCAAATATTGTATGAAATTACTCGAAATCAATGAGATAAAATATAACAAATATAACCATTTTTGTGCTAATGCCTACGTTGCGCTGGATGATTTAAAATCGTCCATTAAATATTATAATGCGTATATTAATAATGATGACACTAATCCCGATGTCTTTAGAGATAGAGCATATGTTTTTGAAAGAAGAGGATTTCGCAAACTTGCAGCTGCCGATAGAAAAAGTCAACAATGTTTATTAAATGGAGAAGCAGCCCGGCTATCAAAAAATCAAATAGCATTACTAACGCTCAACTCCACAGCAGAGGTTAAAACTACAGAATCATTTATTGACAAATTTGGCATGATTTTAAAAGATTTCTATATCATAGATTCTAATACCAAGAACAAAGACATTATTATTTTACGTTTAAAACCGATTAATTATATCATTAAATTATTAACTAAACGTATAAAACTAACATTTAATTTAACCCACTTAACTCTTAATAATCCTGTCGATATTATAAAAATTGTGGTAGAAACAACTATCAGCATTTTACGGAAAGAATATAAAACGGTTGACTTAACAAATGATTATATTGAGATAAATGTAACTGAGAAATTACATAAACCATCGAAAGATAACAATGACAATAATTTAAAATTCCTGTCGGACACCATTGAAAAATCGTTACCTGAATATCAACAGCAATTAGAGATTTCTGATATAAAAGAGACCTGCGCAAACCATTTACAACAGATAAAACAATTTGAATCAAAAATCACAACGGTTTTAGCTGACACGACCTCACAGCTCAAAAAGCAACAACAAACCATAGAATCTATTATGACTTATAATGGCACCAGCCCTGAATTACAAAAAACCATTAAACAGTTAAATGCTATTTATAATACCATTAAAAACTTTATTAATTTAGCCACAAACGCCATATCATTACCAAAATGGGTTGAGCTTACTAAAACTTCTCAATTGCTATTTAATAATTCAGAGAATAAATCGATACAGGAATATCAAAATTTTCTACGACAACTTAAAGGTAAAATCAGTGTTTATAATAAGATACCTGAATTCGATAAAAAAAAGATATTTAAAGAATTATTAAAATACATACAAGAATATAATCTATTGATAATTCAACAAACAAATGAACCAGAAGAAGACGCCCCTACCCTCAATAATTCATCTGATGTCACGCATAATGAAACTACCGCTACCACATCAGTTCATACACCAGCTTATTCTGAAAAAACCATCGTAGCAACGGATTCTAGTACTCCACCCAATCGTGATGGATTTTCTTCATCATCAAAATCGGCTAGTGATAATAATGCGGGTGAGTGTGATCCCATTTTACATAAAAGAAATGGCACTAACGGTCATTTTAACAATACATTTGTATTATTTGGATCTACTCAAATAATTGATCAAGAAACGATGAATCGAATAGCGATATCAAAATTTTTAGCGAGCGGCAGTGTTGTAGCACCAACGCAAAAATCTCATAATACGCATAAATCAGCCATAGGAAGCGAAAGACATTTAATCATCAAGATGCCCAAATGAAAGAGACCCTTTTTTTAAACATTTGTGAAATATTTCAATTAGGCCCATTGATGGGTGAGCCTGAATTAATTCACTATGGCTTATTAAATACGATATGGAAAATAAAAACAGGCAACGGTTGTTTTGCAATTAAAGAAATAAAGCCACAACAAATACGTAATGTTCAAGATTATATTTTTTCTGAACAAGTCACATCACTGATGTCGAAAAATAATATACCTGCGATAACAGCATTAAACCATAATAATTGTCCCTTACAAATCATTGATGACACAAAATTATTAGTTTTCAATTGGATTGAAGGTCAAACATTAACGCTTGCGCCAGCAACAAGTCAACAAGCGAATATCATGGGAAAACTGTTTGCTAAAATGCATTTATTGAATTTGCAGCTACCTGATTCAAATGTATCGACACGTCATGAGATTGGTTTAACAAAATGGCAAGAATTATTACTACTTGCTGCAGAAAAAAAATTAAATCTATCTGATCATTTGCGATTTACGATTGAAAAACTATTACACTGGGAAAATCTTTATCAAACATCCCATTTAAAATTACAACAGCATGAAATCATTAGCCATCGTGATTTAAATCCTAAAAATGTTATTTGGATAAATGACACCGCCCCTTGCATTATCGATTGGGAATGGGCAGGTTTGGTAAATCCAACAATGGAATTAATTAGTGCTGCATATGAATGGAGCGGATTGTTGATCAATGAATTTGATGCAAATACTTTTATTGCATTTATATCCGCTTATTATCAAGCAGGCGCAAAAATGATCAATGATCCGCTAGATGCTTTGCATAATTCATTGGGTAAATGGTTAGAATGGTTGGCGTTTAATATTGAATTGGCCTGTCGAAATTTGCCACAACACGATTTTAATAATGCTGTGCGAGAGGCTGAAAGGACATTTTATTTTTTAGAAAATTTAATGAATAAAATAAATAAAATTGCAGATATTGCACAGAACGTGCATAACCAATATTATTAATTCATACCTCCTTCTCCCGCTTGCGGGAGAAGGAAAAAAAAGGATATAAGGATATTTCATATGCACAGCGAAGAATTTAATTACAGCGATACCACCACTCAATTCAAAAGCAAATTATTTTACGACAATAAATTATCCCACAAACGCCCTGCTATTTTGGTAGTACCTGATGCCTGGGGTTGTAATGATGTCGCGCAGAATAGAGCAAAAAAATTAGCTGAATTAGGTTATCTCGCTTTAGCAGTGGACATGTACGGCGAAGGAAAAACCGCAACAAATTTTGACGAAGCCATTCAATTCGTAATACCCATCTTAAATGATCGCCCTCTCATCAAAAAAAGAATTTTTTTAGCTTATGATAATTTACTAAAACTTCCAGCCGTTGATACTGATCAAATCGGCGCCATCGGATTTTGTTTTGGTGGATTAACTATTTTAGATTTAGCACGATATGGTGCAAACATTAAAGCCGCGGTGAGTTTTCATGGCATATTAAAACCACTCGAAAATCATCAACCACAATCCATCAAAGCAAAAGTATTAATTTTACATGGTTATGTTGATCCCAGTGTCCCTCCTGAACAAGTCAATCAATTCGCACAAGAAATGACGAACGCAAAAGTGGATTGGCAAATTCATATGTATGGAAATACTGTCCACGCTTTTACTAATCCGCACGCCAATGATCCAGCAAGTGGTAGAGTTTATAATGCGACAGCAGAACATCGCGCTTGGCAAGCAATGGAGAATTTTTTTTCTGATATATTTAAATAAAAAATTCAACACGTTTGATTAGGAAATTTAATTGTTTATTCCGCATTTCAATATCCAAATTAGAAAAGAGTTTCTCAACAAAATAAAACATGATCTACTATTTCACCGGTGTGTACTCCGAATTCACGACGTAAATCCGGAGTATACCCCGAAGAAACAACGCTCATAACACGACAATTAACATTACCTCAGTAAAAAACCTAGAATCAAAAACTTTTTAGTGAAAATATTTAAATAATATTAAAAAAGGGGATTTCCTGGATTTTTCGTGACGATCTGGTGTGCAACTTTAATTTTCTTAATCGGAACATACTCCAAATTTACGACATAAATAGGATGAATATGCCAAGTCTATCAATCGCTAAATAATATGTCCCGATTGATCTGTATATTCCTCAGTTAATTGTTTGAAATGTTCATTTAAGGTGCACATAAACTGTTCTTTATCACCCTCCCAATAAATGGGATCACCAATAAACACATCACAAAAAAATGGCACTAAAATTAATTCACCTTTTGGTAATGCTTTTCCTAAACCATGTATAAAAACAGGAATAACTGGTACATGTGGATAATGCTCTGCTAAATGCGCAATGCCTTTTTTGAATTGCGATAATTTTTCAGGTTCACCGCGTGATCCTTCAGGAAATATGACTAATATCTGATTGTCATTTAATGCCTGATAACAATCTTGCAAGAGATCAACTTCTCTGTTTATTTTTGGTGAACGATTTATAGGAATAATGCCAATAATATATTTAGAAAACCACGCCAAATATTTATTTTTCAAAAAATAATCTGCTGCGGCAACGGGATGAATCATCGATAGTAATTTAAGCGGGAATAAACTGGTTAATACTAATGTATCAAGATGGCAATTATGATTTGCAACGATAATAGCTGGTGATTTTAAAGGTAGTTTTTCTCTGTGACGCACATTAAGACCTATTACAAATAATACGATAAATCGCGCAATAATTGCAAAAAAATCCAACGTAATATTTTATTTATTAGTTTCATATTAATAATAGAAATAATAAACATTCCATACCAACTAATATGGACTAAATAATATTGATAAGGTATTGCAAGATAAGCACAAAACAATGCGCGATGATCAGCGCGACGCGTAGCGATCATTGAGAAAAATTCTTTTAATGCTAAAAAACTGATAAGGGCAAAAAATACTAAAGAAACAGTGCGGTTGGTATAAATCGCAAAAGTAAATATCGCTAACATGACCCACCAGCTTTTGGTACGGTCTTTTAATTCGTGATAATTTTTTTCAGGTTTAATCAAACCCATTAACCAAACGATTATGCTGGCGATAGTTAAAAATATCCAAATACCGAAGATAACATAAGTGATATTACTGCTAACCATGTGTTGATGTTTCCTTTAATGCACTAAATATTCGATTATATATAGTCATGAATAAAGCCAACAAAATAATGATTACTAAAATATTCATTCATCTATTTTGCATGATATGAAATGCTATCAATATACTGATAATACTAAATGCAAAAGCGCGATCGCTTTTTCCCATTGGACCATCGTAACGCCGTTGTGATCCAATTTGTATGGCAATAACGACTGTCATTTCACTGATAATTGATAATATAATAATACTAATTATTATGAGCGGGGATATTGCGGTGACGTATGCAAAGGGTAAATACAAAAAGCATCTGATAATACATCCCCTAATTCATTTAAAAAGACACCCAAATTGGACTTCATATTAAATTCTCTGGCCAACATGCCATCGATTGCATTGAGTGCCATGCGAATTAATAATACTAAAGGGATGATTAAAAAAATTAATTGATGCTTATTAAATAGTGCAATTAGCAGACCTGTAAAAAATGATAAGGCCACAGTTGACAATGTGACTTGATTGGCAGTCACGTGATGGCGCGCTAACCATCTAACCAATGGACGTAAAAGTTTTTGAAATGCGGGTTTAAATTGTAAATTGATGCCATTTAATTTCATTCCATTGCTTGACTTTTTTCCTTCTCCCGCTTGCGGGAGAAGGTGCTATTCCCCCTCACTTCACAGTCCACAACATTTTTTATATTTTTTGCCACTGCCACAAATGCAAGGATAATTACGATTAATTTTTGTTTTAGGTATATTACGAGCAGTATTTTTACCATCAACATAATACCATTGCTTATCAATCAAATGAAACTCACTGATTTCATGCAAACATTGGTCTTGCAAATTAATGCGATAAAAAGCCTTAAATTCAACAAAACCTTTTGTTGGATCATTAGAATCCAGAAATGAATTTAATATTTCTAACCTCAACCACTGCACATGCTCTGCCCATTCTTTTACTGAAACAGGATCAAAATTAAATGCTGCAGGTCCTTGCATGGTTTTATTAATATAATCAATATTTGCCATGGCATAAGCAGAATATCTTGAACGCATTAATTGTTCTGGTGTGCTAGGTAATTGCTGTTGTTCAATATATAAACCACAACAAGATAAATACAGATTACCGGATCCACAAGGGCAATTCCTGTTTAATTTGTTTTCACTTTGATTCACGATGCTTCCTAATAATACAATTTAATTAAAATCCAGTTGCCCTCTAATTTGACTTATCAAGATGAAATTTATGCAAAAATCTGTGCACCACTGGTCCATAAAAAATACCCAATACCAAAATAAATAATAATCCGCTAAATAATGCATAACAGCCAGCAAATATTTTACCTGCATTAGTATTAAGTGTTGTTACAGGCCCCATACCAGACAAAATCATTGCCGCATTAACAAATGCATCAGTCCATGACATATGTTCAAAAAAATGATAACCAGCCATGCCCATAAATAATGCAGCAATTACCAAGAGCATTGCTAGAACGATATGCCTTGCTAAACGAGTAAAAAATACTGATAACGGTAATAATTGATCAGTCCGATGTTCAAACATAGCATTTCCTTATTAAATTAAATTGCAGTTTATTTAAAATTTTTTGCTACTCATTGTAATCAAAATGCCAAATCTAAAAACATGTAACCCGGATGAAGCAAATCACAAAATCAAAAAGAACTACAAAATTATATATCTATATATTAATATTTATATCATACGGCGTAACCCGGAATCACAAAACCCGGGTTACGCAATAGTTTATAAATAATTTAATCGTATTAATTTATTATGATTTTTAGATATAATACTCATTTGCCTAACCCAGGCTACATATTTAACTAATCACATTTTAATTTTGCAAGGAAAAATTATGTCTAAAAAAGTCGGTTTTATTGGTCTTGGTAATATGGGTTTACCCATTGCCCGTAATTTAATTCAAGCGGGTTTCGAATTAACTGTCTATAACCGCACGCCTGAAAAAGCTAAACCACTAATCAGTGAAGGCGCGAAATTGGCTACAAAACCTAGCGATGTTATCACGCCAGGTACAACAGTTATTACGATGTTAGCAAACGATCAAGCCTTAGAAGCAATTTCTTTTGGAGATGATGGCATAATAAAAGCCATGGGGCCTGATGAAATTCATATTTCCATGAGCACAGTATCACCATCGACAAATCGCGAAATAGCAGATGCACATAAACAAAATAACACAGCATTTATATCAGCACCTGTTTTTGGCAGACCCGATGCAGCCGCAGCTAAAAAATTATGGATTTGTACCGCGGGTGATAATCAAACCAAAAGCGCCGTTGAACCCATATTGAAAAGTATCGGACAAGGCATTTTTGATTTTGGTGATGAACCGTCTGCTGCGAATGTCGTAAAATTATCAGGCAATTTTTTAATTATGGCTGCCATGGAAGCGATGGGTGAAACCTTTGCTTATTTAGAAAAAAATGGTTTAGATAGTAAAAAATTTGCTGAGATGATTAGTCAAACTTTATTTGCTTGTCCCGCTTATTTAAATTATTCAAAAATAATTTCTTCACAATCATTTATACCGGCAGGCTTTAAATTAGCGTTAGGATTAAAAGATGTTAATTTATTATTACAATCAGCAGCTGAAGTAAATGCACCATTACCACTGGCAAATTTAGTTCATGACAGATTTATCACTGCACTTGCAAAAAATCGAGCTGATATGGATTGGTCTGCGATTGCATTAAATGCTGCTGAAGATGCTGGATTGTAATTCATTTATTTTAAAAATTCATATTCATACATAAAACATTTTTCTTGTTAAAACATTAGCGAATTTCAATGTATTAAAATGAACATGATATTTAAATACAAAAGCATACTAGCCACATAGACAAATTAATCAATTTTGATATAATACCGATCCTTCTAAGCTATACTTTGTAATAACATTTAAATAATCATCAAATGCACTAATAAAGAGATAATATGCCTACCGAGATTAAATTAATTTATTTTAGCGACTTCCATGGCAACCATATGCATACAGCAAAATTAGGCCATATATTGAAGTCAACACAACGATTAGCCAACAGCGTCACTATTTTTGCAGGCGATTTCCGCGGCAAAATTGATTATAAAGATCCTACAGATAAAAGTGGTAACCTAGAAATTGATATTTTAAATTTATTATTAGGTACAAAAAGCGTAGTCGCTATTGGCAATCACGATACATTTGGCGGCACTAAATATCTTGTTCCTCTGCTCAGAAAATTGAAGAGACCTTTACTTGCTTCTAATATTGTAATACCAGAGGGAAGTCCGTTAGCTGAACTAATGATTACCGAACAAATACACACTCAATCTGATGGCAACGAATTTATCTTTTTAGGTGTAGCCATTGCTCACACCAAAGAAACGCTGCAGCCAAATGAATTACATATTCAATCCTTAGATGAAACTGTAGTGACGCTACTCAAATTAATTACAAAATATTATCAACAAGGCAAACGTAATTTTATTATTGTAAGTCATCTGGGTATTGTTGATGATCAAAATCTCGCGAGAAAATTATCAAGCACTTTAGCCGAAATGCAATATAAATTAGATATTGTTATTGTCGGCGGACATTCTCATGATGTCACAAAAGAATACATAGTTATTGGCGATAAAGAATTCTCTCAAATTTATATTGTTCAAAATGGTAAATTCGATGATGTTGATGCGCATTATGCACAATTAAATGTCAGATTTGAAAATGGCAAAATTATTTCAGCTCAAAATATTCTCTATCCCATTACGTCTCCCAAACTTGAAAGTGATCAAGAAATTGATCGTCTTTTAGCGACACAAAATAGTCATCAGCGACAAATGCAAGAAAATATATTAACGCAAGTACGAGGACCCATATCTGGTTTAGAATGGTATATCACCAATCCATCAAGATATAGCCACGCCGGTCATATTCGTATTAACGATAGCGCTTTAATGCGACTATTTGCCGATATCATGGTCAAAAAAGCTGCTGAAATTAATCCCGGATACACATATCATGCTTTTTTACAGGCTGCATGGTTCCGCTATGAATTTCCGATTAATACTGAGGGAGATGCAGTACCATTTAATGAATATCACATTCATAAAATAGATGCTTTTAATGAAGTGCTAGCAATTATGCACTTGACGGGTGAACAAATTTATCAATCGATAGAACAAGGTGTTTCAAAATTAAAATGGATGCAAGGCGGTGGAGTATTGCATGTCGATGAAAGCATTAAATATGTTTACGATGCTGCAAAAGAACCAGGCAAACGCGTCTTGTTTATATCAATTGATGGCCATCCTTTACAAAAAGACAAACTCTATCCAATTATTACTACGCGATCTTTGGCAAAAGGCATGGCAGAACATCCTGAATTAAAAATACCTCAATCTACGATTTATGAAGATATTAAAATGCGTGATATTTTAATCACTCATCTTAAAAAACATTATGCAAATAAAATCATTGATGAGTCTTTTGGCAGAAGAATTACCTGTCTTTTTCCTGCTGCAACACCGGAGAATATTGTTGCTCAAATAGAAGATAATATGGTTAAAAATAAATTAGACACTATTACACAAGAACCCTTATCCACTGAATTACTTAATTTTGATGCATTTCAAAAGCGTCAGGAAATATATATTCAAAATACGAGAGACAAAGTAAGTATGCGCTCAATGACTAATAGTAAAATGGCACTTGCAGCACAAACTCCCTCTGCCGCACAACTACAAGATGAAACCCAAGCGATAGAGAATATATTATTACCCACAAGACCGGAAATTTAATAACATTACATATTACTTTTAAATTTAAATATGTTTTTAATGCTATTTCCTAAATGCACAACATTTCTAGAATATTCTTGATAAGTATGATGCGAATAATGTCTAATGACTGAACGCCAGAATCGATAGGCGCCTTCATTTCCTGGCATTACCATCACTTCCCAAGTACCAGGAAATTTGTCAAAACATTGACAAGCAACATATTGGCCTATCCCTTTATTTTTGAATTTGCGTAAAATAAAAAACTGCGCCATGTTAAAATTGATCCGTGCATCACTGCCTTTTTTATCAATAATTACAAATCCTACTAATTCGTCGTCATATTTAATTAAAAATGGAAAACTTGATTGATCTTGCCAATATTTTTTAAAATCTATGCATTCAAATAAGCCGTCGTCTGGCATTTCCCATCCGGATTCTTGCCCCATATATTCAGACATGTCATATACATAAAAACGCCCCATATTTTGTATCACAGGATATTCCTGTAATGTTGCAGGGATTAACTGTATTTTTGCATAAGTGATTTTATTTTTATCAATTTGATAATAAGCAACTTCATGTCCTCTATATAAATAAGGTTTGATATATCTCATCCCTGCTTTTTCTAATACATGTCGCGAGCGTTCATTTTTAGGTTTGATTACACCTACTAAATAATCAACCGATAAATTTTCAAATCCCCATTTTATTAATGCGTGTGTTAATTCAGTTGCATAGCCTTTGTTCCAATAAGGTTTTAAAAGTGCATAACCGACTTCAATTTCAGGTTGCGTATCATCAAATGCGAGATAAATTATGCCTGCACGCCCTACAAATGTGTTCGACTCTTTTTCAAAAACATTGCATAAACTAAAACCATGTTTTTGCTGATGATCAATTGCAGTTTGTAATGATTTTGCAACTTCTTGCTTAGTCCTTACACCTTCACCGATAAATTCCATTACTACCGGATCCGATTGTAATAAATACAGATTATCAAAATCAGATAAGTCTGGTGTTTTTATAATTAAACGTTTTGTCTCGAGAAATATTTTCATGGAAATATACTTTAATTTTAAATTAAACAAATTAATATGTAGGGTGGATTAGGCCTCAGGCCGTTATCCACCCTATGATCTGTAAATGCTAATTAATTAAACGAATACACAATGGATATCTAAACGTTTTACCTTCGCTCACTTGAATAGACGCAACAATAATCATCACCACATCAAAAATAACCACTGCAGGAAGTAAAAATAATCCAATGAGTACAAATATTAATAATCCTGAAATTGCCATATAAATTAAACAGGATAATTGAAAATTTATTGCTTCTTTACCATTAACATCCACTGATGGGAATTCATATCTTTTAATAAGCCAAATAACAAATGGACCAATGATAAATCCAAAAGGAAATACTAAGCCGAGTAACGCACTGACATGACATAAAACATTCCACATTTGCGCTGGGTCAGTTTGCGGTTGTAATGTTGGTTCGTTCATATTCGTTCCTTAATGAAAAATCATAGCTATTTATAACTATTTGAATAAAAATTATATCATCAGTATGATAAGTATGATATGCAATTAATCAAAATCCGCAGTAAATAACGCGCATTTTTTAAGGACGGATAATGTTAGCAACTTTTAGGACTGAATTTATCAATAGGTTCGATCCAGACAACACTTATTTACAGCAAGCCATTAGAACAGGATTAGCCACTTTTATAGCTATAATTATCTACCGTTATAAAACGGATTGGTCACAAGCGTATTGGGTCATAATGTCCGCCGCATTTCTCATGCAAACACGGTTAGGTTTCACACAATTGCAACAAATATCAACCCTTACAATTGCAGGCATTTGTTCTGCAATTGTGGCATATCTTGCTAGCCTTTGTTGGGGAAATACTTTTGTATTAGCTCTATATCTTTCAATGACATCATTTGTTGCAATTTATTTAAGTGTCTTAGGCGAAAACATTGCGATTACCTGCTTCTTTATCAATTTATTTGCCATTATGTCAGCAGGGTTAATAACTACAGATAATATTCAGCGCTCGTTAATGATTTTGATTGGCAGTATTATCGCATTGTTTATGTGCTTTCTATGGCCGCCAAAACTAGAAAATATTGTATCTAAATCAGTGAAAATCTATTATTTATGTTTAGCTGAATTTTGTGAAAAATTGAATAGCGCCTACTCTGCACAAGATTATCTCGTCAATAAAGATAAATATGAAAGACAATTTCATGAACGACGCAATCGGACATTACGATTTTTGAATAAATTGAGGCAATCTTTTCACAAAACACAACAACAGCAAATATTTACAGATACAATGCAATCAAAATACGAAAATGTTGTAGAAACTGCTAATCAATTATTTAAATCAGCAATAGCATTAGGCAATTTACGTTTTAGATTATCTAATCAAACTGATATCGACACATTACGCTCTGAACTTAAAATCATACATTTTGATTTAGCCGTACGCATTCGTAATGTTATAACCAATAAACCACAACCATTAACTCAAGATATCATTTATAACCTCGATCACTTGCAAAATATAGAATTAAGAAGTAAAGATTTGAAATCTGCGATAATGGATTTTACTAATAATGCTTTAAAAATAATTTATAATTTGCAAAATCTATAACAACAAGGAAGTGATTTAAAATGATAACTAATCAGCTGACAACCCGTTTATTTGACAATTTTAATTTACAATCCCGTATTTTTAGGCGCGCGGCATGTACTTTTATAGCAATTTTTATCGCTGTCATTATTTATCGATATTTTTCATTAACACAAGGTTTCAGGGTTCCACTAACGACGATAATTGTCATGCAATCCAGTACTGCTGCAACTTTACGCAAAGGGTTACAAAGATTTTTAGGGACTATCATTGGCATTATTTTAGGATCATTATTAGCCTTACACATCCATAATTCATATTTACTAGATTTTTTTCTAGTATTTTTTATATTTGTAGCGTATTACGCAAAAGCATTTAATATCATTAATTATGGCATTTTTGTTGTGCCACTCACAATTATGATTGTTTTTCTAGTATCGGCACTCGTTCCACAAGAATCACACCGCCTGATATTAGCAAGGTTATATGATACTTCATTAGGTGCTGCCATAGGTGTCGTCATTACCTTTTTTATATTACCTAACAGCCTTGAAGATGACGTGAATAACGGCATAACAAATATAATAACAACACAATTTCAATATCTCAGTTCGATATTAAAATTGTTATTAAACCCCGTAGATAACATTGCTCTAGCTAACTCAAAACAAAAATCTTTCGAGCAATGTCTAACTCACAATAGACTTTTATTCAATGATTGGATTTATGAATTATGGTTAAAAATTGAACCTAAACAACATCAGCATGAATTAATTATTATTCTATTTGAAAAATTAGGGCAATTATTATTTGCTTTACATCATTTGACCAGAGATGGAATGTCACAATCATTATATTTAGAACTCAATCCCATCATTCGCAATTTCATTAAAGATATCACACATGTTTCAAAGCAAGGCTTTACTAAAGATACTGAGTTTCAACAGAGATTTAATGAACATATATTGAGCTTGAAAGAATTAAAAAAGGGAATAACTCAAAGTGATGATTTATTATTTATGACTTCTTTAATTTTAAACTTAGAAGAATATTATTCTTGTGTGAAAGAACTCAATCAATACTTAACAATGACGAAAAAATTAAATTGTCTAACTTTATGTGCAGTATTTTAAGATCATTTTTAACATGGAGTAGTTATATGATACCGTCACTTTTTTCTTATAATAGATTCGTCTCACGATTAATTCTTATTTTTTTATGTTGTGTATATTGCACAACTAGTTTGGCATTTAACTTAGTAGGAGCATGGCAATTAGTATCTATTGAAAAACAAGATAAAAACGGAGCTTGGCAACCTGATTGTAATTCTCCCACTGGTTTACTGATTTATACATCTAATGGTTATATGGCAGCTGGTATTAACTGCATGAGTTCAACCAATGCAAATCAACCCAGCTTTGATCCAAAGGATGAAACATTTTATTTAGGGAAATATAATATTAATGGAAAATTTGTTGAACATAATGCACTTAATGCTTCAAGTGCAGATTATTATGGAAAAACGCTCAAAAGAGAAATTCTGATAGTAAGTGCAAATGAGATGATATTACAAATCAGAAACACACAAGGCCACTTAGTGCAGCTTAAATGGTATAGATTAACCAAATAATCAGTAATATTCTGAATTATTTAATCCCTGCCACCTGACAACTCGCATAAAAACCGAGTATCTGGCTATCATTATTAATGATATTTTCTAATTCCTTCTCTTGCTCAAGCCAGTCTTGCTCAGTATGACCTTGCGATAAGAAATAAGCTTTTGTTTCATCTCTGCCTTCTAACATTAATGATTTTTCTTTTTTGGTTGTTAATAATGGGTGGACTATTTTTGCATCTAGTATTTTAAATCCCGATTTATGCATTTTATTAAACATTTTCATGCCAATATTACCATCACGCTGATTCTCTTCGATGTCTGTCCATGGTGGAGATACTCTGAGATATTCATCTCCCCACGCAGTTGAAAATGGATAGGAAAATGCATAATTGACTATTCCTTCTTCAGCAACATAAATTCCGTTAGGTTTGAGTATTTGCACGATTTTTGCAATAACTGTAGTTGGTTGATTTAAATGATGTAATACAAAACGGCAATAAATAAGGTCAAATTGCGTATTCAATTTCTCTATGTCATAGGCTGACCATAATTTGAATTCGATATTATTGATTGATAATTGTTGCGCATATCTCTTTGCGGCGTTGAGTTGATTTTCATTATTTTCTATAGCAATAACTTTTCCTTTATCACCCACTTGTTGCGCTATCCAACAAGTCATCACACCTGCACCACAACCAATATCTAATACCGTCATGCCTGGCTTTAAACCCGCATTTAACATAAAAGATTGCGTTGTTTTGTTGTAACAATAATCTAACCTGGTTAATCCAAGCGATCCTTTTTCACCTATTTCAACAAAGTATTTTTCGTTGCTCATATTAGTCCTTAATAAAAAGATTTATATTTGTTTTAGAATGGCAATTAATCTTGCTCAAAGCAAATATACTGATTAGCCTAGCCACAAACTATTTAATATGTTTAAATATTGTAATACAAATTTAGTATAAAATTATCAAATTTCAATATATTGAATGAACACTTCGAATAGGTTTTTTATGCGCGTTGACAAAGATTATTTACTCAATCATCAATATCACACAGCTGATAATCTTCAATCAAGAATACAATTACATCGGTTTGGTACCAATCAGGAACCTTTTTGGCCTTGGATTGCCAATAAATATCCCATTAAATCGGGTGATAAAATACTAGAAGTAGGTTGTGGCCCAGGCACGTTTTGGTTAGATGTTATTAATACGATGCCACAAAATTGTGAAATAACATTAACGGATTTTTCACCAGGAATGATTGAAGCCGCTAAAAAAAATCTCGCACAATTTTCACAATTTCATTTTGAAACTGCCGATGTAGAACATCTGTCTTATGCCGATCAATCATTTGATGTGGCTTTAGCGCATTTCATGATATATCATGCAGATCAACCAATAGCCGCCTTGCAAGAAATAAAAAGAGTTCTTAAAAATTCAGGATTTGCAGGTATTTTATTGCCTAGTCATACCAATATGGAAAAATTGTTTAATATTATTCAATGTGAGAACCCCATTCAAGCTTTAAAATTTTCTGCAGAAATCGCTATAGATGTAATACCTCAATATTTCTCCGCAATAAATCATTATATTCACAAAGATGAGCTTAAATTGACCGAGGTTGATCCTATCATTACATATGTTCAATCACTCTCAAAAATGAATGAAAAGAGTGAAGAATTTTACACCAATGCTCGACAATTATTAACAAATTATATTAAACAACAGGGTAGTTTAACCATAGCTACAACACAGCACTTATTCATTGCATACAAATAAATATACGGAAATATGTATGCTTAAAAATTTACAAAAACAAAATTTTTATGATGCAATGAAAATAATGTCTTCCAATCCCAGTTGGGCAATTTTAGAAGAAAATAATTTACTGGCGTTGAAATCTCCTGCGCGAATTCCTCTAGTTAATACGGTGTGGGGAGAACCTAGTGTAGCAAATATTAAAAAAGCTAAAGAATTTTATTTACCAAAGCCGTTTAGCTGGGTGTTAACGCCACAACAGCAAGATATTCTTTTGCTGAACACTGGGTTTAAAGGACCTGATCTTACCTATGAAATGGTGATCAATTTAAATGACTATGCAGCACAAAAATATGATCCGGCCATTACCATTATCGAAGTGAAAACCAAACAACAATTATTTCAATGGGCACAATTAGTGGGTGAAACTTTTGAATTAAACACACATGATGTTATCGAATTTTTCAAACCATTCATCGATGTAGCAGGTGATGTGCCATTTTTAGCTTTATATAATAATGAACCTGCAGCGACTTCATTAGTGTTTTGTAGTGGAGAAATTGCGGGCATTTACGCAATGAGTACACGCGCCAAATTTCGACGCAGAGGTTTAGGTACTGCTGCAGTTCAAGCTTGTTTGGATTTAGCTAAAAGTAGAAATATGAAAAATGCGGTGCTTTATGCATCTATGATAGGAAAATTTCTTTACGAAAAAATAGGTTTTCAAACAGTGCAAGAATTAAATGAGTATTTTTATAAACCTTAAATCTCCATTCAATGTTTGCCGTATTTTTAAACCACCCTCATCCGCCTTCGGCACCTTCTTCCGCAAGCGGGAAAAGGTAATAACGCTCTGACAATAGTCCGGGAGTATTTTAAATTTCCCGGACACGTCGCTGCGCTCCTTTATCCGGGCTACAAATGCAATATTATATTTTGTATTTAAATCATCCCACTTTTTCCCAATCGCCATTTCACAGCAGCAATAGTAAATGGAACAATAGTATTATTTAATTTCGCATCTTTACACAAAACTCGTGTTGCTTCTTGCAAAGTCGCGCCAGAACCGATGTAGTCATCTAATAATAAAATTACACCAGGAGGTATAGTGTTTTGTTTATTATGCTGCATATGCTGATCAACATTATGTCTACGCTGATCGTTATTGAGTAATTCACCCTGACGCGATTGAGGCACTGTTCGCCAATATAAATACTCAATAAACAATTTTGCACCTAAATAATGAGATATGTATTGCGCAAATACATTTTTATTTAACCAAGTACGAGATGGAACACAAATGACAGCATTAATAGGATATTTTTCTTTTAAAGTGGTTAATTGTTGATTTATTATCGCCATTAGATCTGAATAAATCGAAATATTTTCATGAGTACGCTTTTTCATAAATTCAATGAATATCGGAGAACGTAATTGAGCATTTAGCACAGCCACCCCTTCTTCTATTTGATTTTTAGTTGATAAATTAATGGGTGAAATTCGCGAACTCAACCAATTATTTATAGTCGATATTTCGCTATCATTTTTGACTAAAGTATTAATAGATTTCTGACAGATACTACAATGACCACACTGTTCTGCTTCAACATCGCCTAATGACATTCTTAATATTTTCATTAAACAATCTGCAGATTGTTTGCCATAATGTATCATTTCATTTAATTCATTAATGCGGGCTAGCAATTGGTTTTCATAGCGAGATAAGTCTAATTGTTTTTTATGCTGAGTCAGATAGTATATTTGTTTTCGATTTTCTGACCTTTTAGCCAAAAATCCTTGTTCTATTAACTCCGCAATAACTATAGTTACGCGGGTAGGATGTAATCCAGTGAGTCGTTTTATATCAGTTAAACCAAGTGATGATGCGGATTGAGCAACACAATTTAACACTAGTTTAAAATCATTATTGCTAGGTTGTGCTGAATCAATAAAATATTCTTGTATTTTTTTATCTGCTTCATCAAATAACAAAATACCTTGCGCTGATTTACCATCACGACCACAACGCCCTACTTCTTGATAATACGCTGTGATTGATCCAGGCATATCAAAATGAATAATAAATCGTAAATCCTGTTTATCAATCCCCATACCTAATGCATTAGTTGCAGTAATGACTTTATAATGATTGTTGATAAAATTTTGTTGTAACTGCCGTTTAACTTCGGGATCTAGTCCTGCATGATAAGCAATGGCATTAATTCCCATTTTTTGTAAATAATTAGCGGTCAATTCTGTATTCTCTCTGGTAGCACAATAAATTAAACCATGCCCCGTTAATTGCTGTATTAATTGTGTAATATAATTTAATTTTTCAGCAATGCCAGATACCATAATTACAGATAGTTGAATATTAGCGCGATTCATATTATGTCTTTGTATGCTGATATTCTGTTGCATGTAACTGAGTTGCTTTTTAATATCTTGCTCTGTTTTTTGATTTGCCGTTGCGGTAAGTGCTAATACTTTTAGCTGAGCATTTTTCTTTTCTAGCGTTTGAATAAAATGAATAATTTGCCGGTAACTTGGACGAAAATCATGACCCCATGTCGATATACAATGTGCCTCATCAACCACAACCAAACTCACCGGGAGATTCAATAAAAATTCAACATAATCGAGATGATCCAATTTTTCCGGTGCAATAAATAAGATTTTTATTTTATTTTGTTTAGCATGGATTTGTGCCAAATTATTTTCTTCATCGGATTGATCACTATTTATACTTGCTGCTTGAATATTGAAGCGGTTATTCAATTGCTGCACTTGATCTCTTACCAATGCCAATAAGGGTGAAATAACAATAGTCATCCCTTCTAATAATACCGCCGGTAATTGATACAATAATGATTTACCATGTCCGGTAGGTTGAATACACAACAAACGGTTTTGTTGCATTAATGTGATAATTGCTTCAAATTGACCAGGACGAAATGAATTGAAATGAAATTTTTGTTGTAATGTCTCTATTAATTGCGAATTTTGATATTGCGATTTAGTAATTAAATGATCCATAGCCTCTCCTTTATCCAACACAATGGGCTGCTGAAATGGATGTATACTGTATATATATTTTAAATTTAGAGCTAAACATTATGCACCATTTACTATCACTAATGACAATCACTAATACTCAAGATTGGTATATGCCTATTAATTGGCAGACTATCAATTTATTGAGTACATTCTTAGTGGCATTAGCTGCATTTATTCTTGCTTTTGTTAGCTATGTCATAGTAAAAGAATTAAAACAAAATAGAATACTCAGCATAATACCAAGGTTAATCATGCTATCACCACAACAAGAATATAGTTTTAAATGGCTACCAAACGATGATAGTCCACCGGAAATCAGATCAACAACGTTAAATTATAACATCATCACAGGATTACCAGTCATGCTGCTCAAAAATATCGGCCGCGGGCCAGCGAAAAACATTAAAATTAAATGGTCTCTCGATAGCGACGCAATTGAACATATTTTTGCGCGAAATGATCTCTTAAATAAATATCATATTAAATTAATGGATAACTATGCTGTTTTCTTTGAAGACAGTAATTACGTTAAAACAAAATTTGCAATTCAATGCCGCGATCATGATAGTTCAGAATTAGATTATTGCATCACCAGTCATGATAATGAATATACCGATAAAATTTTTATTCCCGAAAGCATACAAGGGTGTTATCTCATTAGACTTATGGCCATGGAAAGAATGAATCAATCTTATGCTTTTGTTCCCGCCCCAACCATTAAGATCGCAATTGCTTATCAAGATCTTGAAGGTAATCGTTATTTCCATAAATTTTTATTGGAATCTATTTTTATATTTTCTGGCGAAGATTTAGTGACAGATATTAATACCATAATGAAGGAGAGTTTTAATCCTGATATTTTAAGAGGCAAAGTGAGATTTAAAATTAAATAATACCCATCCTCTGATGGTTCATAAGAATTAACTCTGATACAGGATTGTCACAGCCTCTTTAATAAATAATTTTTATTTGCACTCACTGCTAAAATGCACAATCATATTTGGCAATTACAATCATGGGATAATTAACTATATAAATACTAAATTAGAAAACTTTCCACTACGAATATCACAAAAAATGTTGAACCGAAACATTTAATAAACTTCATAGCAACAATTTCACTATAAAATCGCATCATTCATAACGATTATCTCAGTGTTCTTAAACTCGCACTAATTCACAGAAGCGGCCAATTTACGCCCATGATGCGGCTCATGATGTGGCTCAAGTCAAGACTCAAGGTGATGCCCAAGTCGAGGCCCAAGGTGAGACACATAATGGGGTCCATGATGGGGTACATGATGAGTTAGATTTCTCGAGTCGAAATGGAAATGCTTACTTATTTACAAGAACAACTTGCTACTAGAGACTTAGATTTATCACTTTTTTGACTATGAAAGTCGTATAAAAAATATCAAAGGCTCTGAGTGTTTAAATAAATAGTTAGAAATTAAAAATGTTATTCTCACATCAACTATAGAAATTACATTTGTAACAAAAATGTGACTGGCCCATCATTACAAAGCGAAACTTGCATATAGGCACCAAATTGACCTGATGCAACCGTATGATAATTTTGCTTGGCATAATTCACCAAAAATTCAAATAACACATTACCTTCGGCAGGCGGCATACCTCGCGAAAATCCAGGACGTAATCCTTTTTGAGTTTCTGCTACTAATGTAAATTGGGGTACTAGCAATAAGCCGCCATTGATATCTTTTAAACTTAGGTTAGTTTTACCATTATCATCAGGAAAAATGCGATAATTGATTATTTTATCAAATAATTTTATGGCATTATCTTCGGTATCAGTTTTTTCAATACCAATCAAAGCCATGATACCTCGAACTATTTCACCAACTATTATTTGATCGATTTTTACATTGGCATGAGAGACCAATTGAATTAAGCCAAGCATTTTAGTACCTCAATATTTTTAATAAAAATACACTTTTAAAAATTCAATTCCTTAAACTTCTCTTTAATATTTTTTAATACTATATCAATACGTGGTAATTGAGAAACTTGTTTTGATAACCTAATATCCCAGTTTATATTTAATGCAGGATTATTCAATTTTGGGTTCAAAATAATTAGAGATGGTGAAAAACTATATTTTTCTTTGAAAATCTTCTTGATTTTATCTACATTAAAATCAAAATCAGCTATATGTTGTAATAAAAACCAAATATCATATAAATCCCGCGGCTCATTTCGAGTAAAATCAAATAGTAACCCAATTTTATTAGCAAATATTGTATTTAATGTCATGACAGATAAAGTTTCATTATGTGATTTTAAATCACTATAGGATTGAATTATTGGTAATTGTTTCGTTTCACCAAACAAATCCATATCCATCACAAAATCAATACGTATTTCTTTCGGTGTGCCAATAATCTCCTCATAACCATCATATTTAATTATGAGTTGAATACGATTTTTATTTACCGTTATGCTACCGGGTTTTATTTCTAAATTTAGATTTATTGCTTCACGCGCATATTGTAATACAGTTAAATCTTGTAATATTGTATCTAAGTTAAATATTGTAATATTGTATCTAAGTTAAATCTTTTAGAGCTTAACAAATCAATATCTTCTGAAAATCGATGACTCTCAAAATAAATTCTTTTTATTGCTGTTCCACCATAAAATATAAAATTGTCTTTTATATTAGATTTTGCAAGACAAATCAAAATCCAAGCTATAACATAGTCTTTTTCTATCGTTTCTACCGAAATGCCATAGCGTTGTGCTAATGCATTAATTTCAGCAAATATTATCATCCCCACACGCTCGCTTTTAATTCTTCAATATCTATATTTATTCTTAAATACCAACGACGTATTCGCTTTCCTTCTTTAACACCACTAGGATCGAGTAAAGAATAATCTTCAGCGTTTGTAATGCTTTTTACTAAAACTGGTAAAATGATTTTTCCTATTTCGAGCAGTTCTAAAATATACCCCAGTCGCTTAATTGCAGATTTCGTTCGAAATCGACTGGCATAATCTTCTAGCTTTTGCCAATCTAGTTCATTTTTTTTAGACCAAATACCTCGTACAACCTCTTTAACACCACCACACAACTCTGGTCTCTCTAATCCATCCAATATTGTTCTTTCTAAATCACTTATACATACCTTATTGTGTTTACTAATCCATAAATTACTATAACCCCAAAAATGATCAGCATTTACATATATAAAATGATATTTAAAATTACTAATTGTCCGGTTCCTGCGTCTTTTAGTTATGGAAATATAAACATCAAACAACGGATGGGTTGTCATTCCATGAATTCGCATCGCACTATAATATGAAAGATAGTATTTATCTGGATTGGCTAGCTCTTGAGCTATTACTGGCCAATTGCTTAATTGAGCTGCTTCTTGACCCATTTGCAAAATAATATAAACACCCGGTTTTATCCGGGCTAATATACCCCTTGCAATCAGGTCGCTTAAGAACTTTATCGTTTCGTGTTCATCGCTTTCATATATATCCACTGCATCTTTCAAGGCAAAGACGACCTTACCAGATTTTAAAAGGTCATTGATGAACCTAACACTGACTGGTCCTAAAGTTCTCGTTAACGACGAGCTTTTCTTCATAAGTGATATCTTATGTAACGTAGGCCGGCTGGCAACCGGGGTATGTTACACAAAACATCACACCAGGTCGAATTTTTTTAGTTCATAAAGATTAAAATGCCTATCTAATCGTGGAAGCACATTAAGTTTTAGCATCACAAAAATCAGTATGTTAATTCAAGTTGTTTATAATGGTGTTTTGATAACTTAGATGTAACAATTTTACTTAAATTATATGAAATATATAATAATGGTAATGACCTATCTCAACTTGAATCGACAGAAAAGTGTCTTTTTAAAATTAAATCATTAAGACCTTAAGATAAAGAAAACATAATTAAATTATTCATTAGCAGGATCAATGATATTGCTGTATTACTGAGATCTTCCTCTCATATCAATTGGCCAAACATCTACCACAATATCATTTTCAGTAATATAAAAATAATCATACATATTAATAGTGGGATCACAATGGGCAACCATTAATTCTAAACGATCACCTAATTGGGGTAATTTTGTATTATTAATTGCTGTGATTTTGCCGTGTTCGTCACCAAATCCACCCCAATCATATTTATAACCATTTGGTTTCAAAATAATAGGTTTAGTGGGAACTTCATATAAAGCTTTCCATCCGGCATCACAGGTAACATGAGATTGTTGATTGACACTAATTACAGTTGTTAATAATGTTAATGCAGGTTGATATTTTTTATTTTGGTGAGCATTTTCTTTAGAACCAATTGCATAATATTCTGCATCCATCACGGTATAAGAACCAGGTTGAATTTCCGTTACTTCTAGAATTTGCATGTCGATATCGTAGGTACCAGTGCCTGAACCAGTAAGAATGTCGCAATTAAAACCAGCCTCTTTTAATTGTTTAACGCAAATCGCTGCTTTTTTCATTGTTTCAAAGGATGTTTTGTATCGTGTTTGATAATCTTGAATATGTTGCAAATTGCCTGCATAACACTGAATTCCTGTTAATTTCAAATGAGAAAATTGTGTTAGCGTTCGCGCAAATTCGAGAACATTATCATATGAAATACCAGTTCTACCTATACCTGGATCAATATCTATTAATACATTAATGATTAGATTACTATTTTTTGCAGAAGAATTCAGAACAGTTGCATTTTCAAGATTATCTATAGCGACCGTCAATTGACTATCTTCTATTAAACATTGTAATAGCTTTTCTATTTTAATGGGTGTAACAACAGGTGAAGTAATTAATGTATTTTTAAATCTTTTTTCAGCTAATACAACGGCTTCTGAAACTTTTGTCACACAAATTCCAATTGCGCCTGCATCTATTTGTTGCTGGCATATTTGTGTACATTTATGTGTTTTTGCATGGGGCCTTAGATTTTTATGAGCTGCATTGACTTCAAATTGCATAGCTTCAATATTTGATACTAATAATTTTTTATCTATTACTAAACAAGGCGTGTCTAATAATGATTTAGATTTTCCAATTATATCTTGCATGAAAATTATCCTTGAATACATTAATTTAAATTTTCTACTATAGCCCCATCTACAATTATTCATTATTTCAAACCAATCAATGCGGGATTATGCATTATTATGACAATACTATCTATTTTCGTTATATATTTTTTTAGATCGGCAGGTGCATATGATGATTGCAGCAAAACAATAGGATCATGTGATTTTACTTTATTTAATAAATTTGACGTTTCCACATCACCTAATTTATAAGCAATAATAACCAAGCGCCAATCATGGAACTGATGATATAAATCATTTAAATAATTTGAAATCGCAACCGTTTCCAACTGCGGATTCAAGCGATCATCACGTTTACCATTAATAATTAATCCATATTTACGCGCAGTATCAGGGACCATTTGCCAAATACCTGCAGGAAATGATGAGCCATGTTCACTTAATGACTGTTTATACTCAGACTCCACAATAGGTAACACCATTAAACCAACAGGGATCTTTTTATTTTGAAGCACTTGAGTAATTGTCGCCTTTAATTCATTCATACGTTTAATTGCATTACGTATATCATCTATTGAAGAGAATGAATGTATTATATGGTTTATCTCTAAAACGACCTCATGCGAAGCAGAAATATTTAATTCATTATGAGGAATAGTCTGTTTAATAAATGCTTCAATTTGTTGATTAGTATGATCGTTGATATCTGCATATGTGCTTGCTAAGTATGTGATGCAGATTATTGCACACACACTCATCATAATAAATTTAGTGATCATCTTTGAGGTGCTATTTAATATTTTTCTTAATATTTTCATATGACCTCCATCTATTAATTATAGTATTAAATTGATACCGTTTAATATCAAAATAAGTAAGAAAAAGAGAATACACATGTTTATTTATATGCATTTCTACAAATTAAATAGATGAATCTATTTTTGTCATGCTATATAATGCATGCTCATTTTTGTGGGTGTTTAAGAAATTGAAACTGTGATAGATAGGGAATACCAATGACATTAAATCGGAAGCTCAATACGAAGTTCACAAAACAATTACACCAATCGATATTATCTGTACTAATTAAATTGTTTCTGTCGCTACCTCTAATAATATTTACAAACCTTAGTTACGCAGATAATTCATTTTATGCATCAATGGAACCAATTCCACAAGATTTGCAACAAAAAATGATCGGTAATAGTTGGCATGAAGGATGCCCTATCAACTTAAACGATTTATCCTATTTACGCATGTCATATTGGGGGTTCGATAACAAGTCGCATTTGGGAGATATGATAATCAATCAACAATTAGCACCTGAAGTCATCGCCATATTCAAGAAATTATATGATGCTCATTATCCCATCGAAAAAATGATGATCCCTGAAGAATTAATAGGCGGTATTAAATTTTCAAATACACTGGATTTTGCGGCATTTGTTGCTAATTCGGATGATACTTACGGATTTTTTTGTAGAATTGACGCACAAAATCCCAAAAATATTTCACCACATAGTTATGGTACCTGTATAGATTTGAATCCTTATTATAATCCAGGCGTAATCAGTCCTGATTTACAACATTATGTTAAAGGTATTAAATATTTAGATCGCAATTTACAACACATCGGTATGATTCGCGATAATGATGCCGCTATTAAAGCATTTATGAATTCTGGCTGGTTATGGCATGGTTATGCAACACAGACAGACTATATGCATTTTTCAAAGTTAATTACCAATCATTACCAAATTAATCATATTGATTCTGTATTACCTGGAGAAGGTATAAATACCACCAACAATTAAAATATAATTTACATCATATCTTTATCATATTTAAATTATTTCATTGAATTTTTCTTAAATAGTTGCTTTGTGTTATGATATAAAAAATTGTAGCCACGAGGCATAATAATGAATATCAAAAACAGAGGTGCAAAAAGCAACCCTGTAGGTAGATTTGAAGATGAAACAAGAGAAGCATTTGATGATGGTTGGTACTACGAGGATGAAGAACAATTACCCACATTAGAAACGACCCTACTGCAAGAAAATGCCAAATCTATTATAACGCGCAATGATTCTCCAGATATTGGTTTTGAACAATCCATCAATCCTTATCGGGGCTGTGAGCATGGCTGTATTTATTGTTATGCTAGACCAAGCCATGCTTACATGAATATGTCTCCTGGCATCGATTTTGAAAGCAAAATATTTTATAAAGTTGACGCTGCAAAATTATTAGAAAAAGAAATCAATAAACCTAAATATATTTGTAAACCTATCGTAATTGGCGCAAATACCGATCCCTATCAACCCTCTGAAGCTAAATTAAAAATCACTCGCAGCATCATAGAAGTTTTAAATAAATATCATCACCCTTTTGCAGTCATTACCAAAGGCGCATTAATTGCAAGAGATATAGATATTATTTCTGATATGGCCAAAAGAAATTTAGCGAAAGTTGCTATTAGCGTTACCACTCTCTCACCTTCATTAAAATATATTCTGGAACCACGCACAGGCGCACCTAAAGCTAGATTACGCACAATTAGCGAATTAACTAATGCGGACATTCCTGTCGCCGTAATGGCAGCACCGATGATTCCAATGATTAATGATATGGAGTTAGAAAATATATTAAAAACCGCAGCTGAAGCAGGCGCAAAACAAGCTGCATATACTCTGGTAAGGCTACCTTACGAAGTAAAAGATTTATTCAAAGAATGGCTAGCAAAACACTTTCCTGATCGCGCAGAACATGTAATGAGTATCATTCGCCAAATGCGTAGCGGAAAAGAAAATGATCCCAATTTTGGATCGCGCATGCGTGGCAAAGGTGAATTTGCTGATTTACTTTCACTTCGCTTTAAATTGGCTTGCAAACGTTATAATTTAAATGCAAATAAAACACCCTCTCTTGATACACAACAATTTAGACCCAATCCGAATTCACCAGAGCAATTGGATCTCTTAAGTGTTATATAGCATTCGTAACAAATACGGATGTTTGAAAACAAAAATATGATAAAATAGTGATTTTCTACATTCTGGGATTTGTAAATAATGGCAACAGATCTTCAAGCAAATAATTATATCAAAACGCTTTACCATGATGTATGGCAAAATTATTCAACGCGTGAATATGTTAAATATTATGATAAAAATATCATTGCTCGATCTGGAAATCGTGTATTTCATTTTGATGAATTTTACGATTTGCTTAATAATAACGTAAATACTTTAAGTTACATGAAACCAGAATTTCATCAGGTTGTTGCGCAAGGAAACAATCATTTGATTGCTTGGTTTACTACCATTCATCATTACAAAAATGGGCAAGAAGCTTATCGAATAAACACCATGTCAAATTACACCATTAAAAATGATAAGGTGGTGGCGATTGAATTTATGTGGGACAAACCTATTGAATTTGTCTTAAATTTTGCAAAAAAACGACAAGCAATTCCTAGCATTATTTCACCCGTTACAGGTAAAAAACTTTCTTTGCGTGAATTAGAATGCTTTTTTCATATTATTCAAAATCGAACAACTAAAGAAATTGCAATAATCATGAAGATATCAACACGAACCGTGGAAGCACACATTGAACATATTAAACAAAAACTGTGCGTATCTAATATACGTGGCATTATCGATTTTGCTTATGAAATAGGTTATTTAACCATTGCACCGTTATTTAATAACATGTTTGACGAAATGAAATGAGGATATTATGAACCAACAAGAGGCTAAAAATTACATACTTGAAATTGCTCATATCTGGATGCATGGTCAAAATGATCAGCTCGAAAAATACTATGCACAAAATTTTGAAGGCAATTATTATGGTAATTTAATTAAATTTCCAGATTTGGTTCAAAGATTGAATTATATGAATTTACATCAATCACAACGTAATATCGATTTAAAAGATATCATAGTTGATAATTCAAAAATTGTGATTCGATTTCATTATACTGCTATTGACGATATTGAAGGCGAAATTGATACAGACACTATAGCCATATATCATTTAGGCAATGACAATAAAATAATAAATGCGTGGGCTTATGCCGATAAAACACTTAAATATACACGCGATTAGATATTACTCTATCAATTGAATGTCTAGGCATTTCAGCAAATTTACAACTTCTGGTATTGAAAATTTAGCCTGCTTGATTCGATTATTAAATATATCAATATTGTAGTTCACCGCTTCAGTAAAATCTGCCTTGGTTAAATTGGTTTTGCCAAATTGACTGTTAGCAAAATCAGTAGATGAAAAATCCGCTTCTGAACAATCTGCTTCTCTAAAATCCACTTCTTTTGCACTACATTCAACTATGGCTAACTCTTTTAAGCTTAATCCAAAAAATGAAGAATCATTTAACACACTTTGATAAAATTTAATGGGGCTACTTAAATGAATTCTTGGCCATGATGCTTCAGTCCAATTGATGCCTATGAGTTTACACTTATGGAATACAGTATCAAAAAATGTGCTGTTTTTAATCTTAATAATACTTAAGTTACATTGATTAAACTGACATTCATAAAATTTACATTTATTAAACAGTGATTCAGTAAAATTACAGTTATTAAATGTACAATTTTCAAATTCTTTCGCACTTATTTCAATATTTGTTAAATTGGCATTATCAAAATGAATATTGAGATATATAGTCTGTTTGTCATCTATACTGGACATTTTTAATTCCTTGCCAATATTAATATATTGGAGATACCCATCGATTACTGATGATTTTATTATAAATTGGAATTAAATGATATTTATATTAAATAAGCAAATGAATGCAGAAAATCTAATCATTATATCTATATCAAAAATACATAACGCATTATGGTTTATGTCTAAATGATTTAGATGGATGGTCTTCGAACCATTGCTCTAATCTTTCTGACCACTTCTTATCAAATATTTTTGTTGAGACATCTCTATTGGTAGCTTCTTCACTTTCCTCGTCCGCTTTACTCACTATAACCCATATATCTCGTAGCGCTTGGCGGTGAGAGAGCTCATCATTTTTAACCCGTTCAATAATTTGCAAGATATCGTAAATATGATGTGGAACAAGTAATTGTTTTCCATCTACAGTTATTTTTTTACCACTATACCAATTATCCCCCACTATCCATTGTTTTTGTATTATTTCTTCGCGCATTTCATCAAATTTTGCTAAATCAGCTCTGAATATATCTACGTTTTGCAGCTCAAGATATCTTTTTTGATTCGCTTTACTGCGCATTGAAAACAAACCAAAACGATTAGAAGACCGCCAAAAAAGATCCTGCAGTTGAAATAAAGCTTGATTTGCAGAGAGTTGCTGCCCTTTATATTGACCGATAATCCCCGCTGCATCTGCAAATGTTTTAGTATTGCCTTGTTGCTTTAAACGTTGTTCTACAAAATTAATTTTTTCACGTACATCACCCTCATATTGAACATGATCAATTGCCTGGCTTTTATATATTTGAATATTTTTTTGATATTTTTTGATCAATTCTCTATCAAGCAAATTTTCCTCTACCCAAAGATGAACATTTTTGTACGAAGTTGCAGTGGATACAAATGAAAACTCTCTTTTTTCACTTAAACTGTCAGACATAAGCGCAAATAGCAAACAAGTTTTTTGGTGTTCCGTGCAATTAGGTAAATTCTTTACAAAAGGATAATAGATATCTAAATCGTTTTGTATTTTTTCTATTTTTGTCAAGCTACGGGATTTAACAGTGTCATCAGGAGATAACTGTGCTTCTTTATTCGCTACTGTCACCAGTCGATTCATTTCATCGACAATTTTTTTTCTGAGGTCTTGAAGCAATCCAAGTTGTGCATCGGATCGATTTAATTCTTGTAATTTAAAATTAAAGATATTTCGAAGATACTTTTTTTCTTCATCGTTTCGCCAGATTTGTTTATGTTGCTCATAATATTGAATGGCTGCAAAGCGCTCTTGAGGCGTAATTGTAGTGGCTGGAATATTACTGGGTTGTTTGTTTTGATAAGGTAAACGATACACTGTAATAAAAGTTGCTCGCGAATGAGGTACTGCTTGTGCTGCATGTTTGTAAAGATGTAGCATCATAAATCCTACGAAATCATGCTTAGATTCAAAACGAAATATAGCATTATTACTATCGATAAATTCAATCCCTTTTTTACCATACATTCTAATTCCGGTGGAATGAAAACCTAAACCAGGAATATAAAAATTAAAATTAAATAAATCGTTTTCAGTTAATTGATCAAGCACATTCCATAATAATTTTGCATAATTATTATTATCGGGTCTGTACCAGCCAATTCTATTCATTAAAATATCTTCGAATGTCCAGTTTCGAGACCAAGTTTTAATAGAATACTCTGTGGAAATCATACGTAAATCTGGAATTCCATTATTGTGCTCAATACTCTTTCCCCAATGATGAGTATGTCCCCAACAATATCCTGAAAAGCCGGCACCTATAAATGGATCGAGGCCTTGACAAATAGGGACAATCTCCGATGCAAACATTTTTGCAGCTAAATAGGTTTCATCATCTGGTTGATATA
This sequence comes from Pseudomonadota bacterium, assembly GCA_021777765.1. Taxonomy (GTDB): domain Bacteria; phylum Pseudomonadota; class Gammaproteobacteria; order DASZBR01; family DASZBR01; genus JAJYDF01. The sequence continues at coordinate 6,194 of JAJYDF010000019.1, read as the reverse complement.
AAGAATATTGTGCATTATCTTTAGCGTTATTTATTGTTATTTTTATTTCATTCAACATTTGATCCAGCAATATACCGCTTGATAATAGACTTTTTCCTATTATGAAATTTTTCAGAAATGGATTCGTTGCGATTTTGCTTCGTATAGCTTCTATTTGACTAATTGTGAAGGCAATCCGATCTTTATCGAATTGTTGACGTAAAGCGAGTTTTTCATCGAAAGACATTTGATCATTAAATTGAGGTGTCATTCGACCAACCACAGTGATTAGCGATTGAATATCATCTCTTATCATTAATAATTGCTGATATTCATCGCTATTTGTATTAGTTTCTGTTAGTACATTATTTATGAATTCTATTAAAGTAATTATATTATTTAACATGTAATTTCCTCATTATTTATAATTTTTATATATACCTACAAAAATCAATACGATATTTTAAATTGTCAAATTACATTCATTTTGCGGCAAATTTAAATATTATATCATGAAATTCCTATTACGCTCAATAAATAGCATTGAATTAAATGTCATACGAATATTGATACGAAATGACTTCAAAACATTAAGGTGAATTTTTGCGTGCTGAATACTTATTGTCAGATGTTTCCTGTAAACGCATTTTCATGTTATTGAGTTGTAATAAATCACTTGGAAATTGTACACGCCATGCAGCATAATCATGTCCCGTACCTGGTTGCTTCACAAACTGAACACGGATACCCATTTGATTCATTTGATCGACCAACCTATCATTTGCCCTCCCTAAACAAACTTCATCAAGCTCGGGATTGTAATTATTTTTATACTCAAATTCACCAACAGTTATGCGAAAATTAACTTTTCTGAGTTCTGCTATTTTTTCTGGTGAATTTTTAAATTGTCTCAAATAGGTCAATAATTCTTCAGCGTGTTTATTCTCTTTTTTATCATCTGCTTTATTTTGTTGATGTAATTTATGGTGCCAAAATGCACCCGATTGTGACAACACATTGCCAAAATGTTCCGGATAACGAATAGCACAATGAACTGCTGCTACACCACCTAAACTTTGGCCAAATAAATAATGATCTTCAGCACGTCTTGACACATTAAAATGATTTTGCAAATAAGGTAACAGTTGCTTTGCAAGAAAATCAGCATAATGATCTGAACAAGCCAATGATTCTTCACGAACATTAAATTTAGCAACATTTGGCCGTTCAGCTTCCATGAAAACTAAAATCATATCATCACACTTTTCAGCTTCGTTTAATTTATCCATACTGAATTGCACATTCGTATGATGAAAATTAGCATAGCCATCAAAAATTAACATGACGGGGTATTGTTGTGCTCTGTTAATATCAAAATTTTTTGGCGTGAAAACATTACACCAATATTCAATACCTTGATTAGGTATTTGCTTCATAATTGGCTCTAACACTTGCACCAATCTTTCCTTACTGATCTGAATTTTTGAATCTTCATTTTGCACAATTTTTTCTATTTCAGATTTTAAATTTAAAAATGCGTCTCGCATGGTTGGTGTTATAGTGTTTATTTGCTTTAATATATTTTCTATTTTATTTAAAAGATCAAATTGGTTATATTTATCAAAATTAAATAATTGCTTTAAATCTTGATTATTCAACATATCGTTTTTCATCATATTTATTTTATGAAATAATAATACACATGATTTATCGGCAATTTCATATTTATCTTCCGGACATGCTTCTATAAAATGGGTACGGTTGAATTGTAAATTAAACTCTTCTCGCGCTCTCGTAACACTTGATTTTTCCTCTAATACATAAGGTGTTTGTTGTGCCAAATGCATTCTGATAACAGATCGATCAGGCATCAGTATTCCAGGATTAAGTGGATCAGAAATAAATTCAGGCAATAAATCCATCGCTTTATCTGTATCTTTACAAGAAAAAGCTTGATCAGGAACATTGACCAACAATGAATAACCGCAATGGATTCGAGGATCGAGAGTATAGGATTTATACCAAACCGGCGTATTTTTAATATTATTAAAACGATTTTCTTCACCTAAAAATGCTGAATTAAATGTGGGCGCAATTACTACATTTTTTGTTTTATCATCTCCAACATAAATAAATGTCACTTCATATGTTTCTTTATCGGTTTTTTCAATAATAGGATAACCATCAACTTTTAACTGATTTATCGCAGTATCAGGATGTCCCTGACGATAATTCAATACAAATTCTTTTAATCGAGGTGGTAATTGATTCAGTTCATCGCTATCAAGATTTTCTATGCTTGTTTGAGATTCGGAGTTTAAGCGTTGTACAATTGCTGCAGAACTACCACCTTCATTATTCATCTGTCTCATCATTTTCTCATTCAAATACTCTACAATATTAATTATAGCAATAATTTATTTATATCATTTTAAACTTCCAAAATGGATATTTTAGAGGTAAGAATCGATATTAATATTATAATGGTGTCAGTTTTGAGGCGACTGGATAATTAAGAGTTTTTTCCATATATGCATTTATCTGTTTTTTAACATGTCTTTAAAAATATTAACAGCAATAATGAAAACAACTTTGATGTAAATAAGGTTTAATTTTTGCATTAAAATCATGAAATGAGTATTTATGTCAAAACAACATAATTCGATATGGCAATATAATGGCAGACACTTCCTAATAATATAAATAAATGCATTATGGTGTGATTAAATTTTAAATTATGCCAAAGATAAAATAAGACACCCACTGTGTATCCTAAACCACCAACCAATAGCCACATAAAACCCGAAAAGTGCAAAGCATGATATATTGGCTCAACAGTAATTAAACCAAGCCATCCCATAAACAAATAAATAATGATTGATAACCCTTCAAAGCCAGCATTGAAAAAGACTGTGAATAATGCCCCCAAAAATGCAGTGACCCAAATTACAGCAAATAATGATAAGCTCCAATTACTATATAAAGTCACTAAAGTAAAAGGTGTATATGTCCCAGCAATAAGCAAATAAATATTTATATGATCAAACTCTTTTAAAAACTGTTTGATATTGGGCTCTCGAACGATATGATAAAATGTTGATATTGCATAGGTTAAAATCAATGTTAAACCGAAAATTAAGCTGCTAACAAATTTCAATATATCTTCTTGATAAAGCGAATGTGAAGCCAAAATAATTAGTACAAAAAAACTAAATATGACACCTAAGCCATGTGTGGATGCATTCAAAATTTCTTCATGATCTGTTTCATCGCGTCCATATTTATACGAAAATAACATGAACAATTGACCTCTTTGAACGTATGCATTCCATGCAAATAAATGTATAAAACAAGTGTATAGTATTTATTGATAGGATTTAACTAGGAGGTAAATACACCCTAAGAGACATCCGGTATATTTATTTTATTCACTTAATCTAAGTATAGCTTAGAATTGAAAAATTTAAGCGGGTAAAAATCAAATAATCTTACAAGGTCAAGAAGAAGCTTTCCGTTGCTCTGGCGATGAAAGTGCTGTCAATTCAGCGATTTCATTTAAATATTTATTATATTCATCTGTATTTAATTGAGCGTAATTTAAATTCTTCAGCAATCCAGTGAGTTTAATGAAAAAATTTCTTGCTTCTGTTTTATCTTTAAATTGATTTTCTTGCATAATAATATCGTACAACAAATTGAAAGCTATTTTTTGTCTATTAATTGATACAGATACGTCTACAGGATCATAAGCATCTTGTTGTAAATAAACCATATCGAACATCAATGATTTATGGTACAAAATAAAATCTTCCATTGTGATGCCTTCTTCTCCGGTCACTTGCATCATATTATAAATATCGCGCCCTTTATGCAGTAATTCATTAATGTGATTCACTTTGAATGTCCACGTCGGTTCCATATTTTTTTCAAACCAGGGTTGTAATTGTTCTAGATAACGTGACCAAGAAATTAATGGATCAACAGCGGGATAAAATCAGCATTACAAACATTGGTTGATGTTAATGATGTTGGCGCTATGGTTACGTTTTTGGCCAGTGATTATGCGAAGAATATAACAGGTGATACTATTTATATTGATGGTGGTTATCATATAGTTAGTTAATAATTGAAATACAAATAAAGTGTTTCTGTCAACAAATCTAATTTATGTTAAACGCTGATATAACTCAAACTGAAATATAAAAGTAGTCCTAGTTTGATAATTTCTAAAACACCATATAGGCTATGTATTTTTGATTTACTCGTTTCATCGCCCATAAAAATTTGGTCGACACGTTTACTCAAAAGAGGGAAAAACCAAAACCCTTGTAAAGCAATAATAATTGTTAAAAGGATCAATATAACCCATTCTTGTAAATATATACGCGCAATCAATCCCAAAACAATAAGCACAATAAGCAAGAAATATTGCACTTTATGAAATGCATTAAATACAGTACGCCCTACATCTAAAGCTACAGGTTTAGTTAAGCTACGAGCCCTAAATTTGACCCAACTTTCTAAAAAAGAAATACCCAGTATCATCCCAGACCATAGTAAAGCAATAATTGTCATAGCAAGCTGTGCGTACATATATATTCACCAAATATAAATTTATTACAATTAAAAAGAGTGATATGATTAAAAATATTGTATGGCAATTTTGTTCAGTTATATAGATTAACATCGGTAACTATTGATTATGCCCACATTATATACCATTGGTCATTCATCTCATACCATTGAAGAATTTCTCAATATTGTACATGAACAAAAAATCACACATATAGTCGATGTGCGTACTATACCCAAATCAAGACATGTACCATGGTTTAATGCAAATGAATTAAAAATCACATTAAACAAAGAAAAGATTGCTTATACACATATGCCTGAATTGGGTGGATTAAGAAAAACAAATAAAGATTCAATTAATCTAGGTTGGCATAATGCCAGTTTTCGCGGCTTTGCCGATTATATGCAAACACCTCAATTTTATACCGGGCTTAAAAAATTAAATCTGCTCTTAAAACAAAAAGGAAAAGTGGCTATTATGTGTGCAGAAGCTGTTCCTTGGCGATGTCACAGATCGCTAATTGCCGATGCTGAGGTTGTGCGCGGTATTAAAGTATTAGATATTTTAAATGGTCATTCAGCACAATCTCATAAATTAACCCATTTTGCAATAATAGATCGAACGACAAAACCCATCAAAATTTATTATCCCAAATGAATATTCATTAATCACATGGAGTAAGTGACTTATGGAAAGAGAATTTAATGCCGAAAATCTGAATCAAATTAACATTAATATCGATAAAATAAGCAATGTTCTCAAATGGATTTTATTAATTATCGCAATAATCTGCTTCGCAATTATCATTTGGGGAACTTATATCACTTATCAACAAGCTCCACCATTACCCGATAAATTCATCTCTCCACAGGCACAAACTCTATTTACTCAAACAGATATTTATGCTGGAAAAGCAGGATTTCAACAAGCAGATTTAATGGATTTTGGCAGTCTTTATGGTATGGGGTCTTATTTTGGTGAAGATTATACAGCGCAATATTTAGTGAGCTTAGGTCAATTAACAGAAGAAGCGATGGCGCAACAAAATTTTAATAAATCATTTGCATCATTAGCAAAAGACGATCAATATTCTGTTCAGGATGATATGCAGCAAACACTACATAATATCAATCTTACACAACAAACAACTATTTTCCCTCAACCAGTTGCTACAGCAATTATGCAGTTGCAAAATAATATTGCGCAATCATTATTAAATGATAATTTTGCTATAGGATGGAAAAAAGCAAATAGTTTGAATGCGCAAACTGCGAAACAGGTAGCCGATTTTTTAATTTACTCTTCTATTACCACCGTCGCTCATAGACCAGGAAAAAATTATTCTTATACGAATAATTGGCCTTATGAACCCCTCGTTGGAAACACACCCACCACAGCAACTTATGCTTGGACATGGATATCATATTGCTTCGTATTTTTAGGATTCGGTTTAGTATTATTTATTTATCATCGTTTTTTGAATGAACCTGATATTGCACCAAAAACACCGGTTTTTACAGGCTATCAACCATTAATGCCAAGCCAGCAAAAAACAGGAAAATATTTTTTTGTAGTGTCGTTGGTACTACTTTTACAAATTTTTGCTGGCACTTTAATGGCACATGATTATAGATCGGAA
>JAJYDF010000003.1 GCA_021777765.1 Pseudomonadota bacterium | reverse complement strand
GATCTGAACTGGCTTTATTGAATAGTTCGAAAGTCATTTTTGCAACACTCAGTGTGACTGGTCGCAAAACATTTAAAGATATGAGAGCGGTAGATGTACTTATTATTGACGAAGCGGGGCAAGCAGTTGAAGCAGAAACTTTAATTCCATTGCATACTAAACCCAAAAAATGTTTGCTGGTCGGCGATACCAAACAATTGCCAGCAACTGTAATATCAACGCATGCTGAAAAATTAAAATATGATCGTTCATTATTATGGCGTTTACTGGAGGATTGTAATCAGTCGTATTCTATGCTGAATATTCAATATCGCATGCATCCCGAGATCAGCCGTTGGCCTTCATTAAAATATTATTCAGGTAAATTACAAAATTCACCATCAACAGCGCAAATCAATTATCAACTTCCACAGCTCAAAGATACAGCACCATTTTTATCTCCTTATGCATTTATCGATATTAATGGTCAGGAAAATACGGGTGGGCGTGATAATTATAGTTATATTAATCAGCAGGAAGTCTATGCTATCAAGCGAATTGTTGATCATCTGCATTTACAACATCATATTGATGTCGCAAAGCAAGTCGGTATTATTACTTTTTATAAAGCACAAGCTGAATTATTATCGCAACAATTAAATCAGTGTTATGAAGGAATCAATGTACAAACGGTAGATGGGTTTCAAGGTGGTGAAAGTGATATCATTATTATTTCATTTGTTCGTGCAAATCCTCGTGGAAAAATTGGATTTTTAAATGATTTCAGAAGATTAAATGTTGCTTTAACGCGCGCACGATTTTCTTTGATTATGGTCGGTTGTGATGCCACTTTAAATAAAGGTGATCATGATATTGCTGATTTATTGCAAGACGCCAGAGCAAGAAAGAAGATATTTGCATTCGATGAAATTAAATTACAACTGGTTGAGAAGAAAGCGCCTGCTCAAAATGAAGTAGCTGATCAAAAAGTAGCTGCTGATCATAAAACTTCTAAAAAGGAAATTTCACACGCTAGTAAAAAACAAGCATTCAAAAAGAAAAAAGAGGCTAAAGATTTTAATGTATTGCCTTTAGAGAAAGAAATACATAAAAAAGATAATAAAAAATTTATGCAAAATAACAAGCCAGCAGCTGGTATTGCAAATAAAGCGGCTAAACCTAAACCGACAAATAATCATCCATTGCCTAAATCACCAGTTAATACAACGATTGCTCCCGCAGCATCTATAGTAAATGCAGCACCGCAACCATTACTCAAGCGGCCAGCTGCTCCTGCACCAAAACAAAAAGTATTTGTTCAGCCAAAACCTAAAGCAGCAGCATCTCCTTACAAAACAAAATTGTGTTTATTTCACTTTAAACCCGGAGGTTGTAATTCGGGCGATCAATGTAAATTCGCGCATGGAGAAAGTGAATTGCAACATAATTCACATGTAAAACCGAGTTGAATATGGGCAAACCACGTTATATAGTGAAAATAAATTATTTATTTACTTCTGCCACTAATACTTGGAAATTTTTCACATATATTTCAGCGGGGCCCACAGCAAAATCGCAATTATCATCGACAGTTTTACCAATATAACTATTGTTATTATATTGCACTCTGCAAATATACAACGGTGAGCCTTTTTCAAAACCGCCTTGTATCGGTATGAGATTTTTATTAGTAGAATAGGTAGATGGTAAATTTAAGTTCGTTCTATTATAAATCATTGCATGAGATGCAACACCACTTACCGTATCTGGTTCACCATAAATAGTTGGATTATCTATCTCGGGATTCACAACAGTTAACCATTGCGTATTCATTTTTCCAGTGAGAACTTGATAAGTGGGTTCAATGAGCGAGGAGCCACCGTAAGTAATTAAACAACCTGAATTAATGATAACGCCAGGATGAGTGCCACTGATAAAATCTGCATGGCAAATATGGAAAGCGTGATTATTGTTTGTATAAACGGTGAAAGCGTTGCTAGGGAAATTTCCATTTGCCGCATCAACCCATTTAATTCCTAATGAATTTTGCGCCGCTAAATACGATTGTAATGAAATGATTTGTTGATTTACTTGTGATAACTGTAAATTAATTTCTTGTTGTTGCATTTGCAATTGTTGTTGTTCCATTTGTAATTGTTGAATTTGTTCTTCGATAGATGGCGGTTGATTATTATTAATCACCGGGTTATAGGGATTATAAGGAGGTATAATAATTGCGTAACTTGATGAGCAACAAATTGTTAATAGCAAGCTCAATAATTTTATGGTGTTTTTATGTTTTGCGATCATGAGGGTTTCTCCTGAAAAAATTCTTTTGATATAAATACAATTATTTTCTTTATATTTAATTATAACATGATTGATGAAGTGATAATTTATATGGATTGATATACTTTGTAAGTTATCTTATTAATCGTAGCATAGTGCAATATTAAGGTTTTAGAGTGGTATATTGTTTAGATATTTCACATTTAATTGCTGTAGGATCTCGATTCCAAAATTTATTGTTTACGAAATCACGGATAAAAAGATGCATATAGGGTTGCTTTAGCGATGCGAGATCAATGAGATCATCTGCAACTGGTGTTAATAAAAAATCAAATGACTTTAATAGCGATTTTTCTATATATTCTGCAATCGCAGCGCTACCCCCATAATACAAAACCATATGGGCTTTTTTATAATGTATTTCTGCAAGAATTTCTTTTAATTGATTTGTATCATTGCCGTCCCAATTCGCTGCTTTTAGCCAAAGACCTGCAATATTTTTCATCAAAATCATAAAATATTCAGGATCGGTGTGTATGCAAGTAACAATACCAATTAATTGATAGGCTTTAAGTTCTTCATCAGATATCGTAAACGTGGAATTAAATGAAAAATAAATACTGTAATACTGCGTTGTTGGTATCCATTTATCATCCACTTTAATGTGGTATTGTAATTTAATTATTTTGGCATTATTGCAAGTTAAATTAAATTGTTGGCCGAAGTCAGAAAATATCTGTTCTGAATTAGTCATCAAATCACCAATTGCAGCATTAAAACTGGCTTCTTCATAGTTTTTATAGGATTGAGTCATTTCCTTTAAAATTTTGGGTAAATCTAAAGGCAGAATTGTCACTATGACTCTGGAATTGGATAATTCTGTTTGAAATGTTGTTTTGCCAGTATCCCTATATTTTTTAAGATAAATGAGGTATTGGTTTTTAATCGATTCTTGCAAATGTCTATATCTTGGAGCATGTAGGTCGGTATGCAATGCGTAAATATTATCATTGATTTTTTCTTGTCGATTTTTTCCAAATAGCTTAGCATCGACTGTTCCAGTTTCTTGCGCTATGTTGCGTCTTTCTGTGGCAAAATAATTCAATATTTCCTGAAAAGAACTTTCATTCAATGTGTTGGTTTTACGCATTTCTTTTATTCGCTGAGCAGCGGTACAAACAATGCGATATGACAATTCAGCAAATTTTTTTTGATTATTACCATACAGATGACCCCTATTTTGTAACCAAAATAGGGGGGGATTAAATGATGCTATTTCTTGATCGGTTAAAGTGTCTTCTGGGGTTTGCATAATATTATAATTCTCTTGTTTCTTGATTTAGCAACTAACGCTTCACAGCGCAAATGTGTCCTACTATTTTTACGTTAAATTATTTGGAAGGCATAAAGGTCAACCATTACGAGAAAATCTTAACGCCATTAATTTTCTCAAGCTGGCATTGGTTGCCGTTTTATGTTTTTGGATTTCCGTTCTTTTTGCCCATATTTTACGAATATTTTTAATAGCATCCCATTTGGCTTTAATATATATTTTTGCTTGACCTCGTTTTAAACAGACACCCAACATCACTAGTGTCATGAATAAATGCATAGGTAAATAAAACCAGAATAAAAATGTTGGCATGTTTTTAATATAGGTCCACACCATATTACGATGGCCGTGATAAACTTGAAAATTACTGGTTTTTCCTGTGATTGCAGAGCCCATATGATCAACGACTGCGGTAGGAACATATAAACAGCGATGACCAAATAATCTTAAACGAAAGCCTAAATCCACATCTTCGAAATAACAAAAATAATCTTCATCAAAACCGCCTGCTTGAATAAATGCGTCGCGTTTGCATAAAGCGGCTGCAGCACAGGCGGCAAATATTTCTTCGAATTGATTTCTTTCGTTATTCGCAATTTGATGATCGCGCCGCCATGCTAAACCACTGATATGATAAATATCAGCAGTGCCATCTAATAATTCAGGACGATTTGCATCACGCATGCGGCAACCAAAAATGTCATATTCAGGATATTTTTTGATGGCATTAATATGTTGCTCTAACCAATCAGGTGCGGCAAAGGCGTCTGGATTTAAAAATGCTAACCAATCACAATCGGTTGCCAATTTTGCAGCGATATTATTTCCGGCTGCGAAGCCTACGTTTTTGTCATTCTTAATAAATATGACATTGGGAAATGCTGATTCACATACTGCGATAGAATTATCATGACTGGCATTGTCAACGACATATATGGAATGAGCAGGGATTGTTTGTTTTGCGAGATGATTTAAGCATTTTAATAATAATTCTCCGCCGTTATAATTGACGATGATGACTGCGATTTTGGGGTGGTTATTAGTCGTTAAATATCTGTTCATATTTTAGATGTTCCTATTAATATTTGTGTCAGTAAGTAGGCTGGACTGAGCAAATGATTTATTCTGTAAGACGACTGTAATTTGAAATAATAACAAATTTATTTAGATTAATGCGATGTCCAACAAGCAATTGTCGGACATCGCCTTAGTATTAATTATTACCTCGTGTTAACCATAATTAAAGCTTAAGAATTATGTACCACTTGCTCAGTCCGACCTACGAAACTTTTTTTCCTTCTCCGGCAAGCGGGAGAAGGAAAAAATAGGTTAATTCATCATTCGTCGTGTTTTTTTATAATATTTTTTTAATAATTGCATAGTCTTAGAATTACGCCATGATTTTTCTTTTTTAATTTTTTGTTTTACGACAGCATAAGTATCTAAAGCACTTTGTAACTCGTCTCTCACAAAAGGGGTGAATGGTTGTGGTTCAACACCCTGCATTAAATGTGCCGGTTTTGCTAATTGATGTTTAATAAAATTATCTTGGTGATATTTTTCATAATGTTGTCGGCTGAGATGCGAGTGTGTTATTAAATCATCTTGTTTAATATTTTGCAAAATATTTAATAACTCTGCTGATTTACGCCATTGATAGGCTTGTGGATAAACGATATGACCACCGCCCAGCGGTGTAGCATAATTATCATGAACAATAATAGGTGTACCTGATCCCATAATTTCAACAGCGGTTTTTCCACCACCATAGGGAAAAGAACAAATATATACATCGATTTGTTTTTCAATCACTGTTTGCCATACACTTTTTACCCATGGAATATGAATAAAGCGGCTCTCATCAATATGATTCTTTTTTAAATTATTTCGAATGACTTTTAAATAATTGGGCGAAATTGCTCCAATGTGCACATGATATCCATCCGTCGTTTTAATAATTTCAGCAATTAATTTTTTATAATCTTCCGCATAGGGAATATTGTATTTATTTAATGATCCTGATGAACAAGTGATTAAATGTTTTTTAAGATGATTAAAACTTTCAGGAGGCCGTGTACCCAAATCCTTACTGGTTAATGGCCAATATATGGCATCTTTCACCTGCAAATCATGGCTACAGGTAAACAATGCTAAATTATGAATATCAATATGTTTCGCATTATCTAAGTGAACACCCAGTGTAAATTGATAGTCAGAATGATGGTAAAAAATTAAATCATTAATAATTTGAGGTTGAACTGCAGCAATAGCAACAGCATCAAATTGATGATTAAATAAAAATGTTTTATGTGGATTGGTTGTAGTTAGTTCCTGCATTAACCATGCTAATTTATTGGTCATCTTACCCGCAGGCGCTCTTTTTATAATCGCCGGATTATTTTTAAATCGGTTGGTTATTATCTTCAAGTCTGCCTCATCCAACACATCAGTCATTAAAATTAAATGTTGTTTATCTGGTTGGCTGCTAATAAATTCTTCAATAATTGCAGTATGCCCACCAGCGGCATAAAGCTGAGTTGCAATATAAACAACCAAGTTATTATTGATATTTGATGTTTTTTGAAAAGAGTGTTTTGCTAAAAATTGTGCTCCGATATCTAGACATAATTTATCTAATACCGGTGAGCTCAACACAATGCCATTACACCAAGAATAAGAAAGCAGTTCTTTAATAAAATGCGTCACATTTTGCAATGCTTGTTCTAGGAGCCCCTCATCAATTTGTTTGCGGACTGTTAATTCTAATTCATTTAATGATCGAAACATGTTAATCCCATGCGACAAAATACCTCTAAAGTGTCTTTTCTTCTGATAAATGACAAGAAAAGTATATAGGTTTTACTTATCTACCTTGTTGGATGGATGATAAGTTTTAATAAAATATTTTAACATGAAAAAGGCATTGATAGGAATTCTCAAACCTCTAGTTTTTTTGTTTCTATAATATGACCCATTGAGCTTTTGAACTATTACAATGGTTTACAATACTCATATAATCTGACGTCACCATCATTTGTTGGCCGAAAAGCTGAATTAAAAGAATTATAATGTTGTAAAATTAACTGCTCTTTTCTTTGTTAAAAAAACTCGACATATTAATTATTTTCACAAAAAAATCGCTATCGATCACATCGTCATGAACATCTGAGGCATGGATAAGCACTGGTTTAATAGAAAAATTCCTCGGTATAGAGAGGCTTTTAATTTTTTCTTCAACCTCGTTAATTATATCTTTCCTTATTATATTTCTACTAAACTTTGTTTCACATAAATAGAGATTTCCATGTTTTGTTTGAATCATATAGTCAATTTGACATCCTTTTTGCCTCGCTGTTTTTCTTTGAAAATAGGGATTATCAAATACAATTTCATCTGGGTATATTTCTAATTGTTCTTTGATTTGATCACGATTATTAAGAACTAAATTCTCGATTTGGAAACCCATTATGCTAGACCAGCCAGGTAGAATATTTAATGAATGTTTTTTGAATTGTCCATTACGAATTTTTTCAATATTGGGTTTAATATATTTTAAGTAAAACCTAAGATAATTATCACTTAAACGATATTTGCTAAGTTTAGAAACTTCCCCTGTTATAATTTGCCATGCATAATCGCGGTTTATAAATCCTGAAACTACCAGTTCGTTTAAATAAGAAGAAATTGAACCTCCAGTTTTTATATTAAGTCTTTCTAAAATTTCGGTCTGTTCTAAAGGCCTATCATTTAATAATTCTATTATTTTTTCATAGTATTCACTTTTACGTTGCAGAAGAGCAGAAAAGATATAGTCGAAAACAAAGGAGGGCAAGTCCTAGATTTTACCTTTTCGTGATCATCAACTTCAGTTTAATAGTTCATCAGAAAAGATGATGATTATAGAAAAATATTGCCGCAGTTTATTCAATTTTAATTCGATGTGTTTAGCCGAGCATACGCTTTTCTAATAGAGAGCGATGTATCACAAATACGTAGTTCCACAGTTCTATAATGGATGTCTATCGTTTAATCATTAATATTAAATCTCTGATCAGACAGTTTAATGGTTTCAATATCATTACTAATCATTTCTTTTTGCCAATGCAAATCTTTATAAGAAATTTCTTCGCTTAGCGGAAACAAAGGATATTTAATTACATCAAAAAAAGGAGATAGATCAAAATCACTGGGAGTGTAAAGGCGGGGATTACGATGAGTAAATGCGTAACCTTTCTCATCTTTTTCTATAAAAGGCAGAATGGGAAAATTTACAGATTGAAATGCATAAGCGATTAGAGATGAACATGTATCTTCAGTCGGCTGTAATGCGTTATGCTGGAATAAAGAGGAGCGCCATCTTCGAGGAAAGATTCCCCAAGGAAATATAAAACGCGCAAGATCAATTAGATGCCTTATACTATATTTTTTTCCAATATGATTAATACCATAAGCGATAACTTTTTGAGCATCTGCTGGTAAAAGAGTTGTGGGACGAAGAATACGTAAATGGTTTTCTCTGTATGAATCAAGAGAAGTAACTATTGTTCCTTTTCCAATGACACTCTCAATAATTAATTTATCTGATAACGAGTAATTAGTATGTTCTAAAAGCTTTGAACGCAATGCTGGATCTTCAATGTCTGTGGCCCTGCCAATATAAAGAACGGCATGTGACCATGTACTTTCACTAATTAGCTTGATGATATTGCCAATACGAGTATGAGATTCCACTAGAAGGACATCACAAGGTTTAATTTTCTTTTGGAATTGATCAAAATTGTACAAATAAGTGCGCTTCGGTGTATCGTCAACTTTATCTAGAAAACTGTAAAATTTTAATAAAATCCATTCGGTCAAAGCATTTTGGTTTTTCATTTGCGCATTCCTTTCAATTCATTGCCAGCCAAAAACAGAAAAGTGTTCCCGAGTATTTATCTCAATTCGCAATTAATCTATTTAAAAAATCAGATAAATTCTTAGTTGTGACCCGTTCAACTTCATAAAGTAATACTTTTAGTTACTTTATGCAGCTCGACGGGGCTGAATAGGTATCGCATATAATTTTTAGTGTTGGTGGAAAAAAAGATTTAAATCGTATCAAGTGTTTTATTCAATGTATCTATAGAAATAACAAAATCATTTTGCAGACCTTTATTTTCAGGTTCAATGATATCTGTTCCTGGAATAAATTTTAGATCAATATTTAAAATATCAGTCAAAACACTAAATAAATAATAACTCGTTTGCACATTGTGATTGATCATAAATAAGGCTTTACAATTTTCTGGGCACCACATTAAATTAACAAATCCTGCACCAGTTTGACCTACCACTAACTCTGCTTGAGCAAATAATTTAACTTGATTAGCAAAGGTTAATGCTTCAGGAAATACAATTTCAAAACCGCGTGACATCAGTAAATTTTCAATTTCGGGTAGATTTAATAATCTTCTATGTTCAGACTGTTTACGTGAAATAAAAATTTTTCTAAATCCTTTTTGATTAGCACAGCCTAGTTTTTGCAGGATTTTTTCTCTCATATAATGAATCGCTGTTGGCGAAATAAGTACATCTTTATCATAAGCGACAGGAGAATTGTAATTATCATGAATAACAGTAGACATATTTGGCACAAATAATTGATTAACTTGATAAGAGTGCCCTTTGTGTAAAAAGTGTAAAGGATGATTTGCTGTATTCATTAATTTTAATGCATCTAATTGTTGTTGTGTTAAACCATCATCGACTAATAAAGGTAAATTATTGATATCTGCGAATTGATCAACAACATAGAGCCGTGGTAAGCATTCTAATATCCAATGATAATAATTATGTGAAAAGTCATGACAGAAATGTATGCCTTTAGCAATGGGTTGTGGCATTTGTTTGATATATTTAACGGTAATAGTATTTTTATCAGCGTGCACGACATATTGGCTTTTGAATGAATAACGACGATCTTGATCGGCATAAATTTCATCATTCAATATTATTTGATTTGCATTGGTTAGAATTAAATTACTTCCTGCAATGATTGTTGTTTGATGTAATTCAGCAAGATAAGCTTCAGGTAGGTGTGCAATGCCATGACCGGTATGTGTTACATCTGAGGGCGGATCAATTAATTGGGGCCGTTTAATATCAATGGTTTGTTGAGTGGGTACCACAGTGTAAGGTTGATGTTGTTGTATACACCATGATTTTATATCCAGTAATTGCGTAGTTATTTTTTTATAGCGAGGATGGATTATCTTAGCAATTGCATTTTTACAATTTTCCATCACCCTAGCGTTATGTAAATAATTTAATTGTCCCGCATTGAGCGCGAGTGCAGCTCGGCTAAAACTATAAGCAACTTTATTACAGCCATTAACAAATCGAATGCCAATACCATTTAATATATTGGGTAAATTATATTTACCAATGGCAATTTTACTGATTACAGATGTTTTGTTGGGTACGGCAGTATTTTCTGTGGTCATAGCGATTTAAGTGCCTTGCTGAGTTTTGCGATATCGATAATAAAATTATTATGTTTATTATGATCAATGTTGCGTATGACATCATTGCCAGGAATAAATAATAAATCAATGTTGACCGCTTGTGCCAGTGTTGTGAATTCATAATAATTGGTTTGTGGATGATGATTAATTAAAATAACCACTTTACAATCTCTCGGGGCAAAAATTAAATTGGCCATTCCTGCGCCTTCTTGACCCACAATGATTTTTGCTTGTGAAAATAATGTCACTTGATTTGCAAAAGAAAGGTGTTCTGCGTAGACAATTTCAAAACCTTGTTCAATCATATAGCTTTCAATATCATTGGAATTAAGCATATGTCTATAAGCGGCTAACTTGCGCGATATAAATAATTTTCTAAAACCACTTTTTTCAGCAATACCCAAATTTTTTAATACGGTATCACGCAAATAATCTATTGCTATCGGCGACATTAACGTGTCTTTCGCGTAATTCACCGGTGAGGTGTAATTATCATTTAATAATGAAAGAGGCGAGGGGATATATAAATTATTGACTTGATAACCGACGCTGCGTTTAAGAAAAATGATGGGATGTTTATTGGTATTAAGCAAATCCAACGCTTCTTTTTGTTGTGCAAATAATTCATTATCAACCAGCAATGGCAAATTTTTTAATTCGGGATATTGATCAATTATCCAAAATCGCGGTAAACATTCGATTAACCAATGATAGAAATTGCTGGAATAATCCTTACAAAAATGAATCGCTTCATCGATGACCGGTTCATTAAGATTAGCAATAGCAATATCGACTACATTTTTATTAACTGATTTTGCATATTGATTACTGATGCCATAATGTCCTGGTTCAACATACGTTAATTCATCATACAAAGTAACACGTTTGTCATCGACTAATATCAAACTGCTGCCAGCAATGACGGTGGCGTTTTTTACGTTGGCTAAATAAATATCTGGAAATTCTGTCATGCCAGAACCGGTATGAGTCACATGAGATGGTGGTTCAAAAACAACAGGCGCTGCAATAAAAAATTGCTGATTTGTTTTAATGGGGAAATAAGTTAATTTTTGTGGTAAACACCAGTCTTTTACACTAGATAACTGGGTACGGAATGTTTTATGCGTAACAGGCAGTAAGCGATTTTGACTATTACTATTTGTTAAAACTCGTAATTGATTTTTTTTGAAATTATTTGCGTTGGGATCTAATTTTATTGCGCTAGTGATGAGAAATTTTCCTGTTACATTTCCCAATGTGAAAAAACAAAGCATTATTTTATTAAACAAACTGGCAATTCTATTTCTGGATTTATCCAATTTATTCAGCAACTGCAGGGAAATCATCAGTTTTGATGCTTGTGAGTAGGAAAGCACATATTTATAGTTTTTTCGGTAAAGAGTATTTTCTGGGTGTAACGAGATAGCGAGGCGCATTAATTTTTTAGCTAATTTCACGGCGCCATTGTGTGCTAATTTAATACCCGCTTTATTTAAAATAGCGGCACTACGATGTTTGATGGTAAAAGATCGATCTGATAAATGAATTTCCATAACAACTCTGTAAATTAAATTTTTTTTGTCATTCCCGCTGGCACAGAAAATAATAGTTTCCCGCTTGCAAGTTCAATATTCTTAATAAATCTTTTCCGTGCGGGAATGACAGTACTGATTGGTAACAAAAATTATAACATGACACTAACGATTTTTTTAATTTGTTCTTCATAAAGGTGTGGCCCCAAAGGAAGACTAATAATTTCACGTGCCAGTTTTTCTGTAATAGGTAGTTGATAATGATGATGCGTATGATGATAAGCGCCGGACAAATGTGGCGGAATTGGATAATGAATTATTGAACCAATATCTTGTTGATTAAATTTTTCTAATAATTGATCTCTGTGCGGATGCCTAATGACATATAAATGCCAAACGGGCTCACACCAGTCAGGAACATACGGTACGGTTACGTTGGCGTTGTTTTGCAGCAATTCATGATATGTTTTTGCAATGTAACGACGTTTTTCATTCCAATTATTTAAATGATTTAATTTCACATTTAAAAACGCAGCATGTAATTCATCTAGGCGGCTATTATATCCGGTCACTTCATGCACATATTTTTGTTGTGAACCATAGTTACGTAATAAACGAATTTTTTCAGCAAGTTCAGTGTCATTAGTGGTAATTGCGCCACCGTCACCCAGTGCTCCCAAATTTTTAGCAGGATAAAAACTGAAACCAGCGGCATCACCTAAACTGCCTGTGGTTCTGCCTTTATATTTTGCACCATGCGCTTGTGCAGCATCTTCAATCACTTTGAGATTATGCTTTTTAGCAATAGCATTAATTGCATCCATATCTGCAGGTTGTCCATATAAATGGACTGGAATTATTGCTTTGGTTTTTTCAGTAATTGCAGCGCTGATTCGAGTGGGATCAATATTATAAGTGCGTTCATCGGGTTCAACAGGTATTGGTGTCGCGCCAGCGTATGTCACAGCTAACCATGTTGCAATAAAAGTATTTGCTGGCACGATGACTTCATCACCTTTACCAATATCCATGCCACGTAAAATAAGATGTAATGCATCTAAACCATTTGCCACACCTATGCAGTGTTTTGCTTCACAATAATTAGCGTAATTTGCTTCAAATTGTTGTAATTCTTTTCCAAAAATAAAATGGCCTGCATCCATCACACGATGATAGGCATTATCTAATTCTTTTCTGATGGAATTATGATCAGTATTTAAATCGACAAAAGGAACTTTCATGAATTGTTTCGCACAGCGTTGAGAAAATCTTGGTAATCACGGAAATAATCAGATTCGTCATAATACTCGGAAGCGAGGGTCATACAAACTGATCCTGATGAAAAATTATTAATATCGCGCCAAATCATAGGACAAACATATAAACCAAAATAAGGTCGGTTTAATGAAACTGTTTTCTTATTCACACCATCATCAATCACAATATCAAAACTGCCTGACACAGGAATGTAAAGCTGATGTAAATTTTTATGCGCATGACCTGCTCGTGCAGCGCCAGCGGGTACATCATAAAGATAATAAATACGTTGTATAGAAAATGGGATATGTCTATGCGATTCCACAAAAGATAAATTACCGCGAGCATCACTAATTTTGGGGATTTCAATGAATTTACAATTTGATATAGACGCCATGGTCAATGCCTGTGTTAGAAAAATAAAATAATATCATATCGATTTTGAAGACAAAATACTTTCTCTTCTTATATTTGTAGGCCGAACACGTCGCTGTGTTCTGCTGGAAGAGCTACAAATAAATACATAATTAAAGGTGTCATGATTAATAAAACGATCAATGCATCATTAAATTAATTTGTTTATTAAATCGTTAAAATACTCGTCTGAAAAGCAACCGTTTGTATTAAATTAAGCTATATTTTAAAGAGATAAAGAGTTCATTTTAAACACATTAATCATACAAACAGAAATGAATTATCACTAACTATCGCCTATAAAGCAACCATTTTGGCGCAAGGAGCATAACATGAAAAATGAGTTGAAATTGATTGGTTATGCTTCGGGCATCGCTGCGAATGATACAGGTTGTGGTGATGGTCCATTGGCACTGCAACAAAGTGATTTATTGTTACAACTAGCATCACATGCAATTCATGCGCAGTGGTTAGATATTCTAACACCTGATAGTAAATTTCTTGCGAATAAAGTTTTGTGCGTTGCAGATTTATGTAAAAGATTAGCGAGACATACACAAAATTTAATAGAGCAACATCAACCATTTGTTGTGATGGGCGGTGATCATAGCGCTGCAATTGGTACTTGGAGTGGTGTTGCGCAAGCGATGTCTCAGCAAGGGCCTATTGGTTTAATTTGGATTGATGCCCATTTAGATAGCCATACGCCTGAATCCAGTGAAACAGGTAATATTCATGGTATGCCTGTTGCATGTTTATTAGGACAGGGTGATTTGAGATTAACGGGTATCGCAATGAATCAAGCTAAAGTATTGCCACAAAATGTCACCATTATCGGTGTCAGAAGTTTTGAGCAAGGTGAATTATCACTCTTAAAAAAATTAGGTGTGAAAATTATTTTCCGAGAACAATTAGAGAAATTAAGTTTGGCAGAAGCATTCAATGAAGCACGTATAAGAGCGATGGATGGCACTGTAGGGTATGGCATCAGCATTGATTTGGACGCAATTGATCCACAACAAGCACCAGGAGTTGGTACACCAGAAAAAAATGGGATATCAGCAAAATTATTATATGAATGCATAAAAGGTTATGCAGCTGATTCTCGATTTTTAGGTGCAGAGATAGTTGAATTTAATCCGCATCATGATAAAAACCATTTAACACAAAATGTTATTTTAGAGATATTGATTGCATTGATGGGCAAATGAAATATCTCGGTAGAAAACATCATGTTTCCTTCTCCCGTTTGCGGGAGAAGGTGCCTTCGGTAGACGAGGGTGGGTTAAATTAATTTGAAATTCTTTTTAATACCTCTCATCTGCGGTTGGCACCTTCGCACCGAGGGTGAGAAGGAATTGCAATAAATAAAATATTTATCAGGAGGCACATATGAGTAACGCAATCCAATTAGAAAAACGGTTCGCCGCGCATAATTACAATCCATTACCAGTCGTATTAACAAGAGGATCCGGTATTCATTTGTGGGATGAAAATGATAAGTGTTATATCGATATGATGGGCGCCTATTCAGCTGTGAGTCATGGTCATTGTCATCCGCGTTTGGTGGCGGCATTAACTGCACAAGCAAATCGTCTTGCTGTACCGTCCCGCGCCTACTATACCGATAGATTAGGCCCTTTCCTGGAAAAAGCCTGTCATATGACTGGTATGCCTAGAGCTTTGCCAATGAATTCAGGTGCAGAAGCAGTAGAAACAGCTGTCAAAGCAGTCAGAAAATGGGCTTATACCGTGAAAGGTGTGCCATCGGGTAAGGCAGAAGTTATCGTATGTAATGGTAATTTTCATGGACGGACGATGACGGCGGTTAGTATATCTAGCGAGGCACAATATCGTGCTGGATTTGATCCGTTTTTGCCAGGGTTTGTCCATATTCCTTATAACGATACAGCCGCATTAGAAAAGGCAATTACCCCAAATACCGCTGCATTTCTGGTGGAGCCCATTCAAGGTGAGGCGGGGATTGTTGTCCCAACACCTGGTTACTTAGCGCAATGCGCTGAGATTTGTCGTAAAAATAACGTGCTATTGATTTGCGATGAAATTCAAACAGGATTAGGCAGAACTGGGAAATTTCTTGCCTGTGAACATGAAGGTGTTAAACCAGATGGCCTTACTTTAGGAAAAGCGTTGGGTGGTGGTTTATTACCTGTCTCCCTATTTTTAGCACGCGAAGATGTGATGCATGTTTTTACGCCCGGTGATCACGGCAGCACATTTGGTGGTAATCCATTATCATGCGCTGTAGGTTTAGAAGCGTTGCATGTTTTGGAAGATGAACATTTAGTGGAGAACGCTGCACAGTTGGGCCCTTATTTTATGGAACAATTAAAATCTATCCATCCTTCAGTCGTCACTGAAATTCGTGGTAAGGGATTATTTGTTGGCGTGGTGATAGATCCTTCAAGAATTTCTGCACGCGCAGTTTGTATTAAATTAATGGAAGCCGGTGTATTGAGTAAAGAAACACATGAGACGGTGGTGAGATTGGCGCCACCGTTAATTATAAAAAAAGAAGAAATTGATCAGGCTGTTGAGATAATTAATAAAGTGATGTTGAGTTTTTGATAGTTTAAATGAAAGATTATCACAAATGATTTAATTATCTTTTTAAATCATGCAACGGGGTCAAATCCGATAAATTTAAATGCTATAATTAAATAATAAAAGACAAGTGAATCAGTGCCTATTCTACAAAGGTAAATAGAAATATAAAAAAATATGTAGAGCAAAAGGAGGTCGCTATGAAAATCCTTGTCACAATTGTAAGATTATTATTCATTATTTGTTTTGTATTTTTTTCATCGATAATTAAAGCAGATTGGCATGGTGGCGGTGGTGGAAATTGGCATGGATATAATCAAGGTGCTGCTCCGTCATTCAATAATTCGCAACAATTTGCACATCCGAATAATCCATCATTTAGTCAACCATTTAATAATCCAGGACAATTTCAACAGCATATGTATGGGCAACCAGCAGTTGCATCTATGCCTAATAGTTCAGGATTTAATTGGCAATCGCAGTTTCGACATCATGAATATGGTCAAACACAAATGAATGGCTATTATGGACAAGGACAATATGGATACCATGCCTATGGACAATCAGGAAATGGATATTACGGGCAACAATCTGGATATGGATATTATGGCCAATCATCCTATCACCAACATCCACAAACACATGTGACAATTTATATTAATGGATTTCCCTGGACTTTCTATAATCCTTATTATTATCCCTATGCTGCGAGCCAAATATGGGTCAATGCTGATGAATATGGCGATATTCCACCTAATGCAATTGCTTACCAATATGTTAATGGGTCGACGTTATATTATTGTCGCATTCATATTGATACAGGTATTTATGAAGGCGTATTTGTGCCTGGTGATGGATGTTATGTTCAGCTTGATGATGAAACAGTGCGATTTACGAATTTTGAAGTTTTAGTGAGTATGGGATATTAAAAATCTTGCAAAATGATCCTTGTATTTAAAAAATAAATTAAATAACATAAAGCACATTAAAAAATAAGACTCTCAACGATAACAACAAAAATAAATGTGAAGGAGCGCAACTATGTTTTTGCCACTATTTACACCGCTTGCTGACGTTTCCCATTATTCATTTTTACAACCTGAAATACTCAATGAGATTAATCAGCTTATTGCTACGATTAATCTGAATGATGAAGTGTGGCAATATTCTGATGAAGAATGTTATTTTTTGCGTGAGAAACACCATTATCTTCGCGCAACGAAATTATTATTATTAACAGGCGCGCCGCGCAAAGCAAAATTTCAATTTAATGCTGATCAATTAGATAACATAGAAAAGTCCATTCAGCATAAGCAATTGTGGTATCGCTGGTTGTCTGATCAAAAAAAAATTATTCAAGAAAAAATATTTAGTGCAGATAAAGACAATAATGCATTAAAAGCATTATGGCATAAACAGAAGGGATTGGTTGAATATAATCATACCAGTCTGTGTGTGATAGCTGCAGAAATCTTACCCAAACTCATTAAACACCATCAACATGCCAGTGAATGGTTGGAATGGAAATCATTATTACGTAAACCGAAACAAATATTATTAAATTACAGAAAATATCTCGCTGATTTTTCTCAAGCGGCGTTAAAATTACAACAATCATTAGCTGACACTATGTTATTGCGATTATTAGCTTATGATGAAAGTCATTTTAAGATAAGTCATCCCATTCTCTATTTTACGCAAAAATTAAAATATGATGGTTTATTGCGCACTAAAAATGAACCAGCCGATCCTTTGCGGCTGACAGAGGAAGAATTTAATTATTTTCATTGGTATATCGAGAGATATGGGTCTAGAGAAACGCAACAACAATTATTTAAATTGAGATGGTTTAAAGTTAATAATCATGCGTCTTTTAAAAAGCTTGTTACAGAAGAGGGCACAATTTTGGTGCCTGAGCAAATTGCATCGCAGGTGCCATTAAAAAAATCATGGCCTGCTTGGTTATTTAAATCACATAATTTCCGGTTGCAATTTGCACAAAATTATCATTATTTGTCTGCATTATTTAATCACCGTCGAGAAATAAAGCATTGTTTCATCGATATTACTCTGCCGCAATCGTATCAATACTTATTTGATGAATTACAGACTAAAGAAATTCTTATACAGTCAGCATTGGATAAAATTAATAAACAACGAGAGAGCTATCGTTTTTCTTTTTTGTCATTTGTTTTTGGTAAAACCAAAAAATATTTAACGGATTGGCATGATTTTTTAATGCAGTGTCAAATTACCTTGTTTGAAGATAAATTATTAGTATGTGAAAAACTGTTTAATAGCCTATCTGTAGCTGAACAGGATAAAAAATCATTCATTCAATTAGATGAAAAGGCACTCTATTTATTTGAAAATAGAATTCATGAGCTTACGCAAATTGCTCACAGCCTACCCATATCAAGTCAATTAAATGATCGATTGCAGCGCTTGCATATCAATCTGAGTGATATCATTAATTTAAATAAGGCGTTATTGGCCATGAATAGTTTAGTTGGAAATATTAATCATGATTCGGCAAAGCATCATTTTTTGGTGCATTATTTTAATTCCTTGGATATTAATAATGCACAACAGATTGCATGTATTGCAAAAGAGAGTGAGCCTTATCTGAACCAGATTTATAATAAATTAATCCATGAAATTAAATTATGTCAAATACCTTTTGATTTTCAAAATGGGGTGGCTCGATTGGAGCAAGTGAATAGCTGTTATCAGATCATTGCAAAAATAGGTACTGAGCAGATGCAAACCGCTGTGATGCATCTTATTAACAAACAATTTTTGAATTATTTACAATCACTCATTCGATTTCATGAGAACTTAAGTGTTAATTATGAAATCACATCGTATTTTAAATTTGCAGAAGATTTATTAAAAGCAATTGGAACCGCTAGTTATTTCGCCGGCAATACCCTTGCTAAACATATCGATGAGATAAATGAAATGCGGCGCTCAAGTAAAACCACTTGGCAAATTCGTTGTTATAGTTTAATTGAAACTTTAGGAAATGAGTTAATAGAAAAAAGATTTAATAAAGAGGCCGGTTTGTTGGATCAGAAATTATTTGAATTATTACAAAACCATAAACAGCTTAATTTTAGTGATACCACAATTAAAATACTGCAATCCATTCGTGCTAAATTTATTGATCAATCTATTTCTTGGTCTGCAATGGTAGAAAGCTTATCAAAAGCTGAGCAAACATTATTAGGGTTGAACAATCCGGATGGCATCATTGTTTCAGATATTATCATGGCAACGACAAAAGTTTGGCAGACACAAAAAATCGTTAGTGATAACGACGTTGCGTTGTCTCAAAAAATTCAGTCGATGAAGACATTAAGTCAATCGATAAGTCAGTTGTTAAATAAACATGGGCTCGCGAAAAATAATACCGATTTAAAGACACGATCAACTAAATACCAGTGTTGGTTTAAGAAATACTATTTACATGATCAATTGATTAATTTGGAAAACCCATCTTTTGTTATGTAAAAGACGTCGGAGATAACTCAATTATGAGCCTAGAAAACAATTTTAAAAATGATTTGACCATGTTGTTAAATCAGTATGAAAAGGATAACGATGCCATCTCTGTTGAAGAAGCCCAGGCAATTACTTCAATAAGAATTTGGATTGCTGAAATCAATAGTTTGATAAAAATTCGTCAAGATATATTGAATTTAACTGAAAGGTTAACGAGTAAATTTTTTGCATTTTTACCATTCGTGTTCGATCTTAAAAAAGAATTGCGGAATTTTCTCAATGAACCTCAATATTCACTGATGCAAATAGTTACTTATGAAGCTACGGTACTACGTGAAGAAAATATCCAGCTGAAATCAAAACTAGGACAATTAGAATCTGTCTCACAACATAATCATGTGTATCAATCTGCGACTGATAATGTGCTTTCGCAGAGAATAGCGTTGTTAGAAAAGGATTTTTTCCAAAGTAATCAATTATTACGCAATGAAAATAAACAATTGTTATTACAGCTTAATCAAGCGCAACATAAAAATAGTCAATTATTAGAATCAATCGATAAATTGCAGACAAAAGTAGTCAATGCGGAAGCGAGGGTTGCAAGATTAGAAAATGATTTGAAAGATAAACAAATGGAAATAGAACGATTACGCGCTGAGAATACATTATTAAAAAAAGAGCAACCTGCTGAGCTAAATATAAATAAAGGAATTAGTTTTTGGTAATTCATCAATTTTTTTATCCTTCTCCCGCTTGCGGGAGAAGGTGTCGAAGGCGGATGAGGGTGGTCCATCATTGGTTTTCATTAAAGAACTGAGTATCATAAACAAATTAATATCCATTATGTAATAATCAGGAGTTTGAATGAACAACATCGTCATCAGCGGAACGGGCCTCTATACCCCACTCGATAAAATAACCAATGAAGAATTAGTCACTAGCTTTAATCAATATATAAAACAGCATAATGAAAAACATAAAGAAGAAATTGCATCAGGTAAAATGTCTGCATTATTAGAATCCACGGTCGAATTTATAGTTAAAGCATCAGGTATTAAAAATCGTTATGTGATGAGTAAAGACAGTATTTTAAATCCACAAATCATGGCGCCACGTATACCGCAGCGCCCCAATGATCAAAATTCTTTACAGTGTGAAATGTCTATAGCGGCAGCACGACAAGCAATGGCCAATGCCAATAAACAAGCATCAGATATCGACTGTGTCATTGTGGCTTGTTCCAATATGGAACGCGCCTATCCTGCTATGGCAATTGAAGTGCAAAATGCATTAGGTATTCAAGGTTATGCATTTGATATGAATGTGGCGTGTTCCTCTGTCACCTTTGGTATGCAAACTGCATATAATGCCTTAATCGCTAATAATGCTCGCGCCGTTTTAATGGTCAATCCAGAAATATGTTCTGGCCATCTTAATTTTAAAGATCGTGATAGTCATTTTATTTTCGGTGATATTTGTACTGCCGCTATTTTAGAACGTAAAGAAACTTGTCGGGTCAGTGCGCCTTATGAAATTCTCAGCTTTAAATTATTTACACAATTTTCAAATAATATTCGTAATAATTTTGGTTTTATGAATCGTGCTGATCCAGAAACAATGCATAATCCCGATAAATTATTTATGCAGCAAGGGCGACAAGTATTTAAAGATATCGTGCCACTCGTATCGCGATTAATTGTTGAACATTTATCACAAAATAAAATAGAAATAAGCCAATTAAAAAGATTATGGTTACATCAAGCTAATATCAATATGAATCATTTAATTACACAAAAAATATTAGGTAGAGAAGCAAGTCATAGTGAAGCGCCAATCATTTTAGATGAGTATGCAAATACGGCATCAGCAGGATCTTTAATTGCTTTTCATTTATATCGTGATGATTTACAAGCTGGCGATTTTGGCATTATGTGTTCATTTGGTGCAGGATATTCTTTAGGAAATATTATTTTACGCCGTGTTGAAAAATAACGGATTTAGTTTAATTGAAGTATTGGTTGCACTGTCCATTTTTACTATTAGTTTGTTAGGAATGGTTGAAGCGCAACTGATTGCTTTAAGACAAAATCAACAAACAATTGAACAAGCATTAATACAAAATCAGAAAAATAATTTCGCAGAAGAGCATTATTCTTAATTTATCATGATTTATTAAAAAAGTAGCTCGGACAAAGGAGTGCAGCGACGTGTCCGGGCTACATTTATAAAAAAAGAATAAAAAATAATGATTAAACTAACCTCATCACCATTAGGATTTTCTTTAATAGAAACGCTTATCGCTGTTGCTATTAGCATAAGTTTTACGCTTATCCTCACCTATTCATACATGACCATCCGTCGTCTTTATCAATTAAATCAAAATATGATTACAATGCAAAACAAGGCATTCATAGCACAACAATTACTCTCTCGTGATATTAGAACAGCAGGATTTATTGGATGTGAAAGATTAACCTCAAGTATGGAATTACATCATCCTGATAATGTTAATCTCACTATGGAGAGTAGATTACATGGCTATAGCAGTAATAACTTACCTGCTGAAATGAAATTTGCAGCAAAAGATATTTCGCCTGATTCAGATGTGATCGTTGTTGAAAAAATGTCTAATGATATTTCATTGTTAAAAGACATCAACAGCAGAAAAAAATATTATTTAGGTCAATATATAATGATATCGGATTGTGCCAACAGAACTATTTTTCAATATACACAGAATAATTTAATCCAACAGCTAAAAAACAAAAGTGATTTTTCTTCAGTGGCGCAAATTGCACCTCTTGAAAAAATTGTTTTCTATATTGCCAACACCGGACGTACAACCTCTCATGGCGTCCCGCTGTTTGCATTGTATAAAAAAGATTTGTGGGGCGTTGATCATCAACAAACAGAGTTAGTGGATGGTATAGAAAATATGCAAATTCTCTATGGTTATCAATCATCTGTTACACACCAGATAATTTATTTTACCGCGGATCAAATTACTCATTGGCCACAAGTTTCAGTGATTAAAATAGATTTATTGTTGGCATCATTACAACCAGCCAATTTCATTCGCCAGACAATTCAATATATGGGACAACCGTTAAATACAAACGACCATAGAATGCGCCGTGAATGGCTTATTATTATTTGCTTGCGAGAACATTAAATAAAGCATGTATAATCAACAGGGCGTTATCTTAATCATTGTTATGATATTTCTAATGATGTTTTCGTGGTTAACAATGACGACGTTAGATATCAGTATCGAAGCAAAAAAGTTAGCATATTATCAGCGTCAGCATGATCAGCTTTTTATAAACGCAGACTCTCTATTAACAATGGCAGAGCAACAAATTTTATCAAACAGCTTCAAATTATTATCATCGTCCCGTTTAATCACTGATCAACAATTGCAGACTGATCAAATACCACCTAACATATACTTTAAATGTGAAGAGCACGAAGATTTTCATGATTGTTATTACATAGAATTTTTATCACAACAACACTGTTTGGTCCCTCAAACTATGCAACCGATTTCAATCAATTATTATCGGATATCTGCAACCTCAACAATTAATGCAGCATTAAATCAGCGAATCGTGGTACAAAATACATTCATATTAATGCCGCAAAATATAAAACAATGTGTGCGATCTGAGCTTAATCTTCAAAAAATTTATAGCGGTAGACAGTCTTGGCGCGAAATTTGAACTTGCTATTGTTGTTTATTTTATTTAATGTCTTTTATTTCGAATAATTTACAGGGAGTAATAGAGAATGAGTAATTTAATCTTGATGTCAATTCAAAATAATGTGGCTATTATATCATTCAACAGACCCGAAGCGATGAATAGTCTTAATTATGAAATGGCAGAAGAATTAGCATCCATCACCGATCAAATTATATATGATAATACAATACGCGCTGTTTTATTGCGTGGTGCGGGCCCATTATTTATGGCTGGCGGCGATATTCGATTTTTCCATCAATCATTAGAAACCATGCCAAAAGGTGTTTTAAAGTTAGTGCGATGTGTAAATGGCAGTATTTCTAATTTGTTAAACACAACCAAACCTGTAGTTGCTTGTGTGCATGGATCGGTCGCAGGTATTGGCATGAGTTTTATGATGGCCGCAGATTTAGTGATTGCTGGCGAAAATACACAATTTACGATGGCTTATAGCAAATTAGGTATTTCGCCCGATGGTGGCGCAACTTATTTTTTACCCCGAATTGTTGGTTATAAAAAAGCGATGGAATTAGCATTATTATCAGAAGTCATTAATGCAAAACAAGCGCAAGATTTAGGGTTAATTAATTGGATTGCGCCTGAGAATCAATTAGAAGAAAATACAATACATATATTAAATAAATTAACTAATGGTCCAACAAAAGCTTATGCATTAACCAAACAATTAATTCGACAATCTGGACATAATAGTTTGGAGCAACAATTAGAAGCGGAAGCGGCTTCATTTTCACATTTATCGCAAACAGTTGATTTTAGAACCGGTGTTAATTCATTTTTAAATAAAACGAAACCGGAATTTGTTGGGAAATGATACGAGTGTCATTTTCACATTGGATCTCTTGATCGGTATATGTGAATGTTGTTGTTAATTTTCCTTTACCGGGGTTAATAAAATTAATTTCTGCTGCTTTGTCCCATACAATATATTTATCCCCTAAATTTTTTATTAGCATAAACATATAAAATGGATCAACCATAGCGTAAATTGATCCGCCAAAATGGGTGCCCACTAAGTTTGTGTTATACCATCTTTGTTTGAGACCCACTTCAATGAATTTGTAGTCTGTAGCCATTTTATTAATTTTTATACCTGCGCCTAAATAGGGCGCCCATAGATTAATAAATATTTTGGCTAATTTCGGTGAAGAGTTTCCAATAGCGAGAAAATTAAATGCCATAACGATAAAGCTCCATGAGAAAATGACAGTAATCCGTTTTTTATTGTATCATGTCGCACATTTAATTCATTAGGAAATCATAAATATGCAAACGCTCAAGGACAAAGTGATTTTTATTACGGGTGCGAGCCGTGGGATAGGTCGTGAAATTGCACTGCGATGTGCAAGTGATGGTGCAAAAATTGTGATTGCTGCAAAAACCGCCGAACCTCATCCAAAATTGGAAGGCACTATTTATTCTGTTGCAACTGAAATAGAACAAGCGGGTGGAAAAGCATTGCCTATTGTTTGTGATGTGAGAGATGAACAACAAATTCAAACCGCTGTTGCCAAGGCGGTAGAAACTTTTGGTGGCATTGATATATTGGTTAATAATGCGAGCGCAATTAATTTAACAAAAACATTAGATACCCCCATGCGTCGTTTTGATTTAATGATGAGCGTGAATGTGCGCGCTACATTTGCTTGTTCTCAAGCGTGTATTCCTTATCTGAAAAAAGCACAAAATCCGCACATTTTAATTTTGTCTCCCCCCTTAAATATGAAACCAAAATGGTTTGCACCTCATTTAGCGTATACAATGTCGAAATATGGTATGAGCATGTGCGCGTTGGGTATGGCTGAAGAATTTAAAAATGATGGTATTGCTATTAATTCATTATGGCCAAAAACAGTTATTGCAACCGCCGCAATTGTTTATAATTTCCCACAAGAAATTTTACAAGCCAGTCGTAAACCCAAAATTATGGCAGATGCTGCCCATGCGATTTTCACTAAAAATAGTCGCGAATGTACGGGTAATTTTTTTGTTGATGAGGATTTATTACGTGGTGAAGGAATCACCGATTTTTCACAATATAATTTAAATTCAACTGTTCCCTTATTTTCTGATTTATTTTTAGATTAATAAAAAATCACAACATGTTTTCCTTCTCCCGCTTGCGGGAGAAGGAAAAAATTAGGAGAAATTAATTATGTTACGTGTAGTCACATTTGCATTGTTAATGTTATTTATTGCTATTCTCTGCTGGCATTTATTAATTGCAATTCTAGGAGGCTCATTCATATTAGGAACTGCTGCATGGGGTGTTGTAGTCGGTACAGTATTTGCTCTATGTGTTGGAATTTTGCTACTGTTCATGCTGACAGGCATAGGAATTATCATATTAGGATTATTCGCAGCAATATGGACCATCGTTGCAATTGTACTGTTTCCAGTATTATTCCCAATTTTGGCACCATTATTTATTATATTTTTAGTTATTTCATATATGTGCCGTAAAAAAGATCCGCATTCATCTTCATAATAATTTTGTTTACAGCAGCACTATGTCGCAGTGTTTAATTAACAATTTAAATCGGTGAATAAATTATATCACTGATAAAAAGCGGTTCTTCGGGAGTTGCTATATTTTATTATTAGACAATTATCTCATTTGAAATTTACGATTGAATTTGCTATTTATAACTGTTTAATCACCAAATACTTCTTGTAAAGATTGGGCATCAATAATTCGTTCAGCCCAGGTCATTAAGTTCAACTCATTTGCAGTTTTAATACAATCCAGATATTTCCCAGGAATTGTTTTAAATTTGTGTTTTAATAAGCGTTCAAGTACAGCATGCTCACCCTGCAATAAGCCTTGTTTCATTCCTTGTTGTATTCCTTTTTGTATCAACTGTTCTGCAAATGTCATTGTTTCTTCCTCCAGCTTTGGTGATAAATTCTTCTTGGCAATGTCAACCAAAATTTCTACATCATGACCTTCTAATTGTTCTAAAACATAGTGTAACACAGACTTTACATAGTCATAACCGTCTAATTCTTCCAGTTGATGTAACCATTGCATTGTTTTTTCTGCATAGAGCAGAAAATCCCCAGTAAACCTGTGTTTGAACACAAATTCCAATATGCCTACCCATAAATATTGGCGAAGCTCATTATCAGGAATTGTCATCACATCGATGAGATTAATGGGGCTAGTGAGTAACAATTGCATATCTTTTTGATACTCACCAAACAAATCAAAAAAATTGGTACTGTAATTATAATGTTGTTCACCATTATAAAAAATGCAAGGATAAATTAATGGCAAAGTAGTTTGTTGAGGATATTTTTTATGATGATGTTCTAATAATCTCAACATATAACGCATCATCCTGAAAGGCAACCATTTATCAGGAGCCATTTGTTGTTCCGCGAGCAAGTAAATATATCCGGGATTTGCATCGATATTTGCAATATAAATAACGTCTGCTGCTGAGAGTTTCAGTTCTTCATCAACAAATGTTTCTTTTTGAAATTGCAAGCTATTAAAAGCAACACGCTTTTTAATTTCTGCAGGCAAATGTTGTTGAAAAAAATCTTTAGCAACGCGTAAATCACTCATGGCACGTTTAAAAAACTTATCATGAGGATTGTTGATAGATTTATTCATGGAGTTTCTCTTTATTATTATTTTTTTTAAAGCTTAAGAGATTTGAAATAAATCCACAATAATCAAATTGTAATCAGAAAAAAATATCCAAAAAATTATTATGATTAATGATTAACTAAATCGAAATTAATTTATTCAATAGCATCGAATGCTTCGCTGAGCCATAACGATGCTCTGTTCTTTGCCGTAAAAAAGATCAACATCCGTCATGATTATTATGGCTGTCTCATTTTAGTAACAGGTGGAATAAGTGCTGCTGTAGGCACTTTTTGTTTTTTATTTGCTGTCCAGCGATTGATTTCCATTAATGTGTGAGTATGATTATTTTCATCAGTCACAACGGCAACTTTATTTCCATAAAATCGATAAGGCTTGCTCGCATCTTTTCCTTTTAATTTATCATCTACGACTACGAAACCTTTGTTCCCTTTACTATTTTGAATTTGTTTTCCTCTATCGCATAAGCGAATTAAATTTTTCGCAGCGTCTGGATTTTTTTCACTAATTTCTGTTAATAGATCTGGATTAATACGTAAATAATGTCTTTTAACATCACCATTTAATTTGAATATGGTATTGCTGCCATGATAATAAGTAGGATATTGATTCCCCCAAGAAATTAATTTGGTTTCAACATTTTGTTCTGATGTTTGAGGGCTAACATTCGAGGAAGTAGGAAGATGTTTTCTTTTGATAACTATCGGTTTTTCAAATGGTAGTTCATCCAAAAAAATGGGATCTGACATTTGATTTGTGGTTGAGGCAACAGTATTTGGCGGTGTTTCACACTTATGCTGGGAAGATGGTGTGGATGGTGGTTGATAATACTTTTGTCGTATATGATTTTGCCAAAATCGCAATGCATTTTTAAAAGCATGACCGTTGAATCGGGTGGAATTATAAATAATCAAATTGGATGAGTTCTGATCATAATTACACACAATATTATTTTTTATTAATGACCGTCTCAGCGACAGTATTTCGATGGCATTAAGTTGTATTGTGATAATATCTGGGGCATTTGGTAAAATATTTGCTGTTTCATTTAAAATCGTTATTTTAAGATATTGTTCATATTGTTGTTGAATAGACTGGTTGTGCTCTTTTATTATATTTTGAATCTGCTCAAGATTGTTTGCCAAAATTTTTTGCTTGCAAGTATGCCTTATACCATTAATTGCTTTTAATGAGCTTTCATATTTACTTTTTTCATATTCATAATCAATTTTAAGAACTTGCGCTAGAACTTTAATTTTCAATTCTGAAGATTTTTTAAAAAATAATATGGCATGGTTAACAAGTTCTATTGCACGGTTTGACCAAAAGAAACTTTCTTTGAATTTTCCCTGGCGATAAGCTTGTTGCATAAAATTTGTGAATACCTGATATGCATGGGGATCAATGACATGGTTGGCGTTTTGTAGTGCATTTACAGTATGGCAATGCTTTAATGCATATTCTTTTGCTTTGAGATAATTATTTTTCTGTATGCTTATTCTAGCCATATCAATAAAGTATGACGATTGCGCGCTCAATTTGAATAGCCCCTGCTCAGGTGAGAGAAAAGAGAGTATTTTTTTTATGTTGGAATAATAGTGCTCAGCATGATCGAAGTGGTTTAATTTCATTGCTGCTTTTGATAAGGCAAGATACATATCAAGTATTGATGGAATACGGCTGATATGTTTTATTGTAGAGTTTTCTAATGTAGAACAATAATTATGCAAAAAAATATGCAATTTAAGCATGGCGGTACAGTGTATAGTCAATAAATCATATCTTTCTAAATTACTGAATCGAATTATTATTTTTTCTTCATGCAGGGTTATTAGATATTGGATATATTCGTATGAATCAACATTAATTAATAAGGGTTCGCCGTTAGACAGCTTTAACTGAGAGCGATGGTTCAATAATAATTCATAAAGCCCTGTTGTGAGATTGAGTACTTTAGTAATGTTTTGTAGAGTTGGTTCATCTTTAATATTTTCTTTTGTTAATCCTGCAAAATGAATCTCTATTTTTGCTGAGAAATTTTCAACCGCGTCAATCAGTTGTTGTGGATCTTGCGTTGTTGATACTTTTTTCAAGAGTGTAAAGCGCGGCGGATGGATTACGTCATCAAAAGTTATAAATTGCTGCAAATCTTCAGTTATCTTTTCTTTGGTTATCATATGATATGCTCGATATTCGTTTAATAGTAAAGTTGTAATAGCCATCATTTTTTTTATTGACTAAGTATTATATCACAGAATGAAGTGAGTTATTAGCAAATGGAGTAGTCATCTATCAATAAAATCACTGTTGTTAAAATGCAACAGCACAGTTTTTAAAACAAAAGATAGAGGATAGGAAGCCCCATTATTAGGGTGATGTTTTCAAAATATGCTGCAATTTATCCGGTGGATATTCTTGTTGCACATGATTAACAATTTTTTGAATTAAATGTTTAGGGTCGTATAAAATTTTTATACCATCTGAAATTACTTCAACACTACCTCTATCGGGCGGGATTTTTGTCCAAGCCGATGTGGTAATTCCAAATTCAATTTTATAGCTATTTGAATAATGTACATGTAAGGATGTTACTTTGCCGTAATTGACTTGCTCAACAAATTGAACTTGACCAAATTGATTTAACCACCATAAATCATTTAAATAATTTTTATGGTTTTTTGTTATCATTATCAGATCAATATCAGAATCATTTTTAGCCATATCTCTCGCATATGAACCTACTAAGGCAATGCCTTTAATATCTTCTTGTGATTTTGCCCAGTGCAAAATTAGTGTCAGAATATTTTGAATGTCTTTTGATGTTTTCATTGAAATATCTCATATATTTTTTCCTTCTCCCGCAAGCGGGAGAAGGAAAAAAATGTTATTCATTTATCCATTTAATATTGCAACCCATACTAGGATGTTGTTCATCGCTTAGTTTTTCCCCAGTTAAAATATGATCAAGCGCAGCGCTTAATTCATTACCTGTTACAGGAATATTATTGCTCGGTGTAGAACCATCAAATCGTCCGCGATAAATACAATGTAATTGTTTATCGAAAATAAAAAAATCAGGCGTACAAGCAGCATGATACGATTTAGCGACAGCTTGTGTTTCATCAAATAAATAAGGAAATGGAAAAGACATTTTATGTGCAAGTTCTCGCATTTTTTCAGGTGAATCTTCAGGATAATTTTTTATATCATTAGAATTAATTGCAATAAATTGAATGCCTAGCGCTGAGTATTCATGTGTGATGCGCACTAATTCCGGCAATATATGTTTTACAAAGGGGCAATGGTTACAGATAAACATAATGACAGTAGCTGAAGTTGAACGTAATTCATGAAGACTATGCATTTTATTTGAAACGGTATCAGGTAAAATAAAATCAGGTGCAACAGTACCTAAAGGTAACATTGTTGAAGAAGTCAGAGCCATATCATTGTCCTTAATTAAGTCGATGCAGAGAGAGCGTTAAAAAAATCTATTGTAACGTGGCGTAGGCTGTCAGACAAAGCGTATCGTGGACATTTTCTTGTTAGCCACCTAAGCCAGTGTTATGTTAGAATTTTTTTTCGAATCAGTAATCCATCCTAAAGGTTTGTCGCATGAACTTAAATTTCTTAGATTTTGAACAGCCCATTGCTGAATTAGAAGCAAAAATAGAAGAATTACGCTTAGTGGGTAATGACAGTGAAATTGATATATCTGGAGAAATTAAACGCTTACAACAAAAGAGTAGTGAACTGACCCGCCAGGTTTTTACTAATTTAACAGATTGGCAAATTGTGCAATTGGCCAGACATCCACAACGTCCTTATATGTTGGATTATGTTGAACGGATTTTTACTGATTTTGATGAATTACATGGCGATCGTCATTTTGCAGATTCTACAGCAATTATTGGTGGTTTAGCGCGATTGGAAGGCCAACCGGTCATGATTATTGGTCAACAAAAAGGCCGTACGACTAAGGAAAAATTGGCCAGAAATTTTACTATGCCGCAACCAGAAGGATATCGGAAAGCATTAAGATTAATGGAAATGGCAGAACGTTTTCATTTGCCCATTATTACCTTTATTGATACACCCGGTGCATACCCTGGTATAGATGCAGAAGAACGCAATCAAAGTGAAGCAATAGCACGCAATTTATTTGTGATGTCGCAACTAAAAACGCCCATCATTTGTGTTGTTACTGGTGAGGGTGGTTCGGGTGGTGCACTTGCCATTGGCGTGGGTGATCGCATCCTCATGTTGCAATTCAGTGTTTATTCTGTGATTAGCCCAGAAGGGTGCGCTTCTATTTTATGGAAAAGTGCTGAGAAAGCATCAGAAGCTGCAGAAGCAATGGGTATGACGGCAACCCGTTTAAAAAAATTAGGATTAATCGATCAAGTGGTATCAGAGCCTTTAGGTGGTGCGCATCGTGACATCACTGTTATGGCTAGCACTTTGCAAAAAGCCTTAGTCAATAATTTAATGGAATTACAACATCTCAGTCTCAGTCAACTCGTTGAAAAACGTTATAAACGATTAATGTCTATGGGTGTCACAAAAGTGCAATGATAACGCCTAATGCAATTGCAGAAATCATTAATAAATTACACCACACTAATAAATATTGGGTCGCTTATAGTGGTGGATTAGATTCACACGTTTTATTACATTTAGTTGCGCAATCATTTCCCTTAGAACAAATTACGGCTATTCATATTAATCACGGTTTAAGTCCTCATGCTGATTTATGGCAAGAACATTGTCGTAAAAGTTGTGATCAATTAAATATCGCATTTCATGCAATTACTGTTAAAGCGCATCCATTTCCAGGGCAAAGTCCTGAAGCTGCAGCACGAATTGCGCGATATGATGCATTATTAACATTAATAGAAAATAATGCGGCATTAATTACAGCGCATCAACAAGATGATCAAGCAGAAACGGTATTATTACAAATGTTACGTGGTGGTGGTACAGCTGGATTAGCAGCAATGCCAGCTAAAAAAATATTTGGTAATGGTTATTTAATCAGGCCTTTATTGCATAATACGCGCGCAGATTTATTGGCTTATGCACAATTAAATCAATTAAATTGGATTGATGATGAAAGTAATAATGATACACGATTTGATCGTAATTATTTGCGTTTAGAATTATTTCCGATATTAAGCAAACGATGGTCTCATATTAAAACGATATTGACTAAATTTGCACAACAATGTGCCGATGATGAAGTGATATTACAAACAATGGCGCAAATGGATATTAATTATTGTCAGGGTGAAGCAGAAAATAATTTAATTATTTCAAAATTATTACAATTAAATGATATTCGGCAACGCAATACTTTGCGTTATTGGTTGCGCGATTGGGAAGGTATTTTTCCCAGTCGAAATATTATTGAAGCAATACAATTAAATATTTTACAGGCAAAACACGATGCACAACCTTTAATTGATTGGCAGAATATGCAGATTTTGCGCTATGAAGATCAGTTATATATTATCCGTGAATTATTGCCATTTGATACGCAGGAAATTTTATGTTGGCATGATCTTAAGCAACACTTTTATTTACCCGCTAAATTAGGTTATTTGCAAGCAACTTGGGAAGAAAATCCAATAGTTCCCGTATTAAATTTGTCCTCTAATGCTGAATTAACAATTAGATTTCGGCAAGGCGGAGAAAGAATGCATGTTGTTGGGCGACAAGGTAGTCATCCATTAAAGAAATTATTTCAAGAATGGCATATTCCACCCTGGTTGCGTGATCGTATTCCATTAATTTATTTGGGTGATGAATTAATTGCGGTGCCGGGGTATGGTATTGCGCAAGAATTTGCTGCGCAATTTGGCAAATCAGGATATTTAATTAATCACCTTTTTTTTTCTTCTCCCCGAAGGGGAGAAGGAAAAAGCGTTTTTTACATATGACACACTGTCTTCTAAGAAATAAAAATTTGTTAAGGAATTTAATATGACGCTCGGTCCACTCATGATTGATATTGCTGGTTACGAATTAACAGCAGAAGATAAAAAAATATTATCTCATCCACTTGTTGGTGGTGTTATTTTATTTGCTCGTAATTATAAAGATATTGATCAATTACAACGATTAATAACTGCAATTAAACAAATACGTGATCCACAATTGGTGATTGCAGTTGATCACGAAGGTGGCAGAGTACAACGTTTTCGTGAAGGATTTACACGAATACCAGCGATGAGAAAATTCGGTGAAATTTTTCATGAAAATAAATTATCAGCACTTTCATTAACAGAACAGTGTGGCTGGATATTAGCAGCAGAATTATTAGCAATTGGAATTGATTTTAGTTTTACACCGGTTTTAGATTTAGATTATGGTGTGAGTGAAGTTATAGGGGATCGTAGTTTTAATGCAGATAATAAAGTAGTCGCAGAATTGGCAACTGCATTAATGACAGGTATGCAACATGCAGGTATGTCAGCGGTTGCAAAACATTATCCTGGACATGGTGCTGTTGTTGCTGATTCGCATGTTGATATTCCCGTTGATGATCGAGATTTTAATACCATAGAGCAAAATGATATTGCGCCATTTATTGATCTTATTAAACAAAATGTAGCTGGAATTATGCCCGCACATGTGATTTATTCACAAGTTGATAAAAAGCCAGCGGGTTTTTCAGATATTTGGTTAAAACAATTATTGCGGCAAAAATATCATTTTAATGGTGTAATATTCAGTGATGATCTCATTATGGCAGGCGCAAGTATCATCGGTGATTATATTGAGCGCGCACATCAGGCCCTCTTAGCAGGATGTGATATTCTTTTAGTTTGTAATAATCGTGATGCTGTTAAAACAATATTAGACAATTTCTCTCCCATATTTGATGCTAATAAATTACAACGTTGTTGGGAATTAATGCGTGGTAAATCAGATATAACAAATGCAACCTTACAGCAATCAATAAAATGGAATGAAATTCATCATCAATTGCAAAAATTGGATGAATCTTCCCGTGTCATTGAAGAGGCCAAGTAAACACCGTAATATTACGGAGGCGTAACTTAAAATAAGTTGCTACGATAGCCCATTTTATAAATAGTTTCGTATGTCGGGATTTTAATCAATTACATATTCAGTAATGACAAGGCACATTTTTATGCTATTAACACTCGATAAATTAAATGCATCAGCATTAAAATTTAATATTGAGATTGCTAGTGTTGTTGAAAATATTAGTCAACCATTGGCTGATTGTTTTGGTATAACCAATTTTGGTTTTATCAAGTTATTTGCTGATGGCACCATGTTACGGGTTTCAACCGATCAAGAATGGACTAAAAAATATTTTGAAAATCAATTTTATAATGATACCAATTTTTATGATTTTGAAAATTTATCTGAAAATGTTCCTGAAATTCGCATAATTACTAATCATCCTAAAGTAGATCATTATAAAGCATTATATGCGCACAATATTTGGAATATTTTTGCGGTTTATGAAAGATTCAAAGATCATGTGGAAGTATCATTTTTTGCTACAAGCAAAGAAAATACTGAGATAATTAATTTTTATGCCAACCATAAAGCACTATTATTGAATTTTATTGCGTATTTTAAAAAATCAATGAAAAACCTGATTGTGGCGCCAGATCCATCAATATTAATTGCTACTGAATTAAAATTACAATACGGCGCTATCCAGCAGAACCAAAAAATTAACCAATTTTTAAAAACGATTTGTAATGATATTCATGAGGATCGTTTGGATTTTACATCACGTGAAACAGATTGTATTAAGCAATTAATTTTAGGTAAAACCGCAAAAGAAACCGCCGTGGCACTAAACATTTCTCATCGCACAGTTGAAGCACATTTTAATAATATTAAAAAGAAAGCCGGCTGCAAAAAATTGAGCCAGTTAATTAAATTGGTGTTGGAGCAGAAGAATTAATGCTAGCTAAATTCAGATACTATTTTGTTATATTTAATTATAGTAGTTTGAGAACCAAATTTATTAATTCAAAAAATATTGATTCAGGTTAATTTCCGAGCAATCAATGCGCTTAAGCTAACCCATGATGTGGATTTAATTTATAAAATAGTTAATGAAAATAATTAATGAAAGAATAATTACATTTTATTTTTATTTAAATCTTCCTTAAGCTCAGTTGGAAGCACTGTCGTGGCTGCAGGTGTGGCCGTTTTTTTTGTTTTGAATAAAGATAATCTTTTCAGAGAGGGAAATTCTGGTGTTGCGCCTGCTGTGATTGCAATATTATAGCTTTTGGTGGGATCTTCTTCAGACAAGGTTTGTATTGCTACCTCAGCAACATTATTATGACTGAAATCAGTGATTAAAAGATGCGGATTTGCTGCTAAAGTTGATGGCGCCGAGCTAGTTAATTTATTATTACTTGAATATAATTCTTTAATTGTGGTATTTGCAAAGGCAGCAATTCCCTTATCAGATAAATTACAATGACTTATATCTAATGTTTGTAAATTTTTAGATTGAGCTAAAACAGCAGCTACAGCGTCACTGATATTATTATATCTTAAACTCATCCCTACAAAAAATTCATTATTGGCTAAAGAAATAATCGTATTAGGATCTAGCTCATTTTCATCTAAATGTATAACACCTATTGTTGTAGAGGTGGCATATAATTGTGCAATTTCAGTACTAATGTGAGCATGATTAAAACTAATTTTTTTAATCCGTGGATTTGCAAAAAGTGCTTTATGACCATCAATACTAAATTTACTACCATCTAAACTAAGATCGGAAATGCTCGTGCATTGACTAAAAGCTATAGCAACTGCATCCGCTGATTTCTCACCGGCTATATTTCTGTCAATGTTAATTTGATTGTTACCTAAATTTAATGTTGTGAGTAAATTGGTATTTGCTAATGCAATTGCGCCATTATTTTTTATTTGATTATTTCGTAAGATAAGACTTGAAATCTGTGTGCAAGGTAATATTTCTGCAATAGCAATTGCTTGTAGATCATCTATATTATTTTCAGATAAATCTAAATATTCTGATTGAAATTGTATGGATTCAACAAGAGCTTGTGCAATAGATATTGGTAATAATTTATAAATAGTAATATAAGACCGATATATTGAAGCAATTGCTTTATCTTTATCGCTAGCTTCTTTAGAGTTTATTTTATTAATGATGGTTAGCAGTTTTTCGTATGCACTTACTTGTTCCGCGGAAAGAGATTTTTCAATAGCGCTTAATTGATCAATTGACATTGTCCCGTTAAGAATTGATTTCCAATGTGTTGATGGCCAGCTTTTAGGCAGCTTAGTGATTAGGCTTTCGGCATCAGTAAAATAAGAAAATAACTCTGTGTAGGAAATATGGTCGGTTATTCGGTTAGACATGTTAACCTCACAAAAGGGATTGAATCATTTGAGTATGATAAATGTAAGATGTATAGAGTGTAAACCTTATCTTCTGAGTGTATTCCTTGCAGGCCCTTCGGGTGTTTTATTTTTTGGTGTTTCCCCTGCTGATACTGTATTTGTTGGAATTTCCATAGCTTCGTTTTTAAATGATTTATGTTTTTCTAATGGTCGGTCAGGCAATGATCTATATTTTTCGTATAATTGCTCAATAAGCGTTTTATCTAAATTAAATGTTTTATATAATGTGTTTTTCAGTAAACTTTGATCCATATGTGCTGTTACATAGGGTTTAATGATATTGAATGCAATTATAGTATTTATGG
The DNA here is from genome assembly GCA_021777765.1 of Pseudomonadota bacterium. GTDB lineage: Bacteria > Pseudomonadota > Gammaproteobacteria > DASZBR01 > DASZBR01 > JAJYDF01. The sequence goes on along the minus strand of JAJYDF010000003.1, from coordinate 147,544 downwards.
CTTCATGAGGACATTTTGCAATCTTTTCTTCTAGCTCAGCCTTATCTTTTAATAATTTTTTCAATTCTTCATCATTTGTAGTCTGAGACATTTTATTTTTCACTACTTCAAGATCTCTTCTGTGTGGTGTAGCAATATTATCAATTGTGAATTTTATTGCATTTTGTAGTGCAGGTAACATTGCTTGTAAATGATTAAAGTTTATCAGAGGTAAAGTGTGCGTTTCTCGCTCTTTATTGTTAAAAAAGGGCAGCATTAGATTCAAAAACTTATCTTTATCTTTGTCAAGATACCTTTCAAATTGCTTTTGCGCAAATGATCGTGGTAAACCATCGCTTCTCAAGGCGTTGTCTGGATTTTCCGATGCATTCATGTCGCATAATCTTTGAGCCATGATATTCATAGTAGGAGTTGACATATGTTTTGATAAGCCTGTGTACTCAACCACATTAATATGCCCTAAGTTGATTTGACTCATAATTTCTAACAATGTTTTATTATCTATTTTCCCTGTTTGAAATGCAGATTTCAGTGGGTCTAAAAAACTAATGGATTTAGGTTCTTGCATGATACTTCTCCGCATTTCCATCTTTTAAAAGGTATATAAAATGTTTGAATTTTAAGTATTTTATTAATAGTATAGTTCTGTTTATTGAATATATTTATCTGGCAAGGGACTTTTTAAGAGATTTAAACTCGGGATTAATTTTTTCTTCTAACGATTATATTATCAATGAGCGATTAATTACCCAAACTCGCAACACTTAAGATTTTTCTGATTGCCCGGGCATTGCACCTTTTAATCCATGGAATAACTAATTAGATATGTAGACACATAACTACATTTTTACTATACTAATAATGTAGAAACATTGCTACATTTTGTTCCAAGAGGTTGCCATGGCTATCACCACAGTTACTAGTAGAGAATTCAACCAAGATGTAAGTAGGATAAAGCGGGCTTCATTGAGGGGCCCTGTATTCATTACCGATAGAGGTCATCCAGCACATGTTTTATTGTCAATACAAGATTATGAAAATTTAACAACGACAAAAGAGAGCATTATAGATTTGCTGGCGATGCCCGATGCGGCTGATATTGATTTCGAGATTCCAAAATTAGACAGTGAAATATATCGGCCTGAGGAGTTTAGTTAATGTACTTGCTGGATACTAATGTTATTTCTGAATTGAGAAAAGCAAAGTCTAAGAACGTAAATAAAAATGTCATTAAATGGGCTAAAAGCGTTTCTCCATCGAGCCTATATATATCTGTAATTACTATTTTAGAAATTGAGACAGGAATCATTACAGTCGAACGCAGAGACCCATCACAAGGTGCACTATTACGCACATGGATGGATACACATGTTCTTCCCACATTTTCAGAAAGAATCTTGTTGTTTGATGTGGCTGTGGCGCTACGATGTGCAAAACTACATGTTCCAGATAAAAAATCAGAGAGAGATGCAATAATAGCTGCAACTGCTTTAGTGCATGGCATGACAGTTGTAACAAGAAATGTTAGCGATTTTCAAAGAACCGGCATTGAAATTTTAAATCCCTGGGAATAATAGAAATATTAAATATTTTTTATATTTCGCTGACTAAATAAACTAATATAAAATATATTTTATAAAATTTTTAAAACAAAAGAAAAATATTAAATATAATTAATATTTATCTCAACGTGACAGTAATTAGTAATTATTTTTTGCTAAACGAGATAATCATAATCGTAATATCACAAAATTCCATTCCACCCACCCCCCAATGCTTTAATTAATCCAACTGCAGAACTCATACGCAAGCCATTGACATCTGCAGCATTTTTTTCTGCATTAAATGCGGCGACTTGTGCGATTAATACCGTGGGATAATCAACGGTGCCAGCTTTATATTCATTCATAGTTAATTGAAATGCCAATTTAGCGCTGGCTGCTGCTTGATTTTGTACTGTGGATTCTTGGTCAAGGATTCTTAGCGAAGCGAGATTATCTTCCACATCTTGAAATGCGGCTAAAACCGTTTGGCGGTAATTCGCTACTGTGGCTTGATAATTAGCTTTTGATGCGGCGACTGCAGCACTGCGGAGACCGCCGTCGAAAATTGTTTCAGCTAATTGTGCACCTAATGACCAACCAATAACGGGTGCAGAAATGAGATCGCTACCCACCGCGGTTGAGCTGGCGTTTGCTGTTAACAATAAATTAGGAAAATACGCTGATTCAGCGATACCTATCTGAGCATTGGCTTGTGCTACTAAGCGTTCTTGTTGCGCGATATCAGGCCGGCGTTCTAATAGCACTGAAGGTACAGAGACAGGAATCAGCGGTGGGGTTTCTGTCAGAGGTTTGTAGGGTTGGGAAAAAACTTCAGGCGGTTCACCAATAAGAACAGCAATAGCATGTTCAAATTGCGCGCGACTAATACCATTATTGATAGCAGCTGCTTGCGCCACTTCGACCTGGCTTTGTGCCGAAACGATATCGGCCAAAGAGGAGACTCCTGCATTGTATTTATTTTGCGTTATTCTAAGGATTTCTTGATCGCTCACTACGGTGTCATTCAGAACTTTTTGATCGGTATCTAATGCCCTTAATGAAAAATAATCCTCAGCTAGAGTAGCTTGAGCTGATAAACGTGCGTTAGCGAGTTGTGCGCCAGATGCCTGGGCATTAGCGCTGCTGGCTTCTACAGTGCGTCTGACGCTGCCCCATAAATCGGGTTCCCAGCTGCCATCCAGCAACCATTGATGGGTAGTGATCGGCGCACGAGTAGGAATGGCGCCGGAACTGGTTGTTGAACCAGTGGTGGAAGTGCCTGCGGTACTGGCGCCTGTAGAGGTTGAGACGTTTGACGCTTTTTGTCTGGTGACCATATAGGATGCCGCAATCGTAGGGAAATAGCCTGACCGTGCTTCATCGACTAAGTCTTGCGCTTGCTGATAACTGGCTGCAGCAGCGGCAATGGTTTGATTGGAAATGTTCAGTTGGGCTTCGAGGGAATTTAATTCAGGATCACGAAATATCTCCCACCAAGTGCCGCGGTCGATTGCATCATTGGGTTGTGCGACTAACCAGTTTTTTGAGGCTTCTTTGTATTGAGTTGGGGCGGGTGCAGTTGGGCGTACGTAATTGGGACCGACAGCGCAAGCGGGAATGATAATAAATAAAAATAAATTAAAAATTAATTTTATAAATGAATTATTTTTATTTAAATATAAATGATTTGTTAAACACATTTATTTGTTCCTTAGTTCAATATATTCGCATTTAAATTAGTTGTGGTCGTAGTAGTTGTAGCCTGGATGTAGCCAAATAATATTCTAATAAATTTCACTGAATTTGAATTATGATGAAAAAATTATTTGTACCACTGGCGGAATCCGGGAAATTAATTAATTGATCTCCCGGGTTTCGCCATCATTTTTTATTTATTTTGATTTAATCTGCTAGATTTTCACTTTTTTGTATAATTTTATTTGGCTTCACCCAGGCTACATTTTTTCTTCCCTTTAAAGGGGAGGAATTGTGATTAGTCATTATCCTGAATTTGAATTAATTTCTTTTTATTATTAGTAACCCCAAAAAAAACCATTAATCGATTTTTTAATTTTTCCATTTCTAAATAAATCACAGGTGTTGAATATAATGTCAAAATTTGACTTACAATTAAGCCACCGACAATAGCAATACCTAACGGTCTGCGTAATTCCGATCCTAAACCAAAACCTATTACCAATGGCAAAGCGCCAAATAATGCAGCAGTCGTCGTCATCATGATTGGACGGAAACGTAATAATGCTGCTTGATAAATCGAATCAAAGGAAGAGGCATGCTCTTGTTTTTCCATATCTAGCGCAAAATCGATCATCATAATCGCGTTTTTCTTCACAATACCAATTAATAATATGATCGCAATTAAAGCCACAATACTTAAATCGGTATGGGTCAGAATTAATGCCAATAATGCACCGACACCAGCAGAGGGGAGGGTAGATAAAATAGTAATGGGATGAATAGTGCTTTCGTACAAAATTCCTAACACAATATAAACCGCAAATAATGCGGCAAGAATTAAATAGGGTTCATCAGCGAGCGAAGCTTGAAATGCCTGGGCAGTTCCTTGAAAATTTCCATGTATCGTGTCAGGTAAATGCATTTTTGCTACGGTCTGGCCCACCAAGTTGACAGCGTCGCCTAATGCCATACCTGGCAATAAATTGAAAGATAACGTCGCTGCGGGTGCCTGGCCTTGATGGTTCACAGTAAGCAAAGTCGATGAAGGTGCGAACTTAGCAATTGTAGATAAAGGCACCATCGTACCAGTCGATGAAACCACATAAATATCATTGAGAGTTTCTGGACGTTGCCAATATTGAGGCGCCACTTCCATAACCACATGGTATTGATTGCGTTCAGTCAACATGTCTGATACCTGACGCTGGCCAAACGCTGAATACAATGTTTGATCGATTTCTTGTGGCGTAATACCGAACCGGGATGCGCTGTCATGATCAATAGTGACAAATTCTTGCAGACCATGACTATGTAAATCGCTATTCACATCAGCGATACCATGGATTTTGCTTAATCTTTCAGTGACTAAGGGGGCCCATTTGTTAAGGTCATCGAGATTATCTGCGGTTAAAGTATATTGAAATTGGGCATTACCCTGTCTGCCACCAATCACTAAATCTTGCGCTACTTGCAAATAAAGTGTCGCGCCGCTGACTACAGACAGTTTACTGCGTAAACGATTAATCACTGCATCAGCAGATATTTTGCGTTCTTCCAAGGGTTTGAGAGAAATATAAACGCTACCTGAATTCGTGGTACTGCCTCCACCGCCACCCACAAAACCTACCACAGTGGCTACCGCAGGATCTTTTTGCACGATGCGAATCAATTGAGTCATTTTCACCTGCATGCCCTGAAATGAAATATCTTGATCGCCCTGAATTGAGCCCATGATTCGACCGGTATCTTGTTGCGGAAAAAAGCCTTTGGGCGCTACCCAGAATAAAAAGATATTGAGCAAAATCGTAGCCAATAAAATATATAAAATGGTGTTAGCATTTTGTAATGACCATCTTAATGTGCCGTCATAAAAGTTATGAAATTGCTGGACTAATCGGGTATAGCGTGTGGTTTTTTGTTGTTCAACATGCGGTTTTAAAATTCTACTGCACATCATGGGTGTGACGGTTAATGACACTATCAAAGAAACCAGAATCGCAATCGCTAATGTGACTGAAAACTCTCTAAACAGGCGTCCTACAATGCCTTGCATTAATAAAATGGGTGTGAATACTGCAATTAGCGACAAACTCATCGATAACACGGTGAATCCGACTTGTTCGCTCCCTTTATAAGCTGCTTCCATAGGCGCTTTGCCCATTTCAATATGACGGGTAATGTTTTCCAGTACCACGACCGCGTCATCCACGACAAATCCTGTCGAAATGGTGAGCGCCATTAATGATAGGTTGTCTAGGCTGTAGCCCAGTAAATACATCACCCCAAAAGTGCCTAATAATGAGAGCGGTACCGCCACAGCAGGTACTAACATGGCCCTGACACTGCCTAAAAACAGGTAGGCCACAAAAATGACCAATAGCATGGCGATAATTAAGGTCAGTTCAACATCATGCAAAGAAGAGCGGATGGTAATACTGCGATCCATCACTACGGTCATATTAACGGCAGGGGGGATAGAGGCTTTAAACATCGGCAATAATTTGTAGAGTTGATTCACTGATTGGATAACATTTGCACCTGGCGCTTTAAAAATAATTAATAAAATGGAGGGTTTCCCATTGGCGAGGCCTGCGGTACGTATGTTTTCTACGGAATCAGTGACGGTTGCTACATCAGATAATCTGACGGGGTTACCGTTGCGGACTGCGATGATCAGCGGACGGTACTCATAGGCTTTGAATATTTGATCATTGGTAATAATTTCTGTATTGCTTTTTGCCGATTTAATTTCACCTTTAGGCAAATTATCGTTGGCATTGGATATTGCATTTGCTACGTCATTTAACCCGATTCCGTAGCTATTAAGTTGGGTAGGATTTAGTTCTACACGCACGCCAGGCAGTGAGCTACCGCCAACAATAACTTGGCCTACACCATCAACCTGTGAGATTTTTTGTTCTAGTGTGGTGGATGCGATATCGAACATTTGTCCCTTGGAGTAGGTATCGGAAGTCAAAGAGATAATCATGATAGGCGCATCAGCGGGATTGACTTTGCGATAGGTGGGGTTGGATGGCAAATTACTGGGTAGTTGGCCTGCAGCAGCGTTGATGGCTGCTTGCACATCACGCGCGGCGCCATCTATGTCGCGTGATAAGTCGAATTGAATGGTTAAACTGGTTTGACCTAAGCTGCTATTGGAGGTCATTTGGGTGATGCCGGCGATGTGGCCTAATTGGCGTTCCAGTGGGGTTGCCACGGAGGTAGCCATAATTTCTGCGCTTGCGCCAGGAAGGGAGGCAGAGACATTGATGGTCGGAAATTCGATTTGGGGTAGTGATGAGACGGGTAAGAAATTGAATGCGACTATGCCCGCAATAGCGACGCCTAATGCCAGCAGTGTTGTGGCAATGGGGCGAGAGATGAAGGGGGCGGATAGATTCATTCAATTCCTATATCAAATAATACCTTACTGGTTTGGACTTTCCCTTGCAGGAATGACACTTAACCTTTATTCCGATTAATAATCTTATTCTGCAACCTATCAAACACCAAATAAATCACTGGTGTGGTATACAAGGTCAATAACTGGCTGATCATCAAGCCGCCGATAATCGCGATACCTAATGGCTGGCGGAGTTCAGCACCCATTCCTCTTCCTAATGCAATTGGCACTGCACCAAGTAGTGATGCCATGGTTGTCATCACGATCGGCCTGAAACGCAACAGTGCCGCTTCATAGATCGCATCTAAAGCAGACTTTTTGTAAATCCGTTCCTGCTCCAACGCAAAATCAATCATCATAATGGCATTTTTCATCACTATACCAATCAACAAAATAATACCAATCAACGCAATAATACTTAAAACATTACCCGTTAAAATTAACGCCAATAATGCGCCTAAACCAGCAGAAGGTAGGGTGGAGAGGATGGTCACAGGATGGATGTAACTTTCATATAACACTCCTAAAATGATGTAAACCACCACAATCGCTGCTAACAATAACCAGTCTTCATTGCCCAATGAATTTTCAAAAACCTTAGCGGCTCCTTGAAATTCTGTTTGCACATCGGCAGGAACCTGTAATTGCAGATTGGCTTTAGCAATCGCATTAATCGCTTGGCCTAGCGCGCCATGCGGAGCTAAATTGAATGATATTGTTGCAGTGGGAAATTGATCCAAATGGGTGATCAGTAATGAGCCTAAAGTCATGGCAGTTTGTGTAAAAGTGCTCAGAGGGATATTGCTGCCCGTAGCGCTAGTGAGATAAATGTTGTTTAAGGCTGTAGGGCCTAATTGTAATTGCGGTAAGGCTTCTAGTATCACATGATACTGATTGCGCTGGGTAAACATGGTGGAAATTTGCCGTTGGCCAAACGCATCATATAAAACGTTATCTATCGCAGATACTGTAATACCTAAGCGAGAGGCGGTGTCTCTATCGATGTTAATTGATGTCTCTAAACCCTGATCTTGTTGGTCTGATGCGACGTCGGTTAATTCAGGTAAGGTCTGATATTTGTTGAGTAAAATGCTTGACCACTTAGTCACTTCACTAGGATCAATAGCGCTGATGCTGTATTGGTATTGCGTACGGCTTACGCGATTATCGATGGTTAAATCTTGTACAGGTTGCATATACAACGTAATGCCCGGAATTTGCGCCAATTTCGGTTGAAGCCGTCTAATGATCTCACTGGCAGTGGCATCCCGATCTGCCAGCGGTTTAAGGGTGATATTCATGCGGCCGCTGTTGAGTGTTACGTTAGTGCCATCAATACCTATGAAAGAGGAAATATTGGCTACTGCGGGATCCGACAATACTACTTTTGCAACGGCTTGTTGCCGCTCAGCCATGGCAGGGAATGAAACCGATTGCGGCCCTTCCGTAATCCCTTGAATGACGCCGGTATCTTGTATGGGAAAGAAACCTTTTGGGATAGTGTAAAACAACAATAATGTGACGATGAGTGTTGCAATTGCTACCAACAGCGTCAGCTGCTGATGATCTAATACCCAGCGTAAACTTGTCGCATATTTATCGATAAGTTTTTGTACGGTCTGTTCGCTGAGGTGATCAAAACGGCTGGTTTCACTGGGTTTGTGATGACGCAATAATCTGGCACATAACATCGGGGTTAACGTCAGAGAGACAAAGGCCGAGATGAGGATAGTGACGGAGACGGTAATCGCAAATTCACGGAACAATCGTCCGATAATATCGCTCATAAACAACAACGGTATTAACACCGCTATCAGTGATACCGTTAATGACATAATGGTAAAACCAATTTGCTTAGCCCCTTTTAGCGCGGCCTCTAGCGGTGCGTCACCCATCTCTATGTAACGGGAAATATTTTCAATCATCACAATCGCGTCATCGACTACGAAACCGGTAGCGATGGTCAAGGCCATTAGGGTCAGGTTATTGAGGCTAAATCCCAATAAATACATGGCGCCAAAGGTGCCAACAATGGACAACGGTACCGATACACTGGGAATAAAAGTGGCAGGTAAATTGCGTAAAAAGAGAAAGATAACTAACACGACCAAAGCCACCGCCAGCATTAATTCAAACTCGACATCTTTGACAGAAGCTCTAATGGTGACAGTACGATCAGTCAACGTGGACACATGAATTGCCGCAGGTAAATTAGCTTTTAACTGTGTTAACAACTGTTTGATACGATCAACGACCACAATGACATTGGCGCCGGGTTGACGCTGAATATTCATAATCACGGCTGGTATCGCGTTCATCCATGCCGCTTGTTGCACGTTTTCTACATCATCATTGACTTGCGCGATATCTGACAGACGCACAGGTGCTCCGTTATCAAAAGCCACGATGATGGGACGGTAATCGCTGCTCGTTAATAATTGGTCATTGGCATTGATGGTATAGGACAGTGATGGGCCATCAAAACTGCCTTTAGCAGCATTCACATTGGCATTAGTAATGGCAGTGCGCACACTTTCCAGGGTCAGTCCATTGGCAGCCAAAGCCATGGGATTCGCTTGAATCCGCACTGCTGGGCGTTGTCCACCACTGATGCTGACTAAACCGACACCCGATAATTGTGAAATTTTTTGTGCGAGACGTGTTTCTGCATAATCCTCAACTTGCGGCAATGGCATAGTGGGTGAGGTCAGTGCGAGTACCACGATAGGCGAATCCGCCGGATTGACTTTGCTATAAATGGGAGGGAAAGGTAATCCCTGTGGCAAAAAAGTGGAGGCCGCATTGATGGCTGCTTGTACTTCTTGTTCTGCGACGTCTAGGCTTAATACCAAGCTAAATTGCAGTGTGATGACTGAGGCACCGCTGGAACTGGTCGAGGTCATTTGGTCTAGGCCGGGCATTTCGCCAAACTGGCGTTCTAAAGGTGCAGTGACTGAGGTTGCCATAACATCGGGGCTGGCACCGGGTAGAAAAGTTGATACGACAATGGTGGGGTAATCCACCTCGGGCAATGATGAAACGGGCAACAAACGATAAGCTAATATGCCTGATAATAAAATGGCAACCATCAATAACGATGTGGCAATGGGTCGCAGAATAAAGAGACGGGAAGGGTTCATGTAGTGCCGCGCCGATGATGCGTATGCGCCGACTGATTGTCACCTTGTGCATCCATCTGCGCATTTTCTACGGTCACTTTAGCACCATCTGAGAGTTTATCAGCGCCCTCAATCACTACGGTTTGGCCTGATGAAATACCTGAACTGAGGGTGGTATCGTTGCCAGTAACAACACCGGTAACTACCGGTTTGATACTGACGGTGTTATCGGTATTCAACAAGAACACATAGGGCCCTTGTGATCCTTGTTGAACTGCCGCGGTGGGTACTAATACGGCGTTATGTAAGGTATTGACCTGTAATTTGACGTTTACAAATTCGTTGGGGAACAATAAATAATGCTGATTTTCAAATTGCGCTTTTAATTTCACGGTGCCAGTGGTTGGGTCAATCTGATTATCAATGGTTAACAGTTTACCCGTATCTAATAATTGCGTTTGGGTTCGATCGTAAGCCTGCACAGCTAATGTTTTGCCATTATAAATTTGTTGCAATACATCCGAGACATTATCCTCAGGAATAGTAAATACCACTGTAATTGGATTGACAGTATTAACTACCACTATCCCAGTAGTATCCGAAGTTTGTACAAAATTACCCGGATCTACCAATCGTAAACCCACACGGCCATCAATGGGGGAGGTAATTCTACAATAGGCTAAGTTCACTTGCGCACCATTGAGCTGGCCTTGATCAAGCTTTACTGTGCCATCTAATTGTTTGACTAAGGCTGATTGCGTATCAAGCGTTTGTTGTGAAACAGAGTTTAATTTGTAGAGGGTTTGGAACCTTTTTAAATCTACGCGGGCATTGATCAATTGTGCTTGATCGCGCTCCAATTGACCTTGAAATTGCAGGACTTGCGCGGCAAAGGGACGGGGATCAATTTGCGCTAATAAATCGCCGGCTTTGACCAGTTGTCCTTCTGTGTAATTCACTGATTGCATGGTGCCATTGACTTGCGTTTTGATGGTGATGCTATCTAACGAAGTGACAGTGCCCAGTGCAGTAAGATAAACGGGGACATCGCTGGTTTTGGCCATGGTAGTGACCACGGGCAAAGCGGCTACGCGGGTTTTTTTCTTGGCGGAGTAGGATTGGTAAATTAAAAATATTATGATGAGGCCAACAATGAGGATTAACGCTGACCAAAAATAATGTGTTTTGGGTTTAGATGAGTTTTTGTCAGGATCCATTGAGGTATGCCTGAGGTTATTCTCGTTTGACGTGGGTGATTTCATGAAATCCTATTAACTCCCAAATCGCATATTTTTTTTCATTCACCCCTTCGGTGTGAAGGTGCCGAAGGTGGATGAGGGGGTATTAAAAAGAATTCATCATTTATTTGAATCCACTCTCATCCGCTTTCGGCACCTTCTCCCTCAAGCGAGAGAAGGAAAAAAAGGTTACTCATTCATTTCTTCTTTATTATTAAAGCTATCTTGTCCATTGCCTGGTTCAAACTCATCTGATGATTTATTCGGCGCTGAAGGTTGATTATCTGCTTCGCCACTCTGTTCATCCTGTTGCGTTGCTGATTTTTGGCGCTCTCGGCCGTGACCTCTTAAATGGCCTCGACGGCGCAATTGACCACGTCGTGTTCTGGGATGTCTATGTTCACGTCGTGTTTGCGTTTGATCGTCTTCTTGTCCAGTCCCTTTCGTATCCATTTCCGTGGTAGCAACTTGTTCACTTGCCATGGAATGTTCAGTTATAGCGGGCTTCACCATATCTTGCGGTGTGTGTTCAGCTGCATGCGTTTCTTTTGTTTGAGTCACTTCTCTGGTGTTTTCCGGTTCAGCACGGGTTGTGGGGACGTGCGTTTTTTCTTCTTTATAAACCTTTTCAGGTATCACTTTAACAGTTTGTACTTCAGCAGCAGCATGAGGCTGGCTAGCACGTATTTCATGGCTCTGCTGTGTCTTATGTTCAGTGGCTTCCATGGGACGATTATGAGCCTGTTTTTTATAGTCACCATCGCCACCGTGTTGACGACGCCCATGCCTTTGTTTGCCCCCTCGGCCATGATGTTGATGCTTGCCACCACCGTCACGATCACGATCGCGATCACGTTTTCCGCCTTTATGGCCTTCAGCATGTTGGCCCCGTCTGTTTTGACTTTGCATGCTGGGCGCTCTCTTTTGAGGGCTTGGTTTTGTTTCGTTGACACCGAATATGTTTAACCACAGATCTTTTTGCAATAGGCGACTGATCAAGCTAGGTCTACTTTTGGGGACTACGGGTGGAACGCTGATATCACTGGCACGTACAGCGGGTTGTGCAACTTCTGTGGTGCCCTGTTCTTTGCTTAACACATCTTCTGTTTCTGGTTCATAAGATATTTGATAACTCGAAACTTGTTCTTTTTGACCAGCGACATCGCTATGGCGAATTCGTTCGATTTTATAATGAGGCACTTCCAGTAAATTATTTGGAATTAACAGCACACGTACGCGGTGTCTATGTTCAATACGGGAAATTGCTTCACGTTTTTCATTTAATAAAAATGTTGCGATAGGAATAGGAAGGTGCGCGCGGACTTCAGCGGTATTTTCTTTAAGCGCTTCTTCTTCAATCAAGCGGATGATAGAAAAAGATAAAGATTGCACACTCCGAATCGTGCCCGAACCATTGCAATGACGGCAGATATTTTGGCTGGATTCACCTAATGCTGATCGTAATCGTTGTCGTGACATTTCTAACAAACCAAACTTAGAAAGACGACCGACTTGTACTCTAGCGCGATCAAGCTCTAAAGCAGACCGTAAGCGATTTTCAACTTCACGCTGGTTTCGAGATGACTCCATATCGATGAAATCAATAACAATGAGCCCACCTAAATCGCGTAATCTTAATTGTCTGGCAATTTCATTGGCAGCTTCAATATTGGTGTTGAGGGCTGTTTCTTCAATATCGCCACCACGCGTTGCACCACCTGAGTTAATATCGATAGCCACTAATGCTTCGGTATGATCGATAACTAAATAGCCTCCAGAAGGCAAGCGCACTTCACGCTGGTAAGCCGATTCAATTTGGCTTTCAATTTGAAAGCGTGTGAACAGTGGGATGTTGTTTTGATAGAGTTTTATACGATTAATAAAATCAGGACGGACTTCATTAACGTATTTCTTAGCTTTGGCATAAACTTCTGCATCATCAATTAAAACTTCGTGAATATCTTCGCGTAGGTAATCCCGTAATGCGCGTATGACCACGTCGCTTTCCTGATGAATCAAGAATGGGGCAGGGCGTTGATTGAAAGCAGCTTTAATGGCTTCCCAATGTTTAATTAAAAAGGCCAAGTCCCATTGTAATTCTTCAAGTTGTTTACCCACAGCAGCTGTGCGCACAATAACGCTCATATCACCAGGGATGTCTAATTTGTCTAAATGTTCGCGTAATTCATTGCGCTCTTCACCTTCAATACTGCGTGAGATGCCACCCCCACCAGGTTGATTGGGCATTAATACCAAATAACATCCGGCCAGACTGATTTTAGTAGTCAAAGCAGCGCCTTTATTGCCGCGTTCCTCTTTATCAACTTGCACCATCAATTCTTGCCCTTCATGCAACACATCTCTGATATGGCTGTTTTCGGCATTCATTCCGGAAGAGAAATATTGGGGGGCGAGTTCTTTAAATGATAAGAAGCCATGCCGGTCAGCGCCATAATCGACGAACGCGGCTTCTAGGCTAGGTTCTATGCGGGTTACTTTACCTTTGTAGATATTTGCTTTTTTTTGTTCTCGGCCGGGATGGGCGCTATAAAAATTGACTAGGGTTTGTCCATATAAAATTGCATAACGAAATTCTTCACTGCCAGCGCCGCTAAAAGGGGCGCCGTTCATCAACATTCTATTTAAAGCCATGACTGTTTTCCTCACATGCGATGCACGCTAAACAGTTGCTCAGGGCCATAGCCCCAAATCAGCAATGGCAAGTGTTATTTCAGAAACTTTAAAGTGGAAGATCTTTATATTTATTCGTAGTTCTTTGTAAGGTGGCAGGCTTGCAGGCCTTATGCCACCACACCCGCTCCATGATCGTCTTAGGGGAGGGGTTCACCTGCAATATGTCTAGCGATATCGTTTTTTTAAGTTAATTAATATTCCCGTGTCTTAACAGCGGGGTCGTTTTTTACTGTAATAAATCTCATTAGCTGTTGCTTTTTAAAAGCACATACAGCGCTCAATTACTGTTTAGTTATCTCTGGGTGATTTGCACATTGCAAAAATTTGGTTTTCAATGATAAATACCAGGCTAGAGAAACTTCGCGATTGTAACAGTTTTGAGAATTTTATCAATGAGATGTTGCGGGACGAAATGAAAATAATAAAATGCTCGATTTGTATTTACAGATGATATTACTTTGACAGTCACTATTGGATAATTGAATGAATAAACTTACGCAGCAATCCGTACAATATATCACTGTGGATCCTGAACATGCTGGTCAACGGCTAGACAATTTTTTACGCACTCGTTGCAAGGATTTGCCTAAAAGTCATCTGTATAGAATCATTCGCAAGGGCGAAGTGCGTGTTAATAAAAAACGTGCTGATCCGGATCAACGTCTTGCTTCAGGTGATATTGTTCGTGTTCCGCCGTTAAAATTAGGGGTTGCTACTGTTGTGACACCCAAAGTTAATCAGGTTAAGGCTTTAGAACAACAGATTTTATATGAAGATAATGGGTTGTTAGTGGTCAATAAACCCAGTGGATTGGCAGTGCATGGTGGTAGTGGTATCAGTTTAGGTGTCATTGAAACATTACGGGCAGCTCGGTCACAGCAAAAATATTTGGAATTAGTCCATCGTTTAGATCGTGATACTTCAGGCTGTTTGTTAATTGCCAAAAAATCCAGCGTTTTACGTGAATTGCATGAATTATTGCGTTCAGGGAAAGTCACTAAAACCTACTTAATGTTAGTGCAAGGCGCATGGCCGGCTCATATTAAAGAGATAAAAGCTGCGTTACAAAAAAACCAATTACAATCGGGCGAACGCATGGTTAATGTGCATGAAGAAGGTAAGGAATCCCACACGCGTTTTAAAATTGTTGAAAAATTTCCCCAAGCCACTTTAGTTGAAGCACAACCGTTGACGGGTAGGACCCATCAAATTCGAGTACATGCGTTGCATGCTGGTCATGCCATTATTGGTGATGAAAAATATGGCGATAAAGACATTAATAAAATATTTAAAGCCTACGGTTGTCATCGTTTATTTTTACATGCGTATTCATTGAAATTTACATTACCGATGACTGGGCAATCTATTGTGGTTACAGCGGATTTGCCCAATGATTTAGAAAAGTGCTTGATGGTATTACGTAAAATGAATCATTAATTGAGTTTGATATTGTTGATGTTAGGGATTTCGTCGATGGCTTGCTTAGATTGCTTCCCCTTTAGTGCATTCCACACAATTCAAATTTTTCATATTTAAACTATATTTTAATTAGTGATAATTAAAAAATTTGCATTAAGGGGGTTGTATGAAACAAGGTTGGTTAGAAAAAGCGCGAAAAATTTACTTTGAGAGATCTCGAATAAATTTGGAAAATTTCATTCATTTAAAAGGGCCTGACCCTGAACTAACACAGATAATATCAGATATCAACACGCGTGATCTTGCATTAAAACAAGTGGAAGTAAATCTTTTAAAGATGATTGCAGATGAAGATAAAACGCGAACTGCTGAAATTAAAATTAATCTTTATTATGATTATTTGGTCAATCACCTCTTGCAGGAAGAAAATATTCGGATGCTCAATTTATTGTCTGGTGCGAAAGGAGAATTTATATTCAAGGAACCTTTGAAGGCAGCAGTTACAGCTAAACTCGCTTATGAAAAAGATCACAAGGAAATCACATCAGCAGTTGATAAAGTTGATAATGTATTTATAAATCTTCAACACGAGTATGAACATTATATTGAGTTAATTCGAACAGCTGAAAATGTAAAAGATGACTCGCTCAAAGAACGGCTGCATACAGAAGCACAACAATCTATGAAAAAAATTAATGAGCTTATTAAGCAAAGCTCCAATGAAAAAGTTTTTAAAGAAGTTGGGGGCATGTTATTTGAAGTAGCCAATGCTGAATATCATGATCGTGCAAAAGATTTAATTTCATACAATGATGTAAAAGATTTATGTGCTAGAGCTACACCTGCAAAAGAAACGAAGTCATCTACACCGCATCTTAGCCTGTCTGTTAATTCTGATAAATTAACCCATGTAAAAGCAGCACTCGATGAGCAAGAGAAGATGCTAATGGATAAATTAAATTCACTCTTGAAGAGCAATAGTGAATTGAAACATGCTGTTATCGAACAACTGAATGATACGCGGCAATCAAAAAAGTTAATTGGTCAAACGTTAGAACCACCATTGAAAAGCCTTCAAAAATATACTAAGTCACTTGATCATTAAATTGTGATTGATTTAAGAGGATGCCATGCCAATTCATGAAGATATTGAACGAGGTGATTATGATGCAGTTGAACGAGCATTAAATGCTGATCACTCCTGTAAATTTGAATTGGATGTGAATAGACAGACACCATTGCATATTGCTGCAAGATACGGTCGAGAATCTATTATTCAATTATTGTTGAAGGACACTAAAAATCTAACAGAATATATTTTCACTCCTGATATTGGGCTATTAACTGCATTAGATTATGCAAGAATTAATAAACATGTTAATTGTATAGAAATAATGATGTCTTCAGGCGTTGATCTTAACGCTACAGACCAGTCAGGTAGAACAATAATTTATGGTGTGTTATTAGATGCTGCCCGAAACCCTCCCCCGTATAATACTTTTGCATTATTAAATTTTTTATTAAAACTCGGCATGAATGTGCAGCACCAAGACAATGGTGGTGACACTTATTTAGAATTTATAAATAGACATAAATTATCTAAAGAATATTGGATTTTATTTTTAAATTATGGTGCTGGCATCGGTTTTGATTTCGCTTGGCTCAATTTTAATTTACGAGAGCCTGCTGTCATTAAATTTCTTGAGGAAATTACTAAGGGTCAATTATTAGCATTGGCTCGTTTGGATGATCAATATATAACACAGGATACACCAGGATTTAAAGACGCGATATTTAATGCATCTCAATTAGAATATTATTTTGAGCAAAAGGACAAGGCTAAACTGAGGCAGCTGTTAGATATAATTAATAATTATATAAAACAAGTAAAATTAGATTCGCCAAATAGAATAATTAGCAGTGAATTAATAAAGATATCTGATGCATTATTAAATCATTTCGTTCCTAAATTAAGAGAAATTGTTGCTCAAAAAATTAAGTTTTTTCAGGATAACGCTAAAGATCCTGATCAATCTTTGAAGAAAATGTCTGACCAACAATTTCAATCCTTATTAGGATTACCCCAGGAAGTATTAGCTTATTTAAAAGCGATGGGTGTGAAAATACCGGAAAACACAACACCACCAGGCGCGCAACCCAAAAAACCTGCTTAACCAATTCCTAGCAAATCCTCCCTTTTCGTCTATATTTAAAATAAAGAAAATAATAATGCATTGATAACAACAATGACATCGAGGGGCGTGCTATGGACATGCGGTGGATTAATAAAGAACGAGAAATATATAATAAAGAAAGGGTTGATTTTTCACAATTAATTAAGCAAAGTGAAGCTAATGGTACTACTGTTTTAGAAGCATTTAAAAAAAATGCTGAACGTTTTAACGGTCAAGTAAAAGTATTAAAAGAGGCTATTGATAAATCAACAAATGCTGCAGAAAAATTAAAATTGTATTATCAATTAATAGCAACAAAAAATTTATTAGATGAAAATAATGAAATTTTGGCTATTTTTGATAAATATAAAAAAAATCTGTCCGATCCTGACGCGCGTATCGCCATGAGCAAAACCTTAAAAGCGGAAAATATATATTACACTGAACTTGCTAACCATTTCGATACCCAATTACATGATATGCAGGCTGCTTATATTAATAGAGCTAAACATTTGGCTTTGTTAGAAGTTAATCCTCCCATAGAAGCATTGCAAAAACTCAATGTACATGAATTACATCACAGTCATCTCAGTATGCAAGAACTCGCTCGTTCAAATTTGGCTAAAGAATATGATCGAATTTCTGCTGCTTTGGATGAAGCTAGCCAAAAGGAATATCAATTGTATTCTTATTTAGATAAATTATGTCAGAGCGTGATTAAATCAGCGGATCGGGAAAAAGAAGCAAGAAATAATAGTTCACAAGTTCAAACTAATACAAATACTACAAATGAAAAGCCAAAAGTATTTACCTATAAAGCAACCATGTTTGGTAATTCTACTCATGAAGCAGCAAATAAAGACACTTTAAAATTAAAAAATTTACAACATGATCTTGAGCAGAGAAAAGTTGAAATTCATCAACAATTAGCGCAAATGAAATCAGAAATGGCAACAGGAAAATTTGATAATTTGAAATTAGCAAATTTACAGTTTGAAGATAAGCTTGTTAATAGGTCATTAAGTAGAATTGCACAAACATTTGATATTGCTAAGAGTAATTTGATGAGTGTTGACTATGTGAAACAACAAATTAAAACAAGATCGGAAGCAAAAACAATTAATGTGATATCTCAATCACATAAGTAAAATGTTCATATTGTATTTAATAATGGCTAAATGAAATTTATGTTAACAATTATATGTATTAGATATCAAATGATTTGACACGGATTGAACAACAAAAAGGGGTAAGAAATATGAGTACTAGAGCTAAAGAAGTATTTGATAGAATTGAAGCCGAATTTAATACGGTTGCTACAAAGATGATGGGTGGTAAAAGTAAGTTAGTTGAAAAGATAAACGAACAATTAGAATACGAGGCACAATTATACAAAAATGGTAAATTAGATGTCGAGACCTCAGTTCATTTAAATAGTCATAGAGAAACAAAAGCGATTAGAAATTATATCGATATAATGCGTGAAAGAAATGGTATTAAGACGGATGATTTAAATAAATCTTTAGATCTAATCACAAAAACTCACAAAAAAGGTATTGTCGGTTTACCTTTAGAAGTTGTTAAATCGGACTTAGATAAAGCATTGACAAGAGAATTAGATTTCTTCAAAAAAGGACAAATTGATTACGGCACTTCAAATTATTTATATTCAATGCAAAATGCAAGCCAACAAATTGGTCAATATATTGCAAAATGGCGTTCTGATAACAAAGTGAATGATATGAAATTATTGAAATTATATAGTGCAGAATTACATAAAAGAGAAGAAATTGATAAGCTTGCTCATAAGATAGCTGACGCTTCATTACTAGGTATTGTTAACTATAAAGAAGACATAGAAATATTTAGAAGACAAATGGAAAAAATCCATGGTGCGGATGTTTTATTAAGAAAATATGCCAATAGTCGTGAACAGTATTGGAAAAATCATGCTGAGCAATCATTTCAGAAATATGAAAAGCCCTCTTAGAGATAGATTTATAATTTTGTAATTACACTATTAAAATTAACAATGAGGTATATGCGATATTCTTTGGTATGTTGTGTTTTTATTAAGAACTGTAATTTAAATTAATTTTTATAGGTTCATGTAAAATTTGAAAACATATCAATTAACAACATTAGTGGAAGACCAGTTAGTGCAGTGGGATCACGTCCATACATTTCTTTTATTAATACAATACCCAATTCTTCAGCACGAATACTACCAGCACATTGATAAGGTTGATCTTTAGCGAGATACCATTCAATTGTTTCGAGAGATAATTCTCTGTATACAACTTCATAATGCGCTATATCTATTTGTATTTGATTATTTTTGGTGTTTAAAACACACAATCCGGTTAAAGAATTCACTTTTTTACCACTCGCTGCCAGTAATTGTTTTACAGCATTTTCGTGCGTTAACGGTTTGCCTTGAATAGTATTTTCTAAAATTAATACTTGATCCGCGCCGATGATTAATGAGTTAGGATGTCTTTCTGCGACGGTGCGCGCTTTTAATTCGGCTAAACGGCGGACTAATTGTTCAGGCGATTCATTGGGTAATGGTGTTTCATCAACGTGTGAGGGAATTATTGTGAAGGGGATTTGCAAACGTTCTAATAATTTTTTGCGTGCGGGGGAGGTGGAGGCGAGGATTAATGGTAATGATTTAGTATTTAACATTAAATGGTTCTCTCATTATGTTTTTTTCCTTCTCCCGCTCGCGGGAGAAGGAAAAAAAGGATGAATAAATTAATTATCTAATGGTAATGCGGGTTCAATCGGTTCAAAATAAATGTTTATTATTTCATTGCTCACATCAGATAATTTCGCAGGGTTCCAGTGTGGATTTTGATCTTTATCAACCAATACCGCACGAATTCCTTCATACAAATCATGTCCCGCTAAAAAATGTTTTACTAAACCATATTCCATTTGCATACACGATGCGAACTCTAATTTGGCGCCACGGTGTATTTGTTCTAAAACAATTTTCAAACTGGTCGGTGATTTGGTTGACATGATTTTTACCGCTTCTTGACACCATGTTGAATTATTTTGATTTAATAAATCAAGAATTTCTTCGACAGTATTTGCTGCAAAACAATTTTTAATATCATCACGATGATTGATTAACGATGGTGTTTCTGGTGTCACTGAAAATTGTTGTAATATATCACTGGTTTGTTGATGTGCAGATTGATCAAATTCTGTTTCAGCTAATTGATTAATCACAGCATCTAATTTAGTTTGAGGAATAATATGATTAATAATGCCTGCATAAAACGCATCAGCCGTTTTAATCCGTGCGCCAGTCAATCCAAAATAAATGCCCATATTATCTGGACATCTTGATAAAAAATAACTACCACCAATATCAGTAAAAAAACCAATTCCTGTTTCAGGCATGGCGAAAACAAATCGTTCGGTTGCAACTCGATGTGATCCATGGACTGATACGCCTGCGCCGCCTCCCATAGTGATACCGTCGAGAAAAGAAATATAAGGTTTTTTTAAACATTTAATTTGATAATTTAAACGATATTCATCATAAAAAAATGTCAGCGCTTCAGCAGGATTTATTTTGCCTACATCATATAATTTACGAATATCACCGCCGGCACAAAATGCTTTATCGCCCGCACCACGAATAATGACCGCTTTAATATGATCAGCTGATGACCATTCTGTTAATTGCTTAGCCATTTGTTGAATCATTGTTTGTGTTAAGGCATTTAACGCAGCAGGGCGATTTAAAATGATCTGGCCCAGATTGCCACCTTTTCCTGCAATTTCATTAAAAATAATATCTTCTGAATTCATCATTTTCCGGTAAACTCCGCAGCTTGTTTGTTTAAAAAAGCGGTAGTACCAATTTGTTTATCATTACTACCACATAACATTGCAAAATGCGCAGCTTCTAATTCTAATGCATCGTTTAATGTTAAATCATAACCAGCATCAATAACTGTCATGGCACTACTAATCGCTAATGGAGCTAGATGAATTACATTGGTTAAAATTTCTTCAGCGCGAGTTAATAAATTTTCTGCTGTTGTTATTTCTGTGGTTAATCCCCATTGCAACGCTTCTTCTGCTTTAATAAATCGTCCTGTTAAACATAAATCTAATGCACGGCCTTTACCAATTAATCGTGCTAAACGTTGTGTGCCACCATATCCTGGAATAACTCCTAATTTCACTTCAGGTTGACCAAATTGTGCAGTAGGTGCACTGATGCGTAATGTTGCAGACATTGCTAATTCACAACCACCACCAAATGCGTAACCATTGATCGCAGCGAGGGATGGTTTACCCAATTGTTCTAATAATCTGAATATGGATTGTCCTTTTTTTGCGAATTCATATCCTTGTTGAGGTGTTAAAGCAGCGAGTTGTGAAATATCTGCGCCAGCACAAAAAGCTTTTCCTGCGCCAGTAATTAATAGTGCTTTAACTTGATTATCTTTTTGTGCAGTAACTAAAATCTGGTGTAATTCATGTAATAATTCACTATTTAATGCATTGAGTTTGTCTGGACGGGATAAAGTGATGCGTAAAATTCCTAAATTATTTTGATTCACTTCTATGTTGTTAAAAGTAGTGGACATGAATATCTCCTTGATGAACTAGAATTTTATAATTATATCTGTTTGATCATTCTTGTCATCAAAGATTTTTTAACAGCGATATTCAAAACTGCTAATTAATTTAAAATCCATCACACGTCATTTAAAACAAGTCAAACACAGAATTATGACCTTCCCAGTTATATCCTTGCCCGAATGATGTACAACCGGTGAGAACGAATACTAGAGCTATAGCGCATAAAATCATGCTGATTTTCTTCATAAGAAACCTCCTTATGGAATTTTATGCTTTAAGGAGTCGTAGGCCAGACTAAGCAAAGTAATATCTAATTCACTGTATTAAATTTGTAATAAACAGTTAAAATATTAAGAACAAGGCGAGGTCCGACAATTATTTTTTGGACATTGCGCAGTTGAAATAAAGATAAATGAATGTAATTTAATTTTTTTCAATTAAAATTATCTCTTTTTGCGCTCAGTCCATACTACGATTACTTCGTTTAAATAATTACCAAACACCAACGCCAACACCAACTGGTGGGCCCCAATAATATGGATGATAAGGATGATAATATCCGCCTCCATATACTACGCAACCCGATAACATTGTTGCTAACATAATTGCGCATAAAACCTTGCTTATTTTTTTCATAACTAACCTCCTTTTAGGGATTTTTGTTATGTATTAATTATAGCTGATTAAATGGGTTAAATATCATCTATGAAACTGATGAAAAAATTCATCAGAGTACAATCGTATTAAAATTATTTATAAGTTGAAAGATGATGCTAGCTCTCTTTACATAAGGATCAATTTACCCGGACATGTTGCGGTCGCTTCTTTGTCCGGGTTAAATTAGTTTTTGATTAAATCAATAAACAATAATACTGTGTGGTGGGTAATCATAATAGGCGTCAATATAACTCATCGTGCACCCTGATATGAGTGATGCTAAGATAATTGCGCATAAAACCTTGCTTAATTTTTTCATAACCAACCTCCATTTAGGGTTTTTGTTATGAATTAATTATAGCTTATTAAAACTCAAATGCTTCCTGTAAGACTTTTCTGGAAATAATCACGCGCATTATTTCATTAGTTCCCTCTAAAATTTGATGTACTCGTAAATCACGGAAATACCTTTCAATGGGGTATTCACGCAAATAACCATAACCACCATATAATTGTAATGCGTCATTACAAATGGCAAATCCTTTATCTGTGGCAAATCTTTTTGCCATAGCACAATATAATGCTGCTTCAGGATGATTATTATCGATGGCGCGTGCGCCGCGGTGTACCATTAATCTTGCTGCTTCTAAATCTGTTGCCATATCAGCAATTTTAAATTGCAATGCTTCAAATTCTGCCAATTTTTGACCAAATTGCTGGCGTTCATTAATATAATTTCTCGCTAATGTTAAACAAGCGCGTGCACCACCTAATGAACATGCGGCAATATTTATTCTGCCGCCATTTAATCCAGATAATGCAATTTTAAATCCTTCATTTTCATTACCAATACGATTAATAATGGGGACGCGACAATTATCAAAAAATACCATAGTTGTTGGTTGACTATTCCAACCTAATTTAATTTCTTTTTTGCCAAAACTTAATCCGGGTGTATTTTTGGGAACAATAATTGCGGATATGCCTTTTGCGCCTTTTTCACCAGTGCGCACCATGCATAAATAAACATCGCTCACTGAACCACCTGAAATAAATGATTTTGCGCCATTTAAAATATAATGATCGCCATCCCGTACTGCAGTTGTTTTTAATGAGGCAGCATCTGATCCTGATCCAGGTTCTGTTAAACAATAACTCGCAAAATGATCCATGGTAATTAAAGAAGGTAACCATTGTTTTCGTTGTTCATCATTACCAAATTGATCGATCATCCAGACAACCATATTATGAATTGATAAATAAGCAGCAGTAGATACGCATGCAGCAGATAATTCTTCAAATAAAATTGCTGCATCAACACGAGAAAGTCCGCTGCCGCCACTTTCACTGCGTACATAAATTCCCGCAAATCCTAATTGAGCTGCTTGTTTAAATGTTTCGATGGGAAATATTTGTTGTTCATCCCAGTGTTTTGCATTGGGCGCCAAAGCTTCATTAGCAAATTGTCTTGCCATATTTCTTATTGCATGTTGTTCTTCAGTAATGTCAGTCATAATCTAATCCCTGTTTATCACATAATTAAATTGTTTCAAGAAAGGTAAATATTCAATATTGTCAATATGATTTACATGTAGCCTGAGTGTAGCCAAAAGAGAGTATATATAATTGCAATTTAAATATAGTCTCATCACAAATTAATTAGTATTGCTGGCGAAACCCGGGAATAATTTTGTAAGATTCCCGGGTTTCGTCAAGGGTTCTAATTAATTAAATCTTAATTTCAGATTTAATCACAATATGGAATTACATCAATTGACTGCACCCAGGCTACATTATTCCCATATCGGAATGATATTGCTGAATCGTTACCAAGAAATTGTCTAGTATAATTTAAGTTTATCACTTACACATTGAGGACTAGACGACTCTCTTTTTACGTGCTAGCCTAGCACCGTTTTATTGAAATCAACAGTACCGCCTCTTTGTTTATTCCTCGTATTTCGTATCGCAATCCGGCGTACTTCGCAAGGCTAAAAAGCTATCGAGTATAATCAAATTGATTAATGTCTATTTTTAATTTATTAACCATTTTTATTTAGAGAGAGTTATGAATTTAACGGAATTGAAAAAGAAAACCCCAGCAGAATTAATTGTAATTGCACAAGAAATGGGCTTAGAAAATCTAGCCCGCTCCCACAAAAAAGACATGATTTTTAGTATTCTCAAAGCGCATGCAAAACGCGGTGAGGATATTTCAGGTGATGGTGTATTAGAAATTCTTCAAGATGGATTTGGCTTTTTGCGCGCTGCAGAAGAATCTTATCTTGCAGGGTCAGATGATATTTATGTTTCACCCAGTCAAATTCGCCGCTTTAATTTACATACTGGCGATACCATCAGTGGAAAAATTCGTCCGCCAAAAGAAGGCGAACGTTATTTTGCATTATTAAAAGTCAATGAAATTAATTTTGATGCGCCTGAAAATGCAAAAAATAAAGTATTATTTGAAAATCTCACACCATTATTTCCAAATCAAAGAATTAAAATGGAAAGAGGTAATGGCAGTACGGAAGATATTACGGCGCGTGTTATTGATTTAGCATCACCGGTCGGTAAAGGACAACGTGGATTAATTGTTTCTCCACCGAAAGCGGGTAAAACAATGATGCTGCAAAATATTGCGCAATCCATAACTGAAAATCATCCTGAATGTTATTTAATTGTCTTATTAATTGATGAACGTCCTGAAGAAGTCACAGAAATGTCACGTTCAGTACGTGGTGAAGTGATCGCAAGTACCTTTGATGAACCCGCAACACGTCACGTACAAGTTGCAGAAATGGTTATCGAAAAAGCCAAAAGATTAGTTGAACATAAACGTGATGTCGTGATTTTATTAGATTCTATTACGCGTTTAGCACGTGCTTATAATACGGTTGTTCCTGCATCAGGTAAGGTATTAACCGGTGGTGTTGATGCTAATGCATTGCAACGTCCAAAACGATTTTTTGGTGCTGCACGTAATATTGAAGAAGGTGGCAGTTTAACAATTATTGCAACAGCATTAATTGACACTGGTTCTAAAATGGATGACGTAATTTACGAAGAATTCAAAGGAACCGGTAATATGGAATTGCATTTGGATAGACGTATTGCTGAAAAACGTGTTTATCCTGCAATTAATATTAATCGTTCTGGTACACGTCGTGAAGAGTTATTAACTAAACCCGACGAATTACAAAAAATGTGGATTTTACGTAAATTATTACATCCTATGGATGAATTAGCGGCGATGGAATTTTTAATTGATCGTTTGCGAAGCACAAAAACAAATGATGAATTTTTCGACGCAATGAAACGCGGATAATTAAATGTAGCCTGGGTGAAGCAAATTAATAAATTATTAAGTAATTCGAAATAATTATTCATGATAATTTTGATTAATTTCACGGCGAAACCCGGGTTCCGCCAGAGAAATAAATTAATATTGCAGAAGAAAATTAACATTTTAGAATAACTGTCTTTGTCGTATGGCTTCACCCAGGCTACATAGGTCATTAATGAAATATCACGATCTCCGAGAATTTATTAACAAACTCGAAAATGAAAATGAATTAATTCGAATTAAACTTCCAATATCTCCCAATTTAGAAATCACTGAAATATGTGATCGTACTCTAAAATCATCTGGCCCCGCATTATTATTTGAAAATCCTACTGGATTTAATATTCCGGTATTAGCCAATTTATTTGGCACCACAAAACGAATTGCTATGGCCATGGGACAAGATGATATTTCAGCATTACGCGACATTGGCCAAATGTTAGCAGCACTTAAAGAACCATCACCACCACAAGGACTAAAAGACGCATGGTCAAAATTACCATTAGTCAAAAAAGCCTTACAAATGATGCCAAAAATTGTCAAAAATGCGCCTTGCCAATTTAAAATAATTAAAGGTGATCAAGTTGATTTAAATGAATTACCTATTCAAACCTGTTGGCCGGAAGATGTGGCGCCATTAATTACTTGGGGATTAGTTGTCACAAAAGGCCCAACACAAACTCGACAAAACTTAGGTATTTATCGGCAACAAGTTATTGCAAAAAATAAAGTCATAATGCGTTGGTTAGCACATCGTGGTGGTGCATTAGATTATCGCGCTTGGCAGCAAGCACACCCTGGTAAACCATTTCCAATATCTGTTGTATTGGGCGCAGATCCAGCGACTGTTCTTGCTGCTGTCACGCCTATTCCTGATACATTATCTGAATATGCATTTGCAGGATTATTACGTGATAGTAAAACAGAATTAGTGCAATGCATAACGAATGATTTACAAGTGCCCGCAACAGCAGAAATTATTTTAGAAGGACATATTAATCCCGGTGAAACAGCACTAGAAGGACCTTTTGGTGATCACACCGGTTATTATAATGAAGCAGAACATTTTCCCGTATTTACCATTGATTGTATTACCACCCGAGAAAATCCCATTTATCACAGTACTTATACAGGGCGTCCACCAGATGAACCAGCTATGTTGGGTGTTGCATTAAATGAAGTATTTATTCCCCTTTTGCAAAAACAATTTCCTGAAATAATTGATTTTTATTTACCACCGGAAGGATGTTCATATCGTTTTGCTGTGGTGACGATGAAAAAACAATATCCAGGTCATGCAAAACGCGTTTTATTTGGCGTATGGTCTTTTTTAAAACAATTTATGTATACCAAATTTATTGTTGTCACTGATGCAGATATTAATGCGCGTGATTGGCGTGATGTTATTTGGGCTATGACCACCAGAATGGATCCAGCACGCGATTCGGTAATAGTAGAAAATACTCCCATTGATTACTTAGATTTTGCCTCACCCGTATCAGGATTAGGTGGCAAAA
Organism: Pseudomonadota bacterium; assembly: GCA_021777765.1. GTDB lineage: Bacteria > Pseudomonadota > Gammaproteobacteria > DASZBR01 > DASZBR01 > JAJYDF01. The sequence goes on along the minus strand of JAJYDF010000003.1, from coordinate 120,121 downwards.
TTGGTTTCGATGCAACCTCTAAATGGCCCGGTGAAACACAACGCGAATGGGGTAGACCGATCGTGATGTCTGATGCAATTAAATCCAAGATTAATTTATTGTGGGATCAATTGGGTATAAATTAATTGCACTTAACCTGAACACGTCGCTGCGCTTCTTTTGTCCAGGCTACAATCTATGAACAAATTAAAGATAATTTGATGACCATCAGTTTACCGAGAAAGGCTCTTACAACCCCCAAATATTAATGATAATATACCCCCGTCGTTTTAATTCAATTGATAATGACATCAATATTTCAACACAGGGAGAGCAGAATGACATTAGATACATTTACTAAATTAATCGACGAAGCAACGCGTAAGTCAATTATTAAAAATGTTATGTCATCAGTACGTAAGTCATATATCGCAAAAGATGATTCAGCTGATCTAAAACAGGAACGCTTAGATTATTTTAATAACAATGATGCCGCTGATTTAGAAATTGAATTACAAAAAAAACTAACCCATTTAATTGAGTCTGAAAGTAATTTCGAATTTTTAACACAATATCTTCCTTTTAGTAGCAGAAGTTATGTATCGAAAGATACCTATAATTTGGTATCTGAAAATATTGGTTCTCTTGAACTCGCTCATTTTTTTGAATATCGATTGAATGAAATAGAACAATCAACTAAAAGAGACAATAAAAAGCGCAAACAATTAATTAATTTTATAAAAGCGCATCCGGCAGCAGATTATGTAGAACAATCGTTGACAGTCGAAGATTTTCAAAAAAATATTGCTGAGGAATTAACGCAATATTTAGTAGTGCATGCAGTCAATGAATTTTTGATAAATCGTGATACAGAAAGATCAAAAGATTTGCAACAACCTCTAAATGAAACCGCATTTTCTAAAGTTAAATTTATTGATACCGCTACAAAGTTAAATGCAATTGATGAACAGACGGTTTATTATTTAAAAGATAGATATGACGCTATAAATACCATTAAATCCTCTTTACCTGAGGGATGTAAAATAGCTTTTGAAGATGAAACGATTGCTGACGCTAAAATTACGCATGAAATTGACGGACAAGTTTTACCAGGTCAAATAAAATTAGAAACGCATTCAGCGGAAAATCAGCAAGATGAAAAAATTATTAAAACACAAGTCATGGTAGAGCAATATAATAGCATGCAACAAATGCGCAGAGTTTTACATGATAAACAATATGGTTTAGATGATAATGAACGTATAGCGCGATTTGGTGAAAGATGCAGCAAACCAGAAACATTATCATTATTGGATCAATATGCCAGCTGGAATTTAAAGAAAGTTTTATATGCGCTAGTTAATTTAATTACTACAGGCCAATTTAGATGGTGGGCATCACAGCAGTCTCGTTTGAATTCTAAAAATGACAGCTTGGAATTAAATACACGCGAAAAAGTGGCGCTTGTTAGTGAGAGTCATAATAGATTAAGAAATCGTTAAATAAATCTATTTAATTATCATGATAATCACACGTTCAAATCAATCGTAGCCTGGGTGAAGCCAAAATAAAATGTCGTTAATTTCACTTTAATATTTATCTTGTGAAAAAATACTTCGTTCTTCTGGCGCAACCCGGGACATAATTTATTTAATTCCTGTATTACGCAGCATTTTATGTAAACGCTCCCCAAATCCCCGCAACCAATCCAAATCCAGCAGTTATAAATAAAATTATCCCAACAATAATTCCATAAGCACCTTTTAATTTATAATTTTCAGGTAATGTTTTCACCGCCAATACATATAAAAATCCTAAAACAATCGGCAACAATAAAGCATTCATCACTTCAACAGCGATAGATAATTTCACTAAATTAATAAATCCCGTTGCAACAATGACGCCACCAATAATTAATGTCAGTGTATAAACGCAGTAAAACCAAGGCGCTTCTGCTGGTTTATGTTCTAATGATCGTTTATAGCCCATCACTTCGCCCAATCCCCATGCCGCTGTGAGTGATACAACAATCGAAGCAACTAAAGCCGCGCCAGTCATACCTAACGCAAATAATATTTTACCGGCTGCTTCACCCAAGCTAGGTGTGATGGCTTTAGAAATTTCACTGACAGTATTTAATGCAATACCAGGATGAGAGGTACCTAATGAAGCCGCTGTAAAAATTAAAATTGAAATCATGATGACTTGTGTGACTATGGCACCTATTGCAGTATCTAATCGCGCGGGTGGTAAATGTTTTACTGTCAGACCTTTATCTAATACCGCTGATTGCTGATAAAAAATCATCCACGGCATTATCACCGCGCCTACAGTACCAGCAGCCATATACAAATAATCTTTATTATGAATAGGAATATTAATAATACCTTGCATTAAATCATGCATAGAGGGATTTGATTTCCAAGCGACATATACAAAAGCCAACTCAAAAGCACCAATCAGTAATGCAATACGTTCAACCGATTGATAAGAACCGGTCCAAGCCATCACCGCTAAAAATAATACCGCTAAACACATCATCATCCAGGTTGGGACACCGAATAATGCCCCTACACCTGCTAAACCACTGAACTCGGTAATAATGGCGCCGACACAAGACACGACTAAAGTCGAAACAGACAGCCATGCCCAAGCGCTACCGAATTTAGCTTTAATTAATTCACCATGTCCCATGCCTGTGACTAAACCAAGCCGAACGGTTAATTCTTGTGCGATATATAAAATAGGAATCAACACCAACTGTAATCCCAGTAATTTATAACCCCATTGCGCACCACTTTGTGCCGCGAGAATGGCGCTGCCAGCATCAGTATCAGCCAACATAACGACTAAGCCAGGGCCTAATACAGCCAGAAATAACAATAACTTAGAGGGATGGGAAGCAGAGGGTTTACTATTTTGCATTACATTATCCATTTTTATCACTTTTGTTTAAGAGATTAAGGGAAAGCCATCATATCTTTAATGAGAATGATTATCAATAACGTTTAGACGTTCTAAAAAATCAAATTGCTAAATAATACCTATTTAATTGATTTGAGGGCACAAAAATTTCAAAGGAATAGAATTTATTTCCATTTTTTATCCTCTCCCGCTTGCGGGGTGAGAAACGAATTTTCGAACACCCCTACATAGATGTAGGGCCTGGGGTTTTTAAGTGGAGCTGGACGCGTAGCTTAAAAACAGGTGCCTGAGGGTGATGAGGGTAATTCAAAAAGAATGATATAATTAACGCTCCTCTATCCGAAGAAAATTAAATAACGCTAACCTATAATTTTAATCAGAGGCCATAAATCATGATTTTCACACAAATAGCCCTTGAGAAATTGTTAGGTCTAGAGATTACTGAAGATAAAGATATTCATACGACACAAAGTGATCATGGCCCAGGTCGAATTAGTTTATTTCAGCGTGTTTTAGAAGATAATGTTAAATGCATTGAACGACGCGAATTAATTCCACAAAAAACACACCAACCCAAAATAATCGTCAGCAATCCTTTTCTTACTATTCGTGCCCCTCACAACGAAACTGAACTCGCATTGTTCAACGGGATTACCCAATATTTCGAAGTGTATTTTTGGCCTGGAAAAAATTGTCCATTTAGCCAAGCGAAACTGATCAAAAGTGGCATAGAATTTTGGGAAAAACGTGACACTCTTATACCTGCATTTGAAAGTGATGTGAAAAAGTGTTTGGAACTACAGGGTTTTGACACCAATGATTTTCTGATTATTGATAAAGCTTTTCATCAAAAATTATGGCAAAAATTAAATAATGAAAAAGAAACAATACCCGAAATAGATATAAGAACACTTAAAAAAGGAAATTTAGAATCGCTTGAAAAAATAATGGCTGGCATAGATGTAACTAAACCATATCATTTGTATGTACATGCCCATGATGAAGATTATTTAAAGTGGTTGTTTAATATAATTTCAGTCCCAAAAAAAATAACCCTGGTTATGGATTGGTCTTGTGGGACGATAGGACACATTAATAACGTTCCTGCAGTATCATTTAATCATGATCTTATCGTATTGGATAGCTATTGGAATATTTATTTACATAATATAACGCAATTGACATCGCTAACTCTCGATAGTTGTCAATTGATTAAAGTTAACATATGTCTTTGTAATAATTTGAAGAGCATTGATATAAACGATGGATCTTCTCAGAATAGTTTATTGACAATTTATGATAACGAGCAATTATCAGATTTAAATATCAGCTTGAGATTTGATTCATTGGATTTTAAAAATATTACAATAGATTATTGTCCTAACATCAGTAAAGTATCATTATATAATGTGAGGAATGATTTTAGGCATGTTAACTTTGGTCAAAAGTTATCGTCACTCACAGTAACAAATAATGATTATTTAACAATTGATTTCATAAACAAGTATAACAATATTACACATTTAGAGATTGATAGCTGTAGATTGATTACTTCGCTCGCATCATTGACATTACCAATGCTCGAAAATTTAAGAGTGACGTTAGAAACATCCGACCCTGTAAATATCATTATCGACCAATTGCATTTTCCTAAATTGAAAAAATTTAACTTAAAAATATACTCTCGAGACAAAACTGCTCACCAAAATAATATTGAAATCACAAATAATGCCATAGAACAATTAGATATTTCACAGGGTAATATTATCTGTAATCTTAAATTAAATTGCCAATCTTTAAAAATATTATCATTAAATAATTTCGATAAATTGGATCAAGCCATTTTACCCAATTTAAAAGAGCTTAGTATTAATAATGCAAATATAACTGAAATTGATTTATTTCCAAAATTAAAGAAACTTACTATTGCACATTGTTCTCAATTGAAAAAACTAGATTTAGTACTGCTCGGGAATTTGCATCAGTTATATACAAGTGATTGTACACGGCTGCAAGAGCTTATACTCCCTGTAGCAGCTACGCTTAAGTGGTTATATATTAATGATTGTAAGGCGTTAGAGAAATTGGAAAATAAAGTACAGCCAAATTTGCATTTTCTCCATTTAAAGATCAGCGATGGTGGAACATCGCCACTTATTAATCTCAGCGATTATCCCTGTTTGGACGTTCTCAGTTTACGTAATTATTCTGTATCAGATAATGATTTATGTTCCTTGAACAATTTAGAAACGCTTGAATTATCATTAGCAGTGGGCGAGCGTTTTACAGTAAAAAATCTGCCAAAATTAAAACAATTGGAAATATTTGGCGGTGACATAGCATTAATCAATTTGCCACAATTAGAAAAATTAACTTATACAACTCCTCTGCGCTTAATAGATAATTGTCCAAATATTTCGCAAATTAATTTTACAGGTTATACAGATAGTTCACCATCTGTTGTGCCATCATTAATTTCAAATATACAAAGTTTACGCATTCGTTGTGATTTATTTGCTGCTTTTATCCAACAGGTAGATTGTAGGCGTTTAAAATGGTTATCTCTTTATGAGTCACCTCAGAAAACTATTGAGATTACGCTACCTGAATGTTTGAAAGAATTAGAGTATTTCACGTTTAGAAACGTAAATCAGGGGTGTCAGTCGTTAAAAATTAAAGCAGGTTACTTGCCTCATTTAAAAAGAGTTGAAACTCAATTCTGGACTAATCATATTGATTTTGATTTCAGCAACTGTCATCAATTAAAAATAGTTTCAATTATTAATAAAGCGAATGAACGCTGTGATGTGAAAATTAATCTCGATGAGAGTTCAATTCAAAGCTTTAAATTACAAGGTGTAGACCAACGATTGGAAAAAAATATTGAGCATTTTGAACTAATACCTGGACAACCTGGCAAAATATTCAAGGGAAAAAGAACTATACATCATACAGCAAGTCCAGTTGATCGTGTGCTAAACAAAATATTACCCTGGCGTAGTCTTAGCATCGATCAATTAACAGAAAATGAAAAATCTTTATCTGATGCAAATGAAGCCAGTCCTGTATCTTATTTTTCATTGGAAAAAAAGGTGGGTGTTGATAGTAACACCGGTAATAATCATGTGGTTCATTCAGCAGCAGGACAATTTAGAGTTGAGTTACATTCTGCACAAGGGCCAGTAGTTAAGAACTACAATCGTGTAGAAATATTTGATGTGGTCCAGTTTGATGGCAACAATGAAATCAGTTTTATTGCCAGTGCCCATGATTTAATTGAAATTCATAAAAAAATACCGACATTTAATGCATCAGACAAAACACAATTTTATCATTCGTTGAAAACGTCATTGATTAATTGCGAGTTGGTTGATCTTGGCGGTAACATCATTCAAGGTGAGGATTATCCATTAGTTTCACAACATCCTGATGTCGATCCGCCAGATATTTTTTGTAATCCAGCCAATGCCATAAAATTAATGTATGACGAAGAAGCGCAGCAATTCAGAATAAAAGCACTGACCACAACAAAAATTGAGTTGATTTATTTCGTTAAAAAAAATAGAGAATATGATAGCAAAGCCAATCCACAATCTGAAAAATTAGTTGTTACTGATCCATCATTATTGTTGCCAGCCAATCTTACCTCTCGATTAATGATTGAATTGAAATCCGAATACGCAGATAAAGATAAATTAGGATTTTTATTTGATAATGCTATTTCAATTAATGAAAAAATGGACAAATTAGTGAGTTATTGTCAATTTGATGCCATTGATTTGCCACAAAAGGAAGCGTTTTCCTTTAATGCATTAATACAATGCATTAAACATCGTAGAGGAGTATGCAGTCATAATACTGCAGCATTTATGGTATTGGCGCGATTAATCGGTGTGCCTGTTAAATATCCGTGCTCGCGAATACATGCCTATGCGGAAATTCCTTATCTTGTATATCCTTCTAAAAAAATTCGTTGGCATAGACAAGATTTAGGGGGTGGAGATTTAATCGATTTAACGCCATCAGGTGTGCTTGACAGTAAATATGCCAAATTGACCTCGTCACCCGACATTAGCACTGCTAAGTCAGATCTTAATATTCTAGATAGAAAATACTATTCAACAGCAACACCATTAATTGATGATAAAACAACCTATTCTAGTGCCGACCAAGCATTAGAGGAACAATATTACCAAGAATTAAAACAATTAATTGATAAAAAAGAATTGCATGATTTGCAGCCATTATTCAATGATCACACATTGGCGCCCTTAATTGAATTACAAAGCGGACAAAATGCATTTGATATTAATAAAATTATTTTACAGAAAGCAAAAGAAATGGACGTCCAACATATTTATATTAGTAAACCACAAGAATTTGAGCTATTTTTAACTCCTGCGCAAATCAGCGAGGGTAAAGTCAAAAAAATTAATGGACCATTATATAATTTAATAAAAAATGGTGGGGTATTAGTGATAGATTGGTCAAATTTTGCTGCTAGTGACATGGGTACTTTTCAGAAATTACTTGAATCTAATTTTACATTAGCGGGTATTAAAGCATCGCCCCATTTACGAGTAATCGGTATTAGCGATCCAGCGACTAAGGCAGGGTCTGCATTTTTATCACGTTGCAAAAGATGGTATTGGCACGAAGAAAAATTGCAATTTAAGCCGGCAGTAACAGAAAATGAACAACACGATCGTACAACTGAATTACGACCACCCGCAGGAAATGATTTAAAAGCAGACTCAGCGCCTTTGCAGTCATCGAATAAAACTATTCCTCAGCAAGAAACAAAAACAATTGACAGCAAAGATGTATTTGGCAATAGCACTTGGCGGGAAAAATTATTGGGGCAAATTACGATTGCTAAAAAATTGAAAACATTAAAAGAAGGCCCGCTCATCACCGCGATAAGAGAAAAAAGACCTTTTATTATTGAAAATCCACCTATTGGTAATAAAGATTTTGATTTATTAATGTATCGGCTACAGATAGAACGCAAATTAATTTATAACGGTGAGATATTAGATATTGAGGATAATGCGCCTATTACCACCGCAACTAAAGCACACCCCGATTTGCCGCAATTTCCTATTTATCATGAATCTGAATTGCCAGATAATAAATTATCTACTAGACGTATTTATTTGAACATATTAAATTTTCATGAGTGTTTTGAAAGAATTATCATCGATAGTAAAACGCAAGAAGTAACTACTTCAGATGAGGGGTTGCTCGCACAATATCGCGCAGGAGATATTTTTTATATTACCGGTAAAATCCCACAACAGGATTGGGATGAATTAAGAGCAACCATCAAATATAAATATCCAGATAAAAAGTTTGAATTTGTGCTAGCACCTGGTGCTGCAATTGCCCAAGTTAAAGCCAATCAGCAATCAGCGAATAATATTATTATGAATAATATCGCTGAACTGCCTGATAAAATAAATACTATTTTTAGTAATGATACTGATTATGTTGCAGAGTTGTTAGCAAAACAATGCAAGCAGCAAAATCAACAGCCATATATCATTAATGTCAGCCCGCAAACAGAATTCAGCGAATTAATTGCCGATATTAAAATATTGCAATCTGATCAAGATGAAGTTAATTCCGATATTTTATATAAAGAACAAGGTTTATTAAAAGCCTTAATGGAAACAACACCGCGGTCCATTATTTTAAATGGAGAATTATCTTATAGTGTTTACCAACAATTATTGTCCTTATTAGATAGTCCACCATCCATTTATACTAATGGCAATCGAATTGATAAAGAAATTACAGGCCGATTAATTATTGTCATGCCAACCACAGCAAAAATTAAAGTCTATGCATTAAATAGTGTGCAAAAGGATTATACATTTAAAGACTATTATGCTGCATTTCCCAATGAAAATCTGCTATTAAGCAGGCTTGAACAATTTTATCATTGGGCTGATAAATTCCCGCATCAGGGTATAGGTGTGCCGCGCCAAACTGAATTGTCATATCATTTATTACAAAATATGCTATTTGCAATGAAAACGCGTAAATTACATCCGCATAATCCCATTAAAGGGTTGTATCATTATGATTATCCCAATCGTACTTATCTCAATGTTATTGCAAAATATAATTTATGTCCTGACGACGAATCATTACCAAGAAAAGAGAAGTTAAAATCATTAATTATAAATAATTTTATCAAGCTGGAATCTGCAACCGATCTTGAGTCATATGTTTGGGAGATATTGAATTGTTATAATGGAGCTCAATTACTTGAAATATTAGGGAAAGATCTCGCACAATCTTTAGATATCAAATCAGCGCCACCCACATTAACTAAACAAACACTGCAATTACTTTTTGAAAGAGTTAACAAAGATTACCAACTTGATATTTCACCTAAAGTACCGCAAGTTGATAAAGCAAAAAAGGAATTACATACTTTATTATTTGAAAAAAAGTGCAAATTGATTGTGTTAAAAGGAATGCCTGCAGCGGGTAAAACTTTTACTGCTGATGCATTAAAGAAAAATAGCAATGTTGTCTTTTGTCGTGGTAAAGAAAAAATACGTAAATGGTTATCAGATAAATCTCAGAAAAAGAAAGTGTTGTTCCTGGATGAATTTAATCTGGAAGAAGAGGGCACGTGGGATTTTTTGAAGGGCATTAGCCTGAATGATAATGTCATTTATTTTGAGGGGGAATTTTTTGAATTAACCGAGGATCATGTCATTTTAGCAGCAGGAAATCCTGAAACTTTTCCACAACGTGCACACCATGCTTTTTTTCAACGACATGCAGAAACCATTTATGTTGCAGAGACTACCCACGAATATGTAAAACACAACATCATAGAACCCTTATTAGCAGAGCATCAATTACAGCACTATGCCCAACGCTTATTAGGTGCTTATTATTTAATTGCGGAATTTAATCCACAATATATTTATACGCTACGTGATGCTATGAATTTAACACAAAGATTTAATTGTTTGGTGACAAATAAAGTCTATGGTAATGATACTGATCAGAATTTTTTACATGCATGTATAGGTGAGTTTGCGGGGACAATTGAAATCCCTGTCCAACGTCAACGCTTTTGTGATGAATTATCAACCCGATTTGGTATTAAGCTTGAGAAAAAATCCAATAAACCACCTGTCATAGAAATTAATCCGGAACATGTGATAACACAACAAAAAAATTATATTGTAGAAGCTATAGAACAAGATTTGTTATTAATGGAAATGATGAAAACAAAAGCAGAACAAAAAAGAAATCAAAAAGAAGCTTTCTCGAAACAACAAGCAGAGCCAAAATTAGAACCAGCAACAAAATCTGCCGCTCATGATCAAAAGGATGATCAATCTACCACAGAAAAAAACACAGACTATTTTAAACAATGTATAGTGATTGAAGGCGATCCCGGTGTAGGCAAGTCATCAATTATTCGTGCATTAATACAAAGAAAAAACATTCCATTTGAAGACATTGAAGTTGGCAGTAAAGATGCCCATCAAAGAATAATAGACGCTTATAAAAATAATAAGAAAATTATTTTGGATGAATTTAATTTAGATGACAGTCTTGAAAAATTGTTAATTAAATTACTAAAGAAAAATAATCCCTATTTTATGGTTTTTGCCTCGCAAAACAACAGCAGTCTAGTCGGTAGAAAACCCCTTTCCAAAGCCATGCGCAATCGTACGCATTTTTTATACATGGATAAATATTCCAACGATGAAATGGGTTTATTAGCTGAAAAATATCAGTTAAAAGCAACCCCATTTATGCATGCTCTTGATCGCATCTGCCGCGATTTCCCCAACAGTGTTAATGATCGCACTACATTTACGATGATGAAAAAACATAGCAGAGTCGCAAACATTCACCATCGCCCCCGTCGAGCTGGGTAACTTAACAGAAATTCCCGGACACGTCGCTGGCGCTCCGCTGGAAGGGCTACATTAATTATAAAATGAGGGGATTTGCTAACAATTTTCCCCTATTTTGAGGAGACAGGTATAGGAGGGCTCTGAGGTCAGATCGCCGGTTTTTATACCTTATAGGGTATATAATTGAAATTATCCTTTATAGGGTATAAAATTAATATTATCCCCTATAGGGGTTAGGTTAGTGTGAGGTCTAAAGAGGTAACTAAGTATGCTTATCCATTCACCCAGAGAACTGGCTTTGTTTATTAACAATCAACGTAAACTACGCAAATTAAGCCAAAATAAAATTGGTGATTTAGTGGGTTTAAAACAAAAAACGATTTCATCATTTGAGAATAAACCCGAGACGGTGCAATTAGAAACATTATTTAAAATTCTATCAGCATTAAATTTAGATCTCAGAATATCTCCAAAAGATAAAAATAATCATAAAACAAGTGAATGGAAAGAAGAGTGGTAATTTATGAAAGCAACAAGTAGAACTTTAAATATATTGATGAATGGTATTTTAGTAGGCCATTTAGCGAAAAAGAGTAATGGTGTTTTATCATTTACATATGATCAACAATGGTTAATAACACCTCAATCTCGACCTATTTCATTATCACTCCCTTTGATTAATCAACCTTATGAGGGCGACATTGTCTACAATTTTTTTGATAATTTGTTACCGGATAATCCTCTTATAAGAAATAGAATTCAAGCCAAATTTCAAATAGCATCTAATCAACCTTTTGATTTACTTGCTGGAATAGGTAGAGATTGTGTAGGGGCAATACAGATTATTGAAGGTGAAATTACACCACTCAACAAACAAATTAATGCACAGCCGTTAAACGATAAAGAAATTGCAGAAATATTACGTAATTATAAGATTAATCCATTGGGAATGACGGATGATAATCAAGCGTTTCGTATATCGATAGCCGGTGCCCAAGAAAAATCAGCATTTTTGTTTCATCGAAATAAATGGAACAAACCAATCGGAGAAACTCCTACTAGCCATATTTTTAAATTGCCAATAGGATATATTCAACATCAACATTTAGACTTAAGCGAAAGCTGCGAAAATGAATGGCTTTGTACACAAATTGCAAAAGCGTTCGGATTACCTGCAGCTGATTGTGAAATTTTAATGTTTGAAGATATCAAGGTCTTGGTTATTAAACGATTTGATCGAAAATTATCAAGTAACAATAAATGGTTGATGCGATTACCTCAAGAGGATATGTGCCAAGCACTTGGATTTTCATCTAACATAAAATATCAAGCTGACGGTGGGCCCGGTATTAATCAAATCATGCGATTATTATTAAGCTCGGCAACACCCACAGAAGATAGGGATTTATTTTTTAAATCACAAGTTTTGTTTTGGTTATTGGCTGCAATAGATGGTCATGCAAAAAACTTTAGTATATTTATTGAACCGGAAGGAAAATATCGATTAACACCTTTATACGATATTATGTCGGCTTATCCGTTGTTAGCAAAAAAACAATTACAAGCGCAAAAAATTAAAATGGCAATGGCCTTAAAAGGAAAAAACAATCATTATCATTGGGATAAGTTACAACGGCGATATTTTATTGAAACGGCAAAAGCAGCAAATTATTCGAGTGAAAGAGCTGAAGTAATTATTGAGGAAATGCTGGGAAAAGTTGAGTTAGTTGTGGAGAAAGTAGCAGATAATTTACCCCCAAAATTTCCTAGCCAAATTGCAAAATCGATTTTTGCGGGAATGTTGTTTGTGAAAAGAAATTTAATGATGTAAAGAGTATTGACAGTTTATAACAGAACCATACGTTTTCCTTGATAAGTCGAAATCCATTCTTAGGTGTGAATAAGAGCTTATGAACCATATAGAACCTAAAATAGGGTTCATAACCCTATTTTAGGTTCTATATGGTTCATTGTTACTTCTGGGCAGTTCCTTTATATTTTTGGATTAGTATCTCGTTTTAAGTAATGAACATCTAATAATCACTGTGAGAATTTAATATGCTAGATCTAGAATTGATTCAAAATATAAATAATATCGAACAACGATTTGTCGTTTTACATGACAGAAAATATCCGGTATTGATCCAAGGTAGTGGTAAAATACCCTGTTTGTGTATAGGCATTGGATCACTAATGCAAAAAACATTATCACCAGAATTTAAAAAACTATTTATTGTTTATTCGACTGATTTATATTGGGTCAATAAAGATCGTTTGCAAGATGCTTCACAGCTCACCATGCAACGAATCATTGCAGATATTTTTGAAATCATTAAACAATTAAATTTAACAAATCCTATTTTATTCGGACATTCTAATTTTGGTATTGTTGCTGCCGAAGCTGCAAAAAATCCTGAGGTGAATATTGCAGGTGTTATTATGATGGCTTCAGCCCCAGCTTGGAATATAACTGTTATACAAATGGCGCGTGAATATTTTGATCAAAATGCATCGGCTGAAAGAAAAGCCAATGATCAACAACGTAAACAGCAATTTCAATTAATTAAAAAACCAAACGAATCAGAAATATCATTAAATTATTACGAAGCAGATTCAGCAAGATATTGGGGCGACTTTAATATATCACGGCAATTTTTAGAAAAGTTGTGGTTTGACATTGAAGTTGACGATGATATTATCAACCACTTTTTTAACAGACTATTACCAAAACATGACCTCGCAATGCGCATCAATAAAATAACTGTTCCGGTTATTTTATTAGCGGGTCAATTTGATTTCGATAGTATCCCATTAATTTTATGGCAACAATTTCCTCAGCCACCACACTTTACTATGGTTGATTGTGGCAAGGTAGGACATTGGCCTAATATTGAAAATCCCACAATTTTTGATAATGCAATTAAAAATTGGATAAATACATTGACTATTTGATTTCTACAGATAAGGAAATAATTTATGCAGATAGCAGAACAAATGCACCATTTAAACCCTACCGAGACTTATGCAGATAATAGGCTTGTCGCCAAGATTATTATTATGATTTATGAGGTGAATAAACAAGGCCATTTGGAGGCAGCGCAAAGATTAAGAAATCAATTTAGATTACAAGATTGGGACTATATTGAATTAGCACATAAAGATGCCATTCCAGTAGTAGCTCTGCAAAACATACCATTTCATATATTGGGAATGAAAGAATTTGTAGCTACTGAGAAACGCTTTTTCGAGAATTTAAAACAATTTATTGAGCCGAGTTATATCAACTCACAAGGAGTAAAAGTGACCGGCGGTTGGGAATTTATTAAAAAATATCTTACTGACATAGAAATAAAAAACATGCAAGAGTTAATTGATGCGATGAGACAACTATATCAGGCTTACTGCAACTTTCAGTTTACTCAAGATGCTATTGTTGCAAGTGTTATGGATCGATTAGAGAAAAATAATCCACAATTGTTTTTTGCATTTTGGGTAGAGTTTTTACATATCAGTTCTATAGATCAATCACCATTTCCCTTATTCCATTCTATTTTACCTTATCAATTTGTTATAAGCGATCTGAATTACTTTCAAAATATAAAGCAAACTAGAGATTTGATTATTAATAAATTACGTCAAATATCGGAAGGTGCTGAGTGTAAATTTGTGAATGCTCCTACAGGAGCATACCCATCTGATTATTTGATTGAGAGATTATTAACACCAGTACAACGCTCAGGTAGATATGGTTTAATTTTTTCAGAGATTATTCGAAATATGAATAATATTAATCCCTATTTTGATAAAATGTTTAGAATGATGACCTTCACTCATGGAATTTGTACTGGTTTTAACAACGCCTTACGTCAAGTTGGTGCCAGTCAGTTTATTAAATTATTTCCAAAATGGATAGTTATCTATGATTTTAATTTTATCGAAGGAATGAAGTTAATTGAAATTTGTCTTATGAATCCTAATGCGAAAAATGTCCCTTTTTATATGAAAAAATATCAATTGACTTTTAATGAAGCCATTAAATGGGCATCTCGAGATTTGCAAAATTGGTTTTTTCGTTATGGTCATCTGCGTAAAATATTAACAGATGATATTTATTTTTATATTGCAACATTTCTTGCGCCAATAACTGAAAGTGAAGCTCTAACGATTTTTAGCAAAGTATTACCAAAGCGATTTGAAAGCTTGTCTTTACAAGTATTAAAAAATTATTTAACTGGGACGGTAACAAAACTGACAATGCCCACTCCTCAGCTAGGATGGATGGAGCGTGCTTTAAATTTATCAGCCAGCCTTTTTGCAAAAGAAACTGATGTCTCTGCAACTGTTGTTCCTCATTATATGAATGCAGCAAGACTCTATAGAGCGCTAAGTTCGAATCAGGATTTTTCTGAATTACGAGATATATTGTTATCTAGCGCTAAAGAACTAAAAGAAATTATTGATCGACCTGATAATGATCGCTATGAACATTTTATTGATTTTCTTTTACAAAAATTAGACGCAACGAAATTAATTGATCAAGAAGAAAATAATGTACCAAGATTGCGATGATGATAAAGACATAAATGTGACTGTGTGAAATAAAATATACTTGTTAATGGCAGTGAAGTAGGTCATCGACATAATAATGAAAATCATTTATTGATTAATAATTTATATACTGTAAAATACAGCGTTTTTTCTATCCTTACAAAATTCCCCGTAGAGATTGAATGGAAAATTTGCCAAGTATTAAAGGCAATTTTAACTTAATTTAACTTTAACAATGAGGAAAACAAAATGCCAAAAACAGTTGCATTAATAGATGTTGATCGCACATTGATCCTTAAAACTGAGGCAAATGGCGAAGTAGCTAGAGTGCTCAATAATAATATTATTGATTCATTAGTAGAAAACCATATTACCGATGTGTATTTATTTGCTGATACGATTCCTACTATTGAAGAGGGAAAGTGGCTCATAGAGCAGCTACAAGAAAGAGGATTAACAGTATGGAATGTATTAGCTATACCTGATTTATTTTGGTCATCAGCTCCCGAAGAGCTTAGGTTTTTTGAATCACATACGAGAGCTTTCGATATTAATATCAGTCGAGATGGCACAGTAACAGAAGATAAATTACAACAATTAAAAGAGCGTCTCCCAACTGTTGGTACTGCACTTCAAAGAAAACAAATAAATGCCTATCCCTTGTTAGGAAAAACATTTTTTGACTTTGAAACAAGCCCTGTTACACCAAGGCTCCGTGAAACAGATAAGATAGATGGTGCCAAACGGGCAGCGAGTATTTTATCTACATTACTCCCCGGTAAACCAACACCAAAAGCTTTGTTGTATAAACACTTTGTTGAGCATAAACCAGCAGATTGTACACGCTGTGTTATTTTTGAAGATAATGCAGAAGATATTAAGAGCATATGGGCGATATCAAGAGAAAGTGATTTAAATACGCAAGTGATACCGGTAGAAGGATATCAATTTACAACGGAATTCCGTTCTTATAAAGGGTATCACAATGCGATACAAGAGTTATTGCAGCGTCCAAGTCAAATTCAAGAGCAAACTGAAATAGTCTCTATGGGTGAAATTCGTGCAGCAATAAGAGAAAACATTGAAAATCGCAGTGATCCCCAATCCAAATTCAACCAATTACCATGGCCAAATATAAAAGACCCTGCATCACAAAATCTTGATAAAACCTATTACGCGCAACGGGGATTTAGATATTTTGGTAGCAGTGATGATAGCAAAGAGCTGATTAATAGTTTAAAAAGTAAATCAGTCACAGCCAGTGCCAAACAATTTTTTATTGAAAAATATCTTCGTGATGAGAAAAATAAAGGAAAGCGTTTATATACAATTCTCATTGAACAAAGACATGCTCATGCAAAAGCGCAACCCAATTATCCACAAAATCCAATTTGGTTGACAACAGATATGCTTTATTTAATTGAAGAAAAATATAAAAAAAGCAGAGGATTTAAATTATTAGGTTTTACTTGCGAGCAGACCAACAATTTGCGCGAATTGTTAAATAATAATGCTGGAGATATGGGTGCTCTACAGGGAGCCATAATTGATTATCTTAATAATCAAGATTGTGTTGGTAAGAGAATGCATAAAATCCTTACTGATATCATAGACAAATCTGACCCAGCTCCTGCACTTGCACCATCTACAACATTGACACCGCCGAAAGCTTAAAATAAATTCAAGATAATTTTGGTTAAATTATTATTGAAATATTTTTAAGTGGATAATTTCACTGCTTCATATAATATGAAGCAGTGCATCCATTTCGCATAATTTATTGTGATTAAGCGCAACAAATTTAGTTTCATGTCCAATAATGTACATCAATTATTTTTTTGCTAGTGAATACCTGACCTATGACAGTATAAATTCCCCAGTCGTTTTCCTCCTCTCACTAGTAAGTTAGGTGATATACCGAAAATAATAGTAAATAGGGTATATACTATAAATGACAATTGTTAATAATTTTATTTAAATTATTAGGTTCGATTGCAGGAGAAAACAATATGTCTACCAGCGCTGAAAAAGAGTTAAACGCTAAAAAAGAGTCAATTGCTTCCGACGTCAATTCTATAGTCAATCAGGTAAAAATATATGCATTCATATCAGAGAAATTACAAAAGAATAAAGGTTACATTTATAGTAATTTAAATATTAATCCAGAATTAATTGAAAATCTCTTAGAGGATTTCGAAGTTTTAAGAGCGGGAAAGGCGGTTAAACTCTATCAGACCATTTTTTCAAAAGATAAAAATAATAATGTTGTAATCAATCCTCAAGATATCAGTAAATTAGAAAAAGAGTTAGAGCTATATCATCAAAACAGCGCTAATAATAATGATATGATCTTGAGAGTTTTGAAATCACTCTATGATATTAGTGAAAAAAAAGAAAAACAGATCTCTTTGACCGGTACAGAGAAGGAGATACTTTCTCATTTTCATTATCTGAGTACATGTTTTGAGCGATATAGAAATGAAGAAATCTTTTTAAATCAAGACACATCCCAAAAAGTAAAGGGAGCAAACACTATTTTAACTCCTCAAGAAAGAGAGGCTTTAATAGAGCGTGTTTAAACCAACGCAGCCTTCTCATCCATCACCGCGTAGCCGAGGCTAAGCTACCTCTTTAGTGTAGTTATCGAAGTAATAATCGAGTTTTTTAAAGATTTGAATTCATCTGCATATTGATTTTTTAAATAACTTATTGCTTGTGATTTGCTTGAGAAAAGTAATTCTAATTCGTCATCGGAAAGATTAGTGAGGCCTGTATTGGCTATGGTAGCTAATAATTTTTGTTCTGCTTCTGATGCACTTTTTCCTATGTCCATGCTCAACACTTTTTCAGCAGCTTTTGGTAAGGTTAGGTTTGTTTGGTGCATATCGATTTTCTCCGTTAATGATTTTAATTCACCCTCATCCGCCTTCGGCACCTTCTCCCGCAAGCGGGAGAAGGAAAAAAAGACTGATAAAATTATTGAAACTCAGTAGTACTACACGACAAAAAATCATCAATTGCATTTTTTTTCTTTTCCCATACGTGAGAGGGAAAAAATAGGGAGTTTAATGTAATCCTTCACCCATTCGTTGTGCTTTAATTACATTCGGTAATTGCTGAATGCGATCGAGAATTTTACTTAATGATGTCAATGAAGGAATATCAATCGTAATATGAATATGCGCTTCATGCGAATTTTTATCAGTGCGTGTTTGTAATGCAGCTAAATTAATTTTTTCTGTAGATAATAATGCTGTGATATCTCTTAACAAACCATGTCGATCATAAGCTTGAATATAAATATCGACAGGATAAGTTTCTTTTTCACTTTGACCCCAACGCACATCCACTAATCTTTCACGTGATTTATTCATGGCTTGTAAAACATTAGCACAATCAGCGCGGTGAATAGTGACACCTCTGCCTTGCGTAATAAATCCTACAATTGCTTCACCCGGTAATGGTTTACAACAACGCGCAATATGCGTTAATAAATTTCCAACGCCTTGAATTTCAATGGTAGCCGGTGGTTTTTTGGGAACAGTAATTGTAGTTGGAACAATAGGTGCAGATTTTGTTTCAACTAATGCCATTTTATTTTGCACATGATGTAACACTTGACCAATGCGAATATCACCACTACCTAACGCAGCATATAAATCATTTTCAGCTTTTAAATTTAATTCATGTGCAATTTCAAGAATACCAGCGCCAGTTAATCCTAATCGTTTTAATTCTTTATCGAGTATTTCTTTGCCTGCTAATAAATTGCGATCATAATCTTGAATTTTAAACCAATGCGCGACTTTCGATCGTGCGCGTGGTGTTTTTAAATAACCTAAATGCGGATTGATCCAATCACGACTGGGATTAGCTTGTTTCGCCGTGAGAATTTCAACGCGTTGACCCATTTGTAATTGATATGTGAGCGTAACAATATTGCCATCCACTTTAGCACCACGACAACGATGACCTACTTCACTATGGACGTGATAAGCAAAATCTAACGGAGTAGCACCTTGTGGTAATTCCATAATGTCACCCGTCGGCGTGAACACATAAATATAATCAGAAAAAATATCACCCGGCGTTTGTGTTTGCTCAGTTTCAGACGTATCAGAAATTTCTTTTTGCCATTCTAATACTTGTCGTAGCCAAGCAATTTTTGCTTCATAAGAGGATTTTTGTTGGCCACCTTCTTTATAACGCCAATGCGCAGCGACACCAAATTCAGATTCTTGATGCATATCAAAAGTACGAATTTGCACTTCCACATTTCTACCATGTGGACCGACCACAGCAGTATGAATAGAACGATATCCATTGGGTTTAGGATAAGTAACATAATCATCAAATTCTTGTGGGATTTGTTGCCACATGCCATGCACTAAACCTAATACAGCGTAACAATTTTCAATTGTGGGTACTAATACACGTACTGCACTCACATCATATATTTGGTGATAATCGACACCTTTACGCTGCATTTTGCGGTAAATACTATAAATATGTTTTACACGTCCTTGCACCTCAGCATTTTGTATGCCCATTTCATTTAAATTATCTTTTAATTGATTAATCACTTCGTGAATATATTTTTCTCGATCAAGCCGTTTTTGATCTAAATATTTGGCGATCTCTTTATATTTATTCGGTTCTAAATGTCGGAAACATAAATCTTCCATTTCCCATTTTAAATGACCAATACCTAAACGGTTGGCTAGTGGCGCATAAATATTCATCGTTTCATTAGCAAATGAATGACGTAATGTGGGAGATAATTCTTTAGCATTACGTAATAAATATAATCGTTCAGCTAATTTAATTAATACCGCGCGTACATCATCGACCATTGCTAATAACATTTTTCGTAGATTTTCTAGTTGCGCGTGGCCTTTATTATGTGCGGCTAATAAAGTATCTAAAGCATTCATCTGTTGTACGCCGCGTAATAATTTCGCGATACTTTCACCTAATTGTTCTGCTAAATGATCAAAACCGATTTCACCTTTGTGTATAGCGGGATAGATCAATGCTGCAGCTAAGGCTTCATTATCCAGATCGAGCTCAAGCAGGATACCTGCCATCGCTAATCCTTCTTTGATACAGGATTCTCTTACATTGAGATCGTTGATTTTAGAATTTAAATCATGCGCGATTTGTATCAATTTGATATCTTGTTCGCCTCGTCGACTCTTCAAATGTTCAAACCAAGAATCAAAATGGCTGGGGGTGTGTGCGACTTCGGCGTGTGGGTGATGACGTTTTACCATGATCGTTACTCTATCCAAGCTATTGATTTTAAATAAATAGTTTCCACTAAATGTTAATTATAGCGTGACTCGCCCGCTAATGCCTATTGTTATTGTGCAGTGCTTTTTTATTAACTTCGTGAATTCTCTATTACCAAAAAGATTTAATCTTACACTCTTTTAAATTTAGGGTGACAATTTCCTCTTTACAAATGGGGACCCTCTTATGCTTATAATGTGCACGCTGTAAATGGTACTGCCTCCTCTGTGAGAAATTCCCCTATAACGTGTGATTTATCCGAAAAAAAATAATTTTATATTTTTTTTCGTGTGACAGCAGGAGCAGTCTACCAGTTAATAATTTTATTTAACGCTAATGCGTTAATTTTTTGTGAGGGATAACAAATGAAAAGACCAGAAGATGCATTACCAGCGACACCACAATCGAAAAGAACTCAGAAAGGAATATTATCACCAGCACCACAACCGAGAAGAACTCCAAGTGCATTTTTAACAAGACCACCTTTGAAAAAAAATGTACCAGTATCTTCATCGGCTCCTCAAATAGAACCCATTGAACCCATTTTATCACCCCCGAGTAGTGGTGATTCTGTAACATCTGCAGCTAATACGAAAAGAAAGTCTGAACAGATGAGTTCTCTTGCATTAAATGCATTTCAAGAATTCGTTAAAACGGAAAAAGAATATCATCAAAAATTACGAGATTTTGCTTTGCCATTAGTAGAGGGCGAAAAAATCATCACCAAAAAAACACGTTGGGAAAATTTTTTAACTTCGATTGGCATGAAAGATGAAGACGTCGAATCTAATACCAATATGGTGGAAGGTGGATGGACTAGAATTAAAAAAATAATTAAAGAAAATAAATTATTAGAAGAAGGTGATTTAAATACGCTGGATAACTTTATCATCTCAAATTATACACATTTGGCGAAAGATCATGCTTTCCCCTATTTCAATGATAAGGAGTTATTAGTTAATAAATTCGGGGAAGAGTATGCCACCTTAGAAGATTATGCCACTTTATTAGATCAAGGATGCGCTGATGAAAATTTTCCGAAATGGGTCAATGTCATTTATGAGTCTATTTGTGGTAACGAAGGTCATACAGTGTTTCTCATATCGATTGTGCCCAAAACATTTAATATATCTGCAGGAAAAAATAACGAACATATTGATAAAATAATGACCACACTTTTTATTGATAATAAAGAATCTAAGATTGTTATTTCAGATGATGATCGTAAATTTTTTGATGTTCAAGATGTATTAATTTATTTTGAAAGCGCTATAATCAGACCCGTTCAAAGAGTGATGAAATATCCATTATTAATAAATGAAATGGTAAAACATTTAAAAAAGATTGTTGAAAACGATATAAAGAAATTATTTACAGAAATGTTTAGAAAGAAATTATTAGAGACACAACAGAATCTCGATGAACTACAACTGCATGCGCTTATTGATCAAGAGTTACAACGAAATAAAGAGGAAATTGATCGGCAAAGTTTAGAGAAACTTGAAGCTACCGTTGCATATCATCAATTAAAAGCAATACATAAAACAATGTGTGAAGCATTTGATAAAAATAATGCAAAATTGAAAGACATCGATGTATCTCGCTCTCCAACACAGGATCTGAGTACATTTTTTAAGCCGTTTACGTTTAGTAGTAAATACAGCGAATTAGGTTTGCCGCCCAACACGGCTTCATTTATGTCAAAGTTGAGTACTTTAATTCATTATTGGCTTTACGATGACTTGGGTGAAAAAATTGAAAACGAGCAATTGGAAAAAATAAATAATACTATCTTATATCTTGTTTATGAAAACAAAAATCCATTAGCAGATGTAACAAATAACTTACTATTAATAGAAAAGGAAAAAAGAAAAAAAGAACATCTCAGCGAATTGCGTGATAATATCAATGCACAGTATAACAATGAAAAGAAATATGTATTAGAGTTACAACAATTGCTACACCAGTTATTTATTGCCACCAATAATACGAGCAATGGTAATCCAATTAAATCAAAACTGTATGATAAAATTAACGATATTATTAAAAATATTAATAATGATAATAGCGTTATTAGCAAGAGTTTGAGAGATTTGTTAGAACAAGATAAAAATATTTATGCTGCAAAATCGAAAACAAATAAAATACTGCTTGAAACTGAATCGTCAGTGCCTAAGAGAATCAAATCGACATATGATGCTCATTGTTTGCCTGCAGATATTTATACCCATAATTTTATACAGAGCATTGACCCAGTTGGTGATCCGAATTTACAATTTAATCACAGCTTAATGTATAATAAAAAAGATTCATTGCCATCAGTGACTCAATCAAGTATTAGTCCAACAGATAATTCTAAAAAATTATTAGATTGTCATTTTATCAGGCTGAGTATTATTAGTCAGCTTAAATCCTATTTTGCACAGTTTGATGCAAATATGCAGCATTCTTTTTTATATAAACTTGCCGGTCATTCTATTCAACGAATCAGTTATCGCATACAACAAGAATTAGATATATTATTACGTTTAACGCCTGAAGAATTAGCACGCAGATGTGTCCTTAAAAGTGAATTTGGTGATAAAGAATTGGTTTGTGATTTGATTATTGAACAACTTGCAAAACATCTGGTAGTTGCTGGCGATATTAAAAAATCATTATTGCATGGTGCTTTTGGTCATACATTAAATCAAGTTAAAGATTATCTTAATTCTATATCTCTTGCTGAGAACAAAAAAAATTCATTGCATGAAATGTTTGTTCCAGTGCCAGAGTATATACATAAAAGGACTGTACCTGGACCAACTGCTTTTTATACAAGATCATGGGCTGAAAAACGATATGCTTTGATCATGAATATGATGTGTTTGGTCGATTATTATTTAGGAACTGGATTAGGAATACTCTTAGCAAAAAGAGCTGATTTACCTATTAATAAAAAATTGCGTCATATTGATCAAGTTAAAGCAATAGCGGTATATGCGCAGAAGATGGCGTTAGATCCACGTGGTGATGATTTATCAGAACAAGTTGTCAATGAAATTCTGGGTGGGATGAAAGTCCTTTATTTACAATATCCGGATGAATCCAGTCGTTCTGTTAATGAGTTAGTACACTTACATAATAATTTTACACCACCAGGTGTTAATTCCATTCCGCATTTGGATTTGAAAAGTGATCATAGATTTGATGAAAAAGAAAAAAAGAAAAATTTGATTTTTGATTATAAAGTCAATGTAGCCGATGCTAAAGATTATATTAAACGCCATTTGGTGCAACAATTTGCACAACCCTTCGTCAATTATTCTGTAGCAACAGATGGTAGAATTGTTGTCGAAACTGCCTGGGCTAAAGATGAAAGCAATGAAAAGATTCTTTCAGTATTCGACAACTATTATAAAAAGTCTGTGCTAGATATTGCGACGGAATGTCACAAATTACCTGCAGGACAACAAAATATTGCCTATTTATTACAAAAAGAAATTAATCATGTCGTAGCTACAGAATTATCGGATAGCAACATTTATAATCAGGGATTGATAGGCGAAGCATTAACTGAAGCAGATAAATTATTTGAAAAAATTGCGCCATCGCTACGAAGAGTTGATGAACATTCATCTGTTAGAAGTAACGATTTGCAACTAGATGAGCCATCGATAAAGAGTGATTCGGATAAAATCAGTTTGTTAAGTGATGAGAGAAAAGAAAAATCTGTTAAAATTGAATCACCATTGACCGTAGTTAAAATTCAACGATCAGGTTCTTTTAATTTTCCAGATCAACAAATAATGGTTCAAAATAATTTAGTCCTTACAACAGATAAAGACCAATTAAATATTTTAGTGGCTAAATTAGTTGCGTTATCTCATTATTATCGAAATACAGAAATTGGCCAAACACTCTGCAGTAAGCTGGGCATAGCCGCTAATTTAAAACAAGGTCAAGCACACTATGCGCAGAAAATAGCTAATATCGCCTTAGAAATTTTTTTAGAAGATGAATCAGATACAGAAAAATTAGAAATTAAAAGAAATAAGAATGCGAAAGCAAGAAAAGATAGATTGCTAGACCAAATTGTTAATATACGAAACAGCATACGTGGTGATGGTAGTTTTTGGTCTAATATCTTGCAAAGTCCTGATAGTCGTTTCGCAAAAGCAATAGATGAATTACTACCCACTGCAAAACAAAAAATGTCAAAAACCATACTCCAAAAAAAGTTACTGTTTACCACTGAGCATAACAATGCTTTATTCAATCAAAAAGCAAAACTAGCAAAATCATTTATACACCGAGTTGTTGTTAGTCAATCTTGTGCACAATTTATCAATTTAGAAAAAGAACTATTAGGAAGATTACGAAAGACGGTAGGAAGTGCAGAACAAGAGGCAACGCATAAAATACATAGCGAATTAAAGAAGCTTTCAACATTAGATTTAGTTAAAACCGAAGCAGCAATTAAAGACTTAGGATCAGGTAAAAATATACGCGATTTAATTATTAATAAAATAAGTGATTCAGTAGTTCACTGCGCACGGATAGCGCAGTGTTATTTAAATGGGTCTTTAGGTCAAAAACTGTATAATGCCGTCAGAATTTTATTTACTAATAATCCTATTGATAATGGTTTTAATTTGTTAAGAAAAACCTTAACGCCTAATCTAGTTCGCCGATGTAATCTGAGTGAAATAAATGAAAAGTCTAAATGTCCATCTGTGGATAGATCGTGGTTGGGATTATCGGCAAATTTATTAATGTTATATGATTATTATTTGGATAATGAACTGGGGCGACAAGTAGCCGATCGTGCCGTGTTAGACGAACAAAAAAAAGGTGCTGTTGCGACATATAATCAGAGTCGCAGAGGATGGATTGTTCAAGCGGAAAAAATTAAAGCCATTGCAACGGGATTATATTTTAAGAAATATAGTGATGATATTAATATTGCAAAACAAGAAAAAATAATTGCCATATTGAAAGCTTTAGTAGATATCAATCAAATAATTAAAGAAATTCGTCGCGCAGGAAGTTGTGGGGAACATAGTCATATTGTTAATGAATTAATCCGTATAGTGACAAATTATGGTAAGGAAAACGGTTTAAATCTAAAACCGGTTGCAGCAATAAATGGCGAATATCTTTTCCCTAATTTTCAAAATAGGTTTAGACATGACATTGATCGGGATAGTGCCGAAGACTACATTCATCAACATATAATATTTCATAAAGATTTTTATCTCTCTGCAGCGAAAGATAAAATTAATGGTCAACGATGGACTGTTTTTTCGGAAAAAGCTCCCCTTAATTCCGCACAAGCAAATTTACATCAATTATTTAAAGAAAAAATTGGCATACGACGCAGAGCCATTGCCGATCTAACTGCAAAAGCACGTAATAGAGCGACTCAATTTATTTCACAGAATGACAAAGATTGGCAACAAAAAGTGGCAGCAATAGAAAAATCAGACAAATACACGTTTAATATTCTCGACCTGATTATAAGTCGCTTAGAAAAAAATATGCCTTATTCGTCATTATTTTCATCCGAATCCAATTTAAAGAAAGGGCAGCTCAATGAGACTTTTGAGTCATGTACAAGTGATTTAGACGATACGGTTAGTCCAAATATTCTCGTCGTGTAGATGAAGAAAATCCGTTTGATTGTTGATAATGTATCTATGATTTTTAATTTTGTTTGCTACATTGTGCGACTTCGGCGAGCGAATGATGACGGTTTACTATAACTGTCACACGTAACTTCTCAATAAGTCCGGGAATCTTGAGAAGAAACCCGCACCAATCCTTGATTCTTTGTGATTTTTCCCGGACTTATTGAGCAGTTACCGTCACACTATCTAATCTATTTATTCTTTATAAATAATTTTCGGTCACTGTGCATGCTAGTAGGGCAGATGTTGCGGTGCTTTTTATTATTGTGCAGTGCTTTTCTTACCTTCGAAGAAAATGTCCAATAACTAAAAAGGTTTTAACTTACAGCCTTTTTTAATTTGAGTAGTCAAATTCCTCTTTACAAATGGGGGGCGACATATGCTTATAATGTGCACGCTTTAATGGTACGACCTCCTGTGTGAGAAATTCCCCTTCAGAATTCAACCGGTGCTCTTTTAATAATTAATAAGAGTAGGGAGCGGCACTTTAGAGGACAATGATTTGATTTTCTTTCTCCCACAAGTGGAAGAAGGTATTAAAGCATGATTAAAATTTGTTCTCTGTAGCACGTGAGTAGTCTGCCAGTTAAATTTTATTTAGCGCTAATTATTTATTATGCGAAATGCGTTAATTTTTATTGTGAGGGATAACAAATGAAAAGAGCAGAAGATGCATTACCACCAGCACCACGATCGAAAAGTCAACCAAAAGTACCAGCATCACCATCATCACATTTGAAAAGCACACCAAATCCAATATTTGTTAGACAGCCATTGAGAAAGACCGGACTAGCAATATCATCAGAGCTACAAAAAGAATCCAAGGAAGCAAAATTAAACAGAGATAATATTGGACAACAAGCAACATCATCAGCTCAACCTGTGCTCAGCGAATCAAAGCGCCATGAAGATAAACAAAGAATAGCAACAGATATTGCTGATCATGGTAAACCACCATTGAATAAAACTGGAGAAGCAACACCATTAACTCCACCTATGGAAGCCATCGAACCAAGGCATCAGCATCCGAGAGCCGTCGGTTTTCAATTGCCCACAACTGATCAAAGTCATAATCAATTAGAAGAAGTGGATTTAGAAGAAGACGAAGTCTACAAAAAATTACCGAATGAACACGATGTAAAAAGAATTTTAAAAGACAGATTACCGGCTGGTTATGTCCTTGGTATAGCTGAAAAAAATAATGATAACTTTTTTTCTGCAATTGCGGGACCATTAAGTATTATTCTTGGTGCTGAAATATCAGTTCAGGGTTTACATTTATTATGTGATGAGTTTGTTAAAAATAAAAAAGATCAACCGGCATGGGTAATGAATGAATTAAATAGTAAATTTGGCCCAAATAAAATAAAAGAAAAATTTAATTATTTAGCAAGATTACCTTTTACCGTCGCTGAAATGAAAACCAAACATCAAACGCATACATTAATAGGTGATGCTATTCATGCGGGTGAATTTGAAGCCAGAATGATTTGTAGTAAACATAATATTTCAATTCATTGGATTGAAGTAACTGACAACGGTCAAGTCATAGATAAATTAACAACAGCAGAAAATGGTACAATAATATTAGAAAGAGGATTTGATTTAGAGAAATATTCAGATAAATATAGAATAATACATCTAGTGAAATCCCAATCGCATATTGTTCCTTTAATTAATCATCATGTACCGCAGCAGAGAAATAGTTTAAAAAATGATGCGCCTGTTTTATCTCCTCCAAGCAGTAGTAATTCTGTTTTCTCTCCGAGAAGTAACGCATCGCCAGAAACTGAACCTTTACTTTCACCATCAGTCAGTAACAAAAGAAATTCAGTACAGATGAGTTCTTCCAATACAATGCGTCGCTTCAGAGAACTAGTTCAAACGGAATATGGTTTTTTTGAACGATTGAAAAAATTTGCAATGCCACAAATAGCAGGTAAAAAAGTTGTAAGAGAAAAAACACTTTGGGAAAGAATTTTAATTAAGGTTGGCTATCTCGAAGAAATAGATGAATCTAATATCAATAAAATAGATGGTGGTTGGGCACGTATTAGAAAAATTGCAGAACATCATCGTTTGTTAACAGCGGATGAACTTCTTCAATTTGATAGGTTTATTGTCATATTTACACAATTAGCAAAAGGTAATCATGCGTTTCCATTTGTTGATGATCCCAAGTTATTGGGCCCTGAATTTGAACATTTGGCTACGCAGGGTCAAACAGACGAAAATTTTGCGCAATGGGTCCAGGTCATTAGGCATTGTATATGTGTTTATCCTGAATTTCTTCATTCGATTGTCCCTAAGATGTTTGAGATAACAGCGCATAAAGATAACGAAGACTTCAAGAGGATTTTAAAGAAACTTCAGGAAGGATTAAGCGAAGTGACTCTTTCCAATGAAGATCACGTTTTTTTTGGCGGAGATACAGCGGGAGGTTATTTAGAATCATGCATTAGTGAACCTTTTCAGCGAGTTTTGCGTTATCCTTTATTGCTTAAGGATATGCTAGATGATGTGATGCGACCAGTAAGAACTGAAATTAAAAATAATATTAGAAGCGCAATCGTATCGCAAAATCCTACATTCAATGATGAAAAAATTAATGCCGAGATGGTTAAATATGAAAGTCATAATGCTGAAGAAATTAATAGCTTAGTTGATGAAAAATTAAAACAAAACGATACCTATAAAGCATTAAAAGAAATCCATACGAAAATATCTGAAGTAACATTCAGGAACCAAGAAGCAATTAGAGGATTAGATCATGGTGTATCTAATGCACAAAATTTAAATAGTTTATTCAAGCCACTTGAAAGAAAATATAGTGAAATAGGATTATCACCCAGAGTCGTTGCTTTTATGTCAAAGTTAAGCACTTTGATTCATTATTGGTTCAATGATGACTTGGGAGAAAAAATTTATAAAGAACAATTGGATAAAATAGATAATACTCTCTTGCATTTGGAGTATGAGATTAAAAATGGATTAGGCGATGAGACGAACAATCAACAATTAATAGTAAAAGAAAAACAAAAGAAAATCGATCTCAGAGAGTTGCGTGCTAATATAAAATTACAATTTAAAGAAGAAGAAAAATATGTATTAGAATTACAAAAATTACTTCACCTGTTGTTCATCGATGGCAATAATCCCAATTATGGTTGCCCATTAAAATCAAAATTGTATGATAAAATTGATGAAATTATCAGAAATATTAATAATCCTAATAGTGTTTTTTGTAAGAGTTTAAAAGATTTATTGGAACAAGATAGAAGTATTAGTTATGTAAAAGCAAGGGCCGATGAAAAATCAGCTGAGAAAGCATTATCTGCGCCAGCGCCTAAGAGAATCCGATCGACATATGATACCAGTTGTTTACCTGAAGATATTTATACCAATAATTTTATTCATTGCAAAAATCCACCGCTTCCTGCCCGTTCGCCGTTTAAACACCATTCTAATTATAATCAAATTCGATCTGCGATGGCGGCTACACAATCAAGTATTAGTGCCACCGATCATTATAAAAAATTATTAGACAGTCATTTTATCAGGCTCAGCATTATTAATCAGGTCAAATCTTATTTTGCCCAATTGGATGCACAGCTACAGCATTCTTTTTTATATAAATTAGCCGGTGATTCTACACAACGAATTAGTTATCGCATACAACAAGAATTAGATACTTTATTAAGATTTACGCCGGAAGAGCTCGCGCGAATTTGTGTTGTTAAAAGTTCATCGGGTAATAATAAAGAAATCGTTTGTGATGTGATTATTAATCATATTGCCAAACATCTTGTCGTTGCAGGTGACATTAAAAAAACACTATTAAGTGGTGTCTTTGGTAATACATTAGATCAAGTCAAAGATTATCTAAATTCTATTGTTAATTCAGATAACAGAAAAAATTCATTGCATGAAATGTTTGTGCCTATGCCTAGTTATATACGTAAAAGAGCTGCACAAATATTTACTGCCTCTCATTCAAGACCATGGAATGAAAAAAGATTTGCTTTAATCATGAATATGATGGGCATGGTTGATTATTATTTAGGAACTGGCCTGGGAATATTATTAGCTAAACGAGCTGATTTACCTATTAATAAGAAATTACGGCATGTCGAACAAATTAAATTGTTAGGGGCCTTTGCAAAAAGAATGGCTTTGGATCCGCGAGGAGAAGATCAATCAGAACAAGTCGTCAGTGAAATTCTAGGTGGACTAAAAGCGATAATTGCATCATACCCTAATGAACATAGTCGATCGATTAATGAATTGATCCATTTACATAATAATTTTACGCCCAGCAGTGATCATGAAGTTGAGAAAGACACGAGAAGATTTGATGAAAAAGATATTAAGAAAAATTTAATTTTTGATTATAAAATCAGTGTTGCTGATGCTAAAGATTATATTAAATTACATTTGGTACAACAAATTGCACAACCTTTTGTCAATTATTCCGTTGCAACCGATGAGAGATCTCTCATTGAGACCGCCTTGGGTAAAGATGAGAGCAATGAAAAGATACTTTCTATTTTTAACAATTATTATAATAAGTCATTACATGATATAGCGATAGAATGTAATAAATTACCGGCAGGACAACAAAATATCGCCTATTTATTACAAAAAGAAATTAATCAGGTTGTATCGACTGAATTATCAGATGGCGAAATTTTTAATCAAGGTCTGACTGGAAAAACACTGGCAGAATCAGATAATTTATTTGAGAAAATCGCGCCTCCGTTGCGAAAAATTGATGAGCATGCGGCTGCGCGTGGTGATGTTTTGCAATTGATTGAACCTCCTGCAGATGTTGATTCTGATAAAATCAGCTTGTTGGGGCATGATAGAAAAGAAAAAGCCGTGGAAATTGTCTCTCCATTAACCACTGTTAAAATGCAACGATCAGATTCATTTAATTTTCCTGAAGAAGAAGCTGCTGGTCAAAATCAATTGCTCAAAATTTCTGATAAAGATGCATTAAATATATTAGTTTCTAAGGTATTTGCGTTGTCACATTATTATCGAAATACTGAAATTGGCCAAAAATTGTGTAGTAAACTAAGTATTGAGCCGAATTTAAAACAAGGCCAGGCTAGCAATGCTAGAAAAATAGCTGAAATTGCTTTAGAGATCTTCTTAGAAGATGAATCTGATACCGAAGAGAATGAATATAAAAGAAATAAAAAAGCACAAGTGAGAAAAAGTAGATTGATTGATGAAATAGAGAAATTACGCAATCATATCCGTGGCGATGGTAGTATCTGGTCAAATATTGTGCAAAGTCCTGATAGTCGTTTAGCAAAAGCACTCGATGAATTATTACCAGATATAAAACAAAAAATGAAAAAAGACAAATTACCCAATAAATTACAGTTTACCATTCAACAAAATAACGCTTTATTTGATAAAAAAGCAAATCTTGCCAAATCATTTATACATCGAGTTGTTGTAGGTCAATCATGTGCACAATTTGTAGATTTGGAAAAAGATTTAAATGGCCGATTGCGAAAAACGGCGGGTACGGCAGAGCAAAAAGCAGCACATGCCGTACATATCGAATTAAAGAAGATTTCAACATTAGATTTAGTGGCAACAGAAGCAGAAATTAATGCACTAGGGCCTGGTAAAAACATACGAGATTTAATTATCAAAAAAGTAAGTGATTCAGTTGCACACTGTGGACGGATTGCAGAGTGTTATATAACGGGATCCTTAGGGCAAAAACTATTTAATGTAATCAGATCTTTATTTATTAAAAAACCTGATGAATATGATGTGAATTTATTAAGAAAGACTTTAACGCCTAATTTAGTCCGTAGATATAAGCTTGATGAGTTAAGTGATGATGTTAAATGTCCATCTGCAGAGAAGTCAAGATTAGGATTGTCGGCAATTTTATTAATGTTATATGATTATTATTTGGATAATGATCTGGGACGACAAGTGGCTGATCGCGGTGCGATGGACGAAGAAAAGAAAGGCGCTGTGGCTATTTATAATAATAGCAGTAAAGGATGGCGCGCTCAGGCAGAAAAAATAAAAGAAATTGCGACAGGATTATTATATTTTCAAAAATTTAGCCATAATCCAGCGACCGCAAGACAAGAAAAAATAAATGTACTGATAAAAGCATTAACAGAAATTAATAAAATCATTAAAGAAATTCGTCAATCTGGCAGTTGTGGTCATCATAGTCATTTTGTGAATGAATTAATTCGGATCGTAACTAATTTTGGTAAAGAAAACGGCTTAGACATAAAACCCTGTGAAAAAGTTAATGGTGAATATTTATTTCCTAATTTTCAACATATGTTTAAACATGATATTGATCAAGAAAATGCGGAAGACTATATTCATCAACATCTCATATTCCATACCAGTAGCCCTCTCTCTGATATGAAAAATAAAATTAATGGCCAGCGCTGGACTGTTAATTCAGAAAAAGCACCACTTTATTCTGCCGAAACAAATTTGAATAAATTATTTAATGAAGGTGTGAATGAGCGTCGTGCTGCTATAGCTGATTTAACAAAAGAATCGCGTGAAAATGCGATGAAATTTGTATTAAATACAGATAAGGATTTCGAAAATAATCAAGTCTCTACAGAACAGCTGAGTGAGTTTGTGCAAAGGAAAAAGCAAGATTTGGATCATAAAGAAAAGGCAGTATCTCAGTCATCTAAATATACATTTAATATTTTCAATATTATTTTCGGAAGATTGGAAAAAACGATGCCTTATTCTTCTCTGTTTTCAGCAGATTCTAATATAACAGAAGGACAACTCAATGAACCATTTGAGCAAATTCGGGGGTATGTTAGTGATACTTTGAAACCCTATATTCCGGTCGATGATGAGAAAATACATAATAGTAGATTTTGTTTTTAATATTTTTAAAACTGCAAATATCAATAAGAGGATATAAAATGGATGCTATGGAACGAGTGCGGGAAAATATAGTAATAGATAGCCGTGAAAGTAATTATGAGCAAGAATCAGTCGTGCCAGCACGAAGTTTTCTTCCCGTAGAACCCATCCAGCTCTCTGAAAAAAACCGTAAAATTTTATTAAAAATGAGTAGATATTTTGAGCTCATCAATACATGGCGTGATATTGTCAATGGCGTAGATGTGTATGCTGATGAGAATCCCTTGTCTGCTGAATTGAAACAACAAGTTGTTGATGAAAATAATGATGTCATCCCTCTTATAGAAGAATTAGAATTATGTTTAGTGAAGTTATTTAATAATTTAAATACAGATTGTGATTTAAATGAAGAAGAACTTAATGCAGTCACCAGTAAAATCAGTAGTGATCATAGTCACAAAACGACCTTGTTTCGCAATACCATTGAAAATATCGAATCAGATAACCAGCAAGCTCAACCCAATGCCGAACAAGCTCAACCCAATGCGGAGCAGGCTCAATCCAATTCTGGGCAAGCTCAACCCACATTACCGTTAAGTTTATTTCCAAATTATTCGGAATATTTTAATGATTTTGATTATATTAATTCCAGAATACATTATATACGCTGGCATATTATTTATAATCACGTATTATTTTTTGAACAATATGATTTGGCCGTAGTCGATAAAAATTCACCGAATCATTCAGCGCAGCGTGCCAGTTATCGTATTCAATTAAAATTAAAAGAATTATTAAATCTGTCAGGTTCTGAATTAAATCAACGCTGCATGCAACAAGTGCAATTAAAATTAAAAGAATTATTGAACCTGTCAGATGATGAATTAAATCGACGCTATATACACGGACTACCCTATATTGAAGTTATAAAAGATTTAATTACACAAATTATCGGCGATGAAATAAGATTAGCGGGGTCGATACCTAACTGGTATAAAAATGATCCCTATTTCAAAGAAACATTAGCTAAAATTGCGCGATTTAATCACCATGTAGACGATAAAAATAATAATCTGCCTTTAGACAAATTATTTGTGCGAAATCCATTCACACCAATTACCCAGGTTTATGTTAATAATAGAGAAAATGATCATCGTACCGCTGAACAAAAAAGAGATGCATTAATTGCCATTTTATTAATTATGAGTGATTGGTATGAAGGAAAAAATAATCCTTTAGGTATGTATTATGCCGATACGCCAGATTATAGCGATCCAGAAAATCACACCACCAGAACACAATATAACACGCGTTTTGGTCATCAAAAGCAAATGAATAAAATCAAAGAATTGGCTGAAATGCTCTATTTTGACACAAATCCTGCGCAAATAGTGATCAATAAAATCATCGATGAATTAGAGGGGATTATTGATAGTTTTTCTCATAATATTGATTGGCATGAAAGCAGGGCAGCTAATGAATTAATTTTGTTAGCAAGGTTTTTTTGCGAATCTGGTCGGCTGGTTGATTTTCCGATACATGATAATCCTGCTCGTTTTGACAATAAAGAGATATTTAATTATCAAATGAGTAGTGATGAAGCATCAGATATTATACGTTTACATTTTATGCATGAACTCAGTAAAAAAATATCTCCTTATCATGAAAAAACAAGTCAACGAACAAGCACTACGACGTCTGTTTCTAAAGATCAAGATTATTGGCAATTAGAAAATAATATTAATTACATCTTTAAAACTCCTATACCCCAGCTAAAAATAGATGCTAGGCGAGAAGAAAATGCTGTGATAGCAGCAAATGCTGAGAGAGAAGAGGATGCAGTGAGAGCTGAAGATGTTAGGGTTGTAGCAGATGAAAGGTTGGATTTAAAAAAATTAATTCGCAAAAAGCTGGGCATTATTTTGGATTTATCTTCAGATCAAGGGTATGCCGGTAAAGTTCGATCGGGTGTGGCTGAATATATACACAGTATATTTAATGATATTACAACTCAACATCAAACACATTTAAATAATCAGATTACGCATGATCCAGAGCAATCAACTGCTCACTGTAATTTTTATGTTTTAGCTGCTCGTTTATTGGCGGTCATTAATGGCTATTGTAAAACGGCATTAGCGGAAGAATTAAAAATAGACAAAAATGATGGTTCCATGGGGCAATATAAAAATGCAATGGAATTAGCTAAATCAATTGTTAAGCTTTCTTTGTCTAAAGATTTCCGCGAAATTGATAAATTGCAAATACTTGAACGAACGATGGATAACATGGCAAGTGATATCAAAGGATTTTGGATTTTTGGTAGTCCAACGAGTAGATTTCGCTTATCTTTATTAGAACTGCGTAATCCCGATTTTATTCAAACCCATATAATGAAACAATATGATACATTGCCATTTAATGCCGATAAAAGTATGAAAATGTTTCCCGATGCTGATATTAATAAAGCGAAACAATTTATAAATCATCATGTCATCACAGAAGTGCGTAGTCATTTGGATAAATTTCAGCAAGGTAAAGTGGAAGGAAAGTGGCTGGAAAAACCAGGATATTTTCAAGAGAGTGCAGTTTCGGATATTCGCAATGAATTAAATTTATTAGCACGTATGTCAAATCAAACGCAAGAACAAAAGTTAAATACATTATCTCGACAATTATCGAATCAATTTAATACTAATTATTCTGCTAATATCTGTGATGTAATTAGAGACATTATACGTAGAGTTATTTCACCTTGTGATAATCAATCTGCTTGTTTTAGTCGAATACCCATAATTAATACTTTAATTGATGTAACAGAGACTTTAGATAAATATGATCCCAATATAGCTAAACATAATAATGAAAATCAAATATCCTCATTTACCACCACTCAGGTTTCAAGATGTGTTGGAAAAGATTTACATGGTACGTATCATTCTGGTGATGCTAGAAGAATGCCTATTATGGGATTGCTAGCTAATATCCATATTTTATGTCTTTTTTATAAAGGCAATATCTTAGGTAAACAATATGCTGATTGCTTAGGGGTTCCCTATAATGTTGATCAATCCAGGCGTGAAATTGCAAATGAATTATTGAGTTTTGCAAGTAATCTTTATTTAACTGAATGTCTAAATGCGCATGATAAAACGAATGCGATTAGAATAGTTTTACTTAAACTGAATGATTATATAACTCAGATTAAATCCTCTAGCTCGAGCGAATCTGCTTTCGATAATGAATTAATATTTTTAATAAATCGATATAGTAGACGATGTGGGATAGACATAAATTGCGAATATGAAATTGAGGAAGAGCGGTATAAGAATCCTGGTGATTTCTTAAAAATTAACGAATTATTTGAATCACAAGCAGAAGATTTTATACAAATGCATTTTATTAATTCCACGGTAGAACATTTTGCAAAATTAAAAGACCCATTAAACTGTTATGCGAGTTTGCCGGAAGGCGAACATGAAATAATCTTACAAACAGAAAAAAATCTTGATCACATTTATCGATTATCATTTAACGACAGACAGGCAATGATTGATAATTTAAGAACAGCACAGGATCCGCATCCAAAAAATATTATCGATTTAATTAAAAGTGTGAAATCCAAAAATATTCCGTATGATATTTTTTCCCCTGTCGCATATCTTAAGAAATGTCGTGTTAGCGCTACCGATCGAAAGGTGAATGAGTATTTAGATTCTTTATCACAACCGGTCACAGTAGAGCTAGCAGAGCAACAACAGCGACAAGCTATTTCTATGTAGAAATTAATAGTAGGTCGGACTGAACAAATGAATTAATACTTTAGAAATAATCAATAAATTTTGGCAAATAAATAATTAAAATCAAAGGTGATGTCCGACAAATAGAATCCTAATGTCGGACATCGCAGAAGTTCTTTAGTTAACTTATGCCAGATAATTATTTAAAATTACAAAATGAATTATTCGCTTGCTCAGTCCGACCTACGGTTTTACATCAATTCCATCACCATCTCGACAATCTTTTTATTCGGTGGCAAAAATTGCAAATTCATTAATTCATTTTTAGCCACCCAACGAATTAATTGATTTTCACAACCGCTGGGTGTGCCAGAGTAATCATGAATTCTCCAGGTATGTAATTCCACAATTTTATCGGGATATTGAAATTGCAAAATATGAAATGGCTCAGCGGATTTAACAATAATGCCAATTTCTTCAAGCATTTCACGATTTAATGCATCGGCAATATTTTCATTTAATTCCACTTTACCGCCTGGAAAAGCCCAATAACCTGCATAAGGTAAATGAGGTGAACGTTGTTCAACTAGGACTTGTTTTTGATCGTTGATGAGGATGCCGATGACAACCGTTAGCATAAGAAAATCTCGTGTTTTTTTCCTTCTCCCCGAAGGGGAGAAGGTGCCGAAGGCGGATGAGGGGGTATTAAAAGGTGTGGCAGAATTTATTTAAAACACCCGCATCTGCTTTTGGCACCTTCTCCCGCAAGCGGGAAAAGGAAATTTATTCCAATGTTCCATGACAATGTTTATATTTTTTACCTGATCCACAAGGACAAGGATCATTCCGTCCAACTTTTGACCCATGTTTCACAATAGGCATTGCTGATGCTGCAGCCAGCAAGGGCGCTGAGCTTTCTGGTAAAACTTGCGCTTGTTGTTGTAATTCAAGTGCTGCGGCTGCTTGCATGTCTGGATGTTCAAAAGACATCGTGCGCGCGGCTGCTAATTTACGTTGCTCTTCAACGGCTTGTGCATCTTCGGCAGCGCGTATCTGTACCGTACTCAGCGTGCTAATCACTTGATGTTTTAAACTATCAATCATACTGGAAAATAAATTGAACGCTTCACGTTTATATTCTTGTTTT
This sequence comes from Pseudomonadota bacterium, assembly GCA_021777765.1. Classification (GTDB taxonomy): domain Bacteria; phylum Pseudomonadota; class Gammaproteobacteria; order DASZBR01; family DASZBR01; genus JAJYDF01. Next base: position 82,041 of record JAJYDF010000003.1, on the reverse strand, counting down.
GGATTTTTCTGCGCATAACCTCTTAAATGAATCCCTTGTCTTAAATGATCCATTGCAGCGAGGTGTTCACGCCAATGAGTATCCAATATTTGCAACATAATTGATTTTTCAACTTGACGTAACACAGGAGCACCCACTTCTTTTTCTTTAGTAAGATAAGTTTGCGTGATCTCTTCGTTAATTTTGTGTCTTAAAGTTTCTTCATGCAAATGATCATCTTTATCTAACCAATCATGAACAGGTAATCGTAATGCAAAATCGCGTTCGATTTGTTGTTCTAAGCCCGGAATGTTCCATTGTTCTTCTAAACTATGGGGGGGGATATAATTATTGATTAATTCATTAATTACATCATTACGAATCGCAGTAATGTTCTCTGATATATCATTGACTGCCATTAATTCACTGCGCTGTGCATAAATGACTTTACGTTGATCATTAGCAACATCATCAAATTCTAATAATTGTTTACGAATATCAAAATTGCGTCCTTCGACTTTGCGTTGTGCATTTTCAATAGCACGTGTCACTAAGGGGTGAGAAATTTTTTCACCATCACGCATACCGAGTTTTTGCATAATGCCCGCGAGACGATCGGAAGCAAATATACGCATTAAATTATCTTCTAAGGATAAATAAAAACGCGAACTACCGGGATCACCCTGACGGCCCGATCGACCACGTAATTGATTATCAATACGGCGGGATTCATGTCTTTCAGATCCAATAATATGCAAGCCACCGACTTGTATCACTTGATCATGGCGTTTTTGCCAATCGGATTTAATGTGATTAATTTGTTCTGTGGAAGCATTTTCATCTAAAGCATGTAATTCCGCTTCTAATTTACCGCCTAATACAATATCAGTACCACGGCCTGCCATATTCGTTGCAATAGTGACAGTGCCAGGACGACCTGCTTCGGCAACAATTTGTGCTTCTTTTTCATGGAATTTTGCATTTAAAACTTGATGCGGAATATTTTCTTTTTGTAATAAGCCAGATAAATATTCTGATGTTTCAATCGATGCAGTACCTACTAATACAGGCTGTTGCCGTGTGCGACATTCTTTAATATCTTGAATGACTGCATTGAATTTTTCTTTAGCCGTTAAATAAACTTCATCACCATAATCAGTTCTGTGAATCTGTCTGTTGGTAGGAATAACCACTACTTCTAATCCATAAATATGTTGGAATTCGAATGCTTCAGTATCAGCAGTACCGGTCATGCCCGCTAATTTTTCATATAAGCGGAATAAATTTTGGAAAGTAATTGATGCTAAGGTTTGATTTTCATTTTGAATGGGCACATTTTCTTTTGCTTCTACTGCTTGATGTAGACCTTCAGACCAGCGTCGTCCGGGCATGGTTCTGCCGGTGTGTTCGTCAACGATCACGATTTGTTGGTTTTGTACAATATAATCTACATCTCGTTGAAATAATGCATGGGCACGTAATGCTGCATTTAAATGATGCATAAAAATAATATTGCTTGCTGAATATAGACTTTCGTTACGTTGAATTAATCCTGCTTGTTGCATTAATTCTTCAATATGTTGATGGCCTGCTTCAGTTAAATAAACCTGACGTGCTTTTTCATCAATACTATAATCACCCGGGCCGTCTTTACCAGTTTGGCGGATTAATTTTGGAATTAATTGATTTACTTTAATATATAATTCTGTACCACCTTCAGCGGCACCAGAAATAATTAATGGCGTACGTGCTTCGTCAATTAAAATTGAATCGACTTCGTCAACAATAGCGTAAGTTAAATTACGTTGCACTTTGTCAGCCAAACTGAATGCCATATTATCGCGTAAATAATCGAAACCATATTCGTTATTGGTACCAAACGTAATATCAGCGCGATAAGCGGCTTGTTTTTCATAAGGCGCTTGGCCATTTAAAATAACGCCAGTGGTTAATCCTAAATAATGATAAACAGGTCCCATCCATTCTGCGTCACGTTTTGCTAAATAATCATTGACGGTAATAATGTGTACACCTTCGCCGCGTAGTGCATTTAAATAGGCAGGTAATGTAGCAACCAATGTTTTACCTTCGCCAGTGCGCATTTCAGCAATTTTTCCTTCGTGTAATACCATGCCGCCGATTAATTGCACATCGAAATGGCGTAAACCTAATACGCGATCGCTAGCTTCACGGACAGTAGCAAATGCTTCAGGCAGTAATGCATCGAGTGTTTCGCCTTTAGCAACACGTTGACGGAATTCTGTGGTTTTTGCTTGTAATTGTGCATCGCTTAACGATTTGAACGAAGGAGCAAGCGCATTAATTTTATCCACTGATTTTTGTAAGCGCTTTAAAGTACGTTCATTTTTATTACCAAAAATTTTGCTAATTAATGTTGCCATAGAGATTAATTTCACCGAGAAGTAAAAGAATTAAACATATTAACATGGAATTACATGTTGGCGAAGATGATCAGCTTGTCAGTATTTCTTAATTAGGGCGGTACATTGGTATACGGAATCGCAGCGCCATTCACCATTAACGAAGCTTGACAGGAGTTTTGTGTGGATTGTTTATTGTAATAATTTTGCCCCAGTGTTGTTGTCCCATAATAACCACCCGTTTGGTTTTTTTGTGTTTGATTAACAAATGAAGATAAATCATTGGGTGAAAAAGAACATTTCATTGTATTAGCTGCGGGAGATGCTGAAGCCGGCGCAGGATAATAGGTACCATTTTTAATGGTAGGCGGTACTACGGCACTTTGTGTCACAGTTACCATACATTTGCCATTTTGCATACCTGCAACAGAATAAGTCATGGTTGGTGTGGAAACATTATTATTGCCATACATTGCACCTTGTGTAATTGGTTTTGCAGGACTTTGAACGGTATAAGTGCCTGGCACACAATTTTGTAAATCATTGAGGTTGTTTGAAGGCGCAGATAATGAAGGTGTTGCGCTCGGTCCATTTGTGGCATTAGATGCTTGTTGTAATGCATTGGCTCCACTCGCTGCAGCTCCACCAGCACCGGCGGCGGATGCAGCTCCACCTGCTGTTGTGGCTGTGCCGCTTTCGGTAGTAGATTGTTCTGTTGTTGCAGGTGCACTGCTTGTTGTAGGCGTTACAACAGGAGGTGGTGGATAAAATGCCGGATTGGGTGTTGGTAATGAGGGATTAGTATAACCACTTAATAGTTTAGAAGCCTGATCTTTTGTCAGATTTAATTGTCCAGTCAGTGTTGGTGTAAAAGGTTGCACGGGTAATCCTGGCGGTTTAGGAGGTGGTGGTGGAAATATCGCAGGATTCGGCGTTGGCATGGAAGGGTCATTATAATAATCACCAGGATGTTGATAAGTGTTAGTCATTTGTAAACCATTTTGAAAGGTGCTGACATCTGCCATGCATAATGCACTATTCATTAATATTAATAGGCTGCTTGATAATTGTAATATCAATTTAAATTGTGACCGAAACATTCATCTAACTCCTGATATTAACTCCCCGGGTTACGCATTAGTTTTTAATAAAAATCGTTAATAGATCATAATCACGTTATATTAATTTGATTTTCAACTGCTTCACCCAGGTTACAATCTTAATATCATATGGTATTTTAATGCAATCATTTATCTTTTAATTATAGTAGATTTCTTTTGTTTTCCCTTCCTCGCAATTTACTTTGCTAGTTAATTTGATAAGGTTTAATATGCAAAACCTCATTATTTTTGTCATAAAAGAACTCGTAGCGTGGGTGAAGCAAATGAAGAAATTGAATAGCATGATATTGTTTGATGTTTACAATAATATCTATTTTGACCAATGGCGTAACCCAGGAAATATGAATTCCCCGGGTTACGCATTAGTTTTTAATAAAAATCGTTAATAGATCATAATCACGTTATATTAATTAAATTTTCAATTGCTTCACCCAGGCTACAAAGACGAAATTCATTAAACTCGGTAATACAAAGAAATTAGGATTCTGGACTATGTATCATCAACAACTACAACATTTTTTCGCCATGGGTGGCTATGGAACTTATATCTGGTCAGCTTATGGCATTACTATCGCGGTATTAACCATAAATGTTATTCAACCTTTATTGCATCACCGACAATTATTAAAACAAAAAATAAACAATCCTTCTTATATTCAATCGCGATCAACGCATGTTACCAGTTCGTAAACAACGTCTTTGGTTTATTATTATTTTAATTACCAGTGTTAGTCTGGCAACCATTTTAATTTTGTATGCCTTATCGCAAAATATTAATTTTTTCTATAGTCCTAGCCAAATTGCCACAGGAAATGCACCGATTAATCATGTTGTGCGTGTCGGTGGATTAGTGGAAAAAGGCAGCATTCATCATTTCGGTAATTCATTACAAGTCACATTTAAATTAACTGATAATAAAAATGTGGTAACGGTTAACTATAATGGTCTTTTGCCAGCATTATTTCGCGAAGGGCAGGGCATAGTTGCAGAAGGGATGATTAATAATCAACATGTTTTTATAGCACAACAAGTTTTAGCTAAACACGATGCAAATTATATGCCAAGGGAAGTGGCGAGCAGTTTAAAATAAATACACATTTTTTTCTTTCTCCCGCTTGCGGGAGAAGGAAAAAATCAAGAGGAATTTTCTATGCAACAAACACAACCATATAAAAACCAATTTCAATTATTAGAAACACGCCGTTTTTTGCCATTATTTATCACGCAATTTCTTGGCGCATTTAATGATAATGTATTGCGATATGCTTTTATTATCTTGGTGACATTTCGAATTGCAACGCAATTGGGCATGAATATTCAAATACTCGTTGCAATTGGCGGTGGTATATTTACCTTGCCATTTTTCTTATTTTCTGCAACAGCAGGACAAATTGCAGATAAATATGATCGATCCCTATTAATTATTTTTGCAAAATGTCTTGAAATCGTGATTATGTTATTTGCTGTTGTTGCATTATATAAAGAAAGTTTATCTTTATTATTGATGGCACTTTTTTTATTGGGTACACAAGCCACCATATTTGGTCCTTTGAAATATGCGATTTTACCCGACCAACTGGCTGAGGATGAATTAGTTGCGGGTAATGGTTTAATTGAGGCAGGTACTTTTCTTGCCATTTTAATCGGTTCGATTATTGGCGGTGCATTTATTTTAATAACACATGGCACGGCAATTATTTCTACCATAATTATTGCCATTTCAATTTTAGGCTTAATAAGCAGTGTATTTATTCCAAGAACACATCAAACCGCGCCACAACTTAAAATTAATTTTAATTTTCTCACTGAAACATTCAAAGTCGTTAATTATTCCAAACAATTCTGGGACATTTTTCTTGCGATATTAGGGATTTCATGGTTTTGGTTGTATGGTTTTATTTTTATGAATGAATTCAATTCATATACTAAAAATATTATTCATGCTAACCAATATGTAGTGGTTTTATTTTTTACACTTTTTTCTATAGGTATTGGTATCGGATCATTGTTGTGTAATCGTTTATTAAAAGGCAGAGTTTCAGCAAATTATGTTCCTTTTGGCGCATTGGGCGTTACCATTTTTACCATTGATTTATTTTTTGCGAGTTCACATTTTCAAACGCTACAACAAGCACAATTGATGGGAGTGAGAGAGTTTATATCTCATTATCATAGTTGGCGCATCATAATTGATCTGTTTTTAATAGCAATAAGTAGTGGTCTTTATACAGTGCCACTCTATGCAATATTACAACATAGAAGTCCAGTGGAATATCGTGCACGAATAATAGCCAGTAATAATATCATGAATGCATTATTTATGGTTGTTGCTTCAGCGGCGACTTTATTTTTAGTTCACGTGTTACGATTTTCCGAGCTACATATTTTTTTAACCGTGGCGATATTAAATGGTGTCGTAGCGATTTATATCTGTAAATTATTACCAGATGCTTTATTAAAATCATTCGCCAAATGGATATTAGATTTATTTTATCGTGTCGAAGTGCGTGGTTTAGAGAATTATTATGCGGCAGGTGATCGTTTTATTATTATTGCGAATCACACTTCATTTTTAGATGCAGGATTATTAGCTGCTTTTATGCCCGATAAATTAACATTTGCTGTTAATACTTTTACCGCAAGAAAATGGTGGATTAGATTGTTTTTGCGTATGGTTGATGCATACGAATTAGATCCCACCAATCCCATGGCAATAAAATCATTAATTGAATATGTAGCACAAGATAAAAAATGTGTGATATTTCCAGAAGGACGTATTACTGTGACGGGCGCTTTAATGAAAGTCTATGAAGGTCCAGGATTAGTTGCCGATAAATCACAAGCAAAAATATTACCGGTGAGAATTGATGGTGCACAATTGACATTTTTTTCCCGATTACGCGGCAAAATAAAATTACATTTATTTCCAAAAATTATTTTAACCATTTCGCCTCCTCAATCATTTCATGTTGCTGCGGACATGATAGGCCGTAGACGGCGGCAACTGATCAGTAGAAAATTATATGATTTAATGGTTGAAATGATGTTTGTGACCAGTCCTTATCAGCAAACATTAATTCATTCATTATTAGATACCAAACGATTATATGGAAGTCATCATATTGTTGCGGAAGATATAGAACGAAAACCGATGACATATCTGCAATTAATTCAACGCTGTTTTATTTTAGGCGGTGTCATTAGATTGAATACATCATATAATGAAAATGTCGGTATTTTATTGCCTAACGCCCTAGCTAATATGGTGACTTTTTTCGCGTTACATATGGTTGGTCGTGTCCCTGCCATGTTAAATTTTTCTACTGGCACTTTTCATGTCACTAACGCTTGTATTTCTGCACAAATCAAAATCATATATTCATCGCGTCGATTTGTTACTATGGCTAAGTTAGGAGATATGACAGAAAGTTTAACGCAAGCAAATATCAAAATTATTTATTTAGAAGATCTCAGGGATAAAATCCCTTTTCTCATTAAATTGAAAGGATTAATTCAAGCGCGATTTCCAAGGTGGTCATATCATTTTATTAACAGATCAAAAACAAAATCAGCGGGGTTAGATCCACATGCTCCTGCTGTCATTTTATTTACATCAGGATCAGAAGGTGTACCAAAAGGTGTCGTGTTATCTCATATTAATATTCAAGCCAATCGTTATCAGTTAGGTGCTTGTGTTGATTTTACACCAATAGATATTGCATTTAATGCATTACCCTTGTTTCATTCTTTTGGGTTAACGGGTGGTATGTTATTACCTGTTTTATCGGGATTAAAAGTATTCTTTTATCCTTCGCCATTACATTATCGGATTGTGCCGGAATTAACCTACGATACGAATGCGACTATTTTATTTGGAACCGATACATTTTTAAATGGTTATGCGAAATATGCACATCCTTATGATTTTTATAGTGTGCGTTATGTATTTGCTGGCGCAGAAAAATTACGTGATGAAACAAGAAAAATATGGATGCACAAATTTGGTGTGCGTATTTTGGAAGGATATGGTGCTACAGAAACAGCACCGGTGTTGGCAGCAAATACTCCCATGTACAATCAAGTGGGATCGGTAGGGCGCTTATTACCAGGAATAAGTTATAAATTGGAGCCCGTAGAAGGTGTAGTAGATGGTTATCGATTTATTGTTTCAGGGCCTAATGTGATGTTGGGTTATTTACGCACTACCAATCCTGGTGTATTAGAACCACCACCTGATGGTTGGTACGATACGGGTGATATTGTCGATATGGATGATGCAGGATTTATTACCATTAAAGGCCGCGCAAAACGTTTTGCCAAAGTGGGTGGTGAAATGGTTTCTTTGACGGCAGTTGAAAATTATATCAGCGAAATTTGGCCGCATATTCCTAATGCAGTTGTTGCAATTCCGGATATTAAAAAAGGCGAACAATTAATTTTAATCACAACATCCGCAGAAATTACCCGTGAGGCAATTGTTTCGCATTTTAGAAAAGAAGGAATTAGTGAAATTCATATTCCGAAGAAAATAATGAGAATAGATAAATTACCTGTATTAGGTACAGGGAAAACAGATTATGTAACATTATTAAAAAATGTTATTACTTCAGATGATTTTCCTTCTCCCTGAAGGGGAGAAGGAAAAAAATAAAAGGTATTTAATCAATGATCCCAGAATTCGGCCAATTCGCATTAATCCTCGCATTATGCATCGCCATTATTCAAAGTACATTGCCATTAATCGGTAGTTTTAACGGTAATGTCCGTTGGATGGTTTTATCCCGTTACGCCGCCTTTGGCCAATTCTTTTTTCTCGCATTCAGTTTTATTTGTTTAATTACACTTTTTTTACAAAATGATTTTTCTGTTATTTATGTTGCTGAAAATTCAAATTCACAATTATCTTGGTATTATCGAATTCCTGCTGCATGGGGTGCGCATGAAGGATCATTATTATTATGGGTCGCTATTTTAAGTTTTTGGACAGCTGCAGTTGCATGGTGGGGCAAACATTTACCACCACAATTAATTGCGCGAGTGATAGCAATTTTAGGATTAATTAGCATTGGTTTTTTATGGTTTATGTTAGCAACATCCAGTCCATTTTTAAGATTATTACCTGATATTCCCATCGATGGCCAAGATTTAAATCCCATTTTACAAGATCCAGGCTTAGTATTTCATCCACCCATGTTATATATGGGATATGTGGGATTTGCGATCGGTTTTGCGTTTGCAATTAGTGCATTAATTTCAGGAAAAGTGGATGCTTCATGGGCAAAATGGACAAAACCTTGGGTATTAATTGCATGGTGCTTTTTAACATTAGGTATTACATTAGGCAGTTGGTGGTCATATCGTGAATTAGGTTGGGGCGGTTGGTGGTTTTGGGATCCCGTTGAAAATGCATCATTAATGCCATGGTTGGTTGGTACCGCATTATTGCATTCTTTAATCGTTACGGAAAAAAGAGGAATATTTAAAAGCTGGACTATTTTATTAGCAATTTGCGCATTTTCATTGAGTTTATTAGGCACGTTTTTAGTGCGGTCGGGCGTATTAAATTCAGTACATGCTTTTGCGTCTGATCCGACGCGCGGCGTTTTTATGTTGCGGTTTTTATGCGTCGTTGTTGGTGGGTCGTTATTATTATTTGCTGTCAGAGCGCCAAAAATTAAATCCACACATAATTTTGCGTTTTTTTCGCGAGAAAATTTTATATTGTTAAATAATATTTTATTAATTGTTGCAATGGCCACAGTATTAATTGGTACTTTATATCCATTATTTGTAGATGCTTTAACTAATGAAAAAATTTCGGTAGGGCCCCCTTATTTTAATATGGTATTTATTCCTACCGCATCGTTATTATTTATAGCGATGGGAATTGCACCAATTTGTCGATGGCATCAAACAACTGTGCAACAAGTCATTAAAAAATTATGTATTCATTTGTTAATTTGTGTCATTTCAGCGCTGATGATTTGCTGGTTATTTATCGGTTATTTTTCATGGCAAATTAGTTTTGCACTGATATTATCAATTTGGATTACTATTGCACTCATCAGTGAAATTTGGCATCGTATGCCAGCGCTCAATAATTCGTGGGAAAAAATAACACATTTAACAACACGACAATATGCTATGATGATTGCTCATCTTGGCGTAGCGGTTTGTATAATAGGTATTGCTATAAGCAGTAATTTTAGTGTGGAAAAAGATGTTTCAATGTCGCCTGGTGATAATGTCATTGTTGGTCCTTATGATTTTCAATTCACAAAATTGACAAGTGTGACTGGTCCTAATTATTCAGGCGCCGCTGCATATTTTAATATCAGCCATGATGGTAAAATGATTTCCTCTATGATTGCACAAAATCGAATCTATACCGTGCAAAAAGTCGCAATGTCTGAAGCAGCAATCAATGCAGGATTATTTAGAGATCTCTATATCGCATTAGGTGAACCATTACCCAATAATGCATGGGGAATGCGAATATATTACAAACCGTTTGTCAGATGGATTTGGGCAGGCGGGATATTAATGTTAATAGGTGGATTAATGACCTTTATTCGTAGGTCGGACTGAGCAAATGATCAACTTATTTGTAATATGTATTTTGATATTATGAATAATTAATAATAAACTCATGCGATGTCCGACAAAACTTTCATTTAAACATTTAATTATATAAAACAGGAAAATCATGGAAAAATATTTCACAAACATTATTAAAGCAATCGGCGAAAATCCAGAACGCGATGGATTAAAAAATACTCCCAAACGCGCAGCAAAAGCCATGCAATTTTTAACCCAGGGTTACCACATGAATATTAATGACCTTGTTAATAACGCGTTATTCGAATCACATTCCGATGAAATAATCATCGTAAAAAATATAGAATTATATTCCTTATGCGAACATCATTTATTACCTTTTATTGGTAAATGTCACGTCGGATATTTACCCAGCGGCAAAGTATTAGGCTTATCAAAAATCGCACGTCTCGTTGATGTTTTTGCAAGACGCTTACAAATTCAAGAACATTTAACCCTACAAATTGCTGAAACAATTCGTAATGTCACGCAAGCAAAAGGAGTGGGTGTCATTATCGAAGCCAAACACTTATGCATGATGATGCGCGGCGTAGAAAAACAAAATTCAGTAATGACCACATCATCAATGTTAGGCGCATTTCGAGATTTACCAGCAACTCGCGCAGAATTCCTGACTTTAGTTAAACAAATCTAATTTAAAATTTATTCACTATTTAATAAGTTTAAATAAAATAATACATGGAGCGTATTATGCCTTTAATACAAGTACCTATATATCTAGGCCCGTCGATTATCTTAGATATGATTTTAAGCAATAAAATCAAAATTGAAAAGAAATCGATTACATCGAATTTAGAAGAACGTGAGAATATCAATCCACAAACACAACCACAAGATCAACTAGGTAAAAGAAAATCGATTGATACAAAATTATCATCTGAAGATCAATGTAATAAAAATATTTCACCACAACAAAATAATTTTTTTAAAAAGCGGAAAAAACATGGCGCGCGATTACCTTTCTTTATTTATTCTGCTAAAGGTCGTGAACTTTTAAAAGACGAGGATGGTGATGACAATAGCATTGAAGATTTTATCAGTGAGAATAATATCTGCGATTTTGATACTTTTTTGAATGCGATTAAAAGTGGTTCACTAGAAGATCTTTTAAAATTAAATTTCGTGATCAATCATTTCAGTGCAATTGATGCAATGGGCAATAATGCACTTATACAGGCGACTTTATTGAATAAAGTCCCTATTATGAAATATCTACTTGAAAGAAATGCATCAGTAAACTTCAAGAATTCTAATCAATGTAGCGCGTTAGATATTGCAGCCTGGCTTGGTTTGATTGATGCAGTTGAATTATTAATCATACACGATGCTTGTGAAGATATTTATGAAGAGGAATGCGGAGCGCTTTTTCATGCTCGTCAGCAGGGGCATGCAATTATTGTTAATAAATTAACAGATAAAATTAAACAAAATTATGATAATTATATGGCTAAACGGCGGCCAAGTAAGTCCTATGGATACATTTAAATCAGACTATTTGATGATAAATTAAAAAATTAATTGATATCTGACCGCAGCGCTGCGGCCTAATCGTTGTATAAATCTATCCTGCAATAATTCTTTATGTAAACCCCGGATTGTAGCTTCAGTGTGTGGAGCCAAATTTTTTCCTTGTGCGTATATCAGTTCAAGCATTGCCCTGCATCCAGCAACTTCTTCAATACTGCGTTCTTTGCCCCATTCAGTGGTATGGCTTGCTGGATTCAATCGATACTCATGTGAAAATAAATTTACAGAAGGACATATGTAGGATCCAAAGGTACGATGTCATTAGGATTGAAATTTTGATATAATCTGTGACTTTATTATATCTATTACTTATAGATAGTTTTGTAGAGCAAAGAGAATAAGTCCTATCTTTTAGCGTAAAAAATCAACGTAAAGTTTAAATTAAATTCATTATAAAAAGGTGATTGTATATGCCAGGAACTAAAAGACCATTAAGATCAAAGGGTAAAGGTAAGAAGATATTAAGAGTTGAACCTAAAAATGATGTTGAATTACCGGATCAAAATATTCAAGAATTGAATTTACCCGATCCAAGTAATCAGAAGAACACTGCGCTGAATCCAACAGCAAATGTTGACTTAAATTCAAAGAAGAATCAATTAGCGACTCAGGAACTATGGAATAAGTTCAATTCTGATTTATTTCACGAGATTTTTAAATATATTCATTCCTATTCAGATAAACTTAGTTTCGCATCTACAATTTCAGATAAAGGAGCCAGAAATAATTTATTAAAAGAAATTAGAAGCGAATACTTAATACATAGGCGATTGAAAAATACCCGTTTTGATTTTCCAGATAAAATCTTATACGAAGATATAGATAATAAAGATAAAGCAATTTTTTTGTTTCTTGTATTTGTTGGTTGTAACGAGGGTTATGAGCGCTTCAATTCTGTGGATTTACCACATGATATATTATGTAATTCAACGCTTACAGATCAATTATTTAATATCCTTTATCCATTATTGAAAATTGAAATTGTTGATTTTAATAATCTAACAAAAGAAGTGCAAGTTAATGAGTTAATGAAAAGAAATATTGCATTATTGATCATTTGGGATGTTTTGCTCAGAAAAAAATATGGATTGAATAATCCTAGGTCTACTCTTGTATGTGAGGTCATCGATAGAAAGCTTTCTGACAATGAGATCGACCTAGGTTACACTTATACCGCTCTTAATACGAGTAACAATTACAACTACTTTAAAGCAAAATTATGTATATTTAATCATTTTCCTAAGGAAGATTCTTTATTTAAATATTTTTATAATAACTATCCTTTAGCACTAAAACGTTTAACGCCAATAGAATTAACAGAAGGCAAGGTATATCTTTCTGAGCTATGTTGTTTTATAGGTATGAAAAATCAAAATCCAGAGCATTTGGATTATGGTAGATTAATAGAAAAAATTGATATTGAATATGTGGTATATTACATACGTCTTCATGCGTTTAGCAAATTACCTGGATTTGAGAAAATTATCAAAAACGTTAAACAAAAATTCAAACGCTGGCGTGATCAGGATTCGATAGCAGCTACTTGTTTATATCAGTTTTTGCAAGCTTATGATAACGTTGCAACTAAAATAATCATTAAATATCCTGAGCTATTATCATTGCTAACTGATAGTCAGTCAGCGCAGTCTAAACATGTTGTTGCATTCTTTTGTTCTTTAATGCGTGATCCCAAATGTCCTAGCGCATTATTAGAACAATTCATAATGTGTAATCAAATTGGCGATCTCAATAGTTTTATATCAGCATACAAAAATCATGCTTTTGGTTTTTACGCTTTGAGTTTAATTGACATTAGTCAATTACGAGAATTACAAGAGAGCCGATTACCAGAACATATGTTGAAACAACAACTTCTTTTGTCTTTTTTTAATAAATTACCCTCTTTTGATGCTATATATCATTTCTATATCAAAATGTATCCGTTACTAATAAACATTGATGCCCTTTGTGCAGCTACACAAGTTTTTTCACAAATCGCGTTCATCAAACCCATTCAACCCAGCCAACTCAATTTTACTAGTCGACCAAATACTGAACATCGGCCGCTATTTATAAGTTTACTTAACGATTTAGATGCGTCTGAGTTTCAAGTTTTTTATAAGAGCTGTTTAGTAGAAAGCATGCTAAATCAAATAGTGAGATTTTGTGTATTTTTTACTTATCAATTTGATAAAATTGTTCCCCAATATATCCATTCAATACATCATATTTTATTTGATCTCATAAAGCATAAAGATAATGAAAAAATTAAGAAGTTTTTGGACACAAATCACGGTCTATTTGTTGTTGAGATGCTAAAATTATTTACTAAAATGCGGTTCTATGGATCCCATCATAAGCTATTGACCTGTCTCTCCGCCAATTTAACTGTCTTTAATCCCTATAATCGGTTTCAAGGTATAGATCATCAATGTTTCTTGAAAAGAATGAGTACTATTGTAAAGGTATCTGAAAATTTCAATAATAAAATTTGGACAGATTTTTTTTCTGGCACTGTAGACCAACTTATTGATTGGATAATGAATGAAGATTTTTATGAATTGTATGAAAAAGAATCTTTTATTTTGCCATTTTTACTGGCTGCGTATGGTAATAATTGGGGTGCTTATTTTAAAGACTATATGCCTTTAAAATCACTTATTGTTCCGCTTGCTTCAAGATTTTATAGCTCAATTCGGTCAGTACAAGATTTAAGAAGATTGATTGAGGTTAATATCATGTCATTATCTCATATGAATCATTTTGAATATTATCTTCAATCAAACACGATTGATGAAATTTGCCAATTAGCAACCACTTATTTAGATAATGATTCTCTACGTAGATCATCTTTACTGCAAAGGATTTTAACAAATCCTGAAATTTATCTTACCATACCAGTAGACGAAATCCTTTTGAAAAAGGAAAGCTTATTTAAAACCGCGACGCAAAGCGATAATGCTGGTGATTCTTCACAAGTTTGCGTAGTTATATTTGATAATATGCTTAATTACGTACTAAAAGTCTCTCCTGTTCAATTAGAAAAACGTTTAGTGTTCTTAGAGAATCTACAACATGTTTTACCAGAGGATCGCGCTAAATATCCTTCGGGTCTTGAAACAAGTTTCAAATATAGAAAATTAGTGAAGATTGTAATGAATATCGCTATCTTAACTGCACAAAATGAGACATCAAAGCAATGCGCTCTACAAATTATAGCTAGCATTCGTCAATATTTAATCACTGTTGATCAAATTAATCAGCTTGGCCCACAAGAACAAACCGTTCATCCTGAGATTTGCTTATCTAATCTCAGTCTAACTAAATTGAATGATCGGGGTTGGGCAGCACTTAATGAAATATTTAGAATCTTCCAATTTGATAAAATTAAATTTGAAAAAATAATTATGCCAGAAGACAAAGAAAATTTTGGCTGGATCAATGAAAATTTATACAACACCATTTCAATTACCACCGCTAAAGAATTGGGTTTGGAGAGTAACTGTTTGTGGAAATTAGGCGCTTTAAGGTGGAAATTACTGTGGTCAGCAATCAATAAATCGTCTAGTTTAAAATTATTGAGCTTATCTAATAACAGTTTGGGTGAAATGAGTGAGGATTCTGTTGCTGAGTTTTGTGATGGAATTGAAATATCAACATTGACGAATTTGAACATAGCTAATAATCATTTAAACAAACTTAGAGATAAATCTTTTGAACAATTCTTTGGTGCGTTATTTGGTTCGATTGTTGAATCAGCAAATTTTGATGAGGAAGATTCATTCAGTGATTCACAATGGCAATTTATTATATTCAAGCTGGTGAATAATTTCTCATTAGCATCACTTACTTTCGGAAAAATGACAGTCCCTCCTCAAATCAAAGAAGAAATTGATTTATATTTAAATAGAAATAAAAATATTATAAATCTTATCAAGAATGCCATCAGAACACTTAATGACAGTCAAGCATCATTCAATTCAGTCATCTTAATGAAAGAATTTGATGAATTACTAAAATTGCTGAGATATTTAGCCTGTAACAATAACAGAAGTACTTTTATTTTAATTGAAATAATACTGAAAACTCTTGCTCAAGCCTATTGCAAAATGCCAGAGGAGAGTAATCGCGTTATGAATTTATGGCTGAATATTCCTCAAGAAAATCCCGAATTTATACATGCTCGCTTTCATGCGTTTATCATTTCTTGTTTTAATAATCGAGAAGATCTTTTTTTAAGTACTGCTTTTTTCCACGCGCTGCCTCTTTGTTTTGAGACGGGTGAATTGAAAGCAACAGATAATGAACAGCAGTCCCAGATACGGCAATTTTTTTTCCTTCAACAAAAAATCATTGATTGCTATTTATTTAAAATCATTGGAGGTGTTAGTCCATCCTGGGAATTTGTATGTACGGCTGAGATGCGTCTGGCTCTTCTACACTTTTTAATTTTAAAAGATATCTTTACTAGTCAAATGGAAAGTGAGACGAAACAGCATTCACTCTTTAATGGTATGGTGGGAGCTGTTGATTGCTTAGATGAAACAATGAAGAAATTACTTGATCCTATAAAAGTAGAGGATTGTAAAACACTCGTTGGTCAAACAGTCTTAACAGTCGTATGGGAAAGTTTTGTTGCCAAATATTATCAATGGGACAAATTTTACGCCAAAGCGTCGAAAGAAAATGCGCCACAAATAGAACAATTAAAACAGTTAATAAACCTCATCTCGGATATAACAAAACAAAAATCAAAATCGACAGTGCAATCGAATACAGCCACTCCTACTACGTTGCCAAGCTATTTGTTAGAAAGTCAAAGAGGAAGAAAAAGAGACTATATAAATACTAATCCTTCTTCACAGTCGGAGGTCTCTATTAAACAATCTGATATAGTTGAGGCGTCTGTTATGCCAACTGAACCTAGTGCTAGCAACATAATGGAGTTAAGTTAAATAGCCGGCACCTTCGTGCTAGAAGATAGGGGCATACGATTATTGTTGATAAATTAACAGATCAAATTAGATGGTCTGTAATTTGGCATATGCATTGACAAAATCACCCTGAAGTTGTCTTAAGGTCTTAATAAGTTCTGGTGTTAATAGATATGAGACCACACTATTTTTCCTCATTTTGTCTGTGAGAGATATCTAATCTTGGGTGAGCACGCAAAATTGCGCAACTTTTTTGGCAAAATATTGCGCGATCTTGCGCGATTTCACAACAATAGCTCAATCATTTATTTCAAGTAGGGATTAGGTGGAACTTAACCCGGACACGTCGCTGCGCTCCTTTGTCCGGGTTTTAAATTGCGAAGAGTAGATGCTTATTAGGCAGCTGGCGAAATCATATTTTCCGGCCCATCATTATCCAGCTGAATACCGAAATTGGATTGTGTTGGTTTTGCTTGAGCTGCACCTGTACCAGTACCTTTGAAAGCAAGGCTGCGAGAGGTTTTGATTTTTGTGCCAAATAAACCATGGACATTCATTAATGTTGATGCACGTACATCAGTAAATGAAAGTTTTGATACCGATTGGGAATTAATATGTGCAGGTTTAACAGTATTAGCTGATTTTGCAATTTGCGGTTTAGCGAAATTGATAGAGTGATCTAGTTTATCTTGAATTGTATTCAGACTGTCTTTGATTTGATCGAAATTATTTTGCGTTGTCTCTAATTGCTCTTGTGCTGAATCAAGATGAATTGTTGGTAAAGATTTGATTTCAGGTTTAACAGTTGCAGTAGTGACTGCGTGTTCACCATTGCCGCCCAGAATAATTATTTCACCGGTCGCAGCATTATAAATACTGATTTCATTGGTTAAGCCACATCGTTCTTGAAAGAATTTAAGTAATTCATTTCTGTTTTTAAATGATTTAGGGCGTTTATCTGCATCGTCTAGTAATTGAGGTCTAATACCATTTTCGCCGTGATAGGGGCCATAAAAAACGTCAAAGCTGTCAGCTAAAGAATCGGTGGGATTTTTTAATGCTTTTCGTACAGGCATACCATCTTGAGTAAGACAGTAATATTCACGTTTGATGGGGTCTTTTTGTCTAGCGGCCATAATCTTCGAATCTAATTATTAATGAGCACACATTATGCCATATTTTGACGCAATTGTCATATATATTAGCTATTGTTATTAAATTGTATTTGTTCTGCTGCGGCTAATATGTCTCTGACTTCAGTATCGGTAGTCTGTGAAAAATCATCATACCAAGCGCCTACTGCATAAAATGGTTCAGGTGTTTCTAAGCACACCAGTTCATCAACGGTAGGTCGTATATCCATACAAGCATCAGGTGGTGCTACGGGAATTGCTACAATGAGTTTGGTTGGATTTAATTGTTTTAATGCAGTTATTGCTGCGCGCATTGTTGCGCCTGTTGCTAATCCATCATCAACAAGTATGACAATTTTATTTTCAATAATTGGAAATGGTTTTTGATCGCGATAGGCAATATTACGTCGTTTTAATTCTTGTGATTCAACCTTTTTGACAGCTTCAATAGTTTGTTCAGATATTGAAAGACCTGAAATAATTTCTTCATTCAACACCATGACATCACCCCAAGCAATGGCACCCATTGCTAATTCATCATGCCCCGGCACACCTAATTTTCTAACGATAAAAATATCTAGCTTCACCTGCAATGCTTTAGCTACTTCGTATGCAACAGGAAGCCCTCCGCGCGGCAACGCTAAAATAATGGCATCAGGATTATTCGCATATTTTTGCAATGAGTTTGCTAATAATTGGCCCGCTTCATTACGATTTTTGAAAACTTGAATCATGAATGTCTCCTGGATTAATGCAAATAAAGAATTATTCTTTCAAATATTTTTTAAACCAATTAACGGCAAGTATTGCCACTTGTTCCAATTTTCCAGGCTCTTCAAATAAATGCGTCGCTGCTGGAATAATTTCTAATTGTGATTCACATTTTAATTGTTGTAGTGCTTTTTGATTTAATTCAATCACAACATCATCATAACCACCCACAATTAATAAAGTTGCTGCTCTTACATCGGATAAATAGGAACCAGCAAGATCAGCTCGACCACCTCGAGATACCACTGCATAAATATGATCTGATTTTAATGCAGCTGCGATAAGTGCAGCAGCTGCTCCAGTGCTTGCACCAAAATAAGCAATTTTAATATTTTTAAAATAAACGTGTTGTAATATCCAATCTGTCGCAGCAGCAAGTCGTTGTGCTAACAAATCAATATCAAATCGCCATCTGCGTGTAATTTCATCTTCTTCATCTTCCACAGATGTCAATAAATCTAATAATAAAGTGGCAAATCCTGCTTGATTTAATTGTTTAGCAACATACTGATTACGTGGACTGAATCGGCTACTACCACTACCATGAGCAAAGATAATAATTGCTTTTGCTGCATTTGGAATATAAATATCACCTGTTATTGAAATTTGATTAATCGGTATGTCAATTGTTACTGTGGTATTACTGATAAATTCATTAGTTCGCATAGTTGGCCTCATTTGAAATCAATTATTTTCAATTAATGATTTGTTAAGATTTGATACTTACTATAAAGTATAGCGTTTACTGGCTGAGTGAAAGAGATAATTTATTTCATCTATTCAAATTATGACTAATTATGAGTTGCTGTGATTTTTCATTAGTATAAACAGAATTGTAAATTGTAGCGAGAAGGTGGTTCACTTGCTAATAACGCATTATCTGCTTAAAATACGTAATTTTTCTATGAGATAATATACATTTTAATACTGTGTAATAAAATTTATATCAATTATACGAATGATTAAATAATAGAGAGATAATTCTATGAGAATAATGTTGCAACGCTTAACTCCACCTGAATCTGCCAAAGCAAATAGAGTATCCCGAAACACTTCAAATAGTCCTGCTGTTACTCCGAAATCTTTACCTCGACAAAATAAGATGAAGGGTAATAATAGTAATTTAAGAATATCACAAAGCCATTTTAGCACGAGTAATAATTTACCGAACCGTCCTGATCCTAATCTTATCAGATTTATTAATGAAACAGATGATAATAAAAGAATGTCTATTTTACATGATTTATTAAAAGATATTTCAGTCGATGTAAAAGAGCGAGAATTAACCGAGCGACAAAAAAATGATCCTACACACGCTATCCATCAAGATGTTGAAGAGAATAATAACAATTTATATCGTAAACAAAGAAATAAATATTGAAGGCCTATCCAGGATTTATGTCAATATTCTCCCGGACACGTCGCTGCGCTCCTTGGTCCGGGCTACAATTTATAATCTAAAAAAATTAAATAGATTATTTATGTTCAGTTTTACATTTATCCCATAAATACTGCAATAACAATGGAATTGGTCTGCCTGTTGATCCTTTTTCTTTGCCACCAATAAATGCAGTTCCTGCTACATCCAAATGCGCCCATTTATAATTTTTTGTAAATCTTGCTAAATACATTCCGGCAATGATGCATTTTGCATCATTATGTGCAGCAATATTTGCCATATCAGCAAAATTGGAATTAATCATTTCATCATATTCTTTTAATAACGGTAAACGCCATAAACGATCGCAACTGGTTTCACCTGCGGAAATTAATGCGTTATTTAATTCATCATTATTGCTTAAAATACCTGCAATAATATGACCAAAAGTTAATATGACTGATCCAGTTAATGTGGCAACATCAATTACGACATCAGGATTAAATTTAGCAGCATAAGTCAGTGCATCGCATAAAATTAATCGACCTTCAGCATCGGTATTTAATATCTCAACGGTTTGACCTGATAATGATTTGACAATATCACCGGGTTTTGTTGCTTTGCTATCAGGACAATTTTCCGTGGCAGGAACAATGGTGACAATATTAATGGGTAATTGTAATTGCGCAGCAGCTTTTATGGTTGCTAATACACTAGCGCCACCGCACATATCATATTTCATTTCGTCTAAATTAGTTGGTGGTTTTAATGAAATGCCACCGGTATCAAAAGTAACGCCTTTTCCTACAAAAACAACAGGTTTAGAAGAATTATCTGCACCGTTATATTCACAAATAATTAATTTTGCTGGACGTGTACTTCCTCTCGTTACAGAAAGTAATGTTTCCATTCCTAATGATTCTAATTCTTTTTCATCTAATACTGTGCATTTAATGGACGGATATTTGTTATGTAATGCCATTGCTTGTTCTGCTAAATAAGTTGGTGTACAAATATTGGATGGTAAATTCCCTAAATCTTTTGACCAATTCATAGCGTCAACTAATGCTTCACCATAACGGACTGCGTTAGTTGCTATTTTTATTTCATCTTCTTTAATGAGTTCAAAAGATAATTTTTGCAGATTAACCGAGGACTCTTTTTTAGATTTTAATTGATCAAATCGGTAGTAAGTGATGCCACTTATTTCAATGGTTTGTATAATTTTCCATGCAGTATCTTTTTGAGGGACAGCAATTTCTGTTAAAAATGAATGCGCTTCTTTGATGTTATTTAGTTGTAAAGATTGCAAAGCTTTTGATAATAATTTGCGATAGGTTTGCGCATCATCAATTGCCGTACCACAGTTAACTAATAACAATTTTTCACAAGCGATATGAGGTACATCGATCAATAACAAGGTGCTGCCTAATTCAGGGCGTAAATCACTACGTGATAATACCCGTGAAAGAAATCCACCGGATTGTTGATCAAGCTTGACGCCAGAAGGGGTGAGTTGTAAGCCATTATGGACTCCCAAGATAAGGCAAGTGGTTGGGGGTAATTGTTGTTGATGTTGTGCCGTATAATGCATAAAAACTCCTGAAGACAATGATTGTAAATTAAGCGATAATCTCTAATTCTATCCTTCTCCCGCAAGCGGGAGAAGGAAATTATTCCAGACATCATCACATAAGATAAAGTATGAAAAAAACCAACATTTTACACATTTTCACCATCATTGAGTAGGTATTAGTGAGTGATAATCTTTAGGTATTTCGTTAAAGAAGTCTTAGGCACCTCGATTGCCGTGACTTCTATTTTATTATTGATATTTTTAAGCAATCAATTTATCCGTTTTTTGACCATTACTGCGGCAGGCAAATTGGCTGCCATGCAAATTCTTTATTTGCTCGCATTAGAAATTCCACAATTACTGTGTTTTTTATTACCTTTGGGATTATATATTGGTTTCCTCTTAGCCTATGGCCGTCTCTATGCGGACAGTGAAATGGTGGTATTGAAAACGTGTGGTTTAAGTTCGCGTCGCTTAATGGCCTACACCATGTCCATGGCGCTGGTGATTTTTTTAATCGTTTCGTTTCTCTCATTTTTTGTGAATCCTTATATTGCTACCACGCGTAATCGAGTGTTAGATCAAATTAAAAATACATCCGCATTAGAAAGTATTTTACCGGGTAGTTTTCAAGCAGTAGAAAGTGGCAGCAAAGTTTATTATGTCGAAAATATGAGTAACGATCGACAACAATTAAAAGGCATTTTTGAAGCCGATGAAATTGATACCGGTGATAATGTTGTTCCCGAAGCATGGAATGTATTAGCAGCGAGTAGTGGTTATTTACATCAAGACAGTAAAACGGGTGATAAATTTATTATTGCCAATCAAGGACACCGTTATCAGGGCATTCCAGGTGATAATGAATTTCGTATCGTGCAATTTCAAAATTATGGATTGCGTATTTCATCAGCACCCACATTAAAAAGTAATGACAGCGATGGCATGACAACCAGACATTTAATTTCGCAATTAATGCAACACAATGTCGCAGCAGCAGCTGAATTACAATGGCGGCTTGCTATGCCACTCTCCGTTTTATTATTGGCTTTATTATCTTTACCTATGAGTCAAGTAAAACCACGACAAGGTAAATTTGCAAAAATATTTCCTGCAGTACTTATTTATATCATTTATGCCAATATGATATTGGTCGCACAAAGTTGGTTAGAGCAGGGCACTATAGTACCGAGTTTAGGTTTATGGTGGATTCATGCATCGTTATTATTAACCATTATCGTTTTAATTGGATTGCAATTAGGTTGGCAGCGACAATTAAAAAAATATTTTAATAAATCTAACTTAACACAAAATCAGGCAACGACATGAGTATTTTACAGCGATATATTGGTCGTACCCTCACGCATACTATTTTATTAGTTATACTGCTGTTCATGGGTATTGATGTATTTATTTTATTAGCAGGCCAATTACATAGTTATAGTGCTGGTGCATATAGTATTATTCAAGCCATTAATTACGTTTTACTCAGTTTGCCCGAACAACTTTATCAATTATTTCCGATGGCTGCTTTTATTGGTGTATTAATGGGCATGGGATTATTAGACAATCATCATGAATTATTAGTGATGCGATCATCAGGCGTTTCACCGAAACAAATATTATTAATGGTATTACGTGCGGGATTAATATTAATCATTATTGCGACATTAATTGGTGAATTAATTGGTCCACGAACACAACATTTAGCACGTGTACATAGTGTGATGACTGCTGATAATGGCCAAGCATTGAATACCAGTAAAGGTTTATGGATCAAAGAAGGCCCCAATTTTTTACATATTGCAACGATATATTCAGATAAAAATATTGCAGGAGTGAGCCGTTATGAATTTGATGATCAAGGCCACCTACGTGTCGAAACATATGCTGAAAAAGCGTATTTTTATAATAAACAATGGCATTTGCAGAATATCGAGCAATCAATCATTAATGCATTAGGTACTGGCGTTGCATCATCACATATTGATAATTTAACGTGGAATTTAGCCATTAATCCACATTTATTACAAATTTCACAAATTCAACCGGATGAAATGAATTTAGAGCAATTAAAAGATTATATTAGTTTTCGTGATGCTAATGGTTTAACGGGTGAATCTTATAAAATCGCTTATTGGCATAGAGTTTTTCAACCAATTGCTACTTTAGTCATGATATTTTTAGCGGTGCCATTTATTTTTGGGCCATTACGTTCCACTACGAATGGTTTACGTGCATTGACTGGTGTAATCGTCGGTTTTTCTTATTATACGCTCGATCAAATGTTTGCACCGATGAGTGAGGTATGGCAATTTCCCCCTTTAATCGCTGTGATAATACCCACACTATTGTTTGCAACAATTGGCGCTATTTTAATGTGGCGGGTGCGTTAAAAATGATTAAATACCATTCTGTATGTTTTGAGTAAAATCAATTTTACCTTTTAGTGACTTCTTTATAGTGAACTTCAAAGATATTTTGCATAAAAATCTAATCTAAGACAATTAATTATTTTATGAGTTGAGGTGGATCATGCAAGAAGCACTTCATTTATTGCTTTTTGTTTTAATTGCCATTGCTATTTTCGTAGTCGCTATTTCATTAAGTAGAATAATCAATAAACATTTTTTAGTTATACGACCCGAAGAAAACTCTTTTGTAGTGGCAATTAAAATATTATTTAGTGCAGCTACCGGTCCAATATTATTTGTAGCAGGTGCTTTGAGTCTGAATTTAATGGCTCAGTTTCTAGCGCCCTTTGTTCATAGTGAAGAAATCAAAGAATTTTTTAATCACTTTTTGTTAAATATTATTCCTCTTGGCGGACTGATAGCCATATTATGGTTTTTATTGCGGTTCTTTTCTGGCGTTAAACAGCATTTAATTCAATGGGGTCTTTTTAATAATAATCAGCAAATGAAAATTGTTGCACCAGTAGTATTAAATGGTCTCAAAATAATATTAGTTATTTTTTTATTAAATTTATTATTACCTTCATTAAAATTGTCATCCTACTATTTTCAAATTGCTGAGAAAATATTAAGCATTTTATTAATAACAGCGATTACATGGATAATCTTACAAACCATTAATGCGATTGAGTTGCTGGCAATAAATCGTTATGAAGCGAAAGTCACTGAGAGTTTTAAGGCGCGGGGTATTTATACACAAATTCATATCATGAAAAAAATCGCTGTCATTTTTGTTTCTGTTATTAGTATTGCATTGGTATTAATGATTTTTGATGGTGTAAGAGAATTGGGAACCAGTATATTAGCCTCTGCTGGATTGGCTACAGCTATTATTGGATTTGCAGGACAAAAATCACTTGCTGGTATATTAGGCGGATTTCAGATTGCATTAACACAACCGATCAGAATACAAGATCAAGTGATTGTAGAGGGCGAATTTGGTGAGATAGAAGAAATAACATTAACGTATATTGTCATTAAGCTGTGGGATTTAAGGCGATTGATTGTGCCAGTGAATTATTTTTTAGAAAAACCATTTCAAAATTGGACAAGAACATCAAAAGATTTATTAGTCACCATATTTTTTTATTTTGATTACACTTTGCCTATTGAACCGCTACGTAAAGAATTAATGATCATATTAAATCAATCCATTGACTGGAACACAAAACTAGCGCAATTGCAGGTAACAGATGCAAAAGAAAGTACAATGGAAATAAGAGTATTAACTAGCGCTAATGATACAAGTGCAGCTTGGAATTTGAAATGTGAAATTCGTGAAAAATTAATAACATTTGTACGAGAAAAATACCCTCAATCATTACCCAGAACCCGTGCTGATATTGCACCATTATTAAAGAAAGAAATAGCAGCATATGATGCTCATTAAAAGAAAAAAGAGTATTAATTTGTTGTCTGTATTTAATTCAGATAGCGCGATAACAATTTTTATAAGCATTCTCGCTTAATGTCGCTATCTACAATTTTTTACTTCGAGGGAAGGTAAAAAAGGGATGATTATAATTCGTATTCGCCTTCATCATCGTCTTCGACGAGTTCTGCAGATTTATAATGTGATTGTGCTTTGAAATTAATGGTTTGTTTGGTATGAGTAGGAATTGGTGCTAAATAATTATGATCTTTAGTGCGTTGCTTTTCAGTGAGAGTGATTGATTGCTGCATACTATTATCTGAATTCATAAATACTTTCCTCTGCAATTAAATTATTTAAACTTTTTAAACGGTTATGGTTTAAAGCCAATTTGTCTTGAAAAAGTGACAGGTTGACTACTTTTAGCTACGGATGATTCTGATTTTGTAGTTGCATTTTCTTGTTGTTGTGATTTGTTTACAGTTACTTTTTTAAATTCAAGAGTAACAGTTTGTTGAGAAGCTGGATTAACTGAACTAAGGGATGCATCAGGTTCAGTCGGAGAATTCTGTTTTTTACAAGCAGTTTTTAAGAATTCATCTTCAGATATATGTCTGCGTAAATCGTGTGGAGTGCCAACTATTTTTTTTACTGGAATCGGCGTATTTTCAGGAGAATAGCAAAGACTAGATGAACCAATATTCATAGGAGGAGTAACGGAATGTGAAGCGGAATCATCTGATTTTGTTAATTGACGTTTTTCGTTATCAGTAGGTACAGCAACATCAAAGCTAATCGTTTTTTTAGGTTTATTAGTACCGTTCATTTGCTGTGGTAATTCACTGGAGTGCGATGATGGAATGGGGGTATTCGCTGCATTAAAAGTTTTAAGCATGCGCGATAATGAACCTTCTTGTGGTAAAGATGCTGGTAATAAAGATAGCATTTCTGTTTCTGAGCGTGCCATTATTTGAGCCTGTTATATGAAAAAAATGTTTGTTATTTTAACATCCCAATATTAAGGGAAACTTAACAAATTTTGTAGTTATTCAGTGGCTTAAATGGGATGTGTGGGTAAATCAACCATTATTCCACTAATTTTTTAAATTTAATCCGATGCGGTTGTGCTGCTTTTTCACCTAATCGTCTGATGCGATCAGCTTCATAATCCGCATAATTTCCTTCAAACCAATCTACTGTGCTGTCGCCTTCAAACGCTAAAATATGCGTAGCAATACGATCTAAAAACCAGCGATCGTGGGAAATTACCACTGCACAACCTGGGAAACTTAATAAGGCTTCTTCTAAAGCACGTAATGTTTCAACATCTAAATCATTGGTTGGTTCGTCAAGCAATAAAAGATTTCCGCCACTGCGTAACATTTTTGCTAAATGCAAACGATTTCTTTCGCCACCCGATAATGTTTTTATTTGTTTTTGCTGATCGGAACCTTTGAAATTAAATCGACCGACATAAGCACGGGAGGGAACCGTGTAATTGCCAACAGTAATAATATCTAATCCATCGGATACTTCATCCCAAACAGTTTTATCACCATCTAATGCATCTCGACTTTGATCAACATACGATAATTTAACGGTATCGCCAATGCGAATAGTGCCTTCATCAGCTTGTTCAATACCCATTAGCATTTTAAATAATGTCGTTTTACCAGCACCATTTGGACCAATAATTCCAACGATGCCACCTTTAGGTAAATTAAATGATAAATTTTCAAATAAAATACGATCACCAAATGATTTTTTCACATTCGTGGCTTCAATGACTAAATCACCTAATCGTGGTCCAGGTGGAATATATAATTCTTGTGTTTCAGCTCGTTTTTGGAATTCTTGTGAATTCATGCGATCAAATTCAGCCAATCGTGCTTTACTCTTTTTACGTTGGCCACGCGTACCACTGCGTACCCATTCTAATTCTTCTTTTAATGCTTTCATGTGCGCTTGTTCTTGTTTTTGTTCTATCGCTAAACGTTGTTCTTTTTGTTCTAACCAAGAAGAATAATTACCTTGATATGGAATCCCATGGCCGCGATCTAATTCTAAAATCCAACCAGCAACATTATCTAAGAAATAACGATCATGGGTGACTGCAACGACTGTGCCAGGGAAATCATGCAAAAACCTTTCTAACCAATCGACACTTTCAGCGTCTAAATGGTTAGTCGGTTCATCTAATAACAACATATCAGGATTGGATAATAATAATTGGCAAAGTGCGACGCGACGTCTTTCGCCACCTGATAATTTGGTAACATCGGCATCCCAAGGAGGTAATCGCAAAGCATCGGCAGCAATATCCAATTTTCTATCTAATTCCCAAGCACCTTCAGCATCAATTGCATTTTGTAAATCGCTTTGTTCGTTTAATAATTTATCCATTTCAGCATCGCTCATCGGTTCTGCGAATTTCATGCTGATTTCATTGAAGCGATCCAATAAGGCTTTTGTTTTCGCAATACCCAATTCGACATTGCCGCGTACATCTTTAGTGGGATCTAATTGTGGTTCTTGTGGAAGGTAACCAATTTTAATACCCGGTTGTGGTCTTGCTTCACCTATATAATCGTTATCAACACCGGCCATTATTCTTAATAAAGTGGATTTACCGGAGCCATTTAAACCTAATACACCAATTTTTGCGCCAGGAATAAATGACAAAGATATGTCTTTTAATATCTCGCGTTTAGGAGGCACAACTTTGCCTACGCGGTTCATTGTATAAATATATGTCATGAATTGCCTATGATCATTCTGTGAGAAGATCGACAAAGTTACCGGATTTAAGGATTAAGATCAATGGCGGCTCTAGCTTGATGATCACCATTACATGACTTAACAAACTCAGCATCAAATTTTAATTTACTCTTGGCAAATTCAGAGACTTCATGATTTTTATTATAATTTTTTGACATATCAGTATAAAAACTTGTTGTGGTATCTGATCGTACTTTAAAAAACCAACAGCTAAAGCGCGGTTTTTTTAATCGTTCCTCAGCAATATATTGAATATATTTCATTGTCGCTGCACATAATTCATTTTTATGTGCTGGTGTTAATGCTGAATCTTTTAGACAAATTTGTACTGCTTTAATTGCATCTAAAATGGCTTTAACACCATCTGGTACATCAGCAAATGTCTCACTATTGGGATCTATATTATTATTTGTATCAGTATTGTAATAATAAACTTTATTACCACCAAAATTTGTGCTCCAATTTTTCGTGTCCATAATCCTCTTTTGAATTTCTTTAATATTTTTAAATGCTTCATCAATAGGAGGTTGTTCAGCAATTTGTTCCCTGTTTTGAACAGAGTTAGCATTTTGATCGACAGGTGGTGACATATTCTGTCTGGTAGCAGGCGAAGATGGGGGTGGCGCAGCGATTTCTTGCTTTTCCTCTTCGCTGTTTACATTCGAACTTGAGCCTTCGCAGTTTGTGGCAGATGATAATTGTTGAGTGATAGAGGTAATTTCCGCTTG
Organism: Pseudomonadota bacterium; assembly: GCA_021777765.1. Classification (GTDB taxonomy): domain Bacteria; phylum Pseudomonadota; class Gammaproteobacteria; order DASZBR01; family DASZBR01; genus JAJYDF01. Next base: position 53,271 of record JAJYDF010000003.1, on the reverse strand, counting down.
ATGGATGTTTACAGAGTCATCAGCGCTTTTAGCAGAATCAACTGAATTAGTCTTATTCCCATCTTCTATTTTGAATTTGCTCGTTTCTAGTAGTGTATTTACAGATTCAGGTTTATCGCAGATTTTCTGATGGTTCAACATCATTGCGCTGGTATTTTTCTCATTATTTTGAGTTGAGAGTAGGGCTTTTCCATCAATTAAATGAAAAAGATTTTCGATGGTATTCATTCCAGAGAGATCAACGATAGGTGCTTGTGGTTTAACACCATTAATTTGATTGAGATAAGTGACTTTGTATATAACATTATTAGAATTTTTATTACCTAGAATATTTTTACATTTTTGTCGTATATAGGTCTCACCATATTCTTCTTTGGTGGTGTCTGGAGTATTTCGTGGATCATATAAAGTGCAACCATAGTAATTTGAATCAGACATATCGTTTTTCTTTTTTGTAATATGTAATAAATTCCACATTTCGCCAGATTTACTGCGTTTACGATAGATGGGGATGAGTAATTCATCACAGTCACCATCGTCATTTACAAATACATTGAGTGCAGCTTCGAGTGATGTAAAAAATTCTTGTCCTGTTTTAGGATCTTGATCGGTATCTTCAGCCACATTAAATAATGCAATTTTCCTTTCGGATAAATCAGTGGGAGCGGCAAAGATATTACTGCGATATTTTTTGCTATAGATGGTAAATATCTTCGATTTTGTAAAAGGGATCTCGTCAGGATCAGAGATATCAAATTCTAAGTCAGGTTGAGCAAATATATGTTTCTGTAAATTAGCATCGATTTTAGTTGTACGTACTGGGGTAAAGCCAGCAATTTGCATCGCATTGCTTGCAATAGTATCTATTTCAGATGCTGTGTATTGTTTTGTAAAATGGGACATATTCTTACTCAAAGTTAATCGAAAGTTTTTTATTATACTATTGATTTATTAAGGAAATATTAACTTTGAAGTTAATGCAATTTTTAATATGAAAAGATCAATAAAATTACCGGTTTTGAGGATTAACATCTTGGGAAGGTTTGTTTTGATGATCGTCATTACAAGACGTAAGAAACTTAGCATCAAATTTTAATTTACTCTTGGCAAATTCTGACACCGCATAATTTTTATTATAATTTTTTGATATGTCGGTATAGAAATCTGTGGTGATATCTGAACGCACTTTAAAAAGCCAGCAGCTATAACGAGGTTTATTTAATCTTTCCTCAGCAATATATTTAATGTATTTCATTGTGGCGCGACAGAGTTCGTCTTTTTTATTTGCATCCATTTTTGGATGTTGTATTAAATTGTGGACAGTCCTGATCGCATCTAAAATTGCTTTTACACCTTCTGGGACATCAGTAAATCGCATGGAATTTATATCTACATGGTTATTCTTAACATTGAAATAATAAACTCTATTGCCACCTAATTTAGTGCTCCAATTTTCAGTCTTCATAATTCTATGCTGAATTTCTTTTATATATTCATAGGCAGATTTTTCTTCATTTGTTTGAACAGAGGAGGCTGCCGTTATTAGGGGTTGTGATTTTTTTGTTTGAGTTGCAGCCCCTTGGATTTTATCGACTTCTTTCACGATGCGTGGTGATGTTGCTGGTGAGACATCTCGTGGAGATCGTTTGGGTGAATCATTATTCGATAAATCTTCTGTATATGAGTTTGCGGATCGGGGGGATGAGCTCGTTGAAGACGAATCATCTTTGCCAGATTGATGAGAGTTTTCATCATCATGCGCTTTTTTTTCGGTTGTAAATGAAGGTTTGCTTTTTGTTGCTAAATCCGACCATGTTTCAAAGGATTGTGATTCCGGGAGCATAAATTCAGAGAGGTCAAGCTTGTATATTTCCAGATGTTGTTTTTTTATTGCTTGAAGTTTTTCTAATGTATAAGAATTTTTCACCAAAAATTGTCGATTCTGGATGTAATAAATAATATCTTGTGTGATGAGAAGACCATTATCTGTGAAATCATCTTGATTTTTGAATAATGCTTGCTGTTCTTTAGGTAGCGTATGATTTAGATGCTCTTCTTTAAGTTGAAACTTGCATTTAAATTTAGATACTAATTCTCTATTTATCTTTAATAATGTTTTATGAGAGAGCGTACTGTGGATGTCGGCTGATATATAACAGAAAGGATGAAATTCATTGTTTGAGTCTTTTTTTATAAATAAAAAACGCCAGATTGGTTTAGATCTGTTCATGAACATTTTAATAGGAATGATGATAGCATTTACATCGGCTATCTCATGAATATTATCTGGTGTTAATAAATCGCTGAGCGGTAAAAACTGTTCTGTTCCATCTTCTTTTATTTCCTCAGAATCATGTGCTGGTCTGAAAATTGCAATTTGATCACCATTGTTTTTAAAAATTTTGAAAGGAACTGTTGTTGGATTTTGCTGTTTTAAAATAGCTGAGTGCGGAAGCGAATGATAGCCTGCTTGATAAAATGCATGAATAAGAGTCTGATTTATTTGATCAGGAGTATAAGTAAAATTTGGCATAGATTCGCTAAGTTAAAAATGTTTTCGAGTAATATAGTATAACTGCTAATGGTAAATAAAGTATTAAGTAATAGTTGTTATATTTTTATGCCTCTGTAAACCACAAAAATTAAATTGTGCTGTTTTTCCTTCTCCTACTTGTGGGAGAAGGTGCCGTAGGCGGATGAGGGTAATTTAATTAAAACCGCAAAACCTTTTAAACCACCCTCATCCGTCACTTCGTGACACCTTCTCCCGCGAGCGGGAGAAGGAAAAAATGAATTAAATAATTTATTGTCGTGTGCAAAGTTACTGAATAGGTTTTTTAGGTTCTAAGCTATACATATCTCTAAAAGGTGAGGGACTTTTATATCCTGGCAATTTATTTTCCATTTGATCTTTTTGACCTTTCTCATCATCTTTATGTTTATGGCTTGGCGTTGGACTACCAGGAACCATTATTATTCTATAATTTAAACCATTATTTTGTGTGAATGACGATGAAAGACTATTGAAAGTATCCTGCAAATCATTTGAAAAATTAGCATTGATTTTCTGTTTTTGTTCTGCTGATAATTCACTGCCATCAAAATTAACGAATTGATAGATTGTTTTACCTGATTTATCCGTTTCTACTTTGACATCTAAATCATATTTTTTGCCTAATTCTTTATAGGTTTCCTTCATTAATAAATTTAAGTTGTTTATTAATTCTTGTTTTTGGAGCGGAGAAAGGTGTTCCATATTTTTAAATTTATAATGATTAATATTCGTTGAAGCAAAATACTGGCCTACATCAGGATTTTGATCAAAAACATCATCTAATAATTCAAAGCTTGCCTCAGTTCCTTCAAGTTGAAATTGTAAGTCCTTCGGTTGTTCCTCATCTTTTTTTGTTTTGCCTGCACCGGCTGAATTGGGTGTTTCACCGCCAGAATCTTGACCAGGTTGGTGATCACGGCAAAAACGGCTGCCTGGTAATGTTGATGATCCACATTTAATACAGGGCTTAACATTGTAAGCTAGACCTTTATCTTTTGTTGATTGAGTATCTGGTGATTTTTCTTGATCTAATTTGGCTTTTTTTAATTCTTGTAATTCAGCATCGGTTAAATTTTGAGTATCTTCGCGATCGCGTTTTGGCATGGTTGGACTCCTATAAATCATAGTTAATTGTAATAATTATAACATTTAATGATTAAATAATGCAGCAAGGTATAGTTGCTGTTTTGTGTTAAATATTGGAAGTTACAACACTATATATTTTCCTTCTCTCGCTTGCGGGAGAAGATGCCCTCGGTAGATGGGGCTTCAAAATTATGACAGATTAATTTTTAGATGATACTTGACCCCTTTCTAAGATATAATGATCATTTAATTTAACTTTTCACCAGGAAATATCATGTCATTTAGTCAACAAACGCTTGCAGATTTTGATCCCGATATATGGCGTGCAATTATAAATGAAGAGCAACGTCAAGAAGAACATATTGAATTAATCGCATCGGAAAATTATGTCAGTCCCAATGTTTTGATCGCACAAGGATCCGTGTTAACGAATAAATATGCAGAAGGTTATCCCGCGAAAAGATATTACGGGGGGTGTGAATTTGTCGATATCGCTGAACAGTTAGCCATTGATCGTGTCAAACAATTATTTAAAGCAGATTATGCGAATGTACAACCGCATTCCGGTGCGCAAGCAAATGCAGCGGTTTTTATGGCTTTATTATCTCCCGGTGAAACTTTATTAGGCATGAGTTTGGCGCATGGTGGACATTTAACACATGGTACTAGCGTTAATTTTTCAGGAAAAATGTATAATGCTTTTCAATATGGATTAGATACCACTACCGGTGAAATTGATTATCAACAAGTCGCCTCATTAGCAAAAGAACACCAACCTAAAATGATTATTGCAGGATTTTCTGCTTATTCACGCATAGTTGATTGGCAAAAATTTCGTGAGATTGCTGATAGTGTTGGAGCTTATTTAGTTGTGGATATGGCACACGTTGCAGGGTTAGTTGCAGCAGATATTTATCCATCGCCAATACCTTTTGCTGATGTGGTGACATCAACAACGCATAAAACTTTACGTGGACCACGTGGTGGATTAATTCTTGCTAAGGCTAATGCAGATATTGAAAAGAAATTAAATTCTGCTGTATTTCCAGGAACACAAGGTGGACCTTTAATGCATGTTATTGCTGCAAAAGCAGTTGCATTTAAAGAGGCATTAACAACGGAATTTCGTGCATATCAACAACAAATATTAATTAATGCACGTTTATTAGCGAAGAAATTACAAGAGCGCGGTTATGAAATTGTTTCAGGTGGCACAGATAATCATTTATTTTTAATTGATTTAATTGATAAAAATATGACGGGTAAAGATGCAGATGCAGCACTAGGAATGGCAAATATTACTGTTAATAAAAATACTGTTCCGAATGATCCTCGTTCACCTTTTGTGACGAGTGGTTTACGATTAGGTACACCTGCAATTACTACACGCGGATTTAAAGAACCTGAAATTAATTTATTATCAGGCTGGATTGCAGATGTTTTAGATGATATTTCTAATACAGCAAAAATAGAACAAGTTAAACAACAAGTATTGAAATTGTGCCATCAATATCCAGTTTATAAATAATAATACCTATTTTTTCCTTCTCCCCGAAGTGGAGAAGGAAAAAAAGAGTAACAGAGGTACAAATGCATTGCCCATTTTGTAAGCACAACGACACTAAAGTCATCGATTCACGCTTAATCAGTGAAGGTGCTAGCGTGCGTCGTAGACGAGAATGTCCCATCTGTAATGAGCGATTCAGTACTTTTGAAGTTGCTGAATTGATTATGCCGCGCATCATTAAACGTGATGGCCGACGCAGCCCATTTGATGAAGAAAAATTACGCGCTGGTATGCGTAAAGCATTAGAAAAACGTCCTGTCAGTATGGAACAAACTGAAACAGCAGTGAATCATATACTGCACCGCTTGCGCGCCAGCGGCGAAAGAGAAATTAGTTCGCAATTATTAGGCGAATGGGTCATGGAAGAATTATCTTCACTCGATGAAGTCGCTTATGTACGATTTGCATCGGTCTATCGTAGTTTTCAAGATTTAAAAGCATTTCGTGATGAAATTACCCGTTTACGTAAATTAAATAAAACACCTACTGAGCAAAAATATGAACAAGAAAACCAATGAAGTTAAAATTAATATCGCTGCCCGACGTTGGGCGCGTCGTTGTGCATTACAGGCCATGTATCAATGGCAACTTTCTGGTAATGATTTAAAAGATATCGAGGAGCACTTTTTTTCAAGCGAAGATGCTACAAAAATGGATGTCCCTTATTTCAGCGAATTATTACATTTTATTCCACAAAATATTGATATTATTGATGCGGCTTTTGTACCTTATTTAGATCGTCCTTTGGCAGAATTAAATCCTGTTGAATTAGCCATTTTACGCGTTAGTACTTATGAATTATTAAAACGGTTAGATATTCCTTATCGCGTGGTAATTAATGAGGGTGTGGAATTAGCAAAAACCTTTGCGTCCGAAGAAGGTCATAAATATATCAATGGTGTTATTGATAAAGTAGCTCATCAAATACGTTCAACTGAAATTGCACATGGATGAATTTGCATTAATTCAAAATTATTTTGCTTCACGTACTTTATCACGATCCGATGTTATTGTAGGCAGTGGTGATGATTGTGCAATTGTTACAGTTCCCTCTTCACAACAGTTAGCAATATCAATTGATACTTTAATTTCTGGTGTGCATTTTCCAATAAATACCGCGCCATATGATATTGGTTATAAATCATTGGCTGTGAATTTAAGTGATTTAGCTGCAATGGGTGCAGAACCTGCGTGGGTGACAATGTCTTTGTCATTAGTTGAAGCTAATACTGATTGGTTAGAAAATTTTGCACAAGGATTTTTTAAATTAGCACAGCAATTTAATACGCAATTAATTGGCGGAGATATTACACGAGGACCAGTATTAAATATTACAATTCAAGTACATGGTTTTGTGCCACCGAATAAAGCAATATTGCGAACGGGTGCGAAAGTGGGCGATGTCATTTATGTCACTGGATCATTAGGTGATGCAGGATTAGCGTTACAATGCATTAAACAAAATAAAGAAATACCCGAACAATTATTAAATCGTTTAAATAAACCGCAACCACGAATTAATGAAGGAATAGCATTGCGAGAAATTGTTCATAGTGCCATTGATATTTCAGATGGGTTGATTGCTGATTTGGGACATATACTAGAAAAAAGTGTTGTTGGCGCAACTATTGATACTTCAAAAATACCATTATCTCATTATTTACAGGAAATGACGGATTTTAATCACGCGATTAAATTAGCTTTGACTGCAGGTGATGATTATGAATTATGTTTTACGGTGGCTAAGGAAAATGAAAAAAAATTAAATCAGCTAATGAATAAGATAGGTTGTGAGATACATAAAATTGGCGTGATTGAACAGCAGTGTGGGTTGAGAATATTAAATAAAGATGGATCAGTTTATAAATTAAATGAAACAGGATATAAACATTTTTAATAAACTCGTAATATAAAACGTAGCCCGGACAAAGGTGCGCAGCGACATGTCCGGGTAATTAACACAATTCCCCGGACATGTCGCTGCGCTCCTTTGTCGGGGCTACAATAAATCATGTATGTTGGCTAGAATGGATTAAATTAAATTGGTATTTAAATATGTTTAAAAAATACATCTCAAAATTAATTATTTTAATACTTTTTATCTTTTTACCTTTTACAAGCTATGCCTGGAATTACACCGGCCACGTCATCATCGCTCAAATTGCATACAACAATCTTACCCCCTCAGCAAAACAAAAAGCCGATATTTTAGCTAATATCATTTATGATCATCTACCCTCTTATCAACAAAATATGTTAGCTAATTATTATCCCTCTGCATCAACCTTCGCAAAAATTGCAGAATTACCTGATGTCTGGCGTAATGATAATTTATTACAAATATTTTTAAATAATGGCGCATTACCACCTTGGCATTTATTAGCTTATTCATTAGTCCCCAGCAAAGGTTTGCATTTTGCAAATTTACCTTATCCACAAACAAGTCAATGCCAAGATTTTGAACCATTTAATGTAGTTTGGGGGATTAATCAATTTGAATCTGTATTTAAAACGACTAACAGCCAAAACGCACAAGCCGTATTAATGGTATTAGAAGAGCATTATATTGGTGATATTCATCAACCATTACATACTATTAGCCGTTATAATGCGATGTGTGTTAATGATGAAGGCGGTAATGATTTTTGTTTAAAATATAATTATTACAATGGTCGTTGCAGTAAAAATTTACATCAATTATGGGATTCGGCAGTGGGCTATATCAGGGAATATAATGACATACAAGAAACAGCAACAGAATTACAACAATCTTTTCCACAAAATCTATTCGTTGCCGAATTAAATGACAATAATCCACGAGATTGGGCTACAGCAAATTATGCATATGCTGATTTTATTTATGGCCTTAATGAAGGTCAAAAGCCAAGTTCACGTTATTATAGTCAAGGTCAAAAAATTGCTGAAAAACAATTGGCATTGGCCGGATATCGTTTGGCAAAGGTATTAAATGCTGAATTTTAGTTTTATGATATAAATATATTTTATATCAGCTTTAGATACGGGGATATGTTTGTTTCATGATTATACGAATTGTTATTATTATCATTTTAATTTGTTTTAATTCAATTGTTTTCGCGCAAATTTCTAAGCCATCAAGCATCATAGCCACATCACAATCCTTGGCGACACAAGCAGGTTCACAAATATTAAAGCAAGGTGGAAATGCTATTGATGCTGCTGTTGCAGTGGGTTATGCATTAGCTGTTACAGAACCATGTTGTGGCAATATTGGCGGCGGTGGTTTTATGTTAATTCATTTAGCCAATGGCCAAGATCATTTTATTAATTTCAGAGAAAAAGCACCGCAAGCGATTTCAGCTAAATTATATTTAGATAAACAGGGTAATGTAATACCCAATGTCATGGTCAATAATTATTTATCTGTAGGAATCCCAGGAACAGTATTAGGATTAAATACTGCATTAAAAGAATATGGGACGATGTCGTTGCGTCAGGTAATGCAACCAGCAATTCAATTAGCGCAAAAAGGATTTATTTTATCTTCTTATAGTGCTGCGCTACTGCGAGAAAATTTTCCCAATGCGTTGGTACAACCCAACATCTCCAATATATTTTTTAAAAATGGCAAAACTTTACAAGCGGGTGATCGTTTAATTCAAAGTCAATTAGCAAATACGCTGATTAAAATTGCAAAAAATGATACGGATGTATTTTACTATGGTGATATCCCTGCGCAGATCGCAAAAGAAAGTCGGGGTGATTATGGTGTTATTACTACTGCAGATTTTGCAAATTATAGTGTTGAATTAGAACGGCCAATATATTGTAATTATCGCGGATATCAAATAATTTCAGCGCCTCCACCCAGTTCTGGCGGTATTACCTTATGTGAAATGTTAAAAATAGTTGAACATTATCCATTAAAGCAGTGGGGATATCATTCTTTCGCCACCGTTCATGCGAATATTGAAGCGATGCGTTATGCCTATGCTGATCGTAATTGTTATTTAGGTGATCCTGATTTTGTACAAAACCCGAGTAATTTCTTGTTATCTGATGATCATATAAAATACATAGTGAATCAAATCCAACAAAATCCTATTACTAATTCTAAAAAATTATCTTCACCTGTTAATAATGTCATTGAGCAACCACAAACTACACATTATTCAGTGATAGATAAATATGGAAATGCTGTTGCTGTTACTTATACTTTAAATGGAAATTTTGGTGCAAAAGTTATTGCAACTAATACGGGTTTTTTCTTGAATAATGAAATGGACGATTTTACCATTAAAGCGAACACGCCAAACGGATTTGGATTAATTCAAGGATCGGCTAATTTAATTGCGCCAAATAAAAGACCATTGAGCTCAATGACGCCCACTATAGTGACTAAAAATGGTAAAGTCATTTTAGTAATAGGTTCGCCAGGTGGATCAACAATTACCACCACTATATTACAAGTTATCGAAAATATAATTGATTTTAATTTGCCCTTGAATTGGGCTGTTGCAGCACCACGTTATCATATGCAATGGTTGCCTGATCAAATTTATATGGAACAAAATGCATTTTCGCCCTATGTTTATCTACGATTAAGACAAATGGGTTATACATTCAAATTAGGTTCACCATTTAATACACCACAATGGGGTGCAGTGGCTGCGATTGAATGCGATCCAAAAAATGGCAAATGTATCGGTGCAATAGATCCAAGAAGACCGGATGGATCTGTTGCGGTTTTATAGGATTTAAGATTCCCGGATTCCGCTATTAGATAAAAAACATTGCGGTAATTTGCGAATGTTTTAATTCTTTATGTTACTCTCATTTGCTGCATCCAGGCTACGAGCTATAATTAAACGGAAATTTAACCATGATAAAAAATATTGTATTTGATATAGGTAATGTTTTAGTAAGGTGGGATCCATTGTCAGTTGTCACAAATATTTTTCCCCAAGAAGCTGATCCTGTGCAATTAACAACACAATTATTTAAATCTGATTTTTGGTTTGCAATAAATCGTGGTGAGATCAATGAAACTGAGCTCATTCATAAATATCATCAAACGCTCAATATTGATTTGAATACTTTAAAATTATTATTAGTTGCAATTAAAGAATCCTTAGTTCCTCTGCCAGGTAGCTTTGAATTATTAGATGATCTTTATAAAGCAGATTATCCATTATACGCATTGACTGATAATACTTTTGAAATAATGCATTATTTGCGACAAAAATATGATTTTTGGCATAAATTTAAAGGAGTGGTGATGTCTGCAGAAATAGGTTATTTAAAGCCATCGCCTCATATTTATCGACATTTATTAGAAACTTATCACTTAAATCCCCATGAAACTGTATTTATGGACGATTACATGACTAATGTCGAAGGAGCACGAGCCGTAAACATGCAAGCATTTCAATTTATTAATGCTGAGCAATGTTTAGCAGAGTTAGCTCGTTTAGGCATTAATTAATTTTTGTAGATTTTTTAAATAGCTTTGTTCATCGAACTCTTCGCCCGTGTTTTGTATGTGCCAAAGACAATCAACCAGCACGTTAATCATTTGATGTTCAACTTCTAAAGAGGATCCCCATTTATGCATTAATTGCTGATATATATCAGTTATACCATTTGGTCTATTCATTCCAACCTGTTCAAGAATAGTAGTATGCATTCCTAAATGTAAAAAAGGATTTGTTTCGTTTTCATTAATCGCAAAATCATAATTTAAATATTTTTCAGGATTATCAAAAATGGAATGGTATTGCGGATGTTGTGCAATAATTTCACTCAATCTTTTTTCTAATGGTTCAAGTGGTAATTTTTCTTTGTATTTATGCCATGAATCAAAATAAATTTTGCGTAATGCGCTGCGATCGTTGCCATAAATCATTAATTATCAACTCCTAATAATACGTAATTTATTCTTTGGTTTTATCTTTATATTCACATAAATCATGAATAATACATGTTGGACACTTCGGTTTTTTCGCAGTACACACATATCTACCATGCAATATTAACCAATGATGTGCATCATGAATATATTCTTTTGATACTACTTTTAATAATTTCTCTTCAACATCACGAGGTGTTTTACCAGGAGCCAAATTGGTACGGTTCGCAACACGAAAAATATGTGTATCAACAGCGATAGTCGGTTGACCAAATGCAGTATTTAAAATGACATTGGCTGTTTTTCGACCAACGCCAGGTAATTCTTCCAATTGTTCACGCGTGTTAGGCACTTGCCCGTGATATTTTTCGATCAAAATTTCGCAGGTTTTTATAATGTTTTTTGCTTTTGTTGGATAGAGGTTAATGCTGCTCACATATTTTTTTAAACCCTCTAGATCCAAATTGATCATTGCTTGTGCGGTATTAGCTTTAGCAAACAATTGTGAAGTTGCCTTGTTTACACTGATATCAGTTGCTTGGGCAGACAAAATTACAGCAATTAATAATTCAAATGGCGTGGCATATTTTAATTCTGTGGTAGGTTTTGGATTCTTAGCTTTAAAGCGCTGGAAAATCTCAATGCGTTTTTGTGAATTCATAGGCTTTCTCAACAAAAAAATGAAAGTTGACGTGTATTGTTTTCTGCAAAATTTTTTAAGTGCGATCGCAGTTTGTATTGCAAGGCTCCTAGGTGCTAATGTTAATAGATACTTTTTTTCATAATCTAATCGTGTTATAACCTTACTTCATTTTTAATTTTGTTTCCATGCCCATCAGATATATATCATGCTTTCTCTTATGAATATTATCCTCATGGTTGTGCGCAATACATAACTCATAATCTATTTTTAAATTGTATGTAATTGTTAAACTATTAAAAAAAGGAGATATAATGCCTAAGTTCATATTTCATCCTGCTTCCACTAAAGTAAACGCATTTCCAGAATTGATAATATCACCATCAGATCAGCAAGAATATGATGCCATTCTCACTACCTTGAAAGAATTAAATTTGCACTTTATTTCCACTGAAAATGATCGATCATTTACAATTCCAGGTTATATTCAAAGTACAAAATTCTTAGATCAGTATACAAATAACTTGCATAATCCCTTAACTGATGAAATTAGCCAACTCTATGCAGCAATAACAGATGGGCAAAGAAAAGGTACTGCGCTCAGTGGATTCTCTAAAACACCTTCTGATGTATTAGGATATATTGCATCCTATTTATCACCAGCAGATTTCTCGAATTTTGTACAGGCCTGCACTTTTTTTAATTCAAACAACGCTGTTAAAAAAAGTTTTAACAAAAATATCAGACTTTTTTCGGGATTTTGTAGAACTTTTCTAGTTAAAGGCCAAGATGAAGTATATGCTTTTGGATATAACAAAAAATGTCAATTGGGTTTGGGTCACCAAAACGAGGTATTCTCGCCAACACTTATTCCCCAATTAAGAGGAAAGGCTATACAAAATATTATTCTTGATAGAGATATTACTTATTTTATTTGTGCTAATGCTGTTTATGCCTGTGGGTATGATAAATCTGGACATATCTTTCCAGAAGTAGATTCCTATCTCAATGTTCCCATGCTAATACTCAAAATGAATAAAAATATACAAAGCATAACCATTGGCAACTCATTGATATATCTTAATTGCAATGATGGTATTTATGTCAAAGGAGATAATAGTCTTGGTCAATCAGGTTTAGGTCATTGTAATAAACTGAATGATTTTACCAAAATTGAGGCTTTTAATGGCATTAATATAAAATATATTAAAGTAGATAATACCTATACTTATTTTGCCAATGATAATACTTTTTACTCGTGTGGTGATTTGGCAGAGGATTTTGATGAAGATAACCCACCTCAACTGAATAAAGTTTTGCAATTAACAACAAGAACTATAAAACACATCGATGCTAAATATGATTCATTATATGTCACTTGTAATAATGCAATTTATGTTAGGACAAATTCAAATAATAATCAGTTTGCTTTGGCTATGAATGATAATCGACATTCTAATGAAATACTTACTGTAACATCTGCTGTAAGAGTAGAGGATTTATTAGAAATCTCTAATACACAAGCAGGTTGTACATTTTTTCATTGTAAAAAAGATATATTAGTCAGTGGCAATAATACTTACGGTGAATTAGGTCTTGGTCATATCGATGCAGTTGAAACGCCAACCAAGCATCCCTTATTTAATAATAAAACTGTCAAGAAAATAATTTGTGGAAATTTACATGTTTTTATCATCTGTGCCGATGGTGTGTATGCAACTGGTATTAACAGAATGGGACAATTGGGGCTAGGCCATAAGCAAGATATCAACAGTTTTACTAGACTGATGGCATTAAATGATAAAGAGGTAATAGATATTATTGTAAGTGATTCAAGCAGCTATTTTATTTGCACCGATGGTGTTTATGGATGTGGTGATAATAAATTTGGTCAATTGGGAATTAAAGATAATGGCGAAATTAATGAACCGAAAATGATTAATTCTGAAATTCAAGCTAATAGTAGTATTGTTGAACGGATAGTTGCTAATGATCAACCTGCTAAGAAAATTAAAACAAGATAGCAAAAGGGGGGCAGTAGTAAATATTTATTTTAATTTCTTACTTTTTACACGCGCTAAAGCTGCCTGGATTTCAGATATTATTTCAGATTTTTCTGCTGGAGCCGTGGCATAATTTTCTGGTATCAGTGTTAAATTAACAGGATCTTTCATTTCAATTTTTTTTGTTTGTTGTAACCGTTTTTGACGTTTATGAAATTGTCGACGTGCTCGTTCAGGTGTATAAGTTGGTTTTTCTAGGTCAAATATATCTATACAGTCTGTAGGGCAGGGCGCTACACACAACCCACAACCTGTGCATTCAGCTTTTAAAATAGTATGTAATTGTTTAGCACTCCCAATAATGGCATCTACAGGACATGCTTGAATGCATTTCGTGCAACCAATACATTCATTTTCGCGAATAAATGCAACGCGCGGTGGTGTTTGTTTTTCACGCATTTCTTCAATGAAAGGATTAATATCTCGTTGTAATAATTCACCCAATTCAGATAAAGTTTTTATACCACCTGGTGTACATTTATTAATTGTTTCATTTTTTAACGCCATCGCTTCTGCATAAGGTCTACAACCAGCATAACCACATTGCCCACATTGTGTTTGTGGTAATAATTTATCTATTTTATCTATTAATGAAGTCATGCCCAGTTATCTATTTTTAAGTGAGGAATTCTTTTAAATTATTTACATTTTTAAAATTCTATGTGATTTTGTTCATCAGGTTGTTCGCGATTATCCATGAAATCTGAGGTAAATTTTTGTAAACTATTAATTAATATTTCCCAAGGATTTTCTGTAGGTAGCAAAATCAAAGATAATCCTACTTTTTTAACGTAAACAGAATTGCATGAAAACCGAAACTCTTCGGGTAAACGACCGGCCTGACTTCTGCCATTTGTAAATAGTTTTGCTATTTTCATAATAAAATACCTCTATTTTGTTCTGCTTATTTTACTCTCATTCCAGGTTCTGCGCCTTCATGTGGCTCTAAAATCCACAAATCTTTACCACCTGGACCAGCCGCTAAAACCATACCTTCAGATACGCCAAAACGCATTTTTCTCGGTTCTAAATTCGCAACCATCACTGTTAATTTTCCAATTAATTGTTCAGGTGCATACGCACTTTTAATTCCGGCAAAAACTTGTTTAGTAGCGCCGCCAATGTCTAATTGCAATTTCAATAATTTTTCAGCGCCTTCTACATGTTCAGCAGAAATGATCTTTGCAATACGTAAATCGATTTTTGCAAATTCATCATAATTAATGGCTGGTCTGATGGGATCATTTTCCAATTGTGATGGCAATGCATTATTTTCTTGTTCAACTTTATTTTCTACTGGTTTGGTTTGTTCGGTCTGTTGCGGTAAATTTTGCATGGCGTTTATTTGTTCCTGTTCAATTCGTTGTAATAAGGGTTTAAATGATTGTACGCGGTGATTAATTAAAGGGTGAAAACGGTTGTCCCAAGTCAACGGCGCAACACCAAAAAATGTTTCAACGGCGCGTGCTGTTTCTGGCAAAATGGGTTTTAAATAGGTCATTAAAATTAAAAATAAATTTAATCCTACGCTACATACATCTTGCGTTTGTTGTTTGGTTTCTTCTTGTTTAATTAATACCCACGGTTTTTGTGCATCAATATATTGATTGGCTTTATCGGCCAAAGCCATAATTTCTCGCATGGCGCGTGCATAATCACGATCTTCAAAATGTTCAGCGATGGCATCACCTGCAACAGCAAATTCTTGTAATAATTCTGGTTCAGTAGTAGTGGGTGATAACGTGTCATTAAAATGTTTATTAATAAAAGCAGCACAACGGCTGGCAATATTAATCACTTTGCCCACTAAATCGGCATTAACACGTTGCATAAAATCAGTGAAATTCAAATCAATATCTTCAACATGTCCTGATAATTTAGCGGCAAAATAATAACGTAAATATTCTGGATTTAAATGATCTAAATAACTTTTTGCGGTAATAAAAGTGCCGCGCGATTTAGACATTTTTTGACCATTAATAGTTAAAAAACCGTGTGTGAAAATATTGGTTGGTGTTCTAAAACCAGCACTCATTAACATGGCTGGCCAAAATAATCCATGGAAATATACTATATCTTTACCCAGAAAATGATAAAGCTCTGTATTACTTTCTTTGTTCCAGAATTTTGCAAAATCTAAATCATCACGCTGACCACATAAATTTTTAAAGCTGGCCATATAACCTAATGGCGCATCTAGCCATACATAGAAATATTTACCGGGCGCATCAGGAATTTCAAAACCGAAATAAGGAGCGTCACGTGAAATGTCCCAGGGATTTAATCCAACGATAAACCACTCTTGTAATTTATGTGCAATTTCAGGTTGTAAAGTGCCGCTTTTTACCCATGTTTTTAATGCATCTTCATAATGCGCTAATTCAAAAAAGAAATGTTCTGATTCTTTTAATACAGGTGTTGCACCACTAATTACCGATACTGGATTTTTTAATTCGGTGGGTTCATAAGTCGATCCGCATGAATCACAACTATCACCATATTGATTTTCACTACCACAGCGTGGACAAGTGCCTTTAATAAAACGATCCGGTAAAAACATATTGGCTTCTGGATCATAAGCTTGTTCAATGACTTTACTGCTAATATCACCTTTTTCGCGTAAACGACGATAAATAGTTTCAGCAAATATACGATTTTCTGGTGAATGAGTTGTGTAATAATTATCAAATTCAACAAGAAATGCCGCACTGTGCAGCTGATGTTCTTTTCGTATTTCTTCGATTAAATTTTCTGGCGCAAGGTTACGTTGTTTTGCAGCTAACATTATGGGAGTGCCATGCGCATCACTACCACAAATATAGAAGCATTGGTGGCCACGCATTTTTTGAAAACGCACCCATATATCTGTTTGGATTAATTCCACCATATGACCTAAATGTAATGGACCATTGGCATAAATCAGGGCGCTTGTTACAAGAATTTGTCTAGGGTTTTGCATAAAATTTTTATTCACCATGAGCTAAAGATAGTTAAAAAAACGATCTTACCAAATAACATTTAGATGTGGATAGTTATTGATGTGATTATCAGTGTTGATTTGATTCCTCTAGCCATTCATCGTCGGTCAAAGGTTGCGTTAAATTACACAGTGTTTTTACTTTTCGATATTTTTTGTGTTGCATGAGAGGAGCACGAGTATCTTGAATTGGGACGATATCTGCGATTGGTTTGCCATTACGACAAATACGAACGATTTTATGATGTGTTTCTATCTCATTCAGTAGTTGTGATAATTTAAGTTTGGCTTCGTGTATATTTACAGTGATCATTGATATCTCTTGTAAATGACAATATTTAATTGGTCTACTAATAAGTTAGGTATGTAAAATATTTAACCTAATCTTGAAACATACAGCAAAAAATTCTATATTACAAGTATGATTATCGATGCAAAAGAGGTAAGAAATGCAAACAACTACTTTATCAAGCAAATTTCAAATTTCTATCCCAAAAAAAGTGCGAGAGCAATTACATCTCAAAGCTGGTCAGCAATTTTTATTCGTTATTAAAGGAAGTACATTAATGTTGGTGCCTAAGCGAGGTATTAATGAAATCAAGGGAATTTTAGTTGGTGTTAGTACTAAAGATTACAGAGATCGTAAGGATCGTATATGAAATTATTGATAGATACCTGTGGATGGATTGAATGGATTACTAAGAGTGATCTTTCAGAGATTTATAGTAAGTATTTAAAAAATGTTAATCATGTTTTAGTGCCAACGATTGTGCAATACGAACTATATAAATGGGTATGTCGTGAGGCTAATGAGAATCTCGCAAGCGAAATAATTGGTGTAACATCACAGTGTCATGTTGTCGCTTTATCAACTGAATTAGCGTTATCTGCATCAGAAATAAGCGCGCATTATAAATTAGCGATGGCTGATGCAATTGTTTATGCTACTAGTAATTTATATAAAGCATTGCTAGTTACGTCTGATAAATATTTTCAACATTTACCTAATGTAAAGTATCTGTCGAAACAGGTATTGAATTAATCTCTCACAAATTCCTACCTAAATATGGCCTGCCAAAATATCACCTGAAAATAAATCATATCTTTACCAAAAAAAATGATACAGTTTGGTAGCGCTCGCAAAATATCAACGATTAATCAACCTTGTAATTATGGAATTTTATGCCATAATTGCAAGGATGATTAAGCGCATACTCTATGAAATTATCCTTCAACGCATTAGCCAATTTCCGGCCGTTGCCTTATTAGGGCCACGTCAAGTTGGCAAAACTACATTAGCGGATGAGGTTTCAAAAGATCGCTCCAGTGTCTATCTTGATTTGGAATTACCGTCTGATAGAGCAAAGCTATCTGATCCCGAGATGTATTTGGCGCAGCATGAAGACAAGTTAGTGATTCTTGATGAAGTTCAACGGCTACCTGAAATATTTCAAATTCTTCGAGGTTTAATCGATCAAGGTAAGAGAAAAGGAATTACAAAAGGTAGGTTTTTACTGCTCGGTTCAGCCTCATTAGATTTACTAAAACAATCTGGTGAGAGCCTAGCAGGCAGAATCGCTTTTCTAGAATTGTCACCTTTGAATTTGTTTGAGGTAGGGAATGTCGAAGTAAACACATTATGGGTAAGAGGTGGATTTCCAGATAGTTTTTTAGCACTTGATGAAACACAGAGTGTGATTTGGCGTGAAAGTTTTATTAAAACCTACTTAGAAAGAGACATTCCTAGTTTAGGGCCAAGAATTCCTGCAGAAACACTTCGTCGATTCTGGATTATGTTAGCTCACAATCAGGGCAGCTTACTTAATGGAGCTCAACTTGCACGAGGATTAGCTGTCGATGGAAAAACAATTGCAAGATATCTTGATTTATTAGTTGATTTGATGCTCGTGAGAAGACTTAATCCCTGGCATACTAATATAGGTAAGCGATTAGTAAAAACTCCAAAAATATATGTACGTGACAGTGGCATTACGCATAGTTTGCTTGGTATAAATGATTATGAAGCACTTCTGAGCCATCCAATTGTTGGTATGAGCTGGGAAAATTATGTGATCGAAAATATTTTAACCATTTTGCCTAAATCAGCAGCGACTTATTTTTATCGTACGGCTGCCGGTGCTGAAATCGATTTATTAATTGAATTTTCTTCTGGAATTCGTTGGGCTATCGAAGTTAAAAAAGGTCTTACACCGCAAGTCAGTAAAGGATTTTATAGTGCTATTGATGACATAAAACCTACCAAAGCAATTATTGTTTACTCTGGTAATGAAGACTACTCAACAAAGCATAATATAGAAGTAAGAAGTTTGATTAGCATAATGAAACTTATTATTTCTATTGATTAAATTGTTAAATTAACCTCTCACAAATCCCTACCGAAATAACCCAAAAATAGTGTATAATGTGCGGTTTACTAAGTTATTAACTCAATTAAGGTAAGTGTTGTGAATATCAAACCCATCGAAAAAATCAGAAATATCGCGATTATCGCGCATGTTGACCACGGAAAAACCACATTAGTCGATAAATTGCTGCAACAAACAGGCACATTCGGTGCACGTGAAGCAGTGGTTGAGCGAGTCATGGATTCCAATGAATTGGAAAAAGAACGAGGAATTACCATTCTTGCAAAAAATACGGCAATTAATTGGCAAGGCTATCATATCAATATTGTTGATACGCCAGGCCACGCAGACTTTGGTGGAGAAGTTGAACGAATCTTATCGATGGTGGATTCCGTATTATTATTAGTAGACGCTGTTGATGGACCCATGCCACAAACACGTTTTGTAACACAGAAAGCATTTGCACAAGGTTTAAATCCAATTGTAGTAATTAACAAAATCGATCGCCCCAGTGCACGACCAGATTGGGTATTAAATCAAGTATTCGATTTATTTGATCGCCTTGGCGCAACTGAAGAACAATTAGATTTTCCCATTGTTTATACATCCGCTTTACAAGGATTTGCGACCTTAGATTATGCATTACCCAGCGATAACATGGAGCCCTTATTACAAACTATCGTTGAGCGCGTAAAACCACCACAAGTAGATTTAGAAGGTCCTTTCCAAATGCAAATCAGTCAATTGGATTATTCCAGTTATGTGGGTGCAATTGGTATCGGAAGAATTACCCGCGGCATGATTAAATCAAATACACCTGTTGCAATAATTGATGCACAAGAAAAAGTCCGTTCTGGTCGTATATTGCAAATCATGGGTTATTTAGGCTTGGAAAGAATCGAAGTTCCTCAAGCCGGTGCTGGAGATATTGTTGCTATAACCGGTATCGAAGGATTAGGTATTTCAGATACATTATGCGCACCTGACGCATTAGAAGCTTTACCCACTTTATCTGTTGATGAACCCACCATTAGCATGATTTTTCAAGTCAATAATTCACCGTTTGCAGGACAAGATGGTAAATATGTAACTAGCCGACAAATTCGTGAGCGCTTACAAAAAGAATTAATTCATAATGTCGCATTGCGTGTAGAAGATACTGAAGATCCTGATAAATTCCGTGTTTCTGGTCGTGGTGAATTACATTTATCTATTTTAATTGAAACCATGCGCCGTGAAGGATATGAATTAAGTATTTCACGACCCGAAGTTATTTTAAGAGAAATTGATGGCGAAGTGTGTGAGCCGTATGAAAATTTAACCGTCGATGTTGAAGAACAACATCAAGGCTCGGTAATGGAAAAATTAGGATCACGTCGCGGAAAATTATCTGACATGATTCCCGATGGCAAAGGCCGTGTGCGCTTAGATTATGTTATTCCTGCGCGCGGATTAATTGGATTTCGCACTGAATTTATGACAGCTACATCAGGCACTGGATTAATTTATCACGTATTCGATAAATATGGCCCCGTACAAAAAGGCGCAGTCGCTGCACGACAAAATGGTGTATTAATTGCAAATGGACCCGGAAAAGCCGCCGCATTTGCATTATTTAATTTACAAGAACGTGGCCGCATGTTGATTGATCCACAAACAGAAGTGTATGAAGGCATGATAGTCGGCGTTCATTCACGCGATAATGATTTAGTGGTTAATGTGATTAAAGGAAAACAATTAACTAATATGCGTGCTTCAGGATCGGATGAAAATATTATTTTAACTCCGCCAATAAAACATTCATTAGAACAAGCATTAGAATTTATTGAAGATGATGAATTAGTTGAAGTCACACCGCATTTTATTCGTTTAAGAAAAAAATTATTAAAAGAGCATGAACGAAAAAGAGCATCTCGATCGGAAGAGTGATGTAGTTTCAAAATCATGGATGATTTTTACGATATCGAATGATTTTGCTGTAAAAAGTTAAATTCATTCAATAAATATATTTCGTAAGTAATTAAAAATTATTGTATGAATTTATATTTTAATTTATACGCACGTTAAATAAATGTAGCTGTATAAAATAATTTTTTTTAAATGAATGGATAAAGAATAAACCGAGAGTAGGAAATCCTCTTAATAAAATACTATGAGAGAGATAAATGATGCAAAATATAGAAGAGTTATTGGATAAAGTATTTCAAGGAGATGAACAAGCTTATAAAGATTATCTGCTAGACAGACTAAGTCCTAAAGTAATAGGTCAATGGCAGATAGTGGATAGCTTGAAGTATTTATGTAAGAAGGCCAAGAATGAGCCCGAAGTATTTAATAACTGTTATCCAGAATTATTAATTGAATTAGCCTGGTATTTGTCTAATCTTCCTGATTTAACCTCGCCTGATGTAAATCAATTTAGGTCCTTGCTTTCAAATGCAGCCAATGCTGGTGTTGATGGTGCACAAATAGGATTGTGGTCATTAAAATTTTCTAAACGTGAATTAACACTCGCAGACTTAAATAAGAGTAAAGAACGAGTCATGGGATTATTATCGAAAGAAAATAAATCGAAACATGATTATTTCTTTATTAGTACATTTTATTGATTTGAATATGCGCTGACGCATCAAGGGGAAGTGAGCAAATTTCAAGCAGTAATAAATATAACTATTGCATCAGAGATGAAACATATTATTGCAATGTCTCAACTAGGCCATAATTATTTACAAGGCCGAGCAGGAAAAGAATTAGCCAACCAAGAAGTACGAGATGCAAAAGCAGTAGAGTGGTGTGAGAAAGCTGCGGCAGAGAAATTATGGATATTAATAAAAATGAATTTGATACACCTTGGAAAGAGATACTTGAATCCTATTTTGAATTATTTTTACAATTATGTTTTCCAAAAATCGCCAATGAAATTGAATGGTCTTAATGATTGAATTGTCAAACAGTACAAATCCTTTTGCAGTAATTATTGTTGCGCATTTAACAGCAATTCAATCCAAGCAAAATTATCAGGATAGGTTAGATAAAAAAATTGCAATTACGCGATCATTATATGAGAAAGGTTTTAACAAAGCGGATATATTAAATTTATATACATTTATTGATTGGGTCATACATATACCCATTTCATTAGCGATTGAATATAATAATGAAATATCAAGATTTGAGGAGCAAAATAATATGCCATATATTACAACAGCTGAACGGTTAGGTTTTGAAAAGGGCATTGAACAAGGCATCGAAACAGGTATCGAGAAAGGTGAATTACTCATATTGTGTAGATTATTAACTAAGAAATTTGGTGAATTGCCTGGAGAATGTATCAAAAAGTTACAGAACACGCATTCTGATCAATTATTAAAATTTGCAGATCGAATATTAATTGCAAATACGCTAGATGAAATATTTATTTGATAAATTGGTCAACTTGTCTTTACTCTCTACAAGGCCGTCGCGCAGTCATTAACTATCAAGCGGGAATCTAGTTCTGAATTGATATCTTGGATTGACATCATATTCTATTGATAAATAATTAAATTTAACTTAATCTTCTCGACTGGCTATTCACGGAGGAATAACAATGCCAATCTTTAGAGATGATGCGGCTGAGAAAGCTTATTCACAATTTATGCATGATTTACTATTACAAAAACTCAATGCAGATTCAATAGATCCGCCTAATCAATATCCCTTATTGCATACCGCTATCGTTACTCATTCATTACAAGGTTGTCGCGCAGTCATTGATTATTACAGAGAACGTTATACGGGCACGAATTCGAATCAAGATTTTACTTTTCAACAAGCGATCAACTTTAAAGAAAAAAAATTTGGTTATACGGCGTTACATCTTGCCTGCCAGGAAGGCAATTTAGATTTTGTCAGAATATTAATGGAAGAGGGCAAAGCGGTAGATTATCGCGTTGATGAAGCAAATAATTTACCGCTACATTATGCCGTGTTAAATGGTCATAAAGAAATTGTTCATTATTTGTTAACAAAAAGATTATTAAACGAATTATTAAATTTTCTGTCATTTAATGGTGAGTATCAAACTGTAAATAATTCTATTGAATCCGGCGAAGCTGCAGTTAACACAGAAAATAATGATGGTGACACACCATTAATGTTGGCTTTAGGTTTAAAAGTCCATGATGAACAAAGTGCAAACAACCGAGAAGAAATTGTGAATGCACTGATTGGTAAATATTATGGTAATACAATTATCGAAGATCAGGATTTGGGGAAATTAAAACGAGACAGTTATTTATTAATGGCAATGAGAAATGGATTAAATTTCTCTATATTAGATAAAATTATTAAAACAAAATTATCAGACATTAATAAAAAAAATGAAGACGGATTGTCCGCTTTACATTTGGCAGTGATAGATGGCAATTTGGCGTTAATACAACTTCTTTTAGAAAATCAGGCAGACACTGCATTAAAAAATGATCAAGGGATGACTGCATTACATTTAGCAGTAGCGCAACAAAATGCCAATGCAGAAATTGTCGAGATGTTATTAGATTATACGGCTGCTAATGGACATCTTGATGTGGGTGATAATAATAATAATCGTGCATTACATATTGCTGCTAAACAGTGTGATCCTGCAATAACAGCGTTAATTGTTGATTATGGTGCTAATGTCAATTTAACAAATAATAGTGGTGAAACGCCATTAATGGCTGCCGTAAGAGCATTTAAGGCTATGCCATTAATTGATTGCGATGATGTTGAGAGCCTGACAGAGGATCAAAAAATAATTTTGAAAAATGGAGATAATCAATTTCGCAGTTATTTATATTTGTGTGATTATGCAGATATGAGCAATGATGTCAATAAAAGTGCTGCAGAAGAATTAGTTTTGTTTATTATCCCAAAAAAGAAATTGACTGATCATCCGCAAGAAAAGGAAAGTCAAGAAAATAATGGTCGAAGTACTGCACATCAAATTACTCCGATTAAAACAGCTGATTTGAGGTTGCCGATCGAAGATATCAGTGCTGCCAGTTCACCAGCATCATCAACTCGTCCGCTTAATCAAAATACGCATCGTAAAATTATGCGAAATCATCAGGAAAAAACAACTGGTTTTTTTGAAAGATTAAATAATTATCGCATTAGTCTGTGGCGAAAATTTAAATCAACGAAAATGGGTAGATTTGTAAGGCGTCATCCTTATATTAGTGCGGGTATATTCACATTAGCGGTTACCGGTTTTGTAGCGCTGTGTGTTTTTGCGCCGCCAGTAGCAGCACATATTCCGATTTTGATAGGTGTTTCAAAAGCATTAGTGAGCATGAAAATAATATCTGCAACCGCAAATATTCTAAAACCTATTGCAGAAACAGTGGCCATGAATTTACCTGTTGCAGCTTTAGCGCTGTTTATTGCTGGTGATACCTTGATTAGATCGGCTTATAAAAAAATCACCAATTATTTTTGGCCGCCTCGAAATAAATATATCATTGAAATTGGTACCTCAGAATTATCATCGAATGTTGGCTTAGATAAAGATTCTGCACCATCTGTAAAATTAAACAGAAAAGAAATGACTGGGCATGACTTTAAAAAACAGCAAAAAAATTCTGCCGGATTTTCGTTTGTTGATGATTATTTATCGATATTCAATTGTTGTGGTAATCGTAAGGCAGAGGTTAAAGCTAATCAGCACAAGGTGGTTTCTATCAAGGGCAAAGAACCCGATCGTGAAAGTATTGAATCGTCAACCTCTTCTATTGCTAGGTTAAATGGTTAATTAGGACTATGTGGTAAATGTAAATATTCTTCTGATTGCATTTCTAATAAACGACTGCAAGTCCGTTGAAATGCAAATTGTAATTCGCCCTCGGTGTAAATTTCTAATATGGGCACTTGTGCAGATGAAATTAATTTCACTTTGCGATCATAAAATATATCAATCAAATTAATTAGATAACGTGCCGAATTGAGATCGCGTGGCGCAATTTGCGGCACATTGCTGACAAAAACCGTGTGATAAGTTTGTGCAATATCTAAATAATCCATTTGGCTGCGTGGCGTATGACACAATACATTAAATTCAAACCAAGCTACATTTTGTGTACAGGCTACGGCGATAAATTCGCGTTCATTAATATTTAAAAGTTGATTTTTTTGCGCAACTCCATGTGTTAAGTGATCAAACAATTGTTGCATTTTTTGTTTATTTTGTTCATTTAAGGGGCAAAAATATACTCCTGCCTGTGTTAATTCACGCAAACGATAATCTGTCTGGCTTTCTAATGAAATTACCTGCGTATGTTTTTTCAATAAATCAATTGCAGGTAAAAATCGGTTACGTTGCAAACCATTACGATATAAATCATCAGGTGGTATGTTTGATGTAGTAACCAATATAACGCCTTCATTAAATAATGCTTCAAGTAAATTAGCTAATATCATTGCATCGGTAATATCACATACAAAAAATTCATCGAAACAAATCACGTTAGATTGATCTGCAAACCTTTTCGCAATAATTTTTAAGGGATCCCGTTGGCCTTGCAATTCCTTTAAATGATGATGTACTTGCTGCATAAAATGATGGAAATGTAAGCGGAATTTTTGATGTTCAGGAAGACAATTGTAAAATATATCCATTAACCATGTTTTACCAGCACCAACGCTCCCCCAAATATAAAGGCCTTTTGGCGATTGTTTTTCTTTAAACAAATTTTTTGCTTTATGAAAAAGGGAAGATTTTTTTTGATCAATGATTTGCTCAAAAAGCTGCTGTAATGCATTAGCGATTTGTTCTTGTTGCACATCGTAAACAAATTCACCATTTTGAATTGCGTTTTGATATTGTTGTAATGGGGTCACAAAATCTTACCTTAATTAATCTATATGTGTTTATTTACGAATAAATCCTCAATTGTTACAACTTATCATAATTTCATCTGTGAGATAAGACTATTTATTATTGAATAATAATAACTCTAATTCCAAATTGGTTTTGAAAGATAGGGCTGATTATAGCAATACTATACGTAGCCCTATCTGTTCACCCTGAATGCCTAACACAATTTTCATAAGCATAATATTTGTTAATGTTGTTCAGATTACAGTAAATAAGCGGACAGATGAGTGTTTTTGAAAAATTTTTTGTAAGATAAATGATATGCTTTATTTTTCATAGACAATAAAGCAAGAATAACAACATTTGAGAAAGCGATTAAATATATTTTTTTATTGCATTACTTACTAAATCACGCAATTCAATCAACTTCCCATGAAAAAAATGACTGGCGCCAGTGATAGATATAAATTCTGGTTTTGCTGTTAAAGTAGCTACCCAATCTATAACAATTTGAATAGGAAATAACTCATCATTTTCCCCGTGTACAATTATCCAGGGGCAAGAAGGAGTTAAGTTATTTATTTCTGGATAGGTTACAGGAGGAGCAACGCTGATTAATAATTTAACTGATCTCTGTGTAGCAGCGCGCAGCGAGACATATGCGCCAAATGAAAATCCGGCTAAGCAGA
The DNA here is from genome assembly GCA_021777765.1 of Pseudomonadota bacterium. Taxonomy (GTDB): domain Bacteria; phylum Pseudomonadota; class Gammaproteobacteria; order DASZBR01; family DASZBR01; genus JAJYDF01. The sequence goes on along the minus strand of JAJYDF010000003.1, from coordinate 26,607 downwards.
TTTGATGGCCGGGGGAATTTTGTAATGCCCAATCGATTACCGCTAAAACATCCTCAGTTTCGCCAATACCATTATCGAAACTGCCAGCGCTATTTCCAACACCGCGGAAATTAAAACGGATGGCATTCATCCCTAAATCACGAAAAACTTTTACTAGAGTGTGGACTACTTTGTTATTCATAGTGCCTTCATGTAAAGGATGCGGATGGCATACGATGCCAATGTATGGAATTTCTGGTGATGTTGGTTTGCTGTGAACGGCTTCTATATTTCCAGCAGGTCCGTTAATTGAAATAATATTTTCATCATTACTTATTAATATTGCAGATGACATAATGTATTTTTCTCAGTAAAATTAATGATTTCTTTGATGTTAAGATAACTCATTTTATGCAAGCACTGACTATATCAGATTTACAAAAAGTTTACCCTAACGGAATTGCTGCTGTTAAAGGCATTAATCTATCTGTCGAAGAGGGGGATTTTTTTGCGTTATTGGGACCTAATGGTGCAGGTAAATCGACTACCATTGGGATTGTTTCAGGATTAGTCAATAAAACAGCAGGGAAAGTGCAAGTCTTTGGTCACGATATTGATACCCATTTGGCTGCCGCCAAATCCTGTTTAGGATTAATGCCACAAGAATTTAATTTTAATATTTTCGAAACAGTGTTGCAGATAGTCGTTAATCAAGCGGGTTATTATGGTATTCCACGAAAATTAGCATTCATTCGTGCTGAAAAATATTTATCACAATTAGGATTATGGGTCAGACGCAATGAATCAGCACGGATGTTATCCGGTGGTATGAAAAGACGATTGATGATAGCGCGTAGTTTAATGCATGAACCTAAAGTATTAATTTTAGATGAACCTACCGCTGGTGTTGATATCGAATTGCGTCGCACGTTATGGGAATTTTTGCGTACCATCAATCAACAAGGCATTACGATTATTTTAACAACCCATTATTTAGAAGAAGCTGAAAGTCTGTGTAAAAATATTGCCATTATTGATAAAGGGCAAATCATAGAAAACACCAGCATGAAAAAATTATTGGCACAATTAAATCAAGAAACCTTTATCTTATATTTAAAAGATTCTATCAATGATTTACCTGAAATTCCTCATTATACCATTCAAAAAATAGATGATACGACTTTGTCAGTGGATGTGATTAAAGGGCAATCATTAAATGATGTATTCAGTATATTATCAGAAAATTCAATTCAAATTTTGAGTATGCGCAACAAAGTCAATCGCTTAGAAGAAATGTTTTTACACTTAGTTTCTAACGAGAAGAGGTCATAATGCCTATTAAATTACAAATGATCGCGTTTTATACCATTGTGCGAAAAGAAGTAACACGATTTATGCGGATTTGGATTCAAACTATTTTACCGCCGGCTATTACCATGGTGTTGTATTTTATTATTTTTGGCAGATTAATTGGATCACAAGTGCATCCCATCGAGGGATTTACTTATATGCAATATATTGTGCCTGGTTTAGTAATGATGTCAGTGGTAACAAATGCATATACCAATGTGGTTTCCTCATTTTACGGTGCACGATTTTCTCATAGCATTGAAGAAATTATAGTTTCACCGGTACCTGATTATTTAATGTTATTAGGTTTTGTTATTGGTGGTGTGCTGCGTGCTTTAGTGGTGAGTGTTGTTGTTATTGCCTTATCATTATTTTTTACCCATCTTTATATTCATAATCTAATTATTATGCTGACCGTGATTATTTTATCCGCGGTGTTATTTTCATTAGCGGGATTTACCAATGGATTATTTGCTAAAAAATTTGATGATATTGCCATAATTCCTACCTTTGTCTTGACGCCCTTGACTTATTTAGGTGGCGTATTTTATTCAATCACTTTACTCCCATCTTTATGGCAAAAAGTATCATTATTAAATCCTATTTTATATATGGTTAACTCTTTCCGATACGGCATATTAGGGATTACCGATATCGATGTGACATGGGCCATTGTCACGATATTAATGTTTACTATTGTTCTTTTTATTATTAATTTAATATTATTGCGTAAAGGTGTAGGGATACGTACATGAAGCATCAAAACAATTCAGCAGCATATCAGCATGGAGTAAAAGAAAGTTTAGGTATTTTATTAGTTAATTTAGGTACACCCGATGCGCCAACTGCGCGAGCAGTGCGTCGTTATTTAAAAGAATTTCTCAGTGATCCGCGTGTGGTTGAAATTAATAGACCATTATGGTGGGTGATATTAAATACAGTAATTTTGCCATTTCGATCGGTTAAATCCGCTAAATTATATAAAAAAATATGGACAACTGCTGGTTCACCCTTGCGTGTTACATTACTGGAGCAAGCGCAGGAATTACAAATACAATTACAAGAGAGATATAGCGGTGACGTGTATGTTATTCCAGCCATGCGTTATGGATCACCTTCAATTCGAGAAGGAATGTCGCAATTACGTGAATTAAATGTGAGACGGTTATTAGTACTGCCTTTATATCCACAATATTCTGCAACGACAACCGCGTCGACATTTGATGCTATTACCGATGAATTAAAGTCATGGCGCTGGCAACCTGAATTTCGTTTTATTAATCACTATGCAGATAATCCTAATTATATTGCGGCTGTTGCACACAGTATTAAAACAATGTGGGAACAACAAGGTGAAACACAAAAATTAATTTTTTCATTTCATGGGTTACCGAAAATATTTTTAGATAAAGGTGATCCGTATCATTGTTATTGTCAAAAAACGGCGAGATTAATTGCTGAAGCATTATATTTAAAATCTGATCAATGGCTGGTAACTTTTCAATCGCGTCTAGGAAAAGCGCAGTGGTTAAAACCGTATACGATGGATGTGATGCAAGAATTACCTGCGCAAGGTTGCAAATCAATTACCGTTGTTTGTCCTGGTTTTCCTGCAGATTGTTTAGAAACATTAGAAGAAATTGATCAATTAAATCGTGAAATTTTTATGAAAGCAGGTGGTGAAATATTTCACTATGTACCTGCATTAAATGCGACGCCTATGCATATTAATATGTTGGCTGATTTAGTTGATCAACATTGCCAAGGTTGGCCAGAAACAATTCCTGCGTGGGAAAATCATAAAGAGATAAATCAAAATGAAATATCAAAAAATAGAGCGGTAGAAAAAGGTGCTCAGCTTTAATTGAAAAGTAAGTTTCTATTCCTTCTCCCGCAAGCGGGAGAAGGAAAAAACTAAAGGAAAAAAATGAGGTAAATTTATGAATTTTCAAATTGCCTATTTCCGCTTCTATGAAGAACTTAATGATTTTTTACCAGTAGAGAAACAAAAAAAAGAATTTACTTTTCAATTCAACGGAACACCATCAATCAAAGACGCTATCGAAGCAATAGGCGTACCACACACTGAAATCGATCTCATATTAGTTAATGGTCAATCAATCGATTTTTCATATCACTTACAGCATAACGATCACATTTCTGTCTATCCCACTTTTGAGTCATTCGATATTAGTAACATCATTAAATTAAGAGCAGCGCCATTGCGAGAAGCAAAATTTGTATTGGATGTTCATTTAGGAAAGCTCGCTAAATATCTGCGTTTATTTGGTTTTGATGCGTTGTATCAACGTAACTATAATGACGAGGAAATTATTCGTATTTCTCAACAAGCAAGAATTATATTAACCAGAGATAAAGGCATTTTAAAAAATAATGCAGTGACACATGGTTATTGGATTAGAAATACCAATCCTCTTGAGCAAATAAAAGAAGTTCTTCATCGTTTTGATTTAATATCTAATGTGACGCCCTTCATACGTTGTATAGAATGTAATCATCCGTTAACAAAAATAGATAAAGAAGCCATTGCAGATAAATTACCCGAAAAAACCAATTTTTATTTTAATGATTTTTATGAGTGTAAAGAATGTCACAGAATTTATTGGCAAGGCACACATTATAAAAAATTAAAGAATATTGTAGATGATATTTTATTAAATTATAAAATAGATTAGATGTAGATGTAGCCTGGGTGTAGCCAAATGAAAATATAATTCATTTGCATGATGTGCAATCGTTTTCAATTAGTCATTTAATACTAAAGGCGAAACCCGGGTTATAATTGACTTCCCGGATTCCAGCAGCGCAAGATATTGTTGATATGCGTATCTCATTTCAGAGATTTAAATAATTTTTTCATCTGCTTTCATCCAGGCTACATATGCTACGTTAATTATTGATATTCTGATATAATAAATTTTTAAAATTTATGAGTATCAATTCTATGTCTATCACCCAGGAAAAAATCATTGAACTTCTTTCACATCATGTAGATCCTTATCTTAAAAAAGATTTAGTGAGCGCTAAAGCTATCAAACAGATCACCATTGAAGATTCAACTATTACTATTGATATTTTACTCGGTTTTCCAATAGATGGTTATCGTGATCAGTTTATTCAACAATTACAGCAATTATTAAAAGACAAATTCAATGTCCAACATGTCAATATTAATGTTGTTAGTCAAATCATATCACACGCAGTACAAGTCGGTGTCAAACCATTACCAGGTGTTAAAAATATCATTGCCGTTGCATCGGGAAAAGGTGGTGTTGGCAAATCAACAACTGCAATAAATCTCGCATTAGCATTAGCAAAAGAAGGTGCAAAAGTGGGTATCTTAGATGCAGATATTTATGGTCCCAGTCAGCCGATGATGTTAGGCATTAACTCACAAGCAGAAGTTAATGAACATAAAAAATTAATACCAATAATTAATCATGGTATTCAATCAATGTCTATTGGCTATTTAATTAATTATGACACACCCATGATCTGGCGTGGCCCCATGGTAAGCTCAGCATTACAACAATTAATTAATGACACACAATGGGACAATTGTGATTATTTAATTGTCGATTTACCACCCGGCACAGGCGATATTCAATTAACCTTATCACAAAAAATTCCAGTCAGTGGTGCAGTCATCGTAACAACCCCACAAGATATTGCTTTATTAGATGCGCGCAAAGCCATCGGCATGTTTCAAAAAGTGAATGTTGCTGTATTAGGAATTATTGAAAATATGTCGACACATATTTGTTCTCAGTGTGGTCATCAAGAAGCCATATTTGGCGAAGGTGGTGCTGAAAAATTATCACAGCAATATCAAGTCGATTTTTTAGGCGCATTACCATTAGATATTAAAATTCGTGAACAAGCAGATGGTGGAAATCCCACTGTTATCGCAGATCCTGAAAGTGCAAATGCATTAGTATATCGTGAAATTGCACGACGCATGACTGCTAAATTATCACTGCAAGCAAGAAATTATGCAGCTAAATTTCCAACTATTGTAATTGACCGAGAGTAATTTTAATTATGAACAAAACGTCTATAGAAAATATTGTTGGAATAGCAAGAATTAAACGCTTAGCAATAAAAAATTCCTACCAATCTAAGGAAAAAATCATTGTTAAAATAATTGAAAATGAAGATTTAAAGACTAGGATTAATCGGCGCACCTAATTATTGTCAGATGAAGCGGAGAATATCACCTGTAATCTCCGCATAATTTGCGGTAATTATGGTTGTCCATGCGGCGAATAATGGCTACAATCTACGCAAAACATGCGGAGATTATATGACTATTCATGAGCTGCCTGAATGGCCAAATTTCACTTGGTATCCTGCAAAAATAGCTGACCTTTTAGCTGAAGTACGTTATTTACAAGGACGTTTGCTTGGGCAAATGAACAGTTTAGGATTCCAATTGCGTACAGAAGCCGCACTTCAAATTTTGACGCAAGATGTCATAAAAACATCTGAAATTGAAGGTGAAAGATTAAATACGGAACAGGTTCGTTCATCAATTGCTAAAAGATTAGGTATTGATATCGGCGCATTAACTAAAACTGATCGCTCTGTGGATGGCATTGTCGACATTATGATAGATGCTACACATAACTTTACTAAACCATTAACTGTGGAAAGATTGTTCGATTGGCATGCGGCACTTTTACCGACGGGTAGAAGTAGTATTCATAGAATTACAGTGGGAAGTTGGCGCACAAAAGAAAGCGGTGTAATGCAAGTGGTATCAGGACCATACGGTCGTGAAAAAATTCATTTTGAAGCGCCTACATATAATCGTTTAAAAAAAGAAATGTCACAATTTATTAAATGGTTTAATGCAAAGACAGAAATTGATTTAGTAATAAAATCTGCATTGGCACATCTTTGGTTCGTGACTATTCATCCCTTCGATGATGGTAATGGACGAATCGTGCGCGCAATTGCAGATATGTTATTAGCACATTCAGAAAATAGTCAGCAACGTTTTTACAGTATGTCTTCACAAATTCAACGAGTTCGTAATGATTATTACAATGAACTTGAAAAAACTCAAAAAGGAAGTTTAGAGATTACATCATGGATAATTTGGTATTTGAATTGTTTAAAAAATGCAATTATTTCTTCTGAAGATTTATTAAAATCTGTTCTGACAAAAGCACGATTTTGGGAAAAACATAGTGGAGTATCTTTAAATGACAGACAACGCCTACTCCTAAATCGGTTACTCGATGGTTTTGTAGGAAAATTAACGTCATCAAAATGGGCAAAAATTACAAAATGTTCACCTGATACTGCGTTGAGGGACATCAATGATTTGGTTGATCGAAGTATATTGATGAAAGAGGCCGCAGGTGGGCGCAGTACCAATTATCAGATTGTTTTATAATTTTTTAATTGATGTAATTAATAAATATTAATAGTGATTTGTTAGGTAATTACATCTTAAATTCATATGTAGCCTGGATGGAAGCAAATGATAAAATTATTCAAATATCGAGAGTTGATGTAGGTATAATTATTATTTCTTGTGCTGCTGGAATCCGGGAAGTTAATATTCATCCCGGTTTTCGACCGTAGAATCAAATACTAATTGTATATTATTAAAGTTTGTCTATATAAATTATCATTATCAATTGGCTGCACCCAGGCTACATTTGAATTTAAATTGAATTTTATTTATCACCTTCACCAATAAATTCATCAGTAAAATATTATTTACTTTTTATTTTTCAATCCCACGAAGCATTTTAATTATCCCAGAAAAATCCATTTGTTCATGACCTAAATTGGCAAATAAAGAATATAATTCTGTAGCTTCTGCACCCAATGGTGTGCTTGCGCCAACACTTTGTGCAGCAGTTTGACTTAATTTCAAGTCCTTTAACATCATTGCCGTAGTAAAGCCTGCTTTATAGTCATTATTTGCGGGAGATTTTGGAACAGGGCCGGGTACAGGGCAATAACTGGTCATCGACCAACATTGTCCGGATGCAGTTGAACTGATATTAAAAAATGTTTGTGCATCTAATCCTAATTTTTGTGCAAGAATAAATGCTTCAGATACACCGATCATTGAAATGCCTAATAACATGTTGTTACATATTTTTGCTGCTTGACCATTTCCTGTATTCCCAGCATGAATAATATTTTTTCCCATGCAATTTAAAATGGGTTGTGCACGTTGAAATGATTCTAAATCACCACCTACCATAAATGTTAAGGAGCCTGCTTCTGCACCTACAACTCCGCCAGACACAGGTGCATCAATCATAGATAAATTTTTTTGAGTGGCTAATGCAGATAATTCCCGGCAGGTTGTAACATCGATTGATGAAGAATCAATAATTAAAGTATTTTTTTTAGCATGATTAAAAATACCATTTTCATTTAGACACACATCTTTAACATGTTGTCCGGCAGGTAGCATTGTAATAATTATTTCCGCATTTTCTGCTAATTGTTTTATATTGTCTGTAGTTGTCGCACCTGCTTGCACTAATTTTTGTACGGATTCTTTAATAACATCATGCACAATTAATTGATGTTGATTTTTTAATAAATTCATCGCCATCGGTGCGCCCATGTGACCTAAACCAATAAATCCAATACGTGTCATTTGCTGCTCCTATCATTCAAATAATTGCGACAGATCATTGTAGGTAACCTTTCTATTTTTGACAAATATTTATACGTTGTGTAAAATACGCGCTTGATTTTCAACTCATATTCAGTAATTATTCAGATATCGTATACATATGCCATCCTTTGCAATTCTATCATTTTCTGAGTATTTACAATTTTTATAAAAAATAATCTGGAGAGTAAAGAATGCAATTACCATTATTAGATCCCCGTTCTATGTATCTTGTGCGCCACTATTTTAACCAAATAAAATCACAATATTTAGCGAATTTAAATCCTCGCGAAATCTTTTCAGCCATAGAGCAATTAATTAAGCTTCCTTTACAAGATCAAGTATGGTGTCGTGAAGTCGTTGAACGCATGAATTTACATGGAATACATCATGCAGATGAACAAAAGAAAATTGTGGATGCAATAATTATTTTATTAACTAATCAAAAAAATATTGCTGAGGTAAAAGTTAAGCATTTACCAGTAAATCAAAATGTATCTGAGCATCTTACATCCGGGTTGAAGTCATTAACGCTCTCAACCGCGGATGAACAATTAAAAGAGGCGGCAAATGGGTTTTACCATACATCCGAAGAACGTGCTCAAGCTATAATACAGGCAGTTCGAAATGGTGCGGATCCCAATATGCGGATTAAAAGCCAGACTTATATGGACTTGCCAGTATTAATTACATTCTTACAATCAAAATATTACAATTTGCAGTATATTGAAGCAATTATTTTAGCGAATGCTGAGTTAGATTACTTAAATATCAAAGTTTCATTAATGAGCATTTTTCATAGAAGATTATATCATTCAAGAGATTCTATCGCGGAAAATATAAAGATTTTCGAATTATTGTTGAGTTATGGAGCGAATCCAGATGAAACTAGCAATATTGATCCTGCCAAAGATTTAAACCCATCGATATTGCTCTGTTTTGTTAATGATTTAGTAAAAGAAAACTCGACAGATAAACTTTGGCTCGATACTTATTTAACGTTGATAGAATTGCTTTTAAAATATGGTGCAGATCTGACTGAATCATTGATTTATGCCCGCCAACATAATTGTAAAGCTGCTATAGAGATTTTAGAAAAATATGACAATCTGCGCTTATCTGATCAAGAGCGGCAATTAAAAAATAATGATAATTTCATTAATGAATTACAAGGATTTCCTGTTGCTGCTGTCACAGAAGGGTTAACCATTTCACAAAAACCACTGCCAACAAAACCAAGAATAGTAGCAGGAAATAAGATAGAAACATCTGCAAATAAATTAAAAATTCATGGACAAATCCTATCAGAAATAATTTCAGCCCAATTAAGTGCTTATGGAATTACACACAATCCGTTGGCGTTAAGCACTCATAGAGTGCATATGCAAGCAGTATCAGCATTATTGCCTGGTGTTAACGATGTATCTGGTGTTGTTACAGCAAAATATATTCCAGTTTATAACGACAAATCCGAAGCTAATCATGTGTTAGCAATACATTTTGTTGCTGGAAAAAATGAGCCGCAGTGTGAATTTTTGACACGTTATAATCCACAAACAACAGAAATGAAAGTGACAGAAGTTCCAGGAGACAATCGTTATATTAATGGTAAACAAGATTTTGCTGCTTCTGTTATTCCGTCTGAGAATACTTGTTATACCTTATTTATCGAGTTAGAAAGTGGTGTTAGAAATGAATTAAGCGCTCAACCAGCTATTGAGCATATGTCTTTATGTTTGAGTGATAATCCTATCAAAATATATAAAATAACAGGCATGGTAATTAATTTATCAAACACAGAAAATTCTGCCGAGATCATGGCTCAATGTTCGAAAAGATTATCTACTCTCGTTCAATGGGTTGCATTACAATCTTCGAATCAAATTAAAGAACAGAATCTGACTGAAAGTGCAGTTGATTATAGTTTTAATGGATTTATAGATAAATTGAAATTAGCGTTACTTCCACATGGAATTAATGTTTTTCGAAATAATCGTAGTTTGGATCAAGGAGAGATAAGTACATTTATCGAACCCTTATTTTTAATGATGGGCATAAATGAAGCTGTCAGCGCAGGTGAGATTTTTAGACGGGATGAATATCCAGATCAATTAATAATATCATCATGCTTTATCAATGATAAAGATGTTATGGAATTTCTACGCAGGTTAAATTCCAAGTATGGATTTGGCACTGCTAAATTGTTACCAGCATTCAACCCTGCTGCTTCTGTTAACCGATTAAAAACAATTAGTTTAAATCTTGCTGTTTTAATTGAAAGAATACTACCTGATTATCATCAATTTGTTGTTGCAGAATTTAATAGAAATTCAGTGAGCAAGAAATATTATCAATATATTACAGGTGTTCAAAACGAAAGTGCTTTACTTCCTATAAGTGCAATTAAAAATAAATTTTCACAAGTCAGTGAAAGTTTTGGTTTAACCTATGCACATAATCCACATGCCACATTTGTTGAAGAAATAATCTTACGTATTTTTGGAATTGAGGATGGAATACGAAACGTTAATCTTACTGATGGTGTAGGCAAATTTAGAAATTTAGCTTGTAAATTAACTTTATATTGTTCTGCACCCAGAGTAAAGAAATTGGTTGATAATATTAATAAACTGTTTCCAGGGTCAGCATTAATTATTAATTCTGTTATGAATACTGATTCTACAATAGATCAACCTTTTGAAATATCTCTTGATAGAGAGGTTTTATCAGGGCCAATTTTTGAATTATATAAATCTAAATTACCTGAGCTTGCAGAAAACGATCCTGATTTTCTTGTTAAATTGCAGATACAATGTAAAACACGTCAAAAATCTACACCTGAATTAGTTGAGCAATTAAATGGTGTTGCTTTACAAATGCAACAAGTTAATCCTAAATTAGCAGGATTTATTGCCAATTTTTCTACCGTTTTAAATAGTAAACGAAGGGCTACATCTGAATTAAATGACATAGATTATAACATGCGAGCTGAATTACTACGTACCGAAGCTGGGTTCTATGATGCTAAAAATAATGATGGTGTTGCAGAGATAAAAAGAGTGAAAAAGGAAATTAAAACAGTAGAAAAGGAAGTTGGATTACGACCCGGGTCAAAAGTATCTTAGTAGCATCGTAACCTGGATGTAATCATAGCTTTACCCATATAAGTTTTAAATTATGCACGTTAATAATTATTTGTCATTCCCGCACGCTCAGTAATGAGCGAACATAATGCGCTATCAAGCGGGAATCTATTGCAAAAATTTTAACTGGTAATGCAAATTCTAACTAATAATTCGATCATAATTTATTTATAGATTCCCGCTTGAAAGTTTTGTGCATTTTTCACAACTTTTCCAGGCGGGAATGACAGTCAACCGCTTCGCAAATAAAAATAAAGTAAATAACTAATTTAAAATACATAATAATTTTTCTTTATTTTTAGAACCACACACTACTTATGCACAGGCATCATAAAATCTGCGCCCATTCTAATTCCTGTTGGCCATCTTTCAGTCACTGTTTTTAATCGGGTATAAAAACTAATTCCTTCAGTACCATGCATATGAATATCCGCAAAAATAGAACGTTTCCAACCACCAAAAGCATGATAGGGAACAGGGACAGGAATGGGGACATTAATACCAACCATACCGACTTTAACGAGTGATGCAAAAGTGCGAGCGGTATCACCATCGCGTGTAAAAATCGCAGCGCCATTGCCATATTCATTATTATTAATTAAATCTAATGCTTCATTGAAATTGTTCGCACGTAATACAATTAATACGGGACCAAATATTTCCTCACGATATATTTTCATATTGGGTGTGACTTTATCGAATAAACAACCGCCCATAAAAAATCCTTTTTCATGACCGGGTAATTTAAAATCACGACCATCAACAATTAATTCAGCACCTTCTTTAATCCCTTCAGCCACATAATTTTTTACTTTTTCTAAATGTTGTTGCGTAATTAATGGGCCCATATCCGCATTTAAATCTTGTGCAGTACCAATTTTTAATTCTTTAGTGCGTGGAATTAATTTTTTAATTAATTCATCACCAATATCATCACCGATTGTTACTACAGCAGATAAAGCCATACAGCGTTCACCAGCGGAGCCATATGCAGCGCCTGCAATAGCATCTGCAGCTTGATCTAAATCAGCATCAGGCATCACAATACAATGATTTTTTGCGCCACCAAATGCTTGCACGCGTTTATTATGAGCAGAAGCGGTTTTATGAATATATTCAGCGACGGGCGTAGACCCAACAAAACTCACAGTGGCAACATCTGGGTGTGTTAATAATGTATCTACCGCAATTTTATCGCCGTTAATAACATTTAATACACCATCAGGTAATCCTGCTTCTTTCATTAATTCTGCTAATCGTAATGGACAAGAAGGATCTTTTTCAGAAGGCTTTAATACAAAAGTATTACCACAGACTAATGCCATCGGAAACATCCATAATGGAATCATGGCTGGAAAATTAAATGGTGTTATACCAACACTCACGCCTAATGGTTGGCGAATAGTATAACTATCAATATCAGTACCTACATTCTCTGAAAACCAGCCTTTTAATAAATGCGGCGCGCCACACACAAATTCTACGACTTCTATGCCTCGAATGACCGATCCTTTGGCATCATTAAATAATTTACCGTGTTCAGTGCTAACTATTTTTGCTAATTCATCCAAATGATTTTCTAATAATTCTTTGTATTTAAACATGATGCGTGCACGTTTAATGGCCGGTGTTGTTGACCATGCAGGAAATGCTGCTTTTGCTGCCGCTACTGCTTGATCAACATCTTGCTGATTTGCAAATGCTACATGTTTAATAATTTCACCTGTTGCAGGATTAAATACATCACCTTTTCTATCACTGTTTCCTTGTACTATTTTGCCATTAATAAAATGCGGGATGGTTTCGGTCATTGCTTAGTCCTTAAATACGGGATGGAAAAAGAGGGAGTAAATATATCACGCTTAGTGTGAATTGCGAATTTTAGATTGACCAATCTGTACGGGAATTATTGGGACACTTGTTTCAAGAATTGGCTAGTGCCAATTCATATTTTACAGGAGACATATTATTAAGTGAAAAATATTTTCGCTAATTGATTAAGAGTTGTTTAATTTATTACCCTTACAGTTATGCTGAAAATAATAGACATAATCATTACAAAAATATGAATTGCAAAATTCAAAAGATGATATTTGACTATGTCTATTTTTATTAAAATGCATAATTATCAATTGATATATTTATAAAATTAACTAATTACACATCTACTTTGCTGCGGTTCTGGATTTACACTTCTCGAAGTAAAGTCAATATTCAAATTCTGACTAATTAATTTTATCGTTCCTTCAAATAATTCTGCAACATTGTCACCTGTTTTACCATTAACAAACATGACAAGCTTTATGCCTAATTCTTTTGCTTTTCTATATACTTCTTCTTGAGAAATAATATTCTGAGCTAAATCCTTTTTAGTGCCAGCCAAAATAAACACATCATGTGAACAATCAGCTTTTGTAACATATTTATTGATGTTATTAAAAGAATTACGATCCGTCATATCAAATATAATAACTCTGGCATGTTCTCCCCAAAAACGATTTTCAGGATCTTTATAATTTGTTGGCCAATCAAATAATTGCACGCGAAGAGTCGCATCACCTCTAACGAGTTTTTTCTCATAATGAGATACAAATGACTTTGAAAATTGATCATTTTTAATGGGTTTATTTAAATAACAGTGAATAATACTGGTTTTACCAACAGCCTGATCACCAAAGATCTTTATCCTAAATAAATATTGCTGTGGATTCGGTTGTTTTTGAGAAGAGGAAGAACTGGATGACACAGGTGCTGAAGATTGACTGCGTTGATTGTTTGAGAAAAATGTTGATGAAGAATTTAAATTAAGGTTGGCTAACGGCGCGATAAGTTGACTTTCATCGGATGTGCTATTGTTATTGTACTTATTTTGCATGTATTGCAATGTATAGAATGCAGCTCTTTGAAAGACTAATTGTATATTCTGTCCCGTTTTTGCACTCACTTCTATAATTTCTTTAAATCCTGCTGAAGTTGCAGCTTTGAGTATCTCTTCTCTGGAAACCACTATCTGATCTTTTAAGTCACATTTATTGACCACTAAAATGGCAGGTAAATAATCTGGTCCTCTTTTAGCAAATTCTTTGATTTCTTCAAAGGATTGGCGATTTGTGATATCAACAACAAAAATAATACAATTTGGATTTCTGATGCGTTTGTCATCTCTGTAAAAGTTGGATGGTGAATCATATACAACTAATCTAATGTCTTTATTTTCGATAGAAAGTTTTTGAATGATATTTTTAATATCGGTAGATGGAGCAATATTATCGCTAAATGCTTGACCACTATATCGATTAAAAATACTGGTTTTGCCTACCCCACTAGCACCGATGAGTTTTATCTTGAAACAATAATCATAATCTACATGTAGACCTGTACTGTGAGATGATGAACTTGATGCTGCAGCAGCTGGTGCTGGTTGAATATCATGACCAACGGCATTTTGTGGAGATGAATTATTATGCGTTGTCGAGTTATGAAGCGCAGCAGGTACGTCTACTGGTGTATTTGTTGGAACAATAGATGCATTTTTTTTCTCATTAGTAACATCATAAGTAAATTGATTATCCACTTCACGTAAAATGCTTGAAAAATCAGCTTCTATATTTGCAATACATGCCCTTATTAAAGTTCTTAAATAGAGTTGTACTGATTCAGTAATAGAGATTGTCCTTGCAAGCTTAAATCTAGCGACGTTGGATTTTCATACATAGTTTCTAATGTTAAATCGACATCACTGAGTAGCTGATGGCCTTTCGCATAATTTTGTGGTGGATCGATTTTTGTATCACGATTTCTGATAACAAATTGTAATGCTTCAATGACAATTGCATATTTTTCTGCGCTACTGAGCGGGTTTTCCTCTGCATCTGATAGTGTCTGAGATGCTGCTTTGAGTTTGCTTAATGTTTCTCTGAGTCTTGAACTGATCACATTACGTGTGGATTCGCTTAATTGAAAATGTTGCATAATTATTTCTCTCAAAAATGTTATCGTGGAATTTAATATTAGGTATATCTTAAGGCCATCGCTAAAAATTGACATCCTCTCATGTATGGCTTTAAGAGGGTGCTTGTTTTTAAATATTCATTTAATTTTACGGTCATTTATTTCGTGGTTGTTTAATAGGTTGATGCGCTTTATTCATCGTTTGAGTCAATGATTCCCATAACGAATCGGGTATATCATTTCCTGTTCCAATAATTGATGTATTTGCATAGTTGCTAATTTGTCGAGCAAAGTAACCAAATCGATTTGCCAGCATCCTTTTTTGAATAGAATTATCGGATGATTGCAGATCAGGTATTAGGACTTCAGTGAGCTGATTTTCAATTAAAGATAATGCTTCATGAATGCTACGTCTGCCATTACCTAAAATGGCCTCAGCGACATCTTCTTTTAATACCACGCCATTTTGTGTGGACAATAATGCATATAATGCTAATGCTTTTTGCATATCATTATATTTGCTACTGTTTAGAATATCTTGATAAACACATGCACGTTTTTTGCCTCGTTGGTTATCAAATATTCTCGCGAAAAAACCTAAATGAGTATTAAAAAAATCACGCGGCCTTAAAAGATAATTATTAACACCTTGCAATGCTTTACCAATAGTTGTCTTTAATGTTTTACCATTATCAATATTTTCCACTTCTACAATATCTGTTTTATCAGCCAAAGATAAATTGGTGGCATCTTTACCTTTAGTAGTTTTTTCAGATACAACAATATTGGAAATTAAATTCTGAAGTAAGGGATTATTTACATTTCTTGGTTCGCGGGAATGACTTGCAGAAGAGCTCGCGGAAGAGAGTAGGGCTTTATTATCTTTAACAGAAGCTGGTCGCACTTCAAATAAAGAGCATTCATAATCATGCTCACTTATCTGTCCTTTTATCCATCTTAATAATTCTAAATGGTGTGTAAAACATTCCATAACGCCAGTTTGAGGATCAAATGCATAATATTTATTATCAGTAGCCTTGGCAAAACATCTGACGTGACCTTGTATTTTTAACGTGTAACCTATTGGCCCATGGTGGTTAGACATGGGTGTGATAATTTTTTGCATTATTTGATTATCATAAGTATTTAATTCTGTATCATTACATTTGGTAAAAAATCTTTCTCTAATTATTTGAGCATTGGGAGCAGGTTTTTTTAATTCTTCTATAATCGGCAATATTGATGTTTTAATTGTTAGGCCATGGCTATTGAAAAAAATATTAAAATCCTCTTCGCATGTCACTGACCATAAATTTAACTCATCTTCTAAGTTTGATGGATCTGCTTGAATTAAACTTTTTAGTCTATCTCTCAATTCATTGATAAAATTGATATCAGATATGGTTTTCACCGGCCTGCGCAGAGCAATCTCATTACTTAACTCAACTTTTGATGAATAATATTGTCTTGCTACCCCTTTTTCAAAATCTCCAAACCCTTTATCAATTGCCTGATCAGTATTGTTGGTTAGGGATGCATTAAATTTATCTGTTCCATTATCAACGGCGTTTTGAATTTTTTGTTCGAGAAGGGATTGACCATTGTGGGCCATGATAGCTGACAACACTTCAATGCTAATAAAAATACATGCGTTTTGTGTTTGACCATTTACTCTTATTTGTACTTTTTTTTCATCGTTCTTCGTTGATTGGATGGCCTTTTTTAAATCTAGATCATTTCGCATCATAAGCTCCGGTAATTGAAAAATAAATAATTATGGTGCTAAAGAGTGTTAGCCCTATCAGCACCGACAATATAATCTCAAGAGTTATACCTCCAATGATGTGAGGTTAAGGAATAAAGTATATCTTGTGAAACTTAAGTTAATATTAAGACTATCATTAAAAATTGATGAAATTCTCCGCGCACACCAAAAAATTATTTATTTAATACTTGCTTTTCTCTTAGCGCTCAGCATGGTGTATGATGTTTAAGTAAGCTATTTACTTTATTTTTTGCTTAATCGGAATTGACAAGATATGATACAAAAATTTAAATCAAATGGTGATGCTTATGGCAATTAAATCAGATCAATGGATTCGCAGAATGGCTTTAGAAAAAGGGATGATTGAGCCTTTTGAACCTAATCAAGTGCGTGAAAATCAGGGTAATAAAATAGTATCATTTGGAACATCTAGTTATGGCTATGATGTTCGGTGTGCCAATGAATTTAAAATATTTACCAATATTAATTCAGCCATTGTTGATCCAAAGAATTTTGATGAAAATAGTTTTGTTGATGTGCATTCAGATGTGTGTATTATTCCGCCAAATTCATTTGCATTAGCAAGAACCGTTGAATATTTCCGCATTCCTCGCAATGTTTTGACTGTTTGTCTTGGTAAATCAACTTATGCGCGTTGTGGCATTATCGTTAACGTCACACCATTAGAACCAGAATGGGAAGGGCATGTGACTCTCGAATTTTCAAATACCACCACTTTACCCGCGAAAATTTATGCACACGAAGGTGTAGCACAAATGATCTTTTTTGAATCAGACGAAAGTTGTGCTGTTTCTTATAAAGATCGTGGTGGTAAATATCAAGGTCAAAAAGGGGTTACGCTTCCACGGGCCTAGCTGCAACCAGCGTCGGTTTGGATTTTTGTTGAACTATTTTTGCTGCCGCATTGACTCGCAGGCGTAATTCTTTACCCGGTTTAAAATGCGCGCGATAACGTGGGGGGGAAATGACTTTTTCACCTGTTTTAGGATTATGTGCATTTCGTCTTGCTTGATAATGTAAATTAAAACTGCCAAAACCGCGTACTTCAACACGCCCACCTTTGCCAAGGCAAGAGCGTATCTGATTAATAATTAAATTAACACCGCGGTTAATTTGCTTTTCACTTAAGCCGAGGGGCATTAAGTTATTTGTTAAATTAGTAATTAACTTTGATTTAACCATAATAGTAATTTCTCCAATTTAAAATATTTAATAAATAACAATCAGATTTCAATTATTATTAATAACAACAGCATTTTTTCCTTCCCTCGTTTGCGGGAGAATGTGTCAAGCGTGGATGAAGGAAATTATATTGTACTACTTTTATATTGTTATAGCCCGGAAAAAGAAGAGCAGCGATGTATCCAAGAGTTTTAACAAATCTCCGGACATGCCGCTGTGCTAGATCCTCCATGCTACATTTTTACAATTTTTAAATTTGTTTATATGAAATTATTTCCGCGACACCATAATCCATAATATGTTTTGTTTGTTCAATCTGTACTATTTGATAATTTAATTGTTTAGCTATCCATAACGTGAGATTTTCTTTTTCAGGCATCGGTAAGCGAATTATTTTTATTGTATTAAATGTGCCAAGTGGTGTTGTTATAATCTCATGGCCAATTATTTTAAATTGATAATATTTTATTTTGCCGCCATCAGCGACCGGATAAGAAAATATATTTTTATTATTTAATAAGTCCTGTCGTAATTGTAATTCATAACTTAATTTATCTTGTGTTCCAACAATAACGGGCATTGTCCATGGCTTGCCATTCACATTGGTAATAACATTTTTATTATGCCAATTAAAATTCAATTCAATTTGGCGCTTTTTAGTAAAATAATGGTAATTATAAAAGTAATGTAATGGTAGCGATTGCTTGCCAGACCAGATGCCGGTGCTGGATTCTAGCACATAACCGCTGAGGAATGGTAATGATGGTTGATCGGAGATGCTCAAAACATAATGGTTCGGAGGCAAGGTTTTTAAAATAACTGTGGATTTGCCGATAGTGACACCATCATATTTGATACGGTAAACCGCTTGATTGCTTGATAAAATGTCTGCGTGAGCAATTTGTATGTGACTTATTAAAAGAAACAACAATATTTGCAAGTAATATCGAGCAATTTTAAGAGTGGATAAATTATTCAACATTTCATTGATAGACCAATTAATTAATTTTTTTCCTTCTCCCCGTAGGGGAGAAAGTGCCGAAGGCGGATGAGGGAGTATTAAAAGGATCTACACATTTAATTAACACACCCTCATCCGCCTTCGGCACCTTCTCCCGTAAGCGGGAGAAGGAAAAACACATCTGCTTCAAGTATGCACAATACTAGTGTAAAGTGACACAATTTTTAAGCAACACAAAGGTGGGCAATGAACCAAGAAGCGCAATCATCAACACGTCAAATCATGTTCTCGCAAAGAGGTTTGATCATCTCAGGCATCATTTTATTCTTGGCCTTAATCTATTTATTAAGCGACGTGTTGACTCCCTTTTTAATTGCTGGATTATTGGCTTATTTAGGCGATCCTCTTGTTAATCGACTCACACGTTACAAAATCCCAAGAACTTTGGCAGCGGTTATCGTATTCTTAATATTGTTAATGTCGATCATCTTATTATTATTTTTAATTGTGCCATTAATACAAAAACAAATCGCATTATTAATTGAAAGGCTACCGCAAGCGATTAATTGGGTTCAACTCAGTGCAATTCCGTGGATAGAATCTAATTTCAATATCACCCTTAATTTAGATTTAAATACTTTGAAAACAGCGCTAACCGGGCATTGGGAACAAGCATCTAATGTTGCGCAATATATGTTTAAAACATTACATGAATCTGGATTGGTTTTAGTAAAATTTGTGATTAATCTAGTGTTGATCCCTGTAGTTAATTTTTATTTATTACGCGATTGGGACAAAGTGGTCATTAAAACTAAACAGCTTTTCCCACCTAATATATTACCTAAAGTAAGTCATTTATTTAATGAATGTAATGAAGTGGTAGGTGCATTTTTCCGTGGCCAATTACTGGTGATGTTAGTATTGGGATTTTATTTTTCTATTGGCTTGAAGATTGTCGGTTTAGATTTTGCTTTATTAATCGGTGTGATTATTGGCGTATTAAGTATTGTGCCTTATTTAGGCTCTATGACCGGGCTAGTGATTGCTGTTCTAGCAACCTATTTTCAATTTCAAGATATTAAACATTTAATTTTTACCCTCATCGTATTCCTTTTAGGTCATCTTTTGGAAGGAATGATATTAACGCCTTTATTAATTGGTGATCGTATCGGTTTACATCCTGTTGCTGTCATTTTTGCAGTATTAGCCGGTGGACAATTATTTGGTTTTGTTGGTGTATTATTGGCATTACCTGTCGCTGCAATAATTATGGTGTTAATACGGCATATACACAGCTATTATTTGCAAAGTGATTTTTATAAAAAATCGACTGTTTCTGATGTGATTAATATTAAACCATGATGAATCAATTAACTTTAGGCATTTCATTACGTGATGATGCTACTTTTACAAATTTCACATTGGGTAGAAATGAAGCAACAATTCATTTTCTTCAACAATTTTTATTAAATGTTGATGAAATTAATCAGACCTCGTCTGATAATCATGAAAATAAATTAAATGAGCAAATGATTTATTTGTGGGGCTCCGTAGGTTGTGGTTTAAGTCATTTATTGCAAGCGTGTTGTCATTATGTATCTGCACATGGACAGACCAGTTTATATCTGCCATTAAAACAAGCCAGTGAATTGTCACCTCAAATATTAGAGGGATTGGATAATCTCTCATTTATTGCTATTGATGATTGCGATGTCATAGCGGGGCAATTCTCTTGGGAAGAGGCCTTATTTCATTTTTATAATAGAATGTTGTCCTCGCCAAATACACGTGTCATTTTTTCAGGTCATATCGCAGTGAAACAGCTACCGCTATCATTACCTGATTTACAATCACGATTAAATAGTTTATTGAGTTTACATGTTAATTCATTAGAGGATGGTGAAAAATTAACTGTGTTGCAATCACGGGCAAAAGCACGTGGATTAGAAATAACTCAACAAGTTGGGCTTTTTTTGTTAAATCGCTGTTCTAGAAATATGGCGGCGTTGTTTCCCATATTAGAGAAATTAGATCATGCTTCGTTGGTGGAGCAGAGGAAATTGACAATTCCTTTTGTGAAAAGTGTGTTAAAAATTTAAAGGATTTTTTTCCTTCTCCTGCAAGCGGGAGAAGGAAAAAAAGTGTATATGGATATTACACATGAAATATTTATCAGTAACCAATAAATTTATCCCCATTTTTTGTGGTTTTTTAATTACTATTGGTGCGATTATTTTCCAAATCTCACCGCCACCTATTATTGGCACAATAATCCAGCGTCTGGATAATTTAGTCTATGATATTCGTCAAAAAGCAATGTTACAAAAACATACATTGCAAGATGTGCCTATAGTAATAATTGATATCGATGAAAAAAGTTTAAAAGCCGAAGGTCATTGGCCTTGGTCTAGAGATAAAATTGCCAGTTTAATTGATCATTTAAAAAAAGATGGCGTCATTGTTATCGCAATGGACGAATTATTTCCTGAACCCGAACCCAACGTTGCTGCTGAAACACTACAGAAAATGCAGGCCACCGGTATCAATAATCCACAATTAGAGAATGATGTTAAACAATTAATTCCTGGGTTTGATACGGATCGTATTTTTGCTGGCGCAGTGAAACAAGTTGATACGATACTGGGTATATTTTTTAATAATTCAAACAATCCATCAGTGGGGTTGTTACCGGCTCCTCTATTAACGTTAAATACACCAGAGGACAAAAAATTAATTATTACCGAAATGAAATCGTATATTGCAAATATTCCTATCTTGCAACAAGCAGCACAACATGGTGCATCTGTTTCTATATTGCCCGACGATGATGGGATAATTCGCAAATATTCTTTATTAATTCGTTTTGGTGATCAAATTTATCCCTCATTAGCATTAGCGGCAATAAAAGAATATTTATTATTAGATACTATACAGTTACATACCAGTATGATTAATAATCTTAATACGGTTGATTCGGTACAATTAGGCGATACTATCATCCCCACTGATCAAAAAAGTAATGTGTTAATTTCTTATCAAGGCCCTGCATATACATTTCCTTATATTTCTGCAACAGATGTTTTACATGATCAAGTACCCACTCATAAATTACAAAATATGATCGCATTTATTGGTACTTCTGCTGTGGGTCTTGGCGATTTACAAGCAACGCCGATACAAAGTGTTTATCCCGGTGTGGAAATTCATGCTGATGTTGCTGCCAGTATTTTACAAAAATATTTTCTTTATCGTCCTTCATGGGCTGCTGGTGTTGAATTAGCTACATTACTTCTTTTTGGTATTTTATTAAGTATTTTATATCCCTATATTGGACCTGTCTGGATGGGGCTATGCTCTATTTTATCGTTATCACTCATTGTCAGTGTCACGTCTTATTTTTGGCGTTACGATGGTTTGGTATTACCCATCGTTTTATCTTGTTCATTGATTATTGGTTTAGCACTTTTTAATCTGACCTACGGATTTTTTACTGAAAATAAACGTCGTTCTGAATTGAAAAAAGCATTTGCAGAATATGTACCACCTGATTATGTAGAACAAATTATTAATGCAAAAAATATTGCCGGTTTTGAAGGCGAAAAACGTGAAATGACTGCATTATTTATGGATATTAGAAGTTTTACATCTATATCTGAAAAATTATCTATCAGTGATATTAAACGCATGTTGAATTTCTTTTTTACAGAAATGACCGGCGTTTTATTCAAACATAATGGCACTATTGATAAATATGTCGGTGATATGGTGATGGCATTTTGGGGCGCGCCATTGCCTGATCAACAACATGCGCAGCATGGTGTTGAATCTGCTATGGAAATGAGAGCCACCATGTATAGCATCAGGCCCACTTTGCGTGAAATGGATTTGCCTGAAATTAGTGTGGGGATAGGGTTAAATACCGGTGATATGAATGTCGGTGACATGGGATCAAAATATCGCCGCTCATATACTGTATTGGGTGACTCAGTTAATTTGGCATCACGGCTAGAAGGCCTTACTAAATATTATCATGTCACTATCATTATTGGTGAAAATACTTATCAAGAAATTAATAATATTGTTTGTAGATTGTTAGACCGAGTGAAAGTAAAAGGAAAAGAAATTCCTATTAAAATTTACGAACCTATATGTACGCAAGATCAAAATACAGCGGAATTAACTACCGAATTAGAATTATATATCCAAGCATTAGAAAATTATTATCAACAGCAATGGCAATTGGCAACAATTCAATTTGCAAAATTACATGAGCAATATCCTGATGTTTATATTTATGCAATGTATTTAGAGCGGATAGCCAATTTTATACAAAATCCACCACCAAGCGATTGGGATGGATCATGGGTGCATTTGGAGAAGTAAATAAAATCGCTTGTCATTCCCGCACGGAAAAATATTGAAAAGTAATATATACTTTCAGGCGGGAATCTATATCGAATTAATTTAGAAGAATTATTTTTTTTAGTAGTACACGTTAATATTTTTGTTATAGATTCCCGCTTACTAGTTATATATGTTCGCTAATTACTGTGCCTGCGGGAATGACAAGA
Source organism: Pseudomonadota bacterium (assembly GCA_021777765.1). Lineage (GTDB taxonomy): Bacteria > Pseudomonadota > Gammaproteobacteria > DASZBR01 > DASZBR01 > JAJYDF01. The sequence continues at coordinate 3,014 of JAJYDF010000003.1, read as the reverse complement.
TACGGAGATTTCAATGAAGTCAAAAAAGCTTTTTATATATCTAATAATTTTATTTATTATCGCATCAATTTTTTTAATTATATTTAATCAATCTGCATTAAAATTTTATTTCACTCAACCACAAAATGTTTCTGCTGATCAAAAACCGATTAATATTTATGAGCACGCCAATGTGAATATGTTTTCTCCGGTCGTGCAAAATGCATTGCCGCGTGTTTATGTTCCCAATAGTTTAGATAATACCGTGTCAGTGATTGATCGAAAAACCTATGCAGTTATCGCAACATTTAATGTCGGAAAAAATCCGCAACATGTTGTGCCCTCCTTTGATTTAAAAACATTATGGGTAGCAAATGATCAAGGAAATAGTTTAACGCCTATTAATCCTAATACCGCACTGCCGGGAAATAATGTGGCAGTCAATGATCCTTATAATTTATATTTTACGCCCGATGGTCATTCTGCCATTGTTGTTGCTGAATCTGATAAAAGGCTCGATTTTCGTGATCCTATTACCATGGCATTACAATTATCTTTGCCGGTGCAATGTGCTGGAATTAATCATATGGATTTTACCGCAGATGGCCAATATGCCATTGCAACGTGTGAATTTTCAGGGCAATTAGTAAAGGTTGATGTTATACAACATAAAGTCATTGGTTATTTAACATTAAATTTAAATAATGAAAATGTAAAAAGCATGCCACAAGATATTCGTTTATCGCCTGATGGCAAAACATTTTATGTTGCAGATATGATGGTCAATGGTGTTTTTCTGATTGATCCACAATCATTTCAACAAATTGGTTTTATTCCAACAGGTATTGGCACGCATAGTATTTATCCTAGCCGTGATGGTAAATTATTTTATGTTGCCAATCGTGGTTGTCAGTCAATGACTTATTGTAAATCACATGGCCCAGGCAGCATTAGTGTTATTGATCCTTATGCACAAAAAGTGGTTGCCACCTGGCCAATTATTGGTGGTGGTAGTCCTGATATGGGTAATGTAAGTGCTGATGGCAAAGAACTATGGTTATCTGGACGATATGATAATGAAGTGTATGTATTTGATACCAACACAGGAATATTAATTCATAGAATTTCCGTTGGAAAAGGACCGCATGGTTTAGCGGTGTGGCCACAGCCTGGCAGATATTCATTAGGGCATACCGGAAATATGCGGTGACAATGATTAAAATCAATAACCAGTCGATTTTAAATCAATAGTTAAATCGAAATCTTTCACACGCTTTACTACCGTACTCATTGTTCCATTATTTTTTAAATTAAGCCAACGATAGCCTGGCATTCCTTTAGCATCTAAAGCAAAACCGTCTTGTTTGGGTCTGAATTGAATGCAGGTTGCCGGCGTTGCCAAGTAATGAATGCCACGGCGTTTTGTTTCAAATTTTTGATGAATGTGCCCCCATAATACACAGCGCACATTTTTATATTTATCGATAATTTTTAAAAATGCAGATGAGTTTTGTAAACCTAAATTTTCTAACCATTTGCACTGAACCGGAATAGGGTGATGGTGTAATGCGACTAAAGTATTTAAATGGGGAAATTCTTTTAAACATTTTTCTAGCCGTGATAATTCTTTTTTGAGTAAATGACCGTATACATGTCCCGGAGAATGACTATTTAATAAAATGATTTGCCAATTGTCCTGACGAAATATTTTGTCATTATTTAATTTCGTTTTAGTAAATACTCTATGCATTGTCTTGGGTTGGTCATGATTACCGGGTAACCATAAAACGGGACATTTAAATGTAGCTAATGCCAGTTTTGCTAATGTTTTATAAGATTTTGCGGAACAATCTTGTGAGAGATCGCCTGTTAAAAGAACGGCATCAGGTTTGTTTTTTTCTTTTTTAATTTGTTGTAATACGGCCATTAAACTGCGTTGTGTATTAATGCCTAGTAATTTTGAACGGCTATCAGCAAATAAATGAGTATCAGTAATTTGTAGTACGCGCATATTTAAATGACCTAATTAAAATAAATTGAATCGCATTGACGGTACTGAATACAAAAGAATTATTCACCTTTTCTTTTTGAATGAAAGAAAAGGTGAAATGAGTTGAATAATATTAGCCTGGTGTTTCTAAGCAATGACCAGCTAATTCGTTAGGTTGACTGAGTAGGCCTACCGGTGAACTATCCGCTGCTGTTACTACTGCGTAATCATAATTTTGATTTGCACCTAATAAGAGAGAGCCGGCAGAGTTTTCAATGACAATCAGACCTTTCCATACACCAATAAACAATTTGCCATTTCTATATGAAGCACCAAAACTGGTACCACGTACTGCAATTGCTGCAACGGTAGTATCAACTTGATATGCAGCGGGATTATTTTTACTGATGAGCCCAGTTAATGCGCGAAATCCACCTTTTATTAACACGGCGAAATTTTTATCGGGTTGATTTGCTTCCTGATAGTGATAATTAGTGACTTTAAATTGCGTATCTGCATCTAGTGCAAGAACTGTGCCATCGGTATAACGTACTTGTACTTTTGACTCGGCTGCTGTAATTAAAGTATCACCGTTATAAAATTTGTCACCACGAGCAATGGGTCTTATATGCTTATTAATATCCATATCGGTTACGGTGCCTTCCGTTATGATGACCTGACCCACTGGCGTTAATGTGGTTGTTGAAGCAGAAGCAGGAGCGGTTGTTGCAGCATTTGCTGTGGATGAAATCAATAATGTCAGAAAGAAAAAACTGAATAAAAAATTAAACAAACGATGTTTTAACACTAGCGTATACTCCCTTAGATAAAACCTAAAAACAAGCAAAAAAATGATAAGTTACGATACATTTTTTGCTTAATACTTAAATAGTTATTAATTCCATTTCAACCAATATTATAGACCAAAAAAGGTTTGTTTAAAATGATAAAAGGGGTCAAGTACCGTCTATCAAGTTAATAGGCAGAAAGGTGTTATTTAAAATAAAATAATTCATTTCTGCCTATTAACTTGATAGACGGTACT
>JAJYDF010000054.1 GCA_021777765.1 Pseudomonadota bacterium | reverse complement strand
TCCGATCTTGGGAATCCGTTAAAAGAAATTTCCGCGAATTAAATATGGATGTACAAATTGCTGATTTTACAGTTGTTGGAATTGGCGATATGAGTGGTGATGTATTTGGTAATGGTATGTTACGTTCTAAACACATTAAATTAGTGGCTGCTTTTGATCACCGTGATATTTTCCTTGATCCTAATCCTGATCCTGCAATCAGTTTTGCTGAAAGAGAAAGATTATTTAATTTACCCCGTTCTTCTTGGCAAGATTACAATAAAGAATTAATTACTAAAGGGGGTGGTGTTTATAAACGCACTGAGAAATCAATTCCGTTATCTCCCGAAGTAAAAATAGCGTTAGGTATTGAAGATTTTCCTGATGCTAAAATTGTGCCGAATGATTTAATTCGTATGATTTTAAAAGCTAATGTCGATTTATTGTGGAATGGTGGTATAGGGACTTATATTAAAGCCAGCTATGAAACACATGCTGATGTCGGTGATCGTGCCAATGATTTTATTCGTGTGAATGGCAATGAATTACGCTGTAAAGTCATAGGCGAGGGCGGTAATTTAGGGTGTACACAATTAAGCCGAATTGAATATTCATTAAATGGCGGTTTGTGTTTTACTGATTTTATTGATAATTCTGCAGGGGTTGATTGTTCTGACCATGAAGTCAATATCAAAATATTATTAAATGGTATTGTTGATAGTGGTGATATGACCGAAAAACAACGTAATACTTTGTTAGCAAAAATGACTGACGAAGTAGGCAATTTAGTATTACAGGATAATTATAATCAAACCATTGCCATTAGCGTGGCGACTTTACATGCTAATAGACATACAGAGTTATATCGTCGTTATTTAAATGAACAAGAGCGTAAAAATTTAATAGACAGAGAATTAGAATTTTTACCATCTGATAAAACATTATTGGATCGTAAAACACATGGTGTTGGCTTAACACGTCCTGAAATTGCTGTTTTACTAGCCTATAGTAAAATTAATTTAAAAGCAGAAATTTTGCAAACCGATTTACCAGAAGATCCTTATTTAGGGAAAATGTTAGAAAATGAATTTCCTGCGATTTTAAATCAAGATTATCCTGAACAAATGCGCAAGCATAGTCTACGTAGAGAGATTATTGCGACTCAAATCAGTAATTCATTAGTTAATGAAATGGGTGTTTCATTTATTCATCGCTTACAAGATGAAACTGGCGCAACGGTTGGCGAAATTGTGACATCACATGCGGTTGCTAGCCGCATTTTTGGTACGGCTGAATTACAAAAATTAATCGCAAATTTGCATCATCAAATTCCTGCAGTGAAACAAAATGAAATGTTATTGCAGGTGAAGCGATTAATTCGTCGTACTGCTCGTTGGTTAATTCGCAATCGCCGTTTGGAATTAGGTATCGAAAAAACATTACAAAACTTTGCGCCCAGTGCAGAAAAATTAGCAGCGATAATTCCTGATATTATGTCAGGGGGTACTAAAGAATATTTAGATGCATTAACTGCAGAATTTGTACTATCAGGTTTACCTGAATCATTAGCCAGACGGATTGCCGCTTCACGTGCTATGTATGCTGCATTAAATATAATTGATGTGAGTATTCAATATAATTTTGATGTTGTTGAGACAGCTAAAATTTATTTTGAAATTGGATCACGGTTAGATTTAGTGTGGTTCCGCGATCAATTAAATATTTCATCTATGGAAGAATATTGGGACAGTTTAGCGCGTGCCGCTTTACGTGATGATTTAGATATTGAACAAAAATCATTGACAGTTAGCATTATGCATTTTGAAAGTAGCGCAACAGATTATAATGAAAAAATTAATCAATGGATGGAACAACATCAACCTTTAATTGCACGTTGGGAAAAGATTGTTGCAAGTTTAAGAAGCTCAGCGAGCTTGGATTTCATTATGTTTTTTGTGGCTGTCAGAGAGTTATCAGATTTAACGAGAGTGAGTTTATATACAGCACAAGTGCAAAAAGAAGCCGCAAAGAAAAAGATCAAAAAAATTGTAAAAGAAGATCAAAGTACAAAAGGAAAAGATCAATCGTAGATCAGACCGAGTACAGTCAAATCTGATAAAGGGGTCAAGTACCGTCTTGCAAGTTAATGTGTGTTAACTTGCAAGACGGTACTTGACACTTTTTATAATAATCCACGCTGGTGGGAGAAAGTGATAGTCTATAATTAAATCTTCTAGAGGTAATTCAAATGAACATCGATCAAGCCATTCAACAATTTCTCTCATCACCTGCATTCGGCGTTGCTGGTGCGTCCAGTAACCGCGCAAAATATGGCAATAAAGTGCTGCGTGTTTATTTGCAAAATCACAAAAAAGTTTTCCCGATTAACCCTAATGAAAAAATAATAGAAGGTGTCAATTGTGTATCATCAGTAAGTGAATTACCTGCTGAAGTACAAAGTTTATCAATTATTACTCCGCCTCCTATTACTGAAAAAATCGTTGAACAAGCGATTGCTAAAGGAATTAAAAATATCTGGATGCAGCCTGGTGCTGAAAGTCCTGCAGCCGTAGCTAATTGTGAAAAAAATAATATTAATGTTATCGCAGATGGTAGTTGTGTGTTGGTAACTTTACATTTTCATGAAGGGTTAACGTAGATCATTTTTAAACAAATCAAATGATAATAATCAAAACTTATTATTAATATGATTTGGCTTTATTTTACATGATTGGCAATCATAACAGGTAAATGACGATTAATTTCACTTGGTGCTGCAGGAGCAGGGGAGTTGTTAATAACCCTTATTGAATTAATTTCACCTAGAATTAGCGCTTCGACAGTATTTTTAATTTCATCATTTAATGAAGATTGATGCGCATTAATTATTTCTGGATTAATTTTAATGCGAAAAGGCTGTGTTTGATTGAATTCAGTGATAAACATCTTTCTTGCAGCAATATTATCGTCAATTAAACTCAATTTATTTAATAATATTAACAGATGTTCAGTTAATTTTTGCTTTGCTAGCGCTGTTATACCTCTATACCTGAAATAATCGATGCTATTAAACTCTGATTTAATTTTCTGAGCGAGTGTTTTAGCAGCTATTTCAGAATCAAGAATCGTTTTTATATATTTATGACACTCATCTTCTACACATTGTACCTCTTTATTAGAGGCAATCTGATGAATGATGTCTCGTGCAAACGTCATGCCGCATGGAATGATTTGTGCTGGACGGCGATTAACAGCCGCTACAAATTGATCAATAAATTTCTTAAATCCCATATCAACAGATTTGTAATCACCATTTGGATTTAACTGAATATATAAATAGAGATTCGATAGGAATTCGATATGCTTATTTAAACGCTCGTTATTATCATCACATTGATTTGCGGCCACATTCACATTTAAATAACTCTCTAAAGTGTTTTTACATACAACTGCATTAATGAATTTGGGGTCATACCGCTTAATGATTTCAGCAATCTCTTTTTGAAAATGTAAACAAGTATCAGTTAACACTTTTTCTAACTGGCTATCAGTACGTATTTCAGCAATGCTTAGACCATTTTCAAAATCAGCTTTTAACTCAAAGCCTTTTCTATTTAATGTTTTATCAATGAAACTTCGTGCTTTACGTATTGCATTTGTTTTTCTTAGAACGCTTGCTTGATGTTCTCCATCTGCAAAATAATCGCATATTGCTAACATTGATAAATTAGCAGTTGGATCAGCAAGATACCTATCTATTATTGTTTTAACTATCAAGCCCCAACAATTTAATTTGCCTAGTCCATAAGGCCCATCTCTGAGCGTGGTTAAATTGTCAGCTGAAAATAGAACAATATTTTTTGCTTTTCCTTCGAAGGCAAATTTCATAACCTCATTTAATAATTTAAACTGAATTATTGCATCAATATCCCTTTGTTCTTGACTACCTTTTAATATATTTAAAAATGCATTCAGTAAAATTTTAAGTTCTGGCGCATTTTTTATTTTTCCTATAAATGTTTCTGTTAAATGCTGTAAATCATTTGATTCCTGAATGCTTAATAAACGTATTAAAATTAAATTGTCTCTCGATAAAGATTTAATTAAAGAAATATGAAAATCATCATTATAAATGTGCTTTTCTGAATTGCGCATGAGAAGAGATATATCAGTAGTGAAAAGGCGTATCTTCTCAGCCGTATTTTCTAAACTCAGTTCATTACTAAATATTTGTTGTTCAACTGATTGCCATAATTCATCAACTTTTTGCATTTCAGCTTTAACTGTAACCTTATCAGAATTTAAAATGACAGGTTTTCTGGTACTGGCTATTTGAAATTCATTTTTAAGTTCTACAAATAATTCTTTAAAATTGTGGTTCTGGCGGAAGGATTTAGCATAGTCTACTAATAGACTAAATAATTCTTTAAGTAGTTTTTGTTTAGAATTTATCTCAGCGATATATTCAGCATAAAGTTTTTCGTTAGTTGTCACTGAGAGTAATCCAACGCGGTCGCGAATTTCGCCAATTATCCTTAAAATAACTTCATCAAAAAATCGAGAGATTTGATCATGATTTATCAACTGTATTGCTTGCTTTTTAACAATTTCTGCATGATGAGTTGCTTCAATAGTGGGTTTTAAAATATTCAGTCTAGTCTGTAATTCTTTTAAACGCTGATGGAGCTGCTCATCGAATTGAGTTTCTTTTGTCACGGTGTTTCTTTGATTACTTTGCTCAATCGCGACTAACTGCTCGTTGATTTTTTTCATAAAAGCATCGGTTATAATAAATGTAGCAATCCAAATGACTTGTTCGGCATGGGTAATCAGTGGCGCTTGATTTAAAGAAATCTCTACGCGTGTTAAAGCTTGATCAACTAATTTTGCTAATTGCAATAATCTTCTGTCACCCACACAATTGAGTAATTTTTCGATGTCTTCAAAACCATACATTTCAAACATTCTTTGTGCAGTAGGCTGTCCATAGAGTGCCGTTAATGCTGCTTTGGTTTCATCAAAATGACGTGTAAAACCTTGATAGAAGTTATATTCTTCCTTATGTTTGCTCGTAATATCTGTTTTGCTAATAGATTCTTCACCAAATCCGCGTTCTTTTTTATAGGTTCTGATAATTTCATATAATGTTTTAGCATGACTTTGAACGGAGAGGAGCATGTTGTAACGTTCTCTTTGCTCAGCAGACAGTTTATCTGTTTCACAAGCGGCAACATCATCAATAGGAGCAATTGGTAAATATCGCCAATGTTGTTGCTCATTATGAGGATCAGCAAGGTGTTCTGAAATTAATTGCAGATTTAATTCGCGTTGTACTGCTCGGCTAGCAAAATCGACTAATAATTGATAATTTGGATTATATTTATTTTTGTAAGCTCTATTTAGCGTAGTTGGATCACCATTAACAAAGAATTCATTTAAAATGGTATCATCAAATCGCTGCTGATTTTTTCGAGAAACGATAGGATATCCCACAAAATATTCGCTTTTGCTATCAATCACTGTATGTTCTTGCCAAATATTTGAAACATAAGCTTGCGGTAAATGTACAGTGTACATATTATTTTTATCATTTAACCTCTTAGACCATTTATAGTGAAATAGATGGATACGCGCTTCATCATTCTGTGTAATATTAAATTGAACTTCTTTAATCACAAAATTATCGCGATAATCGATTGAATTGGTATATTTAAATATTATCTCTTCTAATAAAGCGTTAGGTTTATATTTTTGCTCTAAAAATTTTTCAATCATGCAATTAAAACGATTTACTCTTTCACCAGTCGCAAAATTACTGGAATTAATACCACAGTCTAATAAGTGTTTTAAAAAGTCTTGTTCAGTGGCATCAAAAAAGTCATTACCATAAAGAGCGGCACGTGCTAGTAACACCTCAAGACGATCCAGCCGGACTTCTTCTTGAAGTACAGTGCTTGCTAATTGATCCAGAATCGTTTGCGTTGTTAAATTCCATCCATATTTGTAATAGAGATATTTAATTGCATCATCTACATGTTCTTGCACTTCACTGCGAAATTGCCTGATGAATTCTTTTTCATGTTTAAGGTCTTTGATAGAAAAATTGAATACACATTGATTATTTTGCATTGTAACCATTTTAGGATTACTAAAAATCGCGGCCAATCTTTTTTCAATGTAGTTGCCTTTTTCGGCTGGATTAGCAATAACTGCTATCACATTATTCAGGGCAAAATGATCACCTTTGTAAATTCCTAGTGCAAAGAGATTATCTATATAATCATTGAAATTACTTCTGGTAATTGCAAATAGTGGGTGTTCACCTAAAAATAATGTTTTTTTGTCAGTTAATTGAATATCATAACCATAGACCACATGAGGTCGAGTTTGGTGTGGCAGCACGGCTATTGGAATATATTTAACGCGCATTTCTCCCTGATCAAATTTATCAGCAGCAGTTATCTTTAATGATGTAACAGGATTTTTGCCTTGAATTAATAATGAATCAAAAAATTTCAAATTTTCAGAAGCGAGTGCTCTATATCCTTTAAGTACTTCACTGGCATGATTACTGTCATCACAGAACTTATCAATCAATTGCGTATACGTTACTACTTTCGCTTTTTCTTTATCAGAACTGATTAATTGCTTTTGTGTTTCAGCATGGATGAAAATACGTTTTAAATTTGAACCGCCAAATTCCTTGGCAAAATAACTAAAAAGAGTGGAGTTATCATAACCGCCCTTGCGATTATTATGTTGACCTTGCCTTAGATGGCGGTTGAATGCGACACAGGCATTATATAATTGTTCAGCTTGTGTTTGTTTAACAGCATCATTTAATCGTGGCTCGGCTTTATTCCGGTTAGCATCAAAATATTTTTTAATGTACTCAATTTTTTCATCATCTAATTCAGCAGCAACATTAAAGTCCTCACCTAATAATATTTTTTTCACTACTTTTAAAGAACTTTTTTCAATGGACCCTGCAGTTGTATTCTTTATGAGCTCATCAATATATTTTGTTATTGCTGTACGATTATCCTCATTTAATCCTTTTGATAATAAAGACGTTAAATGTGCACGGTAATTAATACGCATTGCTAATTTCGATTTAGTATCGACAGTACCATACATTTCGATAAATGCTTTATATTCACCCAGCAAATCATATTGATCATTTGCCTTTACATTCATCTCTTCTGTTAAAACAAATTTATTAATGCGGACAAACATTTCTTCCGCAAGTCCTTGGCGATATTTGGCTAATTCTGCTTTTGCTTTATCAAGTGCTTGTTCTTTTTCATACACAAGTGTTAATGCATTCGATCGCCACCACCTCGTAAACCAATTAGTCGGTTTATAACTCTCTAATTCCGTTTTAAAAGCATCATATCGTTCAATCTGTCTTTGCGATTCGTAAGCAAGACCCAGTAATTGTTTATTATCAACTAGCGTGAATCTATTGTAAGGATGTTTAACGGTAAATAATTGTTCAGCAGCATTTAAATCATTTCGGAAACCTTCATTTAAATTAAGATCATCATCATCTTGAGGGTTTAGCTTTTTATTTAAACAAGCGCGATAATCTTGTACCGCTTTTAATTCATCTGCGATAGCTGTTAATACTTCATACTTTCGAATATTTGCAGCAGAGTTTGCCGAAAGAAAATTCCAGAAACCGGGTTTAGAATCTATAGCTACTTGAATTTGTTGAGCCACAAAGTGATCAAAATTGGCTATATGATTAAAATCAATTTGATTGAGATAAATATCCAATTCAACATTTTTTCCATTAACTCGTCGTCTGAGACCATATTTAATATAGTCTTTTAATGCAGATCCGTTGATTAAGGGGAATGCTTGACCATAATCATCCCTGCCATATCCGGGAGATTCTAAAGTATTCTGTATGGCAAATACTTCCTCGCGTATAGGTGTAATTTTAGCCAGTTTAGTTGCATCAACATTATTTTCAATAAATGAATTTGTCGGCGCGTTACCATTTCTCGCAACACTATCTGTAATATCAATCCATGAAAAACCAGATTGGTTAGCTTTTTCTTTCAATATGCCTGAATGGTATTCAACTTTGCGGGGTCCAAACGGATTACGCTCATCAACTTTAAAGCGAAAATTTAATTTTGAAACAAGCCCTTTCAGTAGTTTTAGATGGGCAAGCTTATATTCTTCTACAGAAGTAAAAAGGCCTATATGATCTTTTTCAGTGGGTGCATTAAACGCTTCTATAATGGATAATGGAATATCTATTTTTTCAACACCGTTAACTAATTTAACGGGATATTTTTGATCATTGAGTTGTACAAAGCTTTGTTCATTTTCCGTGATGATTATTGCATTGGGTTGTAAATCAATAAATTTATTTAATTTATAAGATAAAGCTATTTTTGCCTCACGAATAATATGGGCTATGACACGAAAGATTATTGCGCTTTCTTCTATGGTCCAATGATCGGTTGTATAGAGATAATGATATTTGCCTGCACGAAATGGTTCTTCATTAGCAGCCAGGTTGACTCGTTCAAAAGCGATACTATCAGCATCATTGCACATGATTTCATTAATAAATCCGTTAGTCGATCCATGGTTGACGATGTTTATTTCTGAATATCGTATTGCATCTCTATTTTGCTTAGATATGCCACGACTTAAAGTTCGATTAATTTGATCGAGGGTAAAGACAAGTTGGTTAGCATGTTTTAATTCTTGCAGGCCTAATTGGTTGAGTAGGGTAGATAATTCACCTTCATTTGATTCATCCGTATAGGTATGTGTTGCTGGCGGTTGATTTTGATTATCATGCCGTGCTTGAATCGTAAATTGCGTGTCCAGCGGATCAAGTGTATTTAGAACCATTTTAAAGTTTTTATTTTTTTGATTCACCATATCCGCTAATTCATCTAATAATTTACGTTTCTTTTTGACTAACGATAAGAGATAAGCATCTAAAGTTAAAATATGAATATCATTGAGGCGATGCATTGAGGTATCGATTTCATCTAATACCACACTTTCATTGATGAGATTCTTTAAGCGATGCTTTTCTAAAAATGAATACCAAGGTAAACGGTTATAATAATCTCTAAACGCTTGTACTGGATTTTGGAAGGTAGCTAGTTTGGTTTTCATATGCTGACTCCTTGATATATAATAATTTCTACTATTAAATAAGGCAGTTCAAACATGATAAAAAGTGACTACTCTATACTGTCCTGTGTAATGAAATTAATGTCCGTCTTTTATAATATAATCGTCTGTGTTCAAATTAATTTATACTTATCAGTTTTAATCTCTATAACGGTTTATAAATCTGTATTATGGCTAGTTGGTCTTAATATTGTTTAAAAAAGTAAAGCTAGCTTTGACAAATATCAATAATTAGAGAATTGATAGAGAGAGAAGGGGGGAAGTGAATAAAATTTTTATGAGTTGAAAATAAATAAGGTGGAATAATGTTAAATATTCCACCTTGTTAATTAAATTTACTCTCCTAAATTGAGTGACATTGATGGTGAATGACGATTATTCGCATTTGCTGCAGCTGGAGCAGGTGAATCTGCAGCAGCCTTAACTGGAATAGAATTAATCTCACTCATTACTAACGCATCGACAGCCTTTCTAATTGCATCTTTAAATGAAGAATTATTAGCATTAATTACTTCAGTATTAAGCTTAACACGGAAAGGTTGTGTTTTATTGAACTCACTGATAAACACATTTCTTGCGTTAAAATTATCGTCAATTTTGTCAAGTTTGCTAATAAGCTCTGCAAAATTTTCGATTAACATGCGGATTGCTTCAGCAGATGCACCGCGTTGAGCTTTGAAATAATCCACTCTATTATTAAATTCCGATTTAATTTTATGAGCTAATGATTTAGCTGATGCTTCAGAATCAACAATAGTTTTATGATATTTATCACACGCTTCTTTAACCATTTGCACATCTTTCGTTGTAGCTAATTTGTTTATAACACCTTTTGCAAAAGCAGTTCCACAGGGAATTGCTTGTGCTGGACGATGATTAATCGCTGCTACAAATTGCTCAATAAACCTCTTGAATGCAACATCAATTGATTTATTGTCGCCTTGTGGATGTAACTGTACATGGATATAGAGATTCGAAATGAATTCTATATGTTTATTTAATTGCTCATTATTATCATTGCATTTATTTTCGACAATATTAACATTTAAATAATTTTCTAAATTGTTTTTACATACAGCGATATTACTAAATCTCGCATGATATGTTTTAACAGTTTCAGCAATTTCCTTTTGATAATGGATATATGAGTCTGTTAACACTTTTTGTAATTGGCTATCAGCGCGTATTTCTGCGATATTTCTAGCAATTTCAAAATCACCTTTTAACTCAAAACCTTGTCGATTAAATGCTTTATCAATAAAGCTTCTTGCTTTACGTATTGCATTGGTTTGAGCTTGAACTTGCGCTTGCTGTGCTCTATCAACTACGATGTCACATACATTTAACATGGTTAAATCAGCAGATGGATCAGCAAGATATCTATCTAAAATCGCATTAACTGTTATGTTCCAACTATTTATTTTACCCAGCCCGTAAGGTCCATCTCTGAGTGCAGTTAAGTTCTCAATAGTAAATAATGCAACATTTACTGGTTTACCTTCCAATGCAAACTTCATAATTTCATTGAATAAATTAAATTGAGCAATGGCATTAACATCATTTTGTTCTTTGCTACCTTTCAAGATATTTAGAAATGCAGTAGCTAATATCTTTAGTTCAGCACACTCTTTAACTTTATTGACAAATGCTTCTGCCATACTTTGCAGATCTTTTAGTTCTTGCTCGTTAAAGAAACGAACTAAGATTAAATTCTCTTTTGATAAAGCATTTATTAAAGCAGTACGGAATTGACTTTGAATAATTTGCTTATCTGAACTCTTTAATAGTGTTGATATTTCCGCTTTGAATGTACGTACCTTATCAGCAGTATTTTGTAGACTGAGCTCATTGGCAAAGATGTCATTTTCAGCCGCTTTCCATAATGCATCCACTTTTTGCATTTCAAGTTGAACTTCAGGCTTATCTGTATTTCGAATCACAGGTTCTTCACTACGTGCTCTTTGAAATTCAGTCTTAAGCTGAGCAAATAACTGTTTATATTTTTCATCGTGACGGAATGATTTAGCATAATCCACTAACAAGCCAAATAATTCCTTCAGTAGTTTTTGTTTTGAATTTATTTCAGCAACATATTCTGCAGTCAACTTTTCATTAGTAGTAACTGATAAAAAGCCCACAGTAACTCGCATTTCTCCAATAATTCTTAAAATCACTTCATCAAATAATCTGGCTATATTCTGATGCTCAATAAATTGGATCGCTTGTCTTTTATCAACATCTGATTTATGTGCAGCTTCAATGATTGGTTTTAAAGTATTAAGTCTGGTCTTTAAGTCTCTTAATTGCTTATGGAGTTGCTCATTAACATGAGATTCTTTTTCAGAATCATTTCTTTTACTTGCTTGCTCAATAGCTAATAATTGCTGATTAATCCTTTTAACAAAAGCATCAGTAATGATGAATGTAGAAACCCAGGTAACTTGTTCAGCATGTGACACAGGAGGACGTGGATTTAAAGAATTTTCAACACGAGTTAATGCCTTATCAACTATTTTAGCTAATTGCAGTAATCTTGTTTCACCGACACAATTCACTAATTTTTCGATGTCTTCAAAACCATACATTTCAAGCATTCTTTGTGCGGTATGTGACCCATAAAGTGCTGTTAATGCAGATTTTGTTTCATCATAATGACGTGTAAAACCTTGATAGAAATTATACTCTTCTTTGTGTTTGCTAGTGACATCGGTTTTACCAATGACTTCCTCACCGAAACCACGTTCTTTTTTACGTGATCTCACCGTTTCGTAAAGCGTTTTTGCATTATTTTCTACTGACTTATAATGTCCATAACGCACTTTTTGCTCATCAGTTAATTTATTTTGATCTTCACGAGAAACATCATCTATTGGTGCAATCGGTAAATATCTCCAATGTGCATTTTCATTATTTGGATCGGCAAGATGTTCAGATATTAATTGCATATTTAATTCGCGTTGCACTGAGCGATTCGCAAACTCAACTAACAATTGATAATTTGGATTATAACGGCTCTTATAAGCGTTATCTTGTGTTACCACGCCGTTAACAAATAATGCGTTTAATATAGCCGCATCATAACGTTGCTGACTGATTTGAGTAACGATAGGACATCCCACATAGGATTCGCTTTTCACATCAACCGCTGAATTATTTTGCCAATCATTTGAATTGTATGCTTTAGGTAAATGCGCCGTATACACGGGATCTTTAGCATCAATTCTTTTAGCCCATTTATAATGGAATAAATGGATACGAGCCTCGTCATTTTGTGCAACATTAAATTCAACTTCCTTGATAACAAAATTATCACGGTATTCTGTTGAATTTGTGTATTTAAAAATGACCTCTTCTAATAATGCATTAGGTTTATATTGTCTTGCTAAATATTTTTCAATAATGCTCTTATAACGATTTAATCTTTCGCCTGTCGCAAAATTATTTGCAGTGATGCCGCGATGTACTAAGTTCAGTAAGAAACCTTGCTCGATATCATCAAGAAAATCATTACCATTATTAGCTGCACGAGATAATAAACTTTCAAGGCGATCAAGGCGTACTTCTTCCTGAAGTGCGGTACTTGCTAATTGATCAACGATTGTTTGTGTGGTGATGTTCCAACCGTGAGTGTAATAGAGATATTTAATTGCATTATCTACATGTGACTGTACTTCACCGCGAAATTGATTAACAAAATCTTTTTCACGAGCAAGATCATTCATAGTAAATTTAAATATCACTTGATTATTTTGACGAATCACATAATCAGGATTACTAAAAATTTTGGCTAATCTTTTTTCAACATAACGGCCTTTTTCATCGGCATTACCAATTACAGCCATCACATTGTCGAGAGCAAAATGTTCACCTTTATATATTCCTGCTGAATAAAGAGTATGTATATAGTTATTAACATTTTCTCTTTTCACTGCAATGAGAGGTTGATTTCCCAAAAATAATGTTTTTTTGTCGGTTAATTGAATGTCGTAACCATAGACAACGGTAGGACGTGTTTGTAGTGGTAATACGGCTATTGGAATATATTTTACACGTATCACGCCTTGATCCAATCTATCAGCAAAACCGAGTTTTTGTGTTGTAGCAGGATGTTTACCTTGAATTAATAATGATTCAAAGTACTTCAAGTTTTCCACTGCAAGGTTTCGATAACCTTTCAGCACTTCACTAGCATGGTTACTGTCATCACAGAACTTATCTATTAATTGCGTATAGGTTACTACTTTAGCTTTTTCGCTCTGTGAACTAATTAATTGTTTTTGTGTTTCAGCATGCGTGAAAATACGTTTCAGGTTTGATCCACCAAATTCTTTAGCAAAATAACTAAAGAGGGTAGAATTATCATAACCACCTCTTTGATTATTGTGTTGTGCTTGTCTTAAATGTCGATCAAAAGCAAAGCAGGATTTATATAACTGATCAGCTTGCGCTTGTTTAACTTGATCATCTAATCTAGGTTCCGCTTTATTTCTGTTAGGATCAAAATATTGCTTAATACATTCGATCTTATGCTCATCTAATTCAGCTGCCACATCAAACGCTTCACCTAATAATATTTTTTTCAATACGGTTAAGAAATTCAGTTCAACAGCATTTCCAGCTGCATTCTGTATAAGCTCATTAATATATTTTGTAATAGTGACACGGTTTTCTTCATTTAATCCTTTCGATAATAAAGAAGTTAAATGTGCACGATAATTGGTACGCATTACTAATTTTGATTGAGTAGCGACCGATCCATACATTTCTATAAATGCTTTGTATTCTCCTAATAAACTATATTCTTCATTCACTTTTTGAGTCATTTCATCTGTTAATACAAATTTATTAATTCGTACAAACATTTCTTCTGCAAGTCCTTCGCGATATTTGTCTAATTCTGCTTTAGCTTTACCCAGTGCTTGTTCTTTTTCATTAACGAGCTTTAATGCACCTGATCGCCACCATCTGGTAAACCAATTACCTGGTTTGTAGCTCTCTAACTCTTCTTTGAATTTATCATATCGTTCAATCTGTTTTTGTGATTCATACGCAAGACCCAATAATTGTTTATTATCAACCAGTGTGAATCTATTGTAAGGATGTTTCACAGTGAATAATTGTTCCGCAGCAAGTAAATCATTACGGAAACCTTCATTTAAATTCAGATCATCTTCATCTTGTGGTTTAACTTTCTGAGTTAAACGTGCACGATAATCTTGTACTGCTTTTAACTCTTCTGCCAATGCTGTTAATACTGCATGCTTGCGGATATTTGCATCAGAATCAGATGAAAGAAAATTCCAGAAACCAGGTCGTGCAGCTGTTGCCATCTCAAATTGTTGCGTAACGAAGTTATCAAAATTATCAATTTGATTAAAATTAATCCTGTTTAAATAACCATCGAGTTCAGCATCAGTTCCACTAACACGACGTTTGAGGCCCGCTTTAATATAATTTTTTAATGCTGCACCATTATTAATTGGAAAAGCACAACCATTATTATCACGGCCGTATCCTGGAGATTCTAAAGAATTTTGTAGAGCAAATACTTCATTACGGACATCGGTTATTTTAGCAAGTTTAGTTGCATCGACATTATTTTGAACAAATGTTTCTGATGGAACACCGCCATTTCTTGCAACACTATCAGTAATGTCTAACCAGGTTAAACCTGCACGATTTGCATTTTCTTTGAGTATGCCACTATGGAGTTCAATTTTACGAGGTCCAAGCGGATTGCGTTCATCGACGGTGAATCGGAAATCTAATTTTGCAACGAGTTTTTTCAGTTGTGTGAAATGGGTACGTCTATATTCTTCTATAGGTGTATAAAGACCGTGATTATCTTTTTCATTGGGTGCATTAAATGCTTCTGTAATGGATAAAGGCACATCAACATAATCAACACCACTCACTGATTTAATGGGGAATTTATTATCATTGATTTGTACAAATCTTTGTGCATTTTCATTAATTTCAACTGCAGCAGGGTTTAAAGCAAGGTATTGCTGTAAATTAAATGAGATAACTATTTTAGCCTCGCGGATGGCATGTGCTATAACACGAAAAATGATTGCGCTTTCTTCAATGGTCCAATGATCAGATGCATATAAATAATGATATTTACCTGCACGAAAAGGTTCATAATCGCTGACGAGATTGACTCGTTCAAAAGCAATGCTATCGGCATCATTCTGATCAATTTCATTTAATAAACCGGTCGTACTACCATGATTTGCTATGTTAATTTCACGACGATGCATTGCCTCTCTGTTTTGTTTCGAGACTCCACGAGTTAAGGTATGGTTAATTTGATTGATGGTAAATACGATTTGTGAGGCTTGTTTTAATTCTTGCAGATTTAATTGTCGCAGAAGAGCAGTTAATTCTACCGGATTAGTTTCATCAGTGTATGTTGTGGAAGAATGGTGATCGCCTCTTTTAGCGGTAATGGTAAATTGAGTATCTGAAGGATCTTGGGTATTAAGAACCATTTTATAGTTTTTATTTTTATTATTCACAATTCTTGCAAGATCAGTTAATAGCTTACGTTTCTTTTGCAGGAGAGAATTGAGGTAGGCATTTAATGTTAAAACGTTAACATTATTGAGTCGATCCATCGAGGCATCTATTTCATCTAAAACGACACTTTCATCGATAAGACTTTTTAAACGTCTTTTTTCGAGAAATGAATGCCAGGGTAAGCTGTGATAATAATCACTAAATGCTTTGACAGGACTTTGGAATGTACCTAGTTTGGTTTTCATAAGCTCACCTCTATTATGTAATCTTCGTAATAATTTCTGTTTTTCAATTTATGATGAGTTCAAACATTATAATGCGTTACTACCGTGTACAGCCGTCTGAGGTTAATTCAAACAACCAACTATCATAATAAAATTTTCAATGTGGGAATTGATACTCACTAACCAGCTTTGTTAAATCCTTTTTCTTCAAGTTTTATAACTGCTGATCCTTTGGGGGAACTTGACAAACTGCTTGTAATCCTTTGATTAGCTTGACTTTACTTTTACATCATTTATGTATTGGATAAAGTCGTATAATTACCTGTTTTTTATAAATATTGTGTTTAAGGATATCAAAACTAGCTTAAGGAAATATTAAGTTATTAGGATATTTCTCTCGATATTTATGGCCAAAGTCGCACTTTGATACGCTATTAAAACGTAAAAAGAAGTTATTATTACGTAAATGGGCATTAATTGCAAACAATAGGTAGACTGCATGACCTCAAATATAGCCCGGACAAAGGAGCGCAGCGACGTGTTCGGAAACGGGTCAAAAATCCCGGACACGTCGCTGCGCTCCTTTGTCCGGGC
>JAJYDF010000053.1 GCA_021777765.1 Pseudomonadota bacterium | reverse complement strand
TCTCAGAGACAAATACTTCTTCAAAGTCTTTATTCAGACCTCTAGTTCCTTTCGCCTGATTGTTTAGTGCGGAGTTCGCTTCGGTAAACAAGAGCGGCCATTCTACATTGTCATTTCTCTTTGTCAAGCGAAGTTATAAGAATTATTAATAATTTTTTTAAAAAGATTTTTATCCCGGAAATAATAAGATATCACCAGCTCAATAATACTATTTGCAAAAAATTTATTTTCACGTAGAATTTGACACTTTTTATCAGAATACACTTAAACCAGCTCAACTGGTTCACTTAAAAGAGGATACAAACAAATATGGTAGTTATTAGATTATCTCGTGGCGGTACCAATAAAAGACCTTTTTATCATGTTACTGTTACTGACAGACGTAATAGTCGCGATGGACGCAATAATGAACGCATTGGTTATTTCAATCCAATCGCCACAGGTGGGGAAATACGATTACATCTTGATATGAAACGTGTAAATCATTGGTTATCCGTTGGTGCACAACCATCAGAACGTGTCAGCAATCTCATTAAAGAGTATCAAAAACAACCTGAAGTGGCTGCTGCTGCATAATAAATTACGTTGTTTAGTATGAAAGATAAAAACGAGGATTTACCTCAAAGAATAATTATTGGCCGTATTGGTAGTCCCTTTGGCATACATGGTTGGTTGAAAATTAATTCATTTACCGATCCACCTGAAAATATATTTCAGTATTTGCCTTGGCAAATTCATTCTAAACAATCGTGGCTCACTCTCAACATTGCTGATTCGCAAATTCAATCGCATAGAATATTAATAAAACTTGCAGATTGTCATACACCGGAGCAAGCAAAACATTATACAAATACTGAAATAGCTATTTGGCGAAATCAATTAGCAACGTTAGAAAATGACCAATATTATTGGTCAGATCTTGAGGGATTATCAGTAATAAATAGCAATGGTGTGAATTTAGGAAAAGTGGATCACTTAATGAATACCGGCGCTAACGATATATTAGTTGTCAAAGGGGCAAAAAATTATTTAATTCCTTACATACTTAATATGTATGTTATGCAAGTTAACTTGCAAGAAAAAACAATAATTGTAGATTGGCATGAGGATTTTTAATTGCATATTGGATTAATCACCCTATTCCCTGAAATATTTACCGCACTCAATCATGGCATTACAGGGCGTGCAATAAAAAATAAAATTATTGAATTAACGATTACAAATCCGCGGGATTTTACAACGGATATTCATCGCACTGTAGATGATCGTCCTTACGGTGGCGGGCCTGGTATGGTCATGAAAGCAGAACCATTATTATCTGCAATTGAACATACCAAAAGAATAGTGGGTCAAGATTGCAAAGTAGTTTATTTAACTCCACAAGGTAAAAAAATTGATCAAACATTAATTCAATCGGCTGCAAGCAAAGATAGAATGATTTTTGTTTCGGGACGATATGAAGGCATTGATGAAAGAGTGATACAACTTGCGATTGATGATGAATGGTCAATTGGTGATTACGTTTTAAGTGGTGGTGAATTTGCTGCATTAGTGGCGATAGATGCAATAACACGCTTATTGCCCAATGCTTTAGGCGATAGCGAATCTGCACAACAAGATACTTTTGCTAATGGTTTACTAGAATTTGCGCATTACACCCGACCAGAAGAAATTGCAGGATTATCGGTACCCAAAGTGTTATTAAGTGGTGATCATGCAGCAATTTCACGATGGCGATTAAAAGAATCTTTAGGAAAAACTTGGTTAAGAAGAAAAGAACTATTACAATGTCGGGTTTTGAGTGACTTAGAACAACAATTGTTAGATGAATTTATTAGCGAATATAAAAGCGAGCGTTAATATGTAGGTATGTAATAATGCTTAGCTCTATTAACACAATATATTTTTTATTAGAAGATTTACGGGAGAAATAACATGAGTAATATTATCGAACAGCTTGAAGCTGAACAAATGAACAAAAATATTCCAACTTTTCGAGCTGGCGATTCAGTCGTTGTGCAAGTAAAAGTTATTGAAGGAAATCGCGAACGATTACAAGCATTTGAAGGCATTGTTATTGCGAAACGCAATCGCGGTTTAAATTCTTCTTTCACAGTGCGTAAAATTTCTCATGGTGAAGGTGTTGAACGCGTATTTCAAACACATAGCCCGCTTATTGCTAGCATAAATGTCAAACGTCGTGGTGATGTGCGCAAAGCTAAACTCTATCATTTACGTGATTTACGTGGCCGCGCAGCGAGAATTAAAGAAAAATTAGGTGCAGGATTTGAATCACTTGCAGAAACTGATGAGAGCGCAGTAGCGTAAAATTATTCTCATTTTGTTAATCTTCTCTCTTCAGATCGTAGCCTGGGTGAAGCATAAGAAGTTAACAAAAAAAATTACAATATTTAAATATTATTGCAATATATTTTCATCACTCTGCGTAACCCTGGAGATTTAATTCCCGGATTACGCAGAAGTTTAGTTTAGAATTTATCATAAATTAAAATTAAGAAATTTTAACAAATTCCTCTTCTGCTCCATCCAGGCTACAAATATTCTAATTTATTAATAAATTTAACTCCTAATAACAGGGGAATAATCCATGGAATATGCTGCAATAATAAATTCCCCTATTGGCCATCTCGGCATTAAAATTAACAAAGATAATCCATCTATAACTGGTATTGATTTTTTAAAAACTACGCGGTCACAAAAAACATTAAATCATCCACTCATTAAAAATACAGTTACCGAATTAGAAAATTATTTCTCAAACCCACATTTTAAATTCACCATTCCATTACAAGCCGATGGCACAGAATTACAAAAGAAAGTATGGGCATTAATGAAAAAAATCCCTGTGGGGAAAACATTAACCTATAGCGAGATTGCCGAACAATTAAATACAAGCCCGCGCGTAATAGGTAATGCTTGCAGAGCCAACCCTATTCCACTATTTATTCCATGCCACAGAATTGTAGCCAAAAATAATATTGGTGGATTTGCTGGCGCTATCAATGGCGAATTAATCAATATGAAAATGTGGTTATTAGCGCATGAAAAATACTAACGAAATTACACAACATTTTGTAATTAATCACACAATAAACGAATTATCATTTTTTCTTTATTTAAAATACATTTCATCATGATTTAATAAAGGTACCCCGTGCTAAATAATCTACTTCTGTACACACTAACATCTCTCATTTGGGGTTCAACATGGTATGCCATTCAATTTCAAATAGATGATATATCACCGTTATGGTCTATTGTTTATCGCTTTAGTATTGCGTCATCACTATTAATTTTATTTTGTATATTCACACAAAAAAATCTTAAATTTACCTTCAAAAATCACTGTACTATGGCTGTGCAAGGATTATTATTGTTTTGTCTGAATTATATTTTCTTCTATTTGGGATCAACTTATTTAATTAGCGGTACCGTTGCATTAATTTCTGCAAATATTCAATTCATGAATATCATCAATAGTCGCATTATTTTTAAAGTGCCAATCAAATTATCAGTAGTGTTATCAGCCATTATGGGTATAACAGGTCTTGCAATCGTTTTTATTGCGCAAATGTCTAAGATTTATCCGCACCATGCCATTAATCACACACAGCAAATCATTGGATTAATAATCTGTTTAATGGGCACATTGTTTGCTTCATGGGGCAATATGGCGTCGGCATATAATCAAAAAACACATTTACCCATTATTCAAAGTAACGCTTTTGGTATGTTGTATGGCGCATTATTTACACTCATTATCGCTGTATGTTTAGGTCAAAAACCAACCATTAGTTGGACATTTCCCTATATAAGCACACTACTCTATTTAGCTATTTTTGGATCGATCATAGCTTTTGGATCATACCTAAAATTATTAGGACATATTGGACCCAGTCGTGCCGCGTATATTTTTGTCATTACGCCTCTTATTGCATTATTAATTTCCACGTATTTTGAGCAATTTCAGTGGCATGTGATTACGGCAGTAGGAATTATATTAATTGTTTTCGGGAATATATTGGCGTTGTATAAACCGGAGATTAATTTAATAAATAAAGATTCAAAACAAAAAGAAATTGCAAAACTATTACTTAAATTAGAATAGTTATTATAAATTACAATTATTGTAAAAATTATCGTACCCCGAACAAAGGAGCGCAGCGACGTGTCAGGGCTACATTACTAAACTTGTCGTTAAAGGGATATGGGATTAATACTGAGATTGAAAAAAGTTCTGAACTACAGCCTCTCTCCCACACACCCACCTTCCTCACCCTACGCAGTTTATTTCATCGTAAAACAACAGACATTTAACAAGTAGCCACCGAAGTTTAAAGCGAAATAGGCAGTTATTTATTGCAGGACCGTAGATTACAGGGACGTAATCTTCGATCGCAGGACGCAGCTTCGTCCAGCAATAAATAACTGCCTATTTCGCGACTTGGCACCGAACTAACTAGAAATCAATACAAATTAAAACAATCACAACTTATGCAATTCATAAAACTGCGTAATCGCCAACCATGCATCTTCTGCGGTTTCGACGAATTGAAAAATATGTAAATCATCAGGGTCGATCGTCCCCTCTTCCACCATCACATCAAAATTAATGACCCTATCCCAAAATTCGCGACCAAATAACAAAATGGGCATCGGTTTAATTTTACGCGTTTGGATCAAAGTTAACGCTTCAAATAATTCATCCATGGTGCCATAGCCACCTGGAAAAACCACCAACGCTTTAGCACGAATTAAAAAATGCATCTTACGGACAGCGAAATAATGGAATAAAAAAGTTAACTCTGGTGTGATATAAGGATTGGGACCTTGCTCTAACGGCAACACAATATTCATGCCAATACTTTTAGCATTAACATCAAAAGCACCACGGTTTGCTGCCTCCATAATACCAGGCCCACCACCTGTAGTGACCACAAAGTTACGGCGGGTTTCTATTTGGCAACGCTCAGAAATGATACTGGCTAATTTACGTGCCTCTTCATAATAATGACTTTTCTGCACAATTTTTTCAGCCACTTTAACCTTACGTTGTAACTCATGATTATTGGGATCATGTTGTAAATCGGTACGTAAATTATTTAATTTCTCACGCGCTACCATCGGTTCAGGAATACGTGCACTACCAAAAATAACGACCGTGGATTCCACTTTTTCATCTCTTTGTATGAGTTCGGGCTTTAACAATTCCAATTGCAAGCGGACTGCGCGTAACTCTTCACGTAACAAAAATTTCTGATCAACAAATGCTAATTCATAAGATGACGACAACGTCTGTGGAGACTCAGGCAGTTTTTTAACATGTTTTAATTCTAATCGCGCTGATCTAAATACACGATGCGGCTTGTTATGCTTTTTCTTTTTCATAATTTAATCCCTCTATTTACTATGCATTCTTTGCATATTTCCTAAAACAAAATAATATTTATCACTAATGAAACTTTAAACTGTATCACTCTTTTAACGATCAGACTAGAATTATGCGCATAGTCATTTATCTTAGGAATTGTCGATCATGAACAACTACACGCTAGCTGCTTCAATATTATCTGCTGATTTCGCGAAATTAGGAGAAGATGCGGTCAATATGTTAAACGCAGGTGCTGATTTAATTCATTTTGATGTGATGGATAATCACTATGTACCCAATTTGACCGTCGGACCATTAGTATGCAAAGCACTACGTAAATATGGCATAACCGCACCTATCGATGTTCACTTAATGGCTAAACCTGTTGATCATTTAATAACTGATTTTGTTAATGCAGGAGCATCCATAATCACTTTTCATCCTGAAGCATCTGAACATATCGATAGAAGCTTACAATTAATTCGCGATCAAGGATGCAAAGCTGGATTGGTATTTAATCCTGCAACACCTTTATATTACATTGATCATGTATTAGATAAATTGGATATGATTTTAATTATGTCAGTGAATCCTGGCTTTCCTGGACAAGAATTTATTCCTGAAAGTTTGCATAAAATAGCCACCGCACGAAAAATCATTACACAATCAAAACGAAATATTGCATTATCAGTCGATGGCGGCATTAAACATAACAATATCAATGAAATTGCACGGGCTGGTGCAGATACATTTGTCATTGGATCGGCATTGTTTAGTAGCAAAGATTATGCGTCATCCGTTGCTAAATTTCGTGCTGAATTAATTGAGGTATAAAAATATATGTTTATTGTCATCATTACTTTCACAAAACCTTTAGAAATTGTTGATCAATATGTGCAACAACATCGTAATTATTTGGATGAATGCTATGCCAAAAACTATTTAGTGGTATCCGGCCCACAAAATCCACGCACCGGTGGCATATTGATTTCTGCATTATCTGATAGAAAAATTATCGATCAAATCATTGCAGAGGATCCTTATTTCATTCATAAAATTGCAGAATACCAAGTGATTGAATTTAATCCGGTGAAATATCATAGCAATTTCAAGCAATTTATTAATTAATCTTTTTAATATCAAAGTGGATAAAGGCCTGAGACCTAATCCACTCTATATCTACATATCATTTTCTTGTGCATTTATATAATTAATAGATCATATTCATATTAATTAATTTATGAAGCAGTACCTGCAGAAGGTGACGACGTATTGGTTAGCGCAGGTGTTAAATCAATTAATTGTGCATTTAAAAAATTACCATCATTATCAAAATCAAAACCTATTGTTGCAGTCCCTGCAATTTCACAAGCGTGACAACCATTTAATAATGAATAAGTAAACACAAATCGCGGGCTATTTTCTGGCGAAGTCACTTTATCAGGAAATGATTGATGATTGCCTGGCCATAAACTGGCGCTCGGAAAATGTTGAATGATTTGCTGATAATGGGAATTTTTTGAGATATCTAAATTTCCAATAATAGAATAATCATCAACATTAATAATCACACCTTGATCATTAATAATAAAATAACCATCACTATAATCTGCACCAGGAATACTGGCATAAATAACAGTTAATTTGTCATACGTTTTATATTTTACAATCCACCCTCTTGAATATTTATAAAACGCAATGGCTTGTATGCTGGCATGGTGTTTATTCATGATATTTAAAATACAAGATTGATAATCTTCAGGATTTGTTGTTTGCAGACAAGTATTGTACTCGTCTTGTGAAATAGGTTTAGACATCACTGCGTCGGGTTTAATGCCACCGATAAATTCTGATAGCACCGTGTCGGCGTAAACATTGAGTGAAAATAGAGAAACGATAAAAATTACAATAAATAATGATAATTTTTTCATGGATTATTCCTTCTAATCGAGCTCTCACCCTAACCTTCTCCCTAAAGGGAGAGGGGACTGGATCGTAGAGTTAATGGGATTAATTTATTTCACTGATCAAATAGTATTTATTTAATCATCTTTTTAATTTAAAAAAATCTCTTAAAATTGTGCCACATTCATGTGACATCACATCACTACATAATTCTACACGATGATTGATTTTATCAGATTGTAATATTGAAAATACACTCCCTGCACCACCAGCTTTCGGATCAGTGGCACCAAATACAACACGTTTAACACGTGAATGAATAATTGCGCCGGCGCACATCGCACAAGGTTCTAAAGTGATATATAAAGTGGTATCTAATAAACGGTAATTGTTTAAATATTTCGCGCCTTGACGTAAAGCAATTATTTCTGCGTGAGCAGTTGGATCATTATTTGTTATTGGTTGATTCCATCCTTCGGCGATGATTTGATTATCTAAAACTAATACGGCACCGACGGGTACTTCGTTATTTAATGCAGCGTGGCTGGCTAAATTAATGGCGTGTTGCATGTAATATTCATCGGATTTTTCGTTTAAATTCGTGAGCATTTCGAGTTAATTTTTCCCGGGTTACACCCTTCAAATAAATTTATTTCATCAATTAATTTCATTTTTAATTTTTTAATTATTTTTCTCATTTGGTTTCACCCTGGCTACATTTTATTAAAATCGTAATTATTCCCATTCAATTGTTGCTGGAGGTTTTCCAGTAATATCGTAAACAACACGAGAAATTTTTGGAACTTCATTGACGATACGATTAGCAACGTGGGATAAAAATGTGTACGGTAAATGAGCCCAATGGGCGGTCATAAAATCGGTAGATTCTACAGCGCGTAATGCAATAACATATTCATATTTTCGTGCATCGCCCATTACACCAACTGATTTAATCGGTAAAAATACGGCAAAAGCTTGCGAAACTTTATGATATAAATCATGTTTACGTAATTCTTCAATATAAATAGCATCAGCTTTACGCAATAAATCAGCAAATTCTTTATTCACTTCACCTAAAATTCTAATACCTAAACCAGGACCAGGAAATGGATGACGATAAACTTCATCATAAGGTAAACCTAATTCCAAACCGATTTTACGTATTTCATCTTTAAATAATTCACGTAATGGCTCAATTAATTTCAACGGTAATTTATCCGGTAAACCACCGACATTATGATGCGATTTAATCACATGCGCTTTACCCCCCGTTTTAGTATGTGCAGATTCAATCACATCACTATAAATTGTACCTTGCGCTAACCATTGCGCATCTTTAAATAATTTCGCTTGCTCAACAAAAACATCGATAAAAACTTTACCAGCGATTTTTCTTTTTTGTTCCGGATCCGTAATACCACTTAATTCAGACAAAAATCTTTGCTCAGCATTAATTTGTACAACATGAATTTTTTCACGTTTTACATAAGTGTGATTGAAAATATTTTGCTCATCATGACGCATTAATCCAGTATTCACATAAACACAAGTTAATTGATCAGCAATTGCTT
This sequence comes from Pseudomonadota bacterium, assembly GCA_021777765.1. GTDB lineage: Bacteria > Pseudomonadota > Gammaproteobacteria > DASZBR01 > DASZBR01 > JAJYDF01. Next base: position 7,968 of record JAJYDF010000053.1, on the reverse strand, counting down.
TATGTAGTAATGCTGCAACAACCAAAGAATCAACACCACCCGATAATCCTAAAATAACCTGGTCTTTTCCCACTTCATGACGAATTTTTTCAATACTGTCATGAATAATATTGCTAGTAGTCCACTGTGCAGAACAACCACAAATCTCTAAAACAAAACGTTCCAATATCCGTTGACCTTGATGCGTATGAGTTACTTCGGGATGAAATTGAATGCCATACCATTTTTTTTCATCATTTGCCATTGAGGCAATTTCAGTATTTGTTGTTTTTGCAATATTAATAAATCCCGCAGGTAATTGTGTGACTTGATCACCGTGACTCATCCATACATCTAACAAAAACACATTTTGAGGCGAAAGATGATCAGAAATATCATTTAATAATTTGGATGAATTAATTATCTGCACTTGCGCATAACCGAATTCACCATGTTTATGTGCATCCACCACACCGCCTAATTGTGTCGCCATTGTTTGCATGCCGTAACAAATACCTAAAATAGGACAACTTAATTTAAAAATAATTTCAGGAGCGCGCGGCGTATGTGATTCAATTACAGTTTCAGGCCCACCAGATAAAATAATTCCGGTAGGATTAAATTCTTCTATAAATTTATCTTCAACCTGACAAGAATAGATTTCACAATAAACTCCAGCTTCGCGCACACGACGCGCAATTAATTGTGAATATTGTGATCCGAAATCGAGGATTAAAATTTTTTGTGCATGGATATTATTTGTCATATTTTTTAATCCACATGATAATTCGGTGGTTCTTTAGTCATCATCACATCATGTACATGACTTTCTCTTACGCCTGCGCTGGTAACTTTAATTAATTGCGCTTTTTCATGTATTTCATTTAATGTACGGCAACCTACATAACCCATACCCGATCGTAAACCACCCATTAATTGATGAACGATAGTTTGCATTGGACCTTTATAAGGCACGCGCCCTTCCACACCTTCTGGTACTAATTTCTCAGCGCCTTCAGATAAATCTTGAAAATAGCGATCGCTAGACCCTAAACCCATTGCGCCTAAAGAACCCATGCCACGATAGGATTTATAAGATCGCCCTTGATAAAGCTCTATTTCACCAGGAGCTTCCTCAGTACCTGCTAATAAACTCCCAATCATTACCACATCAGCACCAGCAACTAATGCTTTACAAATATCCCCTGAATAACGGATACCACCATCTGAAATGACAGGAATATTTAATCCGTTTAATGCATTTGCAACATTCATTACTGCCGTAATTTGTGGCATACCTACACCAGTAATAATTCGTGTAGTACAAATTGATCCAGGACCGACACCTACTTTAACCGCATCTGCACCAGCATCAACTAATGCTTTTGCACCATCTGCTGTAGCAACGTTACCACCAACAACTTGTACAGTTGGAAAATGTTTTTTAATCCATGTCACGCGATCTAAAACAAATTGGGAATGTCCATGTGCTGTATCAACAACAATTACATCAACACCTGCCTCCACCAACGCAGTGACACGTTCATCTGTGCCATTGCCAGTACCAACGGCAGCACCAACACGTAAATGTCCTAATTCATCTTTGCAAGCAAATGGCTTACTTTTTGCTTTTTGAATATCTTTAACTGTAATCATGCCACTTAATTGAAAATGTTTATCTACCACTAAAATTTTTTCGATGCGATGCTGATGCATTAATCGTATAACTTCTTCGCGATTAGTTCCTTCAGGCACTGTGACCAATCTTTCTTTCGGCGTCATTATTTTAGCAACAGGTTGATCTAAATTCGTTTCAAATAAAACATCACGACTAGTAACAATTCCTACTACTTTATCGCCTTCGACAACAGGCATACCTGAAATATTATGCGCTTGTGTAATTTCTAATAATTTTCGTACTGTTGTATCTGGAGTTACTGTAATCGGATCTTTAACAACACCACTTTCAAATTTTTTCACCTTGCGTACTTGTAATGCTTGTTCTTCAATGGTCATATTTTTATGAATAATTCCTATGCCACCTTCTTGAGCAAGTGCTATAGCTAATCTTGCTTCAGTGACGGTATCCATCGCTGAAGAAAGTAATGGAATATTCAATGAAATTCGGCTGGTTAATCGCGTATTTAATTCAGCATCTTTTGGCAAAATGGTACTGTGGGCAGGGACAAGTAATACATCATCAAATGTTAATGCTTCATAAATAATTTTCATAAATAATCCTGTGGCCAGAATTTACAGAAAAATATTATAACATTATTTTTTTATTTTCGCTGTAAATAATCAGTGATTCATTATTAATTTCATTACTTTTTAATCACCGTGATGAGAACATGAATTAACATTTAATTCGAAATTAAGATGTAATTTATGTAACTCATCAAGACTGTCATTCCTGCTGACACAGAAAATAGCAAGCATTATTAACTATCAAGCGAGAATCTATTCCTCTATCTCTCTCTTGTATTGACATTTTTTAAATAATACTTCGAAGATAATTTTAATATTACTCTCGCTTGATAGCTCAATGTTCTTAATAAACCTTTTCCATGCAGGAATAACAGCTCCGCTCATTTTTTTGAAAAATTATCTTCGCACTTTTTTTCCTAAATATTTGTAAATAACCAAGAAATATAAGCATTCTTGATATTCAGATAATTAGAACTAAAATTAAATTATGCATAATAAAATAATGCATTTTGGAGTGTTAACAATGGCTACACCCGAAAAACAAACAATACCATTTGCGCAAATTCATCCGTTGATAGTCGGTAAGATTACTCACATTGAAGGGGCTGCTGTTGCCGTTTCTCCTGATGGTCATGCCAGAAATTTAACAGAAGGTTCTGCAATATTTATCAATGATGTTATTAAAGCAACAGGCACTGGTGAAACAACGATAAGATTAGTCAATGGATCTGTCTATACGATGCCAAGTGGCTCATCAGTTCACTTAAATACTGAATCACTCAAAAGCATAACCTCCTTAGCATTTCCCGAAACTCATCATGAACAAGCCGGCGGACAACATGCCTATCACGTCAATTACAGTGGTGAGATGGGTTTCGTTACCAGTGGTTTTTTAACCCATGCTTGTGGCTATGCAGGTAAAGCCGCTGCCCATGCTCAACAAGTCGTTGGGACAGTCCATTGTGCTGTAGGCTTTGTAACTGCTGTTGGAGCAAATGGCGAAACAAGATTATTAAGCGCTGGCGATCAAATTTATGCAGGAGATGTTATAACCAGCTCTGATAATAGTATGGCATCTATCGTTGAAGCCAATGGCAATGTTTACGACGTTAACTCAGGGCAATCGATGGAAGCAGGTGCTTGCTCTGATTACAGCTCTAACAATACGGTATGGTTTGATCAAAGCAGTTTCGCCAACATCGAATTTCTCGGGATGATAGGAAGTGTCAGTAGCGGCTTTGAAACGTCTGGTGGATTAGGCCCACCAGCTCCGCCACCACCTCCACCACCGCCACCTGTCGGCCAATCAGCTGATGTAGCGATATCAATAACACATGTACCCACTAATGCTGTAATTCCTGGCACTACCGACCCGTTTATATTAACAATCACTAATTTCGGGCCCGATCCTGTAACTAATGCCACTATTGTTGACGCATTACCTACAGGCATGTTTGCCAATATTACAGCAACCGGCCTACCTGCTGGCGCACAATTTATCAATTTAAATAATGGCACCTTTGAAATACTTAATTTTAGTATTGCTCAAGGACAAGTCATTAATATTGTACTTGATGGTACAGTCGATCCGAATTTACGCGCTGGAACTAACACCTTTCTCGATGCCGGCAGCATCAGTTTGCCAGCGAACATACATGATCCTAATCCAGCGAATAACTCTTCCGTATCATTGAATAATGTCACGCCACAAGCGAATTTATCGTTGACGATGTCTGATAGCGTATCTGCGTCTACTCCTGGCACTACAGATACATATCAAGTCACGCTGTCTAGTACAGGACCAAGCAACCTTACTAATGTGGTCATTATTGATACATTACCAACGGGCTTAACGAATGTCAGTTCACCTGGTTTACCGGCTGGTGTTACGTTCACCAATCTGGGGAATGGACAAGTTGAATGGAGCGGCATCATTATCGCTAGTGGACAAAATATTCCATTAGAATTAACAGGTACCGTGAATCCGAGCTTAGCGGCAGGCACTGGCACCTTTATTAATAGCGCTAGCGTTATAGTCCAACCAGGAGATACCAATACCAACGCAACTACGAGCACAAGTAATACGACTAATGTAACACCACAGGCCCATATGACTATCACTACATTGGCTGATGGACATTCTTCAGAGGTGGTCAATGTCGGACAAACTGTTAATTACACTATTTCGTTAGGTAATATTGGTCCCAGCGATGCTACAGCAGTACAAGTTCAAGACATTTTATCGTCACTAACAGGCATTAGTTTTAATTTAAGTAGCGCTACAGTCAATGTGGGCACATTAAGCACTGCGGGAGGCAATTTAACCTGGAACTTATCAAGTGTAGGCGTCAATGGCGTTGATCTTGCGTTTGCACCTACTTTAAGCATCACGGGTATAGTAACAGGAACACCTCCTACTATTAGCAATACCGCCACTGTCACTGCTGCAGATTCTACTACCGCCAGCAGTACAGCGACTATTTCAATAAACGCTGATGTTGGCATAGCAAAAACAGTCAGTGTAGGAGACACTGTATCGCCTAATGCTATCGGCAGTGTCACAGTAACCTCAGGTCAAGATGTTACCTATCAATTAACTGCCTTTAATAACGGTGGTAACACTGCTACTCATGTGGTAACTGTTGATAACTTACCTGCTAACTTCAATTTGAATACAGCAAGCTTTCTACTCAATAATGTGAGCATTAGTGCAGCAAATCTTGCAGCGAATGGCATTGTGATCAGTGGTAATACCATCACCTGGACCGTGGCTAGCCTTAACGCCGGCGCAAACTCTACGTTGACTTATACTGAAACGACTAATGCACCGGGCACGATACAAGTTGATCCCAATTCCGTTAGCATTACCAGTAATCAAACCAACACATTTGGTGATGCAACGCCTCAAGACAATGGTTATACAGGCAATGTGACAGTTATTCCTCAAGAAAACATCACCATTACCAATAGCGATGGAAAAACGAATGTCATTCCTGGCACCCCAGATACCTATACAATTACAGTCACCAATAATGGCCTAAGCCCACTTAGTAACGGCACTGTAGTAGATATTATTCCCGCAGGTTTCAGCATAACGGGCCAAACTAGTAATGTGGGAGGCGTCACTTTTACAAATCTGGGAAATGGGCAAGTAGAATGGACCGGTTTGAACTTAGCCAACGGTGCTACAGCCACATTTACTTTAACAGGCAATATCGATCCTAATTTAACCCAAGGTACTTACACCAATATTGCACAAGCATTTGTTCCCGCTGGACAAATTAATAGTAATGTGACTTATACAGCGACTGACACCAATAATCTGAATCCGACCGCTGATTTAACGATAAAAACTACTGATACAACCAATAATATTGATGGAACTAATGGCACATTTAATCCAGCAACCAACTCCACAACAGGGGGTGTTGCTGTTCCTGGTTCAACATCTTCAGAGGTATATACAGTCGTTGTATCTAATAGTGGTCCATCTAACATTACTGGCATTCCAGTAACAGATATATTTCCTGCAGGATTTACTAACGCGCAATGGACAGTGGTACTAAGCGGAGGAGCAACCATAAATGGAAATCAATTAAGCGGCTCTGGCGATATTAATCAGATAGTCAATCTACCTTCAGGTAGCTCAATTACTTATACCATTGATGGCACCATATTATCGGGTACTACAGCTCCACTTATCGATACGGCTTCATTAGGAACACCTGTCGGTGTTACCAATACCAATACTTTTACTAGCTCTACGGATATTGTTTCATTACAGCCTGAAGCATTTTTGATAATTAATAAGACGGATAATACTAATACAGTTATCCCAGGCACTACTGATAACTATGTCATTACCATTGATAATACCCTTGGCCCAAGCAATATTACTAATGGCACCATTGTTGATACTTTACCAATAGGTTTACTCAATGCAACTTCGACGGATGCTAATTTCATTAACTTAGGCAATGGTACTGTTGAATGGACGGGTATTAATGTAGCAGCTGGCACATCACTGCAATTACATCTTTCTGGTACTGTAGATCCTAACTTAAGCGCTGGTACGGGTACATTTACTGACACCGCTGTACTGACTGTACCTCAAGGTCAAGTTAACACTAATGGTGCTAACAACACTGCTACAGATACTAATAACGTTTCACCGCAAGTCGATTTATCTGTTACCAAAACAGATGGTGTTACTGCCGTTATTCCGGGCACATCTGATACTTACACCATCACTGTTTCTAACAGCGGACCCAGCAATGCCAATGGCACCACCGTAATTGATACTTTGCCGATCGGGTTGCTTAATGTGACATCACCTCTCTTACCTCCGGGCGTCACTTTTACAAATTTAGGCAACGGACAGGTGGAATGGTCCGGTTTAAATATTGCCAGCGGTCACAGCGTTCAATTAACCTTAACAGGTAATGTTGACCCTAGCCTCGCTGCCGGAACAAATACTTTTGTTGATACTATCAATGTTAATCCCGCTGCAGGTATCACTGACACTAACACCACTAATAACACTTTCACTGATACCAACAGCGTTACTCCACAAGCTAATTTATCCATTACCAAATTAGTCGATGGCCATACTTCTGAAACCGCTAACATCGGTCAAGACGTTATATTTACTATTCAAGTCACTAATTCCGGGCCCAGCTTTGCTTCTAACCTCAACGTTAATGATTTATTACCACCCGGTCTGACATTTTTAAATGACATTCTTCCAGCCGGCACTGCTTATAATCCTGTCACCGGTGTATGGACTATTGGTTCTTTAGCTAATGGCGCTTCTGATACTTTGGTCATTCAAGCTCAAGTCAGCACCATCGGCAGTTCAGTTCCTAGTTCCATTAACGAAACTGCTACCGCTACGGCCACGGACGCCTCTACCGTCAGCAGCACCGCTGTCGTCAACGTCAATGCCGATGTCGGTATCAACAAAACAGTTAGCGCTGGGGATGCCGTTAACAGCCCTTCTAGCAGCGTATCCGTTGGTGCTGGACATGATGTCACCTATCAACTGACAGCCTTTAATAATGGTGGCAATACAGCTAATAATGTGGTTGTTACTGACAATTTACCGACTAATTTCACCCTGAATAACACAACTTTCTTGCTCAATAATGTCAGCATCAGCGCTGCTGACCTAGCCGCTAATGGCATCGTTATCAGCGGTAACACAATTACCTGGACTGTATCCAGCTTAAATGCTGGAGCTAATTCAACACTCACTTACACTGAAACAACCAATGCGCCGAGCACCGCTCAGGCTGACCCCAATAGTGTGTCTATCACCAGCAATGAAACTAACCAATTTGGTGATGCAACACCTGCGGACAATGGCTCCGCCAGCAATGTAGTGGTAAATCCAGTGGCTGATTTAGGTGTCACCAAAACGGATGGCGTTACTACCGTCATTCCAGGCACTACAGATACTTATACCATCCATGTTACCAACAGTGGCCCTAGCGCTGTATTTGGCGCAACGGTTACGGATACATTGCCAACCGGTTTGACTAATGTCACATCTACCGGATTACCCGCTGGCGTAACCTTTACCGTCAATCAAGATGGCACAGTCACTTGGAGTGGTTTGAATATCGCCAATGGCGGCACGGTGAACTTACAATTACAAGGTACAGTTGATCCTAATTTACCGGCGGGTACTAATACATTTATTGATCATATTGTCGTTACTCCACCTGCAGGCGTTAGCGATCCAAATTCAACTAATAATACAGCAACAGATACCAACAGTGT
>JAJYDF010000076.1 GCA_021777765.1 Pseudomonadota bacterium | reverse complement strand
TTATATCATCATTTTTTCTCTTTTACACTTATTTTTTTAGTGTTTTTTGCAATATTTTGCTTTATTCAGGGACGACTAAATAAAATACGTTTGTGCAAATCCGATGATGATTTCAGAAAATTATTGCTGCAGTTTATTCAATTTTAATTCTGTGTACTTAACTGAACGCATACTTATATTTTCAATATACATTAATATAAACTCCTATAAGGCAATGTATAACCATAGTTTGGATTAAGGCCAATTGTATCTGTTAATGCACTGTTCGGCTGTGCTGATCAACCAAGACATGGAGCTTTTGATTCAAGTATGCTTACTGGTCTTAAAAAGAAAGTTGTTATATTCCCTTCCATATCTAATCCCACGAATGCACCTTTAGCACTTCCTGCACCACCAGCAATTGACACATAACCTCTTAATTCAGGAACATAAATTCCATTATTAATAACATCATTTGCATCTTGTACATATTGGTCAACAGAATAAGAGTCTAAACCAAATGTTTACATCATTTGCCCACTATGTTGATTAAAATGAATAATGTCTTGGCCGGGTTTAAATGAATAACTTATTTCCTGTGCATCTGTATTATCTGCAAAAAGGCTTAATTTATTTAAGAAATATGGAGTCAAGGCATCAATCTGGTTCTTAGCATAATTCACTAATGTATTTCCAGCCGCACTTAATCTAGCTGCATCAATTTCAATGCCGTCTGGTATCAAAAGAGAACCTATTCCAAACCCAAGCCCTAACTCTTGGCCAAAAATATAATTGGCTTCTTGCAAGGGATTTAAGCCCCCATTATGGCCGCCCGTGAAATTGGCTCCGTCTACAAATCCTTGTGTACCTGATGCAACTATTCTATTTAATCCATTGAGAGTACTTATATAGAGCGAGTCTAACAACTGACTGTAATTTTGTGATGAACTTTGATTTCCAAAATAGAGGTAGGGATTAGTAGGCAAACTAATATTGGGAGTTAATTGATTTACAGGTGTATTTGCTAATTGTCCAGCATCCTGAATTTGAAATGCCATTGCTATGTCTTGGAAGGATTTCGCCGTGGGTGTTGAATTTCCCGATCCATATGTCGCATCACTTGAATTGCTCGATGAATAACCCTGTGAAGCATTGTTTGAGCTTAAATTGGAATTAATCTGGTATAAATTAATATGGTATATGAGACAATTTTACTTAGAATATAAAGATCATCCAAATCTCCAACGACTCGTTGGAGAAATTGGCTGGAGCCACAATTTGGCTATTCTAGCAAAAGTTAAAGATATGAAAGCAAGAGAATATTATCTTCTAAAAGTAAAACCAGCGAGCTGGACTCGTGATTTTTTAATAATGCAAATAAAATCCCAAGCTTATGAAAGACATATTATTCCTGATAAACAAAATAATTTAAAAAAAACATTAACCCCAAGTTTAGTTGAGCAAGCAGATCAAACAATGAAAGATATTTACATGTTAGATACTCTTAGCTTAACTGAACCAGTACTCGAGAAACAAATTGAAATGGTTAATAAAATTAAAAATGTAATGCTTGAATTAGGTTATTGCTTTTCTTTTATTGGTAACCAGTACCGTATTTCGCATGGCCATAATGAGTACTTTATTGATCTGCTTTTTTATAACAGAAAACTGAAATCATTGATCGCAATGGAAATTAAAAAAGGTAAATTTAAACCAAAATATGCTGGGAAAATGAATTTTTATCTGAATTTGCTGGATGATTATGCAAGAGAATCTGATGAGAATCCTTCAATAGGCATTATACTTTGCTCAGAGAGGGATCGATTTGAAGTAGAATATGCCTTAAGAGGTATTGAAAAACCGATAGGCGTTTCAGAATTTAAATTAACAAAAAAATTACCACAGGAATTACAAAATAAATTACCTGATCCAAAAGAAATAGAGAAAAAAGTTTTAAAAAAATTTATGAAATAGATGAAGGCCCTGGGCATCGGGATTTGTTGCACCAAGTAATGCTAAAAATGATCAAAAATTACGCTTTTCATAGATAAATCAAATCGAGCCTTACAAATATTTTTGCACCATGTTAAATAAAATACGTCTGTTCAAATCCGATGATGATTATAGAAAATTATTGCCGTAGTTTATTCAGCTTCAATTTAATTCTGTGTATTTACTTACTCGAACGCATACAATTAAATTACGATTTCCTTTAAATTAATGATTACTAATCTAAAATTTTTCTTTTGTATAGAATGGTTTAATTTTATTAAAATAGCTTTTAAAAGGTTGTAGATTAACATCTACAAACCTTAAATCCTCATAATTTAATCCAATTTCATTACAAAGTTTAAATAAATTTTTAATATCATTTTCAAAATCAAATGCTTTTATTCCGATAATGATTTTTGGATCGGAATTTATAGTTGATTCGAGGGTGATTGCAAAATAAGCTTCTGTTATCTTCGGATGAACCAACAAAGATTGGATCAAAGTATTTATTAAATTCTTTGGATATTGTTTAGGTTGACAAATTAATAAACTTTTTTTAACAAGAGATTCACTCATATTATTTCTCTTTTTTATCCATTTTCAAGTTAGATTCTTCAATCATTTTATCAACTTCGTTCGAAATTATACAAAGCATATGAATTAGTTCTTTATCTGGATATCCATCCATTTCACGTGTGGCTATATGGCCAATTTTAATGCTTGTTAAAACTGAAATATTATTTTCATTTTGAATTGATATTAATTTTTTAAGCTGGTTGATAGCCCACTCTAAGGGTAAATATGTAGGATCATTTAAATAAGCATCTTCACATTTCTTTAAAGCAGCATTAAAGTATTCACTTCTATTCATGGCCTCATACTCCAAATATTGGTAGATGGGCTAAAATATTGAATACCTCCTCCTTGCGTTTCAATCTGCCAACCATATTGACTCATCGAGTAATCATCTATCATCAGGGAAGTTATAGATCTTAAAACACTTACATCTTGTGTGGCAAAAAATGTATTCATATTTCTACCTGAGGTATATATTCCCAATTGCGCTGCTGGTGTACCTGGTATAGTAAAATAATTCCCTATCGGCCTGTTTGGAAGAGAATATTGAATAACATGTGTACCTTCAGGTAATGTAATCACATCAACTGGCTGCTCAAAATCTATCCCTCTTAAATAAGCTGATGTGGCATCATATCCATAACCAGATTGAAGGTAAAATGTTAACGCTGTTGATCTGTTTGAAAAAGCAAGATATCCGCTTGATTGAATAGCTTTTTGAGTATTGTCAATGTTATTTAGTATGGTTCCTACAGGTTGCGAATTAGAAGATTCCGCTAAATCTCCAAGGGAATTTGCGAATTGATCCAATGGTTCTAATGCACGATTAAGAGTAATATCAATCTGGCTCTTAACAGAATTCACTAATGAATTCCCAACCGCACTTAATCTAGCTGCATCAATTTCAATGCCGCCTGGTATCAAAAGAGAACCTATCCCAAGCCCAAGACCAACCCCTCGGCCGAAATCATAATTGAATTTTTCCAATGAATTTAATCCATTGGTAT
>JAJYDF010000052.1 GCA_021777765.1 Pseudomonadota bacterium | reverse complement strand
GGGGTATTTAACAAATCCGTCATTACTTTAAAATACCCTCATCCGCCTTCGGCACCTTCTCCCGCAAGCGGGAGAAGGAAAAAAATTTGGAAAATATGATTTCAATATCTTGGATATTTATCACCATTTTATTTTATTTATGCGCAATTATTTGGCAATGGCGCAGCAATCATCATCAACCAAAACAACATCTCATTATTTTATTTATTCTTGCTATACCAGCCATTGTTTTTCACAGCTTTATTTTACATTGGACTATCGATACAACTTCAGGTCAAAATTTAAGTCTGTTTAATTTAATTTCTTTAGTTGCGTGGGTAGTTGCTCTAATTATATTACTAACATCATTAATTAAACCCATCGAAAATTTAACTTTGTTAGTATTTCCTGTGGCAATTCTTGCAATCATTTTAGCGCAATATTTACCCGGTCATGAAATTGTAAATACCGGCGAGCATCCTAAACAACTTATCCATATCTTTTTATCTACACTCACTTTTAGTGTTATTTGTATCGCTGCATTACAAGCACTGGTTTTAGCCATTCAAAATTACTTATTACGCAATATTCGCAATAGCCATCTCATGCAAAAATTACCACCATTGGAAACCATGGAGCAGATTTTATTTCAATTTATTCTCATTGGTTTTATTTTATTAAGTATTGTTTTACTGAGTAGTGTGATATTTTTTCATCCTATTTTTGCAACGGCGATGAGACAAAAATCAATCTTGGCCATCGCAGCTTGGAGTGTTTTTTTTATTTTATTAATTGGTCGCCACTACTTAGGCTGGCGCGGTAGGATTGCAATACAGTGGACTTTTTTAGGTGCAATTTTAATCATGTGTATTTATTATGGCAGTCAGTTTTTGTTACATAATTAAATTTTAGAGAACATAATGACCTTAACATCAACATCACATAAATTAGCGTTTCCACACTTAGGATTAATTTCAGGTGTATTAATTGGATTAATCTTATTGTCGATATTTTTTGCATTTGCAGAAACAGCATTAATGGCTGTTAATCGATATCGTTTGCGTCATTTAGTGCGTCATCATAATCCCGCCGCAAAACGAATTAGCCGATTATTAGAACGCCCTGACCGTATATTAGGTGCAATATTATTAGGCGATACTTTAGCAAATATTGTTGCATCTGCATTAGCAACAATCATTGCTGCTCATTTTTTTGGTGATGCAGGCGTGATCGGTTGTTCACTAATATTTGCATTATTTGTACTTATTTTTGGCCAAGTTGCACCTAAAACAGTTGCTGCAATTCATCCGCAACGTACTGCATTAATGATTTCATGGCCACTGACTATTTTATATCGATTTATGTATCCCATCGTTTGGTTGGTTAATGGCATATCAAATAGTTTTATTTGGATCTGTGGTATTCGAATCAATAAACACACTACAGAACAATTAAGTATTGATGAACTGCGCACTGTAGTTTATGAATCACGCGGTAATATTCCAGCCGCCAATCAAAAAATGCTATTACAAATATTAGATTTAGAAAAAATTGTAGTGGAAGACATAATGGTTCCCCGCAATGAAATTATTGGTATAGATATTGAAGATGATTGGAATGACATCATCAATCAACTTAAAACCAGTCAACATACTCGCTTGCCCGTCTATGAAAATCAATTGCATAAAATAATTGGAATATTACATTTACGCACTGCACTCAATTTAATTGTACGAGAAGAAGTCAACAAAGATAAATTATTAGAAGCATTAGAAGAGCCTTATTTTATTCCAGAAAGCACTCCACTTAATGTGCAATTACTTAATTTTTGTCAAAAGAAAAAACGAATTGGTTTAGTTGTAGATGAATATGGTGAAATTTTGGGTCTGGTTACAATAGAAGATTTATTAGAAGAAATAGTGGGAGAGTTTACAACGGATCTTTCTGCAACTACCAGTAAAGATGTTTATCCCCAAACGGATGGCAGCTATTTAGTGGATGGCACTACGACTTTACGTGATTTAAATCGTATATTGGGATGGAAATTTCCTATGGAAGGACCAAAAACATTAAGTGGTTTAATTATTGATTATCTCGAAACCATACCGCATGCAAATACGGGCTTACGCTTATATGGATATCCTATGGAAATATTACAAGTTAAAGATAATATTGTGCGAACGATTAGGGTATTTCCGGATTTGAAGAAAAAAGAATCATAATTATGTGAAGCATTCATCTGATTTAAATCTATGGCATTATATGAGAAGCATTTAATTTAAATCTATTTAACCAATAATGCAGCAACGATATTCCTACCTTCAGCTAATAAAACATTATAAGTTCTACAAGCAGCCTCCGTATTCATTACTTCAAAACCGATACCTTGTTGCAAAAAAGGCAACATCATTTGTTGGGAAATAAAAGAATGTTTTTCGCCCGTACCTAAAATTACTATTTGAGGATTTAATTCAATGAGTTTTTTTAGATGTTGTGCGCTTAATTCCGAAAGTTGTTGCGGTGGCCAATTGGTGATTAATTGATCGGGGGTAATTATTACACTGGTTTTATATTCAATTTTATTAATTGTAATAACACCAGGCTGATAACTATTAATTTGATATTTGCCAAAATTACTATCTAAATTAAATTGCATAATCATTCCTAACCAGACAAAAACAGGCACAATTGTGCCTGTTTTTTATGTGTTATTGCAATGATTATTGTTTAATTGTAGTGGTAGTGATAATTATAAACATAGTGATAATGTCGGCCATCATAATTGTAATTATAAACATAATGATAACGGTAATTATATCCACCATGATAATAAGCGTAATAGGGATGGTAACCATAACCATAATAAGGATGATACCCTACATAAATGCCTGGTACTGCAACACCAACATATACTGGATAAGCATATGCGCTTGTACCAAATAAACTTGCAATTAATAAACTACCAATTAAAAAACTTTTCTTTAATGATAGTAATTTCATATGAACCTCTCTTATAAAATAATTTATGTGGGCGAGATTCTAATGAGGTTACCTTAAGGAAATATTAAATTAATATCGTTTTTTTAAATGAGATTTTTACAAGACAAATAATTATTTATTCCTTTTTTGTTCCTTCTCCTCTTCGGGGAGAAGGAACAAAAGTATTAGTTAAATGCGAAAAAAACAGTTTTATTATTATTTCACTTTACAAGTAACTATCTGACAATTTTGACCACCTTCACGTTGACATTCTAATAAGGCGCGATTAATAGCAACATCTTGATCACCAGAAATCCAAGACCATTGCGCACCATATTGACCCGCAGCAGTACATTTATAAAGCGGGCGAACGGGTGCAGGTGGAGCGGGTACTTTCATATAGGCGGCACATCCTGATAATCCTAATGCAGTTAAAATAATTAAAGCATTACGCTGTAATTTATTTTGCATTGTTAACTCCTTAACAAATTTTATTGAGAAAATAAAAAGGGAGAATAATAAATATTCTCCCTTTCGTTTATGTTCATTACAAACTAATTACCAAAGATTATTGGCAGTTTGTAACAGCACAATTCACACCGCCATTACGTGCGCAGTTGCGAACAGCTTTCCATTGAACTTTAGATAAGTTATAGCCTGTAGCTACACCATATACTTGGTGGTGCCAGCCCCATGCTGTGCAAGTGTAATAAGGTGCTGCTGGTGGAGGAGGTGGTGCTACTGGAACAACTGGAGCAGGAGGCGCATAAGCTACTCTGGTACAACCAACGATATGACAGTTTGCAGCATAAGCCGTTGCTGGTGAGTTAGCACAATTTGCTAATGCATTACTTTGTGCACCACCAATATGCCAACCTTGACCACTGAAAGTAAAACCTCTTGCATTCTGTGCTGTACAAGAATATCTCCAAGCTGGAGGTGGAACTTGAGCAAATGAAGAAAGTGACATAAATAACGTGCTTAAAAGAACAGCTAAACCAACAACAATTTTACAGTTAATCTTCATAAATTCCGACTCCTAAATTAATTATGGTACCATGTACAATTTGAAATATAACAATTAGCAGGATTGTTAGTTCTTGGTGAAGCTTGGCAGGCTTGTAGTGCATTTGTTGCTGCTATGTGTCTCGCACTGGGTCCACTCATAGATGCTGTGAATGCAACTGGGTTAGTCTTCTGATTCATCGCCGTACAAGTCCAAACAGCAAATGCACTATTCATAAACGCAAATGTGCTCACAAATAATACTGCAGTTAATAACAATTTTTTCATCATTTTCTCCTCTCAGATTAAAAGATTGCATTAGCATAGTGGAAAATTAAATAATACGCAAAGATGGAAATTAATTAAAAATAATTTTGTAAGGATTCATCACACTATGACAAAAAGCATTGTTAGAAGAGAGGGTGTCAATAAAGCATTTTTTAATTCTGATTCAATTCATCCCTTATTACTTGATATATATGCAAACCGTGGCATTGCTTCATTAAACGATCTCGAAAAAGGTATGGAGCATTTGATTCCATATAATGATTTATTAGGTATTGCAAAAGCAGTGCAATGTTTATCAGATGCTTTACAAAAACAGCAACGTTTTTTAATTGTGGGTGATTTTGATGCAGATGGTGCTACTAGTACCGCCTTAGCAGTGAGCGCCCTACAAACTTTCGGCGCAAAATATGTCGATTTTCTTGTTCCCAACCGTTTTGAATATGGCTATGGATTGACCCCTGAAATTGTGCACGTCGCAGCACAAAAACAACCCGATATTATTATTACTGTCGACAACGGCATTAATAGTTGTGCTGGCGTTACCACAGCAAAAAGCTTAGGAATTAAAGTGGTCATTACTGATCACCATTTACCCGGCACAGAATTACCCAATGCCGATGCAATAGTAAATCCTAACCAATTAGGTGATTTATTTCCCTGTAAAAATCTCGCCGGCGTAGGCGTTATTTTTTATGTGATGCTGGCTTTACGCACACAATTGCGCTCAATAAATTGGTTTTCACAACAAAATATTCCTGAGCCGAACATGGCGCAATTTTTAGATTTAGTGGCTTTAGGTACGGTCGCTGACGTAGTACCTCTTGATAAAAATAATCGCATACTTGTTTTTCAAGGATTGCAAAGAATAAAAAGCGATAAAGGGAGACCCGGTATAAAAGCGCTTCTCACTATCAGCAAACGTCAAGCCGATCGTCTCACCGCAGCTGATTTAGGATTTGCTATAGCACCGCGATTAAATGCTGCAGGTCGATTAGATGATATGTCGCTCGGCATAGCCTGTTTACTCAGCACAGATATAAATGTTGCATTTGAAATAGCGCAACAATTAGATACCTTAAATCAAGAACGACGCGCCATTGAAAATGATATGCAATTACAAGCATTGGCGTATCTTGAAAAGTTAAAATTCAACAATTTAAATCAATTACCTTTAGGATTGTGTTTATTTGAACCTGAGTGGCATCAAGGTGTCATAGGCATTATTGCTGGTAGAGTCAAAGATTTATATCACCGCCCTGTTATTGCATTCGCGCAAGTGAATGAGCAAGAAATAAAAGGCTCTGCCCGTTCTGTTAACAATGTACATATCAGAGACGTATTGGAGGCCATTTCTACACAACATCCCGATTTGCTCAGTAAATTTGGTGGACATGCAATGGCTGCCGGACTGACGCTGCCTATCAAAAACTATTCATTATTTTGTAAATTGTTTGATGGTGAAATACAAAAACATCTTTGCATAGAAGATACTCACGGAAAAATTATGAGCGATGGTGAATTAGCGTCTGAACATTTACACATTTCTGTCGCGCAACTTATTCGTGATGGTGGTCCATGGGGTCAGCATTTTCCAGAACCGTTATTTGATGGCTATTTTGAAATTGTTAACCAACGTTTAATAGGTGGTAAACATTTAAAATTAATTCTGCAACATCCCCAATTGAAATCATCTATTGATGGAATTGCGTTTGGTATTGATTTAAATGTATGGCCTAATTCGGCAATTAAATCAGTGAGAATTGCATATCGCTTAGATATTAATGAATATCAAGGATTAAAAAATATGCAATTATTGATAGAACATATTGAACCTATGACTTAGATAGAAATTGTCATTCCCGAAATTTTATTGTCATTTCAAAATATTTATTGTTATTCCCGCCCAGGAAAGATTTGTTAAATGATAAGACAAAAAAAACCCGTAATATTTCTATTACGGGTTCTTTGATACAGTAAAGCTAATTTTTTATTATTAGCTGCTTGTGCCTGTTGGAGCTGCTGGAGCTGCGCCTGCACCGGAGTTATCGGTACTGGAAGGAGCTGCGCTGCTTGAAGAACTGCTAGGAGCTGCAGAAGAGCTGCTGCTAGAAGCGCTTGGGCATTTATGTACAACATGATGACGATGATGAACAACATGATGGTGTACAACGTGTGTTGTGGTGGTTGATGGAGCAGCACCTGTAGCACTTGTAGAACCAGTTGTGCTAGAAGAAGCAGCACCGCCTGTAGATGTGCTTGAAGCGCCAGCTGCAGGAGCAGAAGCTGCTGACTGATCAGGTGTGCTTGTTGCACCAGCTGTAGGAGCAGCTGCATTGGAAGAAGAAGAATCATCTGCAAATGCAGGAGCAGCCAAGGAAGCTGCAACTAAACCTAATAAAACGACATTCCTTATTTTCAACATGTTACAATCTCCACTTTCAAAATTATGATAACGTTAACAAAAGTACTGCAAGTGCAGATACCAAAGACGCGCTATAGTACATTACTTACTCAAACTCTGTGAAGAGCTTTTTTAGCAAATTTAAATATTTTTTTAATATTTTTTAATTTTTATTATTTTGTTACGCAATTTTTTAAAAAATGTGGGCTTATAAAATATCAAAAACTCAAAATTGTAATTTTGTTATAATACTTTTTTTAAATAAAAAATTTGATTATGAAAGTTAAACCTATTTTTGCAGTGGCACCCATGATTGATTGGACTGATCGACACTGCCGTTATTTCCACCGTTTATTTTCCAAACGTATTCGTTTATATACTGAAATGATTACTACCGGTGCTTTGTTGCATGGAGATGCCAAAAGATGGCTCAATTTCAATGAAAATGAACATCCTATCGCATTACAATTGGGCGGCAGTAATCCTAAAGAATTGGCACAATGCGCATTATTAGCCAAACAATTTAATTATGATGAAATCAATTTAAACGTCGGCTGTCCCAGTGACAGAGTTCAATCAGGACGATTTGGTGCCTGTTTAATGGCCGAACCCGCATTAGTCGCTGAGTGCATTTCTGCAATGAATACTGTGGTAAATATCCCCGTCACTGTTAAAACACGGATTGGTATTGATAATCACGATTCATATGAAGAGTTAGTCGCATTTATAAGTACTGTTGCCGCAGCCGGATGCGAAACTTTTATTATCCATGCCCGTAAAGCATGGCTAAAAGGCTTAAGTCCCAAAGAAAATCGCGAAATACCACCCTTGCAATATGATGTGGTCTATCAATTGAAACGTGATTTCCCCCATCTGACTATTATCATTAATGGTGGCATTACCACTTTAGAACTTGCGCAAAAACAATTAAATTACACTGACGGCGTGATGATTGGGAGAGCCGCCTATCAAACACCTTATATCCTTGCCGACATTGATCAATTATTTTTTGGTGACTCACATGAAATTATCAGCCAAGAAGAAGCACTAGAAAAATATATTCAATATATTGATGGGCAAATCAAGCAAGGCGTTGCGCTCAAACATATGAGTAGACATATTTTGGGATTATTTCATGGTCAACCAGCGGCTAAAATGTGGCGACGGTATTTGAGTGAAAATATGCATAAAATTGGTGCAGATAGTGGAGTTATTAGAGATGCTGCGAAACTTGCTTTTTTTCCTTCTCCCGCAAGCGGGAGAAGGAAAAGATATTAATTTTATGTCATTTACAATTTTTGATATAGTACGCAATCTTTCTCATACGACTTCCCGGGGATATTAATAATGCATGTATTAACTGCAGATTACCGTGCTAAAAATGCACCTGAAATATTTGTTGAATCACTCCATAATACAGGTTTTGCGGTCATAACCCATCATCCTATTGCTGCACAATTAATAGACGAAGTGTATGAAGAATGGAAAGCATTTTTTGCTTCAGAAGATAAATTACACTATTTATACAATAAAGATACACAAGATGGATATTTCCCATTCCGCTCTGAAAATGCGAAATATACAGCTGCGAGAGATCTCAAAGAATTTTATATGTATTATCCTTGGGGAAAATATCCAAGCACTTTAAGTAATAAAACGAAATTACTTTATAACGAATTAAATAAACTCGCTGGCACATTATTACAATGGATAGAAGATTTAACGCCACCTCATATCAAACAATATTTTTCCATGACCTTACCTGAAATGATTAACAATAGTCCAAATACAGTATTAAGAATTATCAATTACCCACCACTAAATGGTAATGAAAATGAAGGCGAAGTCCGATCAGCTGAACATGAAGATATTGACTTATTAACTTTACTTCCTGCTGCAACAACAACAGGTTTACAAGTTAAAGACAAACGCGGTCATTGGCATGATGTAGCTGCAGATCATGGCACCATAGTGGTCAATGCCGGTGATATGTTACAGATGTGTTCACAACATTATTATTTATCCACTACACATAGAGTTGTTAATCCAGTGGGTGAGGCAGCAAATCAACAAAGATTATCTATGCCACTTTTTTTACATCCGCATGATGAAGTCAAACTGTCTGAACAACATACTAGAAAAACATATTGGTTAGAAAGAATAAGAGAAATCGGATTAACTTAAAAAAATACGGAAAGGCTATTCATGAAAAATATCGCAATTTATCCAGGCACATTTGATCCTATCACTAATGGCCACATCGATATCATAGAACGTGCCGCTAATTTATTTAAACATGTCATTATTGCTGTTGCAGAAAATGCTTATAAATCACCTCGTTTTTCAATCGATAAACGAGTAGCGCTTGCAAAAGAAGTCCTCAATCATTTACCCAATGTAGAAATTGCTGGTTTTAATACGCTGCTCGTTAAATTCGCAGAGGAGCGTGGTGCAACCGTCATCTTAAGAGGTTTACGGGCGGTATCTGATTTTGAATATGAATTTCAATTAGCGAGTATGAATAGAAGAATTGCGCCACAAATTGAAACTATTTTTTTAACGCCTGCAGAAAAATATGCTTTTATTTCTTCTACATTAGTGAGAGAAATTGCATCGTTAGGCGGTGATGTTTCGCAATTTGTACATCCGAAAGTTGCACAGGCTTTATTACAATTAAAAAAATAATTCCTCATTCTATAAGTGTTGCAGGGATCGCGAAATATGAAGTTATTCATTGCTGGACGAAACCGCGTCCTGCGATCGAAGATTACGTCCCTGTAATCTACGGTCCTGCAATGAATAACTTCATATTTCGCTTTAAACTTCTGTGGCTACTTGTAAAATGTCCACGACTTGAACAATCAAAAATCATGGATCAATTACATTAGCGCGAAAAGAAAATCGCAAATTGGAAGTAGAATCATATATAAGAGGCAATATTTATTTATGGCACTTAAAATTACAGATGAATGTATTAATTGCGATGTTTGCGAACCAGTCTGTCCTAATCAAGCAATTACACAAGGCCAAGAAATTTTTGAAATATCTCCCGATAAATGTACCGAATGTGTAGGCCATCATGCTGTATCGCAATGTGTACAGGTTTGTCCTGTTTCCTGTATTATTCCTGACCCGGATTATCCTGAAACGCAACAACAATTAAATGAGAAATATTTAAAATTGATTGCGAAAAATGATAACAAATAATTCGATAAATAATTTTTTTCATCTTTTTTAAATTAGAACTCGTAGCCTGGGTGGGGCAATTGAAATATATATTTATATATCGAAATTACCGGTAATTAACGATTTTAATTAACCCTTATTATGTAATATAAATATTATAATTATTTGCTCCACCCAGGCTACAAATACTAGCAGTAAAAACAAAACTGAATAGTTGCGATTAATTTTACGCAATGGAAAAAATTTAAACGGAGGTAAAAAATAAATGGAAAACAGAGTCGCTCTAGTCACAGGTGGAATGGGTGGAATTGGCACAGCAATTTGTCATGCGCTAGCTAACAAAGGTGTAAAAGTTGCAGCCGCTTATCATCGTAATGCAGATGCTGCAAAAACGTGGCAAACACAACAAAAAGAAGCGGGTTTTGATATCGTTATTTGTTATGCCGATATTGGTGATTTTTCACAGTGTGAAAAACTCGTTAAAGAAGTACAAGAACAATTAGGCCCTATTGATATTCTGGTCAATAATGCAGGCATTACTAATGATGCACAATTAAAAAATATGACACCGGAACAATGGCAATCTGTCATGCACACTAATTTAGACAGTATTTTTAATGTAACTCGTCAAGTTGTTAATCAAATGATTGAACGTAATTATGGAAGAATAATTAATATTTCATCAATCAATGGACACAAAGGACAATTTGGCCAAACTAATTATTCTGCTGCGAAATCAGGTATGTATGGTTTTACCAAAGCATTAGCACAAGAAGTGGCGCGTAAAGGCGTTACTGTTAATACGATATCTCCAGGATATATTGCTACTGAAATGGTCATGGCTGTTCCTGAAAAAATTCGTGAACAAATTATTGCGCAAATACCATTAAATCGTTTAGGAAAACCAGAAGAAATTGCGAGAGTCGTTGCATTTTTAGCAGAAGAAGAAAGTGCTTTTATTACTGGCGCTGATTTTGCTATTAATGGCGGCCAATATATGTATTAATATGTTTCATTTTAATAACTCAGGTAGGCTTATATGACTAATGCGGTAAGAATGATTAAGAAATATCCGAATCGGCGTCTTTATGATACTGAAATCAGTAGTTACGTAACGCTTGAAGATTTAAAAAAATTGGTATTAGAGCGTATTAATTTTCAAGTTGTCGATGCACGCTCACAAGAAGATTTAACCAATGGCACTTTATTACAAATTATTACCGATTTAGAACAAGAAGGTATGCCTATTTTCACCAAAGCGATTTTAGAACAAATGATCCGCTTTTATGGCAATGCTATGCAAAGTACTATGAGCCGTTTTCTGGAACAAAGTATTAGCTTATTTATGGACCAACAACATTCCATGCAACAACAAATGTCAGGATTATTAGAAAATTCACCGATGAATTTTTTCAAAGATTTAACAGAAAAACAAATGAAAATTTGGCAGACGTTGGGAGAAAGTTTTAGGCAGGGTTTTGCTACAAATAGTCCACCATCATCAAGCACTACAGACAAAAAATCGGAAGATAAATAATTAACTTAATTTATAAATATTACTAATTTGTGCGATAATACCAATATTTTCTACAAATATTGAATATCACCTCCTTCTCCCGCTTGCGGGAGAAGGAAGAAAATACAAATGAGAATTAATTATGACCCCACAATCTATCGCAGAAATCGAACAATACCTCCTCAATCTTCAAAATAAAATATGTGACGAATTAGCCAGTGAAGATGGATCGCAAACATTTATTATCGATAAATGGGAGCGTCCTGCGGGTGGATTTGGTATTACGCGTGTATTAAGCGATGGCAAAGTTATTGAAAGAGGCGGCGTTAATTATTCACATGTTTATGGTGATCAATTACCACCAGCTGCCACTGCACAAAATCGACAATTAGCTGGCTGCAAATTTGAAGCATTGGGTGTGTCATTAGTCATTCATCCGCAAAATCCTTACGCACCCACAAGCCACGCGAATGTCCGATTTTTCTGCGCAACACGTGAAAATGCAGATCCTATTTGGTGGTTTGGCGGTGGCTTTGATATGACCCCATATTATGGATTTACTGAAGATTGCGTACATTGGCACCAAACAGCAAAAAATGCCTGCGATCCCTTTGGTGCAGATGTTTACAATAAATTCAAAAAAGAATGTGATGATTATTTTTTCCTTAAGCACAGAAAAGAACAGCGCGGTATTGGCGGATTATTTTTTGATGATCTCAATAGGTGGGATTTTTCAACGTGTTTTCGCTTTATACAAAGTGTTGGCGATCATTATTTACAAGGATATTTACCTATATTATCTAAACGCAAAAATCATCCTTTTACACAACGAGAAAAAGATTTTCAATTATATCGACGTGGCCGATATGTCGAATTTAATTTAATTTACGATCGCGGCACATTATTCGGGTTGCAATGGGGAGGTCGAACCGAATCCATATTAATGTCATTACCCCCTGTTGTTAATTGGACTTATAATTGGCAGCCACAACCTGGTACCGAAGAAGCGAAATTATATGATTATTATTTGCAGCCTAGAGATTGGTTAGCAGAGGAAATATGAAATAGTAATCTTATTTATTTACGACAAGGAGGTCATTAACATTAATTAAACACTATTAGCTTGTATAGCTTTACACTCAGAGTATCTCGCATGCAAAAAGAAACCGTATTAGAGGCAGAATTGGCATCTGCCAAACGCAAATCCAATTTAACGCCATTAATTATTGCTGTTAAATTGCACCAACGTAATAAAAATCAATTAGAAAAGATTCGCACTTTATTAAAAAACAGCTCGCCTCTCGAAAAAGACGATACAGCTCTTTTGTCATTATATACCTTTGCTAATCAGCATAATTTACTCGATGTTATTGCCGTCCTTGTAGAGTATTATTTAAACAATCATTGTTACCCTGATGCAATTGAAATACTTTATTATCTATTACCTCAAAAAAGAAATGATATTATCAATCAACTGCTAAACATTAATCGCACATTACTTTCATCACTATTTAAAATAATTATAAGCAAACAAGATATATTCAATTACTATTATTTATTGAGTAAACTTTCCCAAACAGAATGGCACAATATAAAATCTTTATGTGTAAATTATATTGCACAAGTAAATAATAGAGAGTGGTCTGTGCCTTTATTAGATGAATCATCAGCGAGACATGATCCTAAAACTTATATTGAGGTCATGTTAAACGAACTCGCTTATGGCGCTATGCCTAGCCTTAATACTTCTTTTAATACTACATTAGAGCACTTAAATGATGTTGAATGGCAAACACTTGAACCTGATATGAGACAAGTTACCAGCTCATTTATGAGATTAGCAATTATTCAACAGGCCATTAAAAGAAATTTGCGACAGCTTGTTTTGGATTTAATGCTACAAGAACCTAAATTGGCATCACTGAATTTAAAAGAAATCACCCAAGATGAAATCTATTTCGACTATCAAAAATTAGCACTCGCCTGTCAAGACAATGTTATTCAACCTATATATGAAATCTTATTGAAAGATGTTTGCCTGGATCTCAGTCATTATGCACTATACAGATTATACACGCTGGTATTAAATCACAGTCCAAAGCCCTACATAGCAGGATTAGTATTTCTCGCGATAATAAATCACGATGCTATACATATTATTAGAGTGAATAATTTTTATAAAGGTATTGATTTCACAACAAAAGACCTAAAAGGCAATAATTTAAGCAAAATAGTTATAGCGAAAAATAATCTCAATTTGATGACCTTTGCATTAAGAGCGCTCATAAATATTCCTGATTATCAACAGTGCAAACTATTATTATCAAAAGTCAGAGTCGACCAATTTAATCAACTTAAACAACAAATCCCCGAAATGGTACTTAAAATTGTATCTATAGCATCTTACAATAATGATAAATCGATGATACAACATGTAAATTATTTAAAGTCAAAAGAAATAATTGATATTATTAACGTCTTGGAAAATAACAACAACTATAAAGCTATTTCTATATTAGTTGATGTCATAATAGACGAGGCCATAAAACACAAAAAAATAGATAATTTATTAGCAATAGTTGCTTATGATGCTTACTTAGTTACACTCGATCAACATCAAACCACTGAAATTCTTAAAATCATTAAACTTAACCCAACATCATCACCATCACCTTGGTTTTTAAGCCTCGCTTTGTGTAGAGGAGGATTCTATGGCGAACTCTTGGAACTGCAATCAATATTGCAAGTTCATCAGTTGGCAATCCATGATGAAGATGGTAATTCATTAAGCAGCATTGCTATAGCAGAACAGCATCAAGATATCATTAATTTTTTATTCGCTTTAAGTTTTAACAAGAGGAATCCAGAAGAAATACATTACAATCTTCTCAATAATGCTAAAAACTTTACTGTGGATCAAGTTCAATTAATTGAAAAACAGTTAAAACAAGATCGCACTTATTTAAATAATGTTTTAAAACTCAGTAGTGATCTTGCTGATATACTATTACAGAAAGCTATACTGAGAATTTTTGAGATGAATCCAGAGCACCTAAAAGAAAGCGTTGATATTTTTAACTTAGGTATTTGGTCAGGATCACAAGAGTTTATTAAAATTTTATTGCCATACATACCGCTTCGATTTGAGTATTTTGAGCAAACTTTATTTTCACCTTTGGGTAGTGATCTTCAATGTTTAATCGATCATTTTCTTAATAATAATCCAAACTTTTATTATCAAATGGACTCTCTCTGTCGGGAAAAATATCGCACAAAATTTCGAGCTCTTGTTAAACAATTTAATTTCACCCCTAGGGTCCGTTTTGAATATTTCGCAGATCAGCGGTGGCGGTCGTTTATTAGTGCTCCGTTCTTTAAATCGTGGGGTTTATCTTTAAATGAAATACAATATTTACCGCCGAATGCTTCTCAGATACTCTTAAATGAGAATGGATTAATGACTTACTATATCCAACAATTATTGTTAGAAGCATCCACACCGAGACAGATCAATAATTCACCACAACATTTTGTAAAACCAAATTTAGCTATTAAACTTTTTGCACAAAGAATCACAACAGATGAATTATCACAAACCAAAGCAGATCAAAATTTAAATTGTGAGCCTCTTCTTACACCACAAGACGATAAGGACCGTAACAAAGCTTCACGACTTAAAACAGAAAATTCTTTCAAAGCAATTGAAAATAATAATGATAATTGTAATGATTCTATTGATGATTTATCATCTTATGTAAACCATATCTCTGAAAATTTATTTCTTAACCCTTTTAAAACATTATCCGTAATAGAACAAATTAATTATTTAGCGAGATTAATCACTGAAACTGATTCACCACAAGCCTGTTCAGTTGATTATAATGAAGCAGAAAAAATACTGACATTTCACTTTAACATTACCATTTCGCATCGCACTGAAAATAGCATACATCATGCACAAGCACCTATTATTCCTCACACGCTAGGTGCAAACTATTTTTTAAATAAAGATTCTCACCATTTTCATCAATTACAAAATGTTCTATCAAACTATCGAATCAAACTAGGTGTTGCAAAACATGAGAACAAGCCCACTGATCATGATGCCTTTAATACACTAGAAGAAATAAGAGATAAACTGCTACTCAGAGAATTACAAACATTGTTTCTCTGTTGTATGAATAAAAGTTTTTATCCTGAACAAATATTTTCTTTATCACAGGGGATAACTGATTCTTCCAATTTATTGAAGGATTATGATGACTTGTCGATTAGTAAAGTAACAATTACAAACAATATTATCAACATAGAATTTAATTTAAATAATTATCCAAAGATGATGCAAGAATATTTGAATGATTATCTAGGAATCGTTAGCCATATATCTGTTAATGACAAAACACCATCGGATTATTTTGGCTATCATTTATTTCTGCAAATTAAACAAACTAAAAAATTAAATATGAATTATCTGATGTCCACTTTACTGTTGAGTTTGGAAAACTTGCGTTGTAATTACCATGGAACATTAGTATTCGATAAATCAGGTAATGTCGCATTAGCATCCAGATGGAACCCTCAAACAAAAATATCTCTTGGATTTGCTGGCGCTGGCGGTCATTGCGCTGATGCTTATCAACTCAATTTAAGTGTAATTAAAGAATTAGAATCAGAGTTTGGTCTCGAACCTAAAAATAAAAATGAGATACTCAATAAAATCACCACATTCAAAATCGCAAAAGATGTTGCAGTATGTGGTGTGTCTTTAAGTGAATTACAATTAACAAAACAAGCACAAGCTTTTTGCAAGAAAACAGGATTGCCATTCCAACCAGACGCTGCAGAATTTGATCCCCATTCAGCACAATTTTTCAGCTTTGCAAAAATTCGTGAATTGGGTTTGCCGTTACGTAATATCGACTCTTTAGAATATTACTTGGAATATTGCGAACAAGAATGCAAAATATTGATTGCTAGATATCTTGAATTATCTGGCATAAATATAACTATAAATCGTTTATGTAAAGTTTATATTGAAGAGCCTAATAACTTAAAACGTATACCAGATGGAGAGTTTGGCGTCATTACTGTAAAAGGAATTAATCAAGAAGTTGTTGCACACTTTTTACAGTCAGTGATTGAAGATGAAACATCAAAATCACATAATGAACATTACAATATTCAAATATCATCTGATGAAAAATCAATTAAATTTTATAATGTTAACCCCCAACAATTCATTATATTGCTTCAGACATTACAAATTTCTCAAAATCGCGCAACTAAATTACATGCTCTTAGAAAAAATCGATTGTTAATGCCTGTACTATACTCTACGTCATCTCTACTCATTGATTATTTTAAATCCTACGAAGCTAATAACTTATACAATAACGTTTATTTTAATCACAAACGCTTTACAAAAGAGGAACAAGTTTACCAATGGCTAGAGTGGTCCCTCTTACTCAATGCTAAAGAGGCTATGCTATGGATTAGAAATAAATTCCCGATTAATAAAAATGAAGTTTTATTGTCCATCAAGTATAAAAATATCAGATTATTTAAATTATTGTTGCATATGGGTTGTGTTGATTTAAGGATTGATCATGGAATATTTTCTTTTTATATGATTAAACAATTCAATGAAAGTTATATCGATAATTCCTTACTAGAAATAGTTTCTTCATTTATTAATGAACATTTCAAAGAAATTAATACTTTTGATGATCAATTTGATTGGTATACCAATAAGACTCTACTATCAGAAGTACTTATGTCTGATAATGTCAATAAAATGGCTAAGCTGTTAAGTTCACCTGAATTCACTTTGGGTTATCATGATAATTTACGTTACCAAACATTAAAATATATCCTCGAGCATCGCGAGTTATTACAGTTAATCAGAGCTAATAAAAAATTAACTGAATTTCTAACAAATCCTCTTATTGCAGATAAAGATGGTGTGCATCAAAAAAT
Source organism: Pseudomonadota bacterium (assembly GCA_021777765.1). Lineage (GTDB taxonomy): Bacteria > Pseudomonadota > Gammaproteobacteria > DASZBR01 > DASZBR01 > JAJYDF01. Next base: position 517 of record JAJYDF010000052.1, on the reverse strand, counting down.
GGCTATTCTATTAGGCTCTCAATCACAACAGTCTGTAGCCGAATGTGGTATATTGATGAGAGCCATGTATCAACAACCCATTGCTGCCTTTGCAGAATTATTAGTCGATGAAGAAGTGATGGAAATTGCAGTAAAAAATTCAAATAATAATCAGATAAATGATTTGGTTAATTATATCTCTAGCCATAAACAATTAAGTGAGATTGTACAAAATTACAAAAATTTAGAATTACGTAAACAATTATCTACAACAATGATGGTATTAATTAACGCAGTATCTGATTTTTGGAGTAGTGCGCGAGGGAATAATAATAACCATGTTCAAGAAAGTGTTAATCATGGAAATAGATCATCATTAAATACATCATCTAGATCTCACAGAAACACTTAAATCCCATTTTTTCCTTCTCCCGCTTGCGGGAGAAGGTACCGAAGGCGGATGAGGGTGAATCAAATAAACTTCGTAACACTTATTATCATGCCCTCACCTACCTTAGCCCGGACAAAGGAGCGCAGC
>JAJYDF010000051.1 GCA_021777765.1 Pseudomonadota bacterium | reverse complement strand
ACCCCCGAAGGGGAGAAGGAAAAAAAGAGGAACTTGCCCCCTGTTATTTAACTAAATTATCTAATTTCATTCTTAAAATGGGTTGCGCAACATCATACCCAGGCAATATTTTTGTTGCGGTTAAATAGGACATCCGCGCTTGATCAATCTGCCCTAAAGCAACATAACAATCTCCTGAAACTTCATCTATTGCGGGTAAATAAGCATTATCATCGATTTTATTGAGCATATTCAGCGCTAGTTGCGGTTGATTTTCTGCCAACAAAACGCGTGCTGCTCTTAATCTTGCCACCTGACGTAATGATTTATTATGGGTATGCTCGATGACCCATTGCAATTTGGTTTCGGCATCAGTGAAATTCGACTGATCAACATCTTGTCTTGCTAACATTAATGCAGCCAGTGGCGCATAAGGGGTACGTGCATAATCTTGCATGAGGGAATTTGCAATGGTATTGGCGTTGGTTGAATCATTATTCACCACACTATTTAATAATTGCTCGTAATTAACAGATGCTTGTGCTAATTGCTGTTCATGGTGTTGCACCCAAAATCGCCAGCCAAAACCCAGCGCAAGTGCAAAAATAATCATTAATACGGTGCTAGTTCCATGCAATTTCCACCATTGCTGGAATTGCTCTATTTGTTGTTGGTCTGTGGTATAAACGCTCACTCGTTACTCCTTATATTTTTTTCCTTCTCCCGCTTGCGGGAGAAGGAAAAAAAATGCGTTAAATTTTATTTATTAATACTTTTCAATTTTCCTATCAAATCAGCCAATGATAACAATTGTTGCGGTTCTTCAACACGTAAATTTTTCAATGTTAGCATATTTTTTTCTAATTCATCATCACCTAATATCACTGCATATTCTGCACCACTTTTATCTGCTTTTTTAAATTGATTTTTCATACCACCGCCACCACAGTGAGTCATTACACAGAGGCCAGGGATTGCTTGACGAATTTTTTCTGCAGTTAATAATCCTTGTTGTTGTGCCTTGTCACCAACCACTAAAAAATAAACATCTGCTTTATTTGGTGAAATTAAATTATCAGGTTCCGCCTGAACTAAAGTAATAATTCTTTCCAACCCCATTGCAAAACCAATTGCTGGCGTTGGTCTTTCACCTAATTGTTCCACTAAAGTATCAAAACGGCCACCCGCACAAATGGTGCCTTGTGCACCTAATTGATCAGTAACCCATTCAAATACTGTTTTGCTGTAATAATCTAAACCACGAACCAAATGAGGATTAATTTGATATTTAACACCTGCTGCATCTAAATAAGATCGCAATCCCGTAAAATGCATTTTTGATTCTTCATCGAGATATTCATCTAAGCGTGGCGCATTATCGATAAGTTGTTTCATGTCAGGATTTTTACTATCCAAAATACGCAATGGATTGCTGGTTAATCTTCTTTGACTGTCTTCATCTAACTGATCAAAATGTTTTGTACAATAATCAACAAATATTTCACGATAAGCTGATCGAGCGGCTAAAGTCCCTAAAGAATTAATTTGCAATACCACTTTATTTTGAATATTTAATTTTTGCCAAATATTAGCAGTCATTAAAATTAATTCGGCATCAATATCAGGCCCTGACAAACCAAATGCTTCAACACCTACTTGATAAAATTGTCGATATCTCCCCAATGCAGGACGTTCGTGTCTATACATCGGTCCTCTATACCAGAGTTTTTGCACTTGGTTATATAACAATCCATGCTCAATCGCTGCGCGAACACAGCATGCAGTGCCTTCAGGGCGTAACGTTAAACTATCGCCATTACGATCGATAAAAGTAAACATTTCTTTACCAACAATATCAGTGACTTCACCAATGGTCCGTTTGAATAATTCTGTTTTTTCTAAAATCGGAAAACGAATTTCTTGATAGCCATAACTGCTGATCACCTCTTGAATTATTTTTTCGACATATTGCCAAAAATGAATTTCATCAGGAAGAATATCGTTCATGCCTCTGATTGATTGAATTTTATTTGCCAAAATTACATCCTCTTACATTATGTTTTTTTCCTTCTCCCCGAAGTGGAGAAGGAAAAAAAAGGTTATTGTGTTGAATCAAATAAATAAGGTTTACCAAAAATATTATCACCATCCAATTCCATATTATCTTGTGGCAATATATAAAATGCTGTATCTGCATCCATTGCGATATTATTAGCAATTAAATTCGCATTTGAATGATGATTAAGTTTCGATAAATCCATATCTATTTTGCCAATAATATCTAAACCCGTATTGCGGTGCTCATACCACCACCACAATGACATGCTAAAAAATAGAAAAATGAAAATATAACTGACTGGCTTGGTAATATAATCTTTTTTATTGATTAATGAAGATGTTTTCTTAATTTGTTGTTTCTCAACACTCAAAAAATTGTTAACAAAGCCTTGCTGTTCAAATGAATGTAAAACTTTTTCAGCGGATATGTTGAGTAAATTTGCGTAAGTGCGCAAATAACCGCGAATATAACTTAACCCAGGTAATTCTTTATATTCATCACGCTCTAACGCAGCGATGACTTTAATGGTTAAACAGAGTCGACGCGCAACTTCCGCTTGTGTATATCCCAGCTCATGTCTTGCTTCTTGTAACATCGCTCCCGGACTTAATAAAGGATTTCCTGGCGTCTCTTCGCTATGTTGTTTTAATTCAACTGCACCGTTTTGTTTCATATTTTGATTATTTCCTTAATTTCATCATAAATTTTCGTAGATCGTAACCTGGGTGAAGAAAAGGAGATCTCGAAAAAAAACAATAATTCTTTCATGTAATCTAGAATTAATTTCCCCAATGGCGCACCCGGTAACATAACTTCCCGGGTTGCGCCTTTGATTTAAATATTATTTATCAGCAAACATCTATTCTTCAATATTAATATAATATTCATTTGCTTCACCCAGGATACTCTTATTTATTATTTTGCTGTACTAAATTCTCGTAATTATCTATTTCTTGCCGCGCTTGTTGCCGATCTCCTTCATCAACGCTGATTTGTGCTAATTCATACCAAGCAAGTGCAAGATGGGGATCTTGTTTAATGGCGTTTGTATAAAATAGTTCTGCCTTTTTTATATCTGGAATTTGTTGTGCACATAATCCCGCATTTTCATACGCTTTAGCCGTGTTCAAATAATTCGAATCATTCACCGCCACAAGAAATTCTTTTTCGCTTTGTTCAAATTGTCCGATGTGACAAAGAAATACACCATAATTATTATGTACAGCACCTGATTGTGGTGCTAATTGTATTGCACGTAAATAATGCATCTGCGCTTGTGTCGCATCGTCTGTCATTTCTAAATAATAAGCCATTGCATCATGTACTTGCGCCGAATTTTGATCTTCTTGCAAAGCCAGCAATAATTTATACTTCGCTCTTGTTCTATCACCCTGTTCTAAATATGCCAACCCTAATTGCATATTTTCATTTGCAGCGATCTTGTTATTCTGTTGATTAATTGAAGAAGTGGTCTGCAAATTACATGCTGTTAAAAATAAAATTAAAATAAAACATAATAGATATTTCATCATTCTCATTATTTTTTTCCTTATTATTTTTTTAAAATAAATATGAGATTCCATCAATATTAATTAATTTCTCCCCTCCCAACTCCCAGCCCAACTTCAAAGGAAATTTGGCCTCAAATTCCGTTAGGAAAATGTTGACCATCCGCGTTTGTGAAGTTGATGTTCGCATAAGCAGGCCGTGAAAAATAATCAAAACCATCATACAATTTAATTTCTATTACTGCCTGCGTTGCGAATATCAACTTCACAAACCAAAGCAAAGCATAAATCTCCAATAAGAAAATTTCTTTTTCTTTTAATCCCCTCTAACTTCAATATTAATTTTTTTATATCTTTCACTCCTACTAGTCCTATCAAAAAAATTTCCTTTTAATTGCCCACACGCCGCATCAATGTCATCGCCGCGGGTTTTTCTTGTCATGGTCACTAAGCCCGACTCCATTAAAATATCTCTAAAACGATTAATGGCAGTTTTACTAGAACAAATATATTTCGTATTCGGAAAAGGATTAAAAGGAATTAAATTAATTTTTGCAGGCACATTTTTTAAAACATCAATTAATTCTCTCGCATGCGCAGGCGAATCATTAACGCCTTGCAACATCACATATTCAAATGTAATACGACGCCGTGGTTCATCTTTAAAATAATCCTTACAAACAGATAACAATTCTTGCAGTGGATATTTTTTATTAATTGGCACTAAAACATTTCGTAATTCATCATTAGGTGCATGTAATGAAACCGCTAAAGAAACATCGCTCACTTGCGATAATTCTTTCATTGCTGGCACCACACCAGAAGTACTTAATGTGACACGCCGTTTGGATAAACCATAAGCGCAATCATCCATCATAATATCCATTGCTTTAACTACGGCATCGAAATTTAATAAGGGTTCGCCCATACCCATCATCACCACATTAGTTACTTGATGATCATGATTTTTACCATCCGCAGATAATAATCTGACTGCTATCCAAACTTGACCAATGATTTCTGCGACCGATAAATTGCGATTAAAACCTTGTTGCGCGGTAGAACAAAAACTGCAATTTAATGCACAACCGACTTGTGATGAAACACATAAAGTACCGCGATCATCTTCAGGAATAAAAACTGTCTCAATACAATTTCCATCTTTTAACTTCAATAACCATTTACGCGTACCATCATCGGATAATTGATCGATAATAATTTCTGGTAATTCAATGTGCGCTTGGGTAATTAATTTATCACGCAACACTTTGCTCAAATTACTCATTTGATTGAAATCGGATACACCACGTTGATGCATCCATTGCAATACCTGTGTGGCGCGAAAAGATTTTTCACCTAATTCTTTAAAAAAGGTTTCTAAATCTTGTCGATTATAATTTAATAAATTAATTGAATTGGCTATTTCGCTCATGATGGTAACTTCGGTTTTAATTTTCTACTTACGAATGAAGGTGTAAATATATTATCCACCCTCATCCGCCTTCGGCACCTTCTCCCGCAAGCGGGAGAAGGAAAAAATTTAGTCTCGTGCGTGCAATTCTTTATCTGTAAAAAAGAACGCAATTTCTTCTTTAGCTGTTTCAGGAGAATCAGAACCATGTACAGCATTTTCATCAATACTGTCTGCAAAATCAGCACGAATAGTACCTGCAGCTGCCTCTTTAGGATTGGTAGCGCCCATAATGTCACGATGACGACGAATAGCATCTTCGCCAGAGAGTACTTGCACCATAACAGGACCTGAACTGATAAATTTGACCAAATCTTTATAGAAAGGACGCGCGCTATGCACTGCGTAAAATTGTTCTGCTTGTTGTGTTGATAAATGCACCATTTTAGCTGCAACAATTTTCAGATTTGCTTTTTCAAATCTACGATAAATTTCCCCGATGATATTTTTCTTTACTGCATCCGGTTTAATGATAGATAAGGTACGTTCAGTAGCCATGTAAACTCCAAATTATAAGTGATTAACAAAAGGGTTTGATTATACCTGACTGGTTCGAAAAAAACACGGAAAGTATTGCAGATACGATGGATAATCATGGCCGATATGCAGTACACAACAAAAATTAAAAATACTTTTTTTAATAATGATAAAAATTACAGAGTAGCCCGGATAAAGGAGCGCAGCGACGTGTCCGGGTTGAACAATGCACAAACCCTGACACGTCGCTGCGCTCCTTTGTCTGGGCTACAATTCTGAAATAACAGTAGGGAAAGATGGGAAAAAAATGGAACGAGTGGATTATTCATATAAACATCAGAAACATTAACCAATGAAATGGTATAGCACTATCTCTCACAATCATGTAAGATATCACCCCTTGTTAATAGCTTAATATTCGAGACTGCAATTCATAAGTACGAATGCCGATCTCATAAGATGATATGAAAAAACTATACCAACAACTGGGCCTAATTGATTTCGAGACTATCAATACTGTAGTGCGAGGTCATACCACCACTCCTACGGGAGAAAATCCCACCTTTGATATTCCAAGATTTTTGGATGGCCACGCCGACTGTTGGCAACAACTGACCACACATGAAACCAAAACATTACAAAAGAAAAAAATAGTCCTCAATGCTTCAGCATTTCTACCGTACTTTCAATTAGACATTAATTTAGTTGAAGGCATAAAAGACATATTTAAATCTTTACTGCTAGATGGCTTTGACATCTATTACGCAAATGACTCTGAAATAATTAAAACAACCAAAGAAACATATTGGTATTACGTTTTCAAAGATATGCGGCCAATTGCCAAAGCCAATTTAGAAAAAATACTCATGTCTAAGGACATGTTAAAAAATGCCGTAATCATTAATAACAGTAAACTGATAGAATTAACGAATCAACTTTGCCGTATATTTTGCGATGCTTACAATGAAAATGAAGATGTGTTTAATAGATTTACTGCAATTCCATTAACCACTTATCTGACTGAAGCAGATTATGAATCATTGCTCACTATTTTAGAACCCGATGATAAGGTGGCAATCAGTTTATTCGATCATTCACTCGATAAATGTCCAGACATTTTAAATTATGTTTATGAAGTCAGCGTTAAATCAATACAACAAAATTTTAATATTTTAGAAAAGTGCCCGCGCTTGCGTTCACTCAAAATTGTTAACGGTGACATAATAAACGATCTGCTCAATAGCATTAACAACGAAGCTTTTACACACATTGAACAAATAATCATTTTTGATACTCAGATTGATACTAATACGTTAGAACAACTGATCAACATCAGTCCAAACTTGAAAACCTTTAAAATGATCAATTCTTCTACTAGTGACTCACGCATTATTAATGTTAACCCAAATGCATGTCAAAATCTGGAAGAATTGGAAATTACACATAGCGCACTTTGGATAGCAGAAATAACTGAAATTATTAACAACGGTTTAAAATTAAGAAAATTAATCTTAAACTACAGTGGCATGAGTAAATGGGAACCTTCCATTAACTTTGAAAATAAAAATATTACTAGGGATGCATTACAATACCTTGAAGAGCTATCCATAACCTTATATTTTTGCAACGAATGCTTGACTCAAGATATTAAATATTTGATAGCAACCTCAACAAAATTAAAATATTTAAATCTTGATTTTATATCAAACGATGACAAGGAAAACTTTGAATTAATCAATCAACACCAGTTACAACTAGAGAAATTAGAAGTAGGAACCAATATTTCACGCAAAAATCTTGATATATTGCTACGTGCATGCCCAAATTTAAAAAAATTAAAAATATATGACACCCAAACTAGTAGGATCATTTTTCATTCTGACGATCCAAATAGCAATGATTCATGGCGTTGTAACATAAAAGAACTCGAGATTTGCTCTAATTCTAAACATTGGAGCTATCTTATTAATAAGTGCGAAAAGATAAAAAAAGTTCTTGTAAAACCATTTTTGGAAGAAGACTTATTTAAACAAGCATTAACTAAAAATATCCGCAAGTTTTTACTCACCGCTAATTTTGAGGTGACGCCCTCTGAACAAGTCAATAATTTTTTAGATGGCAATTCATCTCTGCATGCATTAGGTATAAACGCACAATGGGGATTGAATATTAACGCACTGAAACAGATCACGGAATTGGTCGTTAAAAAAGTTAATCATGAGCAGCTCATATCAATCATCAAATTAAATCCAAGATTAGAACAATTGGTAATAACCGATAGCATTTTAAACTTTAATGATCAATTAGATGGCCAATTAATACTAGAAAACCTTGAAGAACTGGAATTTTCTAATTGCTTATTACCAGTTAAATTATTGCAATTTTTCTTGAACGCATGCCCAAACTTAAAAGAGTTAACTATTGTCATCGAAGAACATTTGAAAAGTAAATATCATTTAACGCCATCTCATAGTAAAAATGATCACATTGTATTAAATGAATTAGCATGTAAAAAATTAGAACAATTAAACCTTGTAAAGAGCTATTTAACCGATGAGCAAGAAGAGCAGATTATTAAGGCCGCTACTAATTTGGTGTGTTATTTAACTGACCAAAGCATTGAATTACCTGCAACGAATATGTATTTGAATAATCTTAATTCACCATTATTAGAGAAATTGGACTGTTCAGCAGAGCGACTTACCCCAACTGTGTTAAGCTTGTTAATGCAGAAATGCCCCTATCTAAAAGAGCTGAGTATTTGCAATGCTAATTTCATTAATTTTCAAGCAAGTGATACTCAAGAAGTCTATCCACGATTACAAAAATTATTTTTGGTTAATGAACATATTACAGTCGATCAATTATGTGTATTAATCGAAAAATTCCCTGGCTTAATACATATAGAGGTTTCACAAAATCGTTCAAATCTTACTTTAGATGATTACATGCTTGTGTCTGAAAAATATCCACATATCACACTCAACAGAGAAGAATGGTGTGCATCAGATGATGAAAGTGACGATATCCATACAATAAATAATGTATTTACTGCAAACTCATTATTAACATCTATACCAACAACATTAATGCTGAATGGATTTGTTGAACAGCGAGACATAAAATTTAATATTGAACAAATATTTTTATCACGTTATCTCGACCATCAACCTCACCCTAATCAATATAAGTTCTGTAGCTATCGGTTAAATAAAAATGAAAAAAATGAATTTGTCTATGAATATTTAGCGCCACAAGAAAAAGATTTAATCACCCTATCCTATCCTGTCTTACGTGGCCTTACTGCTGCTGCCGTTAAAGATTTATATTTACAGCATGATGATTATTTATCTCAGAACATCGTTTATGGTGAATATCACTATTCAAACATTAAAGCGGGTCAGTGGTATACATTGCCTGGCTTATCAGATGCAGAACACATATTAGCACTGTCGGGGGATCCACAAAATATTCAACTGCGCTTTGAAAAAGAAATTAATTATTTCGCGATTTGTTTTAATAGCGTGCCTTGGCCCCAACCGCATACAGTTGGGTTCATTCTTCAATATGATGAATTATTAGCGCCACGCCCAGCAAATGTGACTCCATCCCAACACGATTTTAATATTAGACAGATAAAGTTAGATAACCGGTACAATGTGCATAGCAATGATTTTTATGTACGATCATTATTAAAACTGTCATTCACAGAAAGGCTTGATGCCTTAGTGAGATATTGCCAAACCTTTACGGTGGGTGAACAAAATATTACTGAGAAAGGTGTATCACAAATCAATTTAATGATCTCGCTGAAATGGGGTGCTTGTGAACATCGTGCCAAATTATTTTTAATATTGGCTCCTATTTTAAATATTACCGCACTGCTTGATACAAATGATATTCATGAAGTTGTGAAGGTGTGGAATAATCAAAAATGGCAGCGTATTAATTTAGGTGGATATCCTGCAGCACTGGAAATAAAACCGATCAATAAAATATCTCCTGCATTACCAGCTCCTGTAATATCATTTATCCAACAAGCAATCAACAAAAAGCCAAAACCTGCTTTATCTGTTCAAAATAATATAAGACCTTGGGAATCATTGCATCTATTGGCAGAAAATTATCCCGATTATATTTCTGCAATACTAAAAGTCTCGGCTAAACGGATATTCCTGATTGCGAATAATACAGATGAGATTGAATTATTACATCTTGCTTGTTTAATGCAAGAAAAACATGAAAAAATATTTTTCATCAACAATTTAGATAATATTAATTTTTATCATTTTGCTATACAGCCAGATGGTCGATACCAAAAAATTGTAAGTCCGCTGTTGCAATTTATTCATTCCGCCCATACTCACCCTAAGCATACTTTATTTATTAATTTTTCCGAGCTTAAGGCACAACAAGTTGGATATAGTAATGTATTTAGTCATCAGCAAAGAATGTTAGGAAATATTATTTTACCAGCTCAGCTTAAAATCGTTGTCATTGCCGAAAAAAAATCGTTACATAAATTATGGAATTTATTTATGGATAACACGGATGGCGTTACCAATTGCCCAGATGATTTTCCCCAAGTCATAATCGCCGATGCATTACAAGAGTTATTGAAATTTAAACCACACCCTGAAAATTTCGAACAGACCTATTTTATTGATGATGTATCATGGCATAAAAAATTAATTGGTAATAATAGCATTGAGGGCAAGAAGTTTGTCGCAACACCAGGAGCATTGTTGCAAGCTATCCAAGAAAAAAAATCGGGATTAATATTATACGATGCCCCTCTTCATCTACCTGAATTTCGCCTATTTATATTAGAACTACTGCATTACAAAAAATTTTACTTTAATGGTAAGTATCATGATCTGCCTCCGCAATTTAGCATTCAATACGCAAACCTCACTTATACATTTAATAAAATGTCTATATGCACAAATCTGGCACAATTCATTGCCCCTTTAAATGACAGCACCTATCATTATTATTTTAAGCATCAGGCATTAAATGAAGATGGCTTCGTGACAAAATCAGGCTGGATTGCTGATAATAAAGATAAAAAATTAACAGTATATGTTGATCACAAGCTGTCTTTAGGACAGTGGTATGAACTCATTTCGACAGCAAATCAATTTCAATGCGAACTCAATTTTTTAACGACGGTTCAACAATTAATTCCTACCGAAGTCAGAAGCATATCATCGTTACAAGAGCTTAAATCATTAATACCTGCCCCACAAATTAAAATAATTATTACTAATGATGTAGATTTTGCGTGCCATGAATTCACAGAAGCTAAAATTATTCCCATTAGCGCAAGTCATCGCATTGAAGATGTATTGTTTCGTATGAATTTAGTCAATAAGGAGTTTATTGCTGAAGAAACGGACCTATTTAAAAAGATACGTGATCTCAAACCGAATAACACCATAATATTGAAAGGCCAATTTCATCCCGATCTCATTAAATCGATGAGCACTTTATTTTTAGAGCCTGCCTATTTATATGTCAATGGTAATTATATTAAGCTCTACGGAAATATTATATTTATTAGTAGTAATAGCCATGCTTTTGCTAATATCAACTATCAACAACGTGATTATACCTTCCAAGATTATTGGAATTATTTAACAGAGCGTAAAATATCCACAACCTGTTTATCTGATCTACAACAGTTTTATCAAACGAATAATATCAAGCCAAAAATGGGGCATTTTAATCAATGTCCAACAGACCAAACGCAACTCATAGAGTGGCAAAAGAATGTAATCAAGAAATTAGAACTGTCCAGAGATAAATCCAATCGATCTAATTCTCAAGATAATTCCGCAAATGAAACATCGCCAGCAGAAATATTAGAATATTTTAAACATAACACCTTATTATATTTATTGGGTGAAACGGGTGTGGGTAAAAGTTATTTTATTCAAAATACTTTAAAAGACTTTGCTAAATCACAAGGAATTCAAATACAAATCTTTAATGAGCAAGATGAATCGGTTAAATGGGCAACATCAGATCCAGGCAATGGTTTCAGTTTATTATTTTTTGATGAGAAAAATTTAACAGTAGATGATCTGGCTGAAGTTGAAAATTTAATGCAAGGCAAACCAGAAGTATGGATTCGAGGTAACTATTATCCACTCAATACCCCAGAAAATCCAAACCGATATCGCCAATTTGTTGTTGTCTGTTTAGGCAATTTCTGGCATTACCAAGGCCGCATTAAAATGGATTTAGCTGAACGATATCCCTGTTATAAAGAATTTATAGCGCCGCCATTAGAAAAAACTTTTGTGCCTTTATTAGAGCGCGTTTTAGAAAATAAAATCAATGCAGACAATTTAAATAAAATTCAACAGATTTTTATCGCGTTTTATCAGCAGGCAAAAAAAGCTGACGTTAATATCACACCACGTAATTTACAGATGATGGCCTTGCGCTTTTTAACGCATTATCATCGCTCTGTTTTGCTTAAACTCAATATGGATGCGATATTTTTAGCTTATTATGCCGCGCATACTGAAATAAAAATCTTAATGAATGCAACAACTAACAACAAGAATTTAATCAAGCAACAAAGAAATAGTTGGAAGCAAAATTCCCCTGCATACACTCACTATGTGGCGCAAAAATTCAGTTTAAAACTCGTATTAGCGCAAGGGTTATTTAGCGCGAAAAATAGTGAGTTTATTTATACGCAGAGCCGTGAAAAAATTCATTATTTAATACAAGACTTTTTAGCGATTCGCCAATTTAAAATACGCAATGCGCACCTTAATTTACAAGCATATGCTATCAATGGTTTAATTTTAGAAGGTGATGCGGCTGTTGGTAAAAAAAGTTTGCTGGTTTCTGTGTTAACAGAAAATAAAATCCCAGTGCGTTTATTAAGTATTGCCGATATCGCGGATATGGAAAATATCTTAATTAATGCCTTTCATGAAGGTGTTTTGGTTGTATTTCCTCGCATAAAGCAATTTCCTCATGAAAAATTATTAAATACATTATTATCGGGCACTGACCTCGCTGGAAATCCTGCAAAAAAACCTGGATTTGCGGTGATGACCACACAATATATTTCAGGTTTATTCTCACCTGCTTTAGAAAATCGATTTTTAAAAATAAATGTGCAAGATTATTCGGTAGAGGAAATTAAAAAAATACTGCTTGAACAATTACACTGTACCCAAAAAGCGGCTAAGCAATTGTCATCACAATTATTAGAAGCGAAAGAATATGCTAAGACCAATAATTTATATCCGCGGCCTAATTTGTCGCATTTATTAACTCATGCGAAAAAAGAGATTGAATTACATCCGAAAAAAACAATTACTGAACAAGGAAATGATCAAAAGGCTAACGAAACAAAAATGGAAACATCAACATCATTGGCCATTAAGCCACATACAAAACGATCTGCTGAGTTAAGACCACAATTTACACGGTTTTCTAAAAATCGAATCTAATTATTTAGGTCATTAAAAAAGTAATTTAAATTCAAATGTAGCCTGGATAGAAGCAAATGATAAATCTGTTTGCAATTTAGAACTAACTTACGCAATTCATCTATATATGGCACTGCTGGAATCCAGGAAATAAATTATTTACTTTCATAATTAAAACTATTTCCCGGGTTCCGCCTGAAGTACTAATTATTTTTTGATACGCATAAAAATTCAATTGACATTAATTACATTTTCACTTGGCTACACCCAGGCTACAATTAATCAATTCTTATCACGATTTAGTAAGCAATAAACTATGTTTTCTACCATAAACAAAATAAATGACTAAACCTATCACCATCCAAATCGTAAATCTAATCCAAGTAACGCTGGGTAAATTCAACATTAAATACAAACAAAAACCCATTCCCAATAATGGCACAATTGGACTAAATGGCACTTTAAACGGTCTTGGTAATTCTGGTTTTGTATAACGCAACACTAAAACACCCGCGCTCACCACCACAAATGCTGCTAATGTTCCAATATTCACAATTTCAGCCACTTGCTCAATAGGCGTAAATCCAGCAATTAATGCAATCAAAATTCCACAAACCACAATCACTCTCACTGGCGTTTTCGTTTTCGGATGTACGCGTGAAAAAACAGGCGGCAATAATCCATCACTGGACATGGCAAACATAATGCGGGTCAAACCATAAAACATCACTAAACAAACGGTAGATAAACCAGCGATTGCACCAACACTCACTACAGAAGCGCCAAAATTATATCCAATGCTAATCAGTGCATGTGCGACAGGAGCAGCATTGTTGAGGGTTGAATAAGGTTGAATACCGGTGAGTAATCCAGAACATACAACATAAATTAATGTACAGATGGCTAATGAAGACAAAATGCCTATGGGTAATGTTTTTTGTGGTTCTATCGCTTCATCCGCGGCTGTAGATACAGCATCAAATCCTATATACGCAAAGAAAATTAACGCCGCACCTTTTACCGCACCACTCCAACCAAACGGTGCAAAAGGATGCCAGTTGGCAGGTTTAATATGGAACATAGCGATACCAACGAATACGGCAATGGCAATAAATTTGATATAAACAATAAAATTATTGACGCGTGTACTTTCATGTACGCCTATAGAAAGTAATGCAGTTAAAACAATTACAATTAGCACAGCTGGTAAATCAATTATGCCACCAGAAAATGGACTAGTGATTAATGAGTGGGGCATATGTATGCCATTGGCAACAATTAAACTATTAACATAGGCTGACCATCCAATCGCAACGGCAGAAACTGCTACGCCATATTCTAAAATTAATGTCCAACCAATAATCCACGCAATAAATTCACCCATACTGGCATAAGCATACCCATAAGCACTGCCACTACCGCCGATGGATGAAGATAATTCAGCATAAGCCAGTGCAGTAAATGAACATGCTAATCCGGCAAGCACATAAGATAATACAATCGCAGGACCTGCTCTGGTTGCTGCAGCAATCCCAGTCAAAATAAAAATACCAGCACCAATAATTGCACCAATACCTAATAGCGTGAGATCGAAAGCACGTAAACATCTTTTTAATCCAGTATCTCTGGTTTTAAATGCATCAACATGTTTTGTGCGAAATAAGCTTGTTATCATATTGTGTTCCTAGAATTATTTAAGGACAAAGGTCGATTTAAGCAATTTATTGCGGGGTTTGCAACTGGAATTGTTGCAATAGTGCTGCGGGTAAATCAATAAAGAAAATTAATTTATGAAATAGGCAATTGATACTAATCACACAGAGTGATTAGTATTAATTAATTTTAAAATAGCTAATAAAACGACTACTACCATCAGGTTTATTCGCCATCTTTTTTCTGAACTTTCACTTAATTTAAATACCATTGCTAATATCGTTGTTCGTAAATAACATCCTTTCACTTTTATCGTTCGATGCTACGCTCGGTCTCTTAAAATTACAAACATTGATCTGTCTAATTAATAATGCCTTAAGGTAATTGTTATAAAATATGTTAGATTGAATTGGGAATAATGAGGTAAGTAATATTTTCCTGATAACAATCGTTTTTATTAGGAACATCCAGAAATGTATACCATTACCATAGAATATTACCAATTTTCTGATGAAAATATTGTCAGAATGAAAAAGCAAATACCGTTGCCACATGATTTGAGAGAGGCTCCTCATACTTGTTCTTATTGGACTTTTGAAGTAGCCGAGGATCTACGTATTAGTGAAGTATTAAATCGGTTGGGTATAGAAACTCGACAGTTTGAGTTTCATGATTTTTTTGATATGGATTTACAACAACGATTAAGTTCATTCAATAAAAATGAGATTACATTAAGGGTAGCTCGAAAATTCACTCTCGCTACTGTTTGCACTATTGATCCTATTCTGCAATGTATGCATCACAATAAGCTGAATAGTGATATTTTTAATTCAGAAGCAAATATTTTGTTTTTAAATATTGGATCAAATCCATGGCATGATAATACCAGATACCAAGAAAAACCTGCATTTATTGATTCACTAATATCTAAAGGTTATAAAGTAGATATTTTCAATATTGATCCCGGTTATATGAGTTATAAGGAGTATCTTAATGAAATCAATTCAAAAGCTGCTCACGCACACAATTATTTTACTAATCGATATAAAGCGCTACTTGACGATGATATTTTGTATTCGAAAGAATTATTGTCGATTTTACAAGAAAAAATGAGAAAAAATATTAAAGTCATTATTTGTGATAATACTAATTTCACTCCATCAAAATTTACACAAGCACTTGTTAGGAATAATTTAAATCAATTTAATCAAAATTTTGTTGTTATGTCGCTTTATATGGAAGTTACTTGGGGATTAATGGCTGCACTGGTATTTCCAGCTGAAATTTGGAATAAAAATCAGCTATGGAAAGAATTTGAAGAATACGGTAAAGCACTAATACCTGATGGTGGGCGTATTCATCCTCCCAAAAAGACTGATATACAAAAACTACAACAATTTGGATTTCATGTATATGAAAAGCACTCGGATATAAAAGTAGAGGATCATATTAAATTAACTAATCTGCCTTCATTAGCTAATCAATTTACTTTATTTTCAGCGCCATGTGCATCTGATGATACTGATACGAAAAAAGAGGTGAGTAGTATTTTGCAACAACTTCGTAGTGAAGTCACAAATTTAGTACTTGATTACGCAAATATAATAGCAAAGCCTTAATTCATAAAAATAGATAAGCTTCACATACTGGCAAGCTGCAATTTCTAATAAATTACTTTGGTTGAATGATATAAAGCAATGTACCTCGATGATTAATTACTTCATCCCACGACTGCATATCAAATGTTAATGCAATTACGCCGCAAGGTGATAAATCCATTTGTACTGAGTAACACAAAAACTGCGCTAATTGTGAAATAGTAGGATTATGCCCTACTAACATCGCGTACTGATTTTGGGGATCAATATTCACAATTATTTCTATCAAATCATCTAAAGAAGGTTGGAACATTTTTGGAATGGTTTTAATTTGGTTAGTAGGATGGTGTAATCCTTTAGCAATAATTTCTGCAGTTGATATAGCTCTCGCTGCTGGACTCGCGAGAATAATATCTACAAGCGCCATGTCTTTATTTAATGTCTTAGCAACTTCTTGCGCTTGTTCTTGCCCCTCAACTGTAAGCACACGATCAAAATCGTTTATGCCGGCTTTGGCATCGATTGCTTTTGCGTGACGGACCAAATAAAGCGTTTTCATTTAACCAGTTCCTTTTTGACATCTGTTGATGCTTTTAATTATATCTAATTAATCAAGGAAAGAAGTGATATAGCGTTAATTCAATTTTACTAGAGATTCCATTTCAGTTAGGTACTAACTTTGGTTCAGAATAGGTTCAAAATAGGTTCAAAATAGGTTCATCTTGAACCTATTTTTTTAATGGCGTATTCAACTTAATTATGCGAATTACTATTGAATTGTTATCGTATACCCACTTGCTGAGTCTGGATCACCCGTTACAGTAGCGGTGAGAGAAATTGGCTGACTGCCATTACAGCTAGGGATATTTACTGGATAGCTTGTATTATTTGTCTCGATATTTCCAAGTGTATCGAGCGCAAGAGGTAAAACAAAATTAGTATAACAGGGCTGAGAAGAATTGAGATACATAACAAAAAGAGTCACTTGTCCACCCTTAGCGCTATCAGGTGTTGTCATGACATTAAAAGCAACGCAATGAATACCACCGCACCATGAATAATTGTATGATTCAAAGTTAGTAGAAGAACTCGGATATGCAGAAATAGATGCCGGAGTAGTCGTTTTAAAATATTGAACAGAAGGTGTATAACTGCCCAAAATTGAATGTGCAAAACTCATTTTTGTGATAAGCAAAAGACCAATTAATGTAGTCTATTTAGATAATGTCTTCATCATTTCTTTTAACTCCCATCGAAAATTAAATTGGATAAATCCTATTAAATTCTTGTAGCAATTAATTAATTTCTTATTGAATTGTAATGGTATAACCACTTGCGGATGTTGGATCGCCTGTTACTGTTGCCGTATAACTAGATGGGCTACAAGCAGGATTATTCGGTGTTTGGTAGCTAGTATCATTTGTTTCTACATTGCCCAATGCATCTACTGTGAGCGGTAAAACAATTTTCGTAATGCATGCAAACTGGCCTGTCCGCGGTACTATGAAGTAAGTAAATTTGCCACCCTGGCTACTGTTAGGGGTTGTAATAATAGTATCTGCGGCGCAACCTGTGCCACAAGATGTGCCATTCATCATAAATGATGAACTTACTTTACTGTTGCTTATATCTTCCATTGAATCTAAGTGATCAGAAACCATTCATCATAAATGATGAACTTACTTTACTGTTGCCCTCACAAACAGAGTTAGGATAAATGATTTTAAAGTACTGGTAAGTTGGTGCAAAATTGCCCAAGATTGAACTAGCTAGGCTCATCGGTGAAACAATTAAAAACCCAATTATTGCAACGTATTTTGATAGGAATTTCATAATTTTCATTTTCCTTTGAGTGAAATATAAAATTATTTGGTTTTAAAAAAATAAAAAAGCCCCTACTGGAGGGGCTTTAGTTTAATAAGGAGCCTGGCGATGACCTACTTTCACATGAGGAGACCTCACACTATCATCGGCGCTGAACGTTTTCACTTCTGA
>JAJYDF010000018.1 GCA_021777765.1 Pseudomonadota bacterium | reverse complement strand
TCCGATCAAGTTAATGACTTGTTAAACGGTACTTGCCCCTTTTAACTTTCTGGACATTGAATTACTTCTAGAACATGGCCGTTATTATCAACTGTTTCTAATCGTACCGGAAATCCCCATAATTTATAGAGATGTTTTAAAACGATGGTTGTGTCTTCATGCAAAGGACGATTTTGGAATTTAATATGTCTTAAAGTGAGTGAACGATCACCGCGGTGTTGTACATTATAAACTTGAATATCGGGTTCATTATTACTCAAATTATATTGCGCTGCTAATGATTGGCGAATTTTTTGATAACCTCTTTCATCATGAATTGCAGATACAATTAATTCAGACTCTTCTGAATCATCTTGAATGGTAAATAATTTCATTTCACGAATTAAATGTGGTGATAAATATTGCGCTATAAAACTCTCGTCTTTAAAGTCTCGCATTGCGAAATCGACTGCTTTGATCCAATCTGTATTGGCTAGTGTTGGAAACCAATACTGATCTTCTTCGGTGGGTTGTTCGCAAATACGACGAATATCGCGGAAAATATTATATCCCAATGCATAAGGATTTATTCCAGAATAATAAGGTTGATAAAATGGAGGTTGATAAACCACATTGGTATGATTTTTTAAAAATTCGATCATAAATTCATCTGTCACACGACCGTCATCATATAAATGATTTAATAAGGTGTAATGCCAAAATGTAGCCCAACCTTCATTCATTACTTTGGTTTGGCGCTGCGGATAAAAATATTGTGCAATTTTACGCACAATTCGCACAATTTCTCTTTGCCAAGGCTCTAATAAAGGCGCATTTTTTTCGATGAAATACAGCAAATTTTCTTGGGGTTCTTTAGGATAACGTTCCTCTTCTTTTTTATCTTTTTCTTTTGCTTTGGGAATCATTTGCCAAAGTTCATTGATTTGTGATTGCAAATATTCTTCACGACGTTTTTGTCGCGCTTGTTCTTCTCTTAAAGATAACGGAGAGGGCCTTCTATAACGATCAACTCCATAGTTCATTAGTGCATGACAGGCGTCCAAAGTATCTTCAACAATAGTTAAGCCATATCTTTCCTCACACTCCATAATATAATTTCTGGCAAATAATAAATAATCGACGATGGCATCCGCATTTGTCCAAATTTTAAATAAATAATTATTTTTAAAAAATGAATTATGTCCGTAACACGCATGCGCAATGACAATGGCTTGCATGGTCATTGAATTTTCTTCCATTAAATAGGAAATACACGGATTAGAATTAATGACCATTTCATAGGCCAAACCCATATGGCCTGCACGGTATTTTTTTTCAGCATCTAAAAAATGTTTACCAAATGACCAGTGATGATAATTAATTGGCATGCCGACAGATGAATAAGCATCTAACATTTGTTCTGAATTGATGATTTCAATTTGATTGGGATAGGTATCGAGACCATAATTTGCAGCGATTTTACCTATTTCTCTGTCATATTGTTTGATTAAATCAAATGTCCATTCAGAGGATGTAGAAATATATTTCTTTTTCATGCAGCACCTTTTAATGACTCCTTCTCCCGATGGAGAGAAAATGCCGAAGAAGGATGTGGGGATTTTAAAAAGAATTCGTAGTTAATTTAATCCACCCTCATCCGCCTTCGGCACCTTCCCCCGCAAGCGGGAGAAGGAGGAAATCACAAAACATTACTTTTAAATAATTCTCTAAATACAGGATAAATGTCTTCAATCGCATCAATACTTTTCATGGCAAAATTAGGATAATTTTGTTGAACAGTAACATAGGATTCCCATAAATTCTGGTGCATTTGTGGCATGATTTCAACATACGCATAATATTGTACACAGGGCATAATTTGCTGCATTAAAATATCTGCGCAATGTGGAGAATCAGCGTTCCAATTATCTCCGTCAGAGGCTTGTGCAATATAAATATTCCACATAGCAGTCGGATATCTTTTAACGATAACGTCGTAAGCTAAATCGAGTGCGCTAGAAACAACTGTGCCGCCTGTTTCACGTGAATAGAAAAACTCTTCTTCGTTGACTTCTTTAGCTGAAGTGTGATGCCTTATGAATACCAATTCGATTTTTTCATAATTCCTCGTCAAAAAAAGGTATAACAAGATAAAAAATCGTTTTGCTAATTCCTTTTTTGACTCATCCATTGAACCTGAAACATCCATAATACAAAACATCACTGCTTGTGTGGTTGGTTTTGGTTGTAAAATACGATTATTAAATCTTAAATCGAATGTATCTATAAATGGAATTTTATGCATTTTTTCTTGCAATAAAATTAATTTTTTACGTAAATCGATTAATTCTGGATTATCTGAAGAAACGGTGTGTTCTAAAGATTCAATTTTATGGGTGATTTCTTCAATTTCTCTTTTATAATTTGCAGTCAACGCAATTCTTCTTCCTATTGCGCCACGTAATGAACGAACTATATTGATATCATTTGGTTGGCCTGATTTAGTAAATCCGGCCCTAACAGATTTAAATTGCGGAATTTGCAATAATTGTGTTTTGACTAAATTAGGCAATGCTAAATCATCAAAAAATAAATCTAAAAATTCTTCTCTTGATAAAGTAAATGCAAAATCATCTATGCCTGTTTCATCGCTATTACCTGCTTGATTGCCCTGCCCGCCTTTGCCCGCCAAAGGTCTTTTAATACGATCCCCTGAGACAAAATCTTGATTACCCGGATGGACATATTCATGTTGCCCCCCTGTACCAGTTCGTATAACCGGTTCTTGCAAATCTTTTGCCGGAATAACGATTTTTTCACCTTTTTCAATATCAGTAATACTACGTCGACTGATTGCATTACTCACCGCCTGTTTAATTTGTTGTTTAAATCGATGAATAAAGCGCTGTCTATTCACAGCGCTTTTATTTTTGCCATTTAAACGACGATCAACGATTTGGGCCATAATGACCACCTGACCTTATTAGGTAGATTTACGTACGCGCAAATACCATTCACATAATAATCTGACTTGTTTTTGCGTATATCCTCTATGCATCATTCGACTAATAAATTCTTCGTGTTTCTGCTTATCTTCCGCTGAAGCTTTGGCATTAAATGAAATCACCGGTAATAAATCTTCGGTATTGGAAAACATTTTCTTTTCAATGACAGCACGTAATTTTTCATAACTGTTCCAAGGAGGATTTTTACCTTTATTATTTGCTCTTGCACGTAACACAAAGTTAACAATTTCATTACGGAAATCTTTGGGATTACTAATGCCCGCAGGTTTTTCAATTTGTTCTAATTCATCGTTCAATGAACGTCTATCAAAACTTTCACCGGTATCTGGGTCACGGTATTCTTGGTCTTGAATCCAAAAGTCAGCATAAGTGACATAACGATCGAATATGTTTTGGCCATATTCAGAATAAGATTCCAAATAAGCGGTTTGAATTTCTTTACCGATAAATTCGATATACCTTTTAGTTAAATATTCTTTAATAAAATTGATATAGCGTTCATGGGTTTCCGGTGGGAATTGTTCGCGCTCGATTTGCTGTTCAATAACATATAATAGATGTACAGGATTTGCGGCAATTTCAGATTGATCAAAATTAAATACACGCGACAAGATTTTAAAGGAAAAACGAGTCGATAATCCTGTCATACCTTCGTCTATACCTGCAGCATCACGATATTCTTGATAGGTTTTTGCTTTAGGATCGATATCTTTGAGGTTTTCACCGTTATAAACGCGCATTTTCGAATAGACGTTAGAATTTTCTGGATCTTTGATGCGTGATAACACCGCAAATTGGGCCATCATATCTAACGTATCTGGCGCACAGGGTGCTTCACTTAATGAACTATTATCCAATAATTTTTTGTATATTTTGATTTCTTCACTGACCCTTAAACAATAAGGCACTTTGACTATATTAATTCTGTCAATAAATGCTTCGTTATTACGGTTATTTTTAAAGGCGACCCATTCCGATTCATTAGAATGCGCTAAAATAATCCCATCAAAGGGTAAAGAGGATAGCCCTTCAGTTCCGTTATAATTTCCTTCCTGCGTTGCCGTTAATAATGGATGTAACACTTTAATGGGCGCTTTAAACATTTCAACAAATTCGAGTAAGCCCCGATTTGCTAAACATAAACCACCAGAATAACTATACGCATCCGGATCATTTTGTGCATATTGTTCCAATTTGCGGATATCAACCTTACCAACCAGTGCTGAGATATCTTGGTTATTCTCATCACCAGGCTCTGTTTTAGTAATAGCAATCTGACGATTAATGGAAGGATATAATTTGACGACTTTGAATTTAGTCACGTCACCATTAAATTCGTGCAAGCGTTTTACTGCCCAAGGCGACATGATAGATTTCAGATAACGCACCGGAATACCATATTTTTCTTCAAGGATTTTGCCGTCTTCATTGGGTGAAAATAACCCTAATGGTGATTCAAATACGGGTGATCCATGAATCGCATAAAATGGAACCGTTTCCATCAACGCTTTTAATTTTTCTGCTAATGAAGATTTACCGCCACCCACGGGTCCCAATAAATATAATATTTGCTTTTTCTCTTCTAAGCCTTGCGCAGCATGACGCAAAAACGAAACCAATTGTTCAATGGCTTCTTCCATACCATAAAAATCTTTAAAGGCTTCATACCTTCTCAGAACTTTATTTGAAAATAAACGACTCAATACGGGATCATGGCGGGTATCAATATGCTCTGGTTTACCAATTGCATGAATTAAACGTTCTGCTGCAGTTGCATATGCAGTTGCATCCGTTTTACAGAGCTCTAAATATTCTTGTAGGGATAATAGTTCATCGCGTTTACCTTCGTAACGCGCTTGATACGCACTGAAGATATTAGATTCCATGGGAATATCTCCTCTTAAAATAATACTATTAAAAAAAATTGAGGCTTAATATGAGTATAGCTCTAATCATTGATTTTTCTGCGCAATTTCTAACAAATTACCATATATAATTCAATGATTTTTATCATTCACTTTAAGCAGATATAATGTAGTGCATCTCAGTGTAATGAGGAATGGGTAATTGGTAAATATTTAATTTTGCAAAAACATTTTTAATAATTGGGAAAATATCATCTTCCAAATGCTTTCATATTAAACTGATCTCGATCCGCTCTTTTGAACCACCAATATTTTTTCGCTTCAAAGTCACATAACCCACTTCAGCAGTCGATTTAACGTGAGTGCCACCGCATGAGACTTTAGAAAATCCATCTATCTCCCAGTAACGTCGTTGATTATCGATGTCATCATAACCTGTTTTAATCATCAAATCTTTCGCAATGATTTCGTTGTACTCTTTAAGGAGGTCATCAAAATGGTATGAAATATTCTTATCATAAATAAAATCTATACGCGCTTTTGTCTCAGCAATATGCGCACCTATTTTTTCAAGCCCTAATTGACGTGTCACTAATTCAAGAATTAATTCAGCAGCGAAATGGAGTCGCATTAACTGATATCTCCGTGCCCAGTCAATTTCTATCTTTACTTCATCTCCAACTTTAAAATTATGTCCTTCTTCAACAAAATAATAAATCAACTTGCCATCAATTTCTGAATTAATCACAGCATGACCATTAATCGTCGCCTTATCACTTTCTTGACCACCAGAAAAAGAAAATGCAATGGTATCTTCCACTAAAATCCGATTACCTGATACCGCAGCGACTTTAGTCATTAAACTCTGTTGATAAGGATTTTCCCAAAAAACTTTTCGCATTGGCTGCTCTCCTAATTAAAATATTGACAGAATTTACCATTAGCAATATGAATAATACTATTTCCATATTTTTCTTGAAAATAATATAAAAAAATATTTTACAATTAAAATAAATCTTGCCATATATTAACCCACCCTCATCCGCCTTCGGCACCTTCTCCCGCAAGCGGGAGAAGGAAAAAAATTTGTATAGTATAAAAAATTTTTTCTGTTACAATCCACCGCTCTGCGAGAGTCAAATGGTTTAACTCGCATCATTGCGTCGGCGTCCCGTTCAATGCAATTAACCAACCAAGGGCGTTCGCGAATTTTATTGTCAAAATAATTCGTCGAACAGGTTACTTTCCTAAACTGATTTTTGTGCAAACAAATTGAAGTTAATTATTAGAGGCTGGGAAAAAGTGACGATGAATCAAAATATCATTGAACTATGTGAAGTATCCAAAAATTACCATGATCATCCTGTATTAAATAATATTAGTTTTGAAGTCAAAAATGGAGAGTTTCTGACTTTATTAGGACCATCCGGTTGTGGCAAAACGACCCTATTACGTTTGTTATCGGGATTTGAAGCACCAAGCAATGGCATTATTTATATAGATGGCAAAAATGTCGCAGGCTTAGGGCCGCATCAACGACAAGTAAATACGGTATTTCAAAGTTATGCATTATTTCCACACATGACAGTATTTGATAACGTTGCATTTGGTTTACGCTGCAAAAATTTACCTAAAGATGAAATTGAACAGCACGTGATGGAAGCATTAAAAATGGTGAAATTAGAAACATTAATTCACCGTAAACCGCATCAATTAAGTGGTGGACAACAACAACGCGTTGCTATCGCACGTGCAGTGGTAAATAAACCACTCGTATTATTATTGGATGAACCATTAAGTTCTTTAGATTACCGCTTACGTAAAATGATGCAAATTGAATTAAAACAATTACAAACGGATTTAGGCATTACATTTATTTTTGTGACACACGATCAAGAAGAAGCATTATCCATGTCTGATCGTGTAGCAGTGATGTTCGATGGTAAAATTGCTCAAATTGGTACACCACGTGAAGTGTATGAAGAACCGATTAATTTAGATGTTGCTAAATTTATTGGCGAAGTAAACATATTTGAAACAAAAGTCATTTCTGCTAATGAAAAAAATCTACAAGTTGAAATTGAAGGCCGCCAATTTATTTTGAAGAACCGAAAAAACTTCAGCAGCGATCAAATATTATGTTCATTAGTACGACCTGAAGATTTACAAGTGTGGGCACAATCCGAAGTAACCGATAATTCAAGTATGTTTCCTGCCTGTGTTGAACAAGTTATTTACAAAGGTTCAACTGTCGATCTGATGTTACGTTTACCCAGCAATAAAGTCTTAGCGGCAACACAATTTTTTAATGAAGATGATGAAAAATTAGATTTTCAGTTAGGCGAATCAGTGTGGGTCAATTGGGTTCCTGGATGGGAGGTCATATTAGCCGATGAGACAGATTAATATTTTCAAAAAAATTTCCGTCATCACTATTTGGTTATGGTTAGGATTTTTTGCACTGGTGCCCAATGTGTTGGTGATGATTACCAGTATGTTACAGCAAGGTGACAACGAACTGGTGCGCTTACAATTAACGCTCATTAATTATTTTGAATTATTCGACACCATCTATGTGCGTATATTTGTTCATTCCATTTGGCTAGCAGGACTATGTACATTTTTATGTTTAATTGTCGGTTATCCTTTTGCTTATATATTGGCGCGAACCCATCATCGTTATAAAGGATTATTGTTACTATTAGTGATTATTCCATTTTGGACCAGCTCATTAATTCGCAGTTATGCCATTGTCACCATATTAAAAGCCAAAGGAATTATTAATAGTTTATTTATATGGTTGGGCATTATTCATCAACCATTACAATTATTGTACAGCGGATCAGCCGTTGTCGTTGGATTAGTTTATAGCTTATTACCATTCATGATCTTACCTTTATATGCCAATATTGAAAAATTAGATATGCGCTTAATTGATGCTGCACGTGATTTAGGTGCAACGAAATTAACAGTATTTCGCAAAGTGATTTTACCATTAACAATGCCGGGTATTATTGCAGGCATTATGTTGGTTTTTTTACCGGCTATGAGTATGTTTTATATTCCCGATTTATTAGGCGGCGCTAAAACATTATTGGTTGGTAATCTCATCGAAAATCAATTTCTAGCAGCACGTAATTGGCCCATGGGTTCTACGGTGAGCATCATTTTAACTTTGCTAATGGGACTCATGTTACTTGTCTATTGGCGCTCGTCCACCAAAATCAACAAAGAACAGCAGGAATTAATTTAATGAATCGATTAAGCAAATTGTCATACATGACATTAATTTATTTATTTTTTTATGTGCCTATTGTCATCTTAATTGTCTATTCATTTAATAATTCAACATATTCTATGTTATGGCATGGATTTACTTGGCAATGGTATCAACAATTAATTGCTGATACGGATTTACAATCTATCGCTATCCATTCATTAATAGTCGGTATTTTAGCGGCTACTGCAGCAACCATTATGGGTACTTTGACTGCTGTGACGCTTTTTCGCTATCAATTTTATGGTAAAAAATTACTGCACACTTTAATTTTTATTTTAATTGTGTCACCCGATATTGTGATGGGCATTTCATTATTGATTTTATATTCCACCATGAAAATATCGTTAGGATTTTGCACTTTATTATTTGCGCATATTACTTTTTGTATTCCCTTTGTCGCGGTTACCGTATACAGCCGTATGACGGGATTAGATAAAAATATCTTTGAAGCAGCGCGCGATTTAGGTGCAAAAGATTTCACCATATTTTTACGCATCATTATTCCCTTATTATGGCCTGCGATTATTGCCGGTTGGTTATTAAGTTTTACATTGTCACTGGATGACGTAATTATCAGTTATTTTGTGACTGGCCCAGATTTCCAAATTTTACCGCTGCAAATATTTTCTATGGTGCGCTTAGGTATCACGCCAGAAATTAATGCCTTATGTTCTGTGATGTTTTCAATTACATTATTGATAGTCATCGTTTCACAAATGATGCTGAGGAAAAAACAATGAAAAAATGGTCCATTTTTTTAGTTTTATTATTTAGCATAAATTGTGCTGCATTTGCTGATGATAAAGAATTAAATGTTTATAACTGGTCAGATTATATGCCTGATGATGTCATTAGCCAGTTTGAACAAGAAACGGGTATTCATGTGAATTATACGACCTATGATTCCAATGAAACGATGTATGCCAAATTAAAAGCTGATCCTGACGCAGGTTACGACGTAATTGTGCCATCCAGTTATTTTGTCAGCCGTATGCGTAACCAAGATATGTTACAGCAATTTGATAAATCGCAATTACCGAATTTCAAATATTTAAATACGGGATTATTAAATAAAACATTTGATCCGGGTAATAATTATAGTGTGCCCTATTTTTGGGGAAGCACAGCCATCGTAGTTAATAAAAAATATTATTCTTCTGGTGCTGTAACTGGCTGGGCTGATTTTTGGAAACCGCAATTTAAAAATCAATTATTAATTTTGGATGATACGCGTGAAGTTTTTGCGATGGCATTAATTAGTTTGGGTTATTCTGCCAACGATACTAATCCTGCTCATATTAAACAGGCTTATCAAAAAGTATTAACATTATTGCCCAATATTAAAGTATTTAATCAAGAAGCCGCAAAATCGATGTTTATCGATGAAGATGCCACAGTGGGCATGGGATATAGTGGTGATATTTATGAAGCCAATAAAGAAAATCCTGATTTGCAATATATTTATCCTAAAGAAGGATTTGTGATTTGGATTGATTGTTTATCTATTCCCAAAGGAGCTCCTCATTTAGCTAATGCTTATAAATTCCTTAATTTTTTAATGCGCCCTGATATTGCTGAAAAATTGAGTACAGAAACAGGCTACGCTTCACCGAATGCTGCTGCCGTAAAATTAATGCCACAGGATATTCAACATAATTACATCATTTATCCACCACAAACTGTTTTAAAAAATGGTCAGTTTGAAGACGATGTGGGTAGTGCCAGTGAATTGTATGAGAAATATTTGGAATTAATTAAAATCAGCGGTTAGTTATTTGTATTAATTTTATCATATCTAACATTGACCCACCCCTTGATCCCCAGGGCAATCGCACTTACAAATCAATAGTGTCCTGGGTGAAGCCAAGTAAAAATGTAATTAATTTCACATGAATATTTATCTTGAGAAAAACTACTTTGCCCAACTGGCGAAACCCGGGAAATAATTTATTGAATTCCCGGATTTCGCCAGTGGTATTAATAGATTTATGTTTAGATCCCAATTATTTCACATTGTTGTATTACGTTATTTGGCTGCATCCAGGCTACATTCTTACATTTGTTGTAATTTCATAATGCGATTGCCCTGCCTTGATCCCCTCCTTGGAGGGGATCAAGGGGTGGATTTACTTCTACTGGCATTGCTAAAAAATACCATATAAAATAAACGTCGTTTAACTCTCCATATTCAATCTGACCAACAAAAGCAGATATCTATAGTTAATCAATTATTACAAACTTATATTTTTTCACCAAACAGATAATAATGAGGTATAAAATGTCCAAGCTACATAAAATTTTACTGGATAGAACTTTAACATCGAAAGACAGATTTAAACAATTTAAAAAAGTTTTTAATATAAATCCTTCCATATCATTAACCGAGACTGACGTAAATGGCTTTTCTATTTTATTTATTACTACGATCTTTTTACGTGGTGATAAAAGCTATAAGGATATTTATTCATTTCTGATACAAAATGGTGCAAAAAATAATGAGAAGGATAATGAAGCAGACCTAAATTTATTTAGAGCTAGACAACAAGGATTATTAAAAGATTTATTTGACACAGCTTATACACTGAATTCTGAAATGTCTGAAAGATTTTTGAAAGTAATTAGACCAGAGTATTTGGTTTTTACCGATCGCTTGCCAACACATCCTAACGTCAAATTTGAAAAAATTAATTTAGCAGATGCTGAAAAAATAATTGGTAAAAAATGGTGTACAACTTATATGATACCAAAGGGGATACACAGTATATTAGACACTGACAAAATGTCAGATAAAGAAGAGTTGAATAGAATGATAACATCACCTTTCTTTAATCTTGTGTTAGCTAATATGGGTAAATTTGGGAGAGGATCCTTTGCTGGAGAGCAAGGATTACCTATTGGCACAAACTTTTTTTATGGTGGATTATTAAGAAAATACTCAGAAGAAGTTAATAAAATATACACAACAGACACATATTCATTACTGATGGATTCTCATCTACCTGCCGAACAACAAATATTAAATCTATCTAATGCTTTTTTAAAGTTAAATCACAATGCAAATGCCGTGATCAGTGGCGATGTTGCATTTAATTTCATGCCGATGCTGCAACATCTTCCCGACAAAAAAGATGTTAATAAAGTGACATTTAAAATCTCTGCAATGAGCAATATGGTTGCTATCGCCAATATAACTCAGGAGGTGATTATATGGAATGGTAATATAGAGAAGTACCTCACAGTAGATACGTCAGTTAAACCGTTTCATATAGTAGGCATGTCATACGGAGATGGATATTGGCTATCAAAAAATTTAGTACCAGCATGGTTTGATGTAACAGGACGCCATCTATCTTCCGCTTTTTATACACACAGAGAAATATCTGTGAAAGTGAAAAAAGTTAATTCAGAAAATAATGAGTTATTCGTGATACAAATATTTAATCATCAATTAGAATTATTATCTAAACAACAAGGTGACGTTGACAATTATCAAATAAAATGTGCTGATGGCATCACTTATTCTATTAGCCGCCAATGGCTTATTGATCAAGATATTATTCCAGCTAAACCAGCTTGTTTAAATAAAAAAGACATTACTACAGAGATGCTTGAATCTTTATTTCTTGCAGCAGCTGCAACAGGTGATTTAAATTCCATCCGCTATTTTATTGAATGGCACAAGCCAGCATTAAATATTAACGCCATTTCTCTTAAAGAAGGATCAAATAAAAAAACTGCATTACATCATGCAGCAGAAAAAAACCAATATTATATTGTGGCTTATTTATTAATGCATGGTGCAAAAACAGATTTAAAAGATGCTGCAGAAAAAACAGCCATTGAATATACAAAAGATAGAGAGATAATAGATTTATTTAATGAATTCACTGTTAAAAAACAAGCATTTTCTAAATCAACACCTATTAATGATAGTTCTTTAGCAACATCAATTGCGCAATTAGGTTTAAATCCTGCACCTAAACCATCGGCACCTAGCGTTGTTGTACCTGCTGCTGCAATTGAATCCTCATCAACAGATTTTGAGCCTTCATTACAAACGGCAAATAATATATTTACCCCTCAACCACGATGATTTGCGAAAGGTGGATTACGGCCTGCAGCCTAATCCACATCTACTTTCCCATTTTAATCACTTTTAACTTTAATATTATCGCAAAATGTTATCTATATCGAACATATAAGCCTTATAAGTACGTTATAGACAACATTTTACTGCCCTAATTGGCAAGGAAAAAAATTTTTAACGAAGCAAATCAGCCTAATAATTTCTTAACGATAGATAATGCAATACATAATGATGTTATTATTGTCGGAGGGGAAACATTTTGGAATGCAATTGTAAATTTTGCTAGAAATATTAAACAATAGTTTATTCATAAACGTTTAGCTAACCCGAAATTTATGACTCGGGTTAGCTTATTAAACACACATTATTTATAACTGATAATTATTCAAGCTTTAATAAGGCAGTGATGAATTTCCAGGAGCAGGTGCACCATAATTACCAGCAATTAATGTACGACCGGATCCTTTACCAAGCTGACAGGTTAAAGTGGCATTTTTATGGGGAATAAGATATCCAACGACTCCACCACTCACATCATGTTTATTGTAAGCAGTATCAAAATAATAATTAAAATAGACCGTATTTAATTCTGTTGAATTAATGAGTATCTGGCCACTCGTAAATCCTTTCACCATTTCAGCAAAATTATGCATAGTAACTTGTCCGCTGGTATCTCCAGTTACAGTACAATTGAATGTACCTAAATGAGTTTGTGTTGCAGAATGACCAAGGCCGAGTACAGTTGGCGTATAAAATGCCATTGCAGCTGAACTAAACGCTAACAAAGCGATTAGTGCGATTAAACATTTCCTATAAATTCTTAACATACATCCCTCCAGTTAATAATTAAAACATTATGGTGTAACAGCGCTAACATAATCGTCTAGTTAATATAAAAAATCAATTTATTTAAATGGAAGTAATCCAATGATTAAAATTATCTCTATCATCAATTGTTCATAAACTATAAATTTGCCAATCATTTTGTAATTTAAATATCAGCCAACAATTACAATTTCATATGCTACACTTTAATTAGAATTAAAAGGAATGATTACAATCAATCGATAATATTTGTTAATAGATTACATTGATTTGTTTTTATACAACGTTTGAGGAGAATTAATTATGAAACATTGTAAATATATTTCAGCGTTAATTATTGCACTTATGTTAAATGGTTGTGCTTCTTATGGTCCTAATGAAACTGCAGGTATGGTTATCGGTGGTGTTGCAGGCGGTTTAATAGGAAGTACCATCGGAAGTGGTACCGGACAAGTCGTTGCGACAGGTGTTGGCGCAGTAGCGGGTTCAATGGTTGGTGGCGCAGTTGGCCAAAGTATGGATCAACAAAACGCTTACAGTGGCTATTATGGCGATGGTTATTATGGATATTAATCAAGATTGAATTCATAACAATTTATTAATTTAAATAAATTTAACCGTAATGCTTTTTTTATCATTTTATTATTAATCTGATGCAATTCTAGCTACCTTATACAGAGCGTAAAAAAAGTTAAAAATGATCTATTAAAAAATGTAAAAGGAGAAAAAAAATGATCATGAAGAATATAACGATTATTTTAATCAGCACGGTATTATTATCAAGTTGTACAACGGACGTTTCCTATCAAACAGACGTATTAATTAATCATCCCGCTGCCAATATTGCCCCTAATGCTATTGAAACCGGTGTGGGCTATGGTCCCTATAGTAATATTTACACCATACCTGGCGCAGTAGTTGGCTATCAAGTGGCACAATCCATGGATCGACTGAATGGTTATTATTATCGTTATTATAATAATAGTTTTTACGACGCAGATGGTTATTACAATATTGGATATAATAATGCCTATTATTATGGCTATTAAATAATTATTTTCTCCCACTCTCTCCCTCTTGGGAGAGATAATTTAAATTGATTGATTAATTAATTTAATTTATTCAAAATATTCATCCTCGAATAGTTGATCAAATTGGAGATCAAATTATGAAATCTATTAAAGCAGTGGCATGTTTACTCACTATAGTTGCATTATCTGGATGTGCTAATTATGGCCCGAATCAAACTGCAGGCATGCTGGTCGGTGGCGCAGCCGGTGGATTGTTAGGAAGCACCATTGGTGGTGGAACCGGTAGAGTCGTTGCTACGGGTGTTGGTGCAGTTGGTGGTGCAATGGTGGGCGGTGCGGTTGGTCAATCAATGGATCAACAAAATGCTTATCGTAGTGGGTATTATTAATTTAATCCCAAACTTTTTTCCTTCTCCCACTTGTGGGAGAGGGAAAAATAATTTTTTGTTGTATGCAAAAATTATTTTTTTTTAAATTCACTCATTAAAAAAATTACTCAAATGTTTGCTCTCATTTATCCCAGATACGTCGTTACGTTCCTTTGTCCCTGTTACAAAATCTGCTTTAAATATTAAAACCTTGTTTCGCACAAATCTCCATATTACGTTAAATAAGCTATGCTTTAATTGATAAGTTAATCGGGAATAATAATAAATGTTATCGATCATCAACACATACCGTAAAATGGATCCCGCCGCAAAAAATGCTTGGGAAATTATTTTACTTTATCCTGGCGTGAAAGCTGTTTTTTTCCACCGTATGGCACATGCACTTTATATTCATAAAATTCCTTTTTTT
The DNA here is from genome assembly GCA_021777765.1 of Pseudomonadota bacterium. GTDB lineage: Bacteria > Pseudomonadota > Gammaproteobacteria > DASZBR01 > DASZBR01 > JAJYDF01. The sequence goes on along the minus strand of JAJYDF010000018.1, from coordinate 54,570 downwards.
CCGCGTTTCATTTCTGAATTTTCCCGATGGCTAACAGGTATAGAAATTCATCCCGGTGCTGAGATTGGTCAAGATTTAGTGATCGATCATGGTATGGGTGTGGTGATTGGTGAAACCAGTATTGTTGGTAATAACGTACTTATTTATCAAGGCGTCACTTTGGGTGGCACGCAATTGATCCACGGTAAACGTCATCCAACCATAGAAGACGGTGTAGTTATAGGTGCAGGTAGTAAAGTATTAGGCAATATCGTCATCGGCAAAAATAGCAAAATTGGTGCTAATTCTGTGGTGGTTGATGATATTCCCGCTAATTGTTCTGTGGTGGGCATACCTGCAAAAGTCATCACTAAAAAAGAAGCAGAAAAATACAAAAAATGGCATTTGGATTTTGATATTTAAATAAATTGATTAAATGCCATAAATTCCAGGAGAAGCATATGCGTATCTTTGACAACATCACCAATACTATAGGCAATACACCACTCGTGAGATTGCAAAGAATAGGTAAAGATTTACCTGCTGAAATTGTTTTAAAACTTGAATTTTTTAATCCGCTGGGCTCAGTAAAAGATCGCATCGGTATTAGCATGATAGAACAAGCGGAAAAAGACGGTGTGCTCAAAAGCGGAATGGAAATTATTGAACCGACCAGTGGAAATACCGGTATAGCACTCGCGTTTATATGTGCTGCTAAAAATTACCGATTGACATTAACCATGCCAGAAACAATGTCTATAGAACGTCGAACGTTATTACTTCTCTTGGGTGCTAATGTAATCTTAACGCCTATGCAATATGGCATGTCAGGCGCTATTGCAAAGGCAAGAGAACTCGCTGAGAAGAACCCTCATTCTTTTATCCCTAGCCAATTTGAAAACCCGGCAAACCCTGAAATTCACCGTCAAACGACTGCCTTGGAAATCTGGCGAGATACCGAAGGAAAAGTAGATATTGTGGTATGTGGGGTGGGTACAGGCGGTACAGCGACAGGTGTGGGCGAAGTGTTAAAAGCTAAAAAACCTTCTTTGCAGATAATTGCGGTTGAACCTGTTGAATCTCCTGTCATTTCAGGCGGTAAAGCTGGGCCCCATAAAATTCAAGGAATTGGTGCCGGGTTTATCCCTAAAAACCTCCATTTAGAGGTAGTTGATGCCATTGAAACTGTGTCTAGCCAAGAAGCAATAGATGCGTCACGACGATTAATTCGTGAAGAAGGCATACCAGTAGGAATCAGCGCTGGCGCTGCTCTCTGCGCTGCCTTAATAATTGCAGCTAAAGAAGAGAATCGCGGTAAATTAATTGTGACCATTATCCCTGACTATACAGAACGATATATATCTACTGGATTGGCAGAAATAGAAAGGCAAAAAGCGATTGAGTTGTCAGTCACCCCTATAGATGAAAAATATCTTCAACCCTAAATTTATTTACCCACGACGATGCGGGCGATGTGCATGATGAGAAGGATTTTCATGTTCCTTATGATGTGCCGCCTTCTTATCTGGAGCATTTTGCATATGCGATGAGGCTCGTAACCAATTGCCTTTTTGAGGCTGAGTGTTGTAAATCATTTTGTCTACTTTTTCAAGGAAACTTTCCATTACTATCTGATCATATTTATCAAGTTCTTTTAAGGATTTTTTCACCTCTTTTAAAAAAACATTTAAATTTTTATACGAGAATGCATCTTGCGATGCTACAGCTTGAATTGCTTTAACATTAATATTTGTAAGACTCTCTATCGTCTTTATTACATCAGTAAGTAATGCCCAATTAGGATCAGCATAATTCAATGATTTAACGAATGGAACATCTTTGAATAATTGTGAAATATTATTTTTTGACTGTTTCATCTCATTAATGATTTGATAGAATTTTTCTATTTCTTGTTTAAAATGAAATAACATTTCATCATCCCAGTGCATCATACTCATAACTAACTCCTCAATATTTTGATTAATTAATTAAAGTATAGACCTTTTATCAATAATTCATTTCGATATAATGTTTTTTTTCAAAATAGAGAGCCGTTAATTTTATTTTGCACAATTAACGGTAATTCTTGCTTGATCTTCTAAACGTAATGCTGTTAAGCAATTACCATAACAACATCCTGTATCGAGTGCGAAAACTGAAATATCATCACTTTGACCGGATAATGCAGCCCAGTGACCGAAGATAATGCGGATATTTTTACTTTTACGTGTCGGCACATCAAACCAGGGTAATAAGCCAGCGGGTTGTTTACCAATAACGCCTTTATAATGCAAATCCAATTTTCCTCGTTCATCACAAAATCTCACACGCGTCATAAAATTAGTAATGACTCTTAATCTTGGCCAATAAGTTAATGATTCATCCCAGTGATCGGGAATATCGCCATACATATGATGAAAAAATTCTATGGCTTTATTACTGCATAAAACAGTTTGCACTTCTTTAGCTAAGCGTTGTGCATCTGCTAATTGCCATTGCGGTGCTAAACCAGCATGTACCATGGCAAAATTTAATTTTTCGTTATAAATAAATAAGGGTTGCTGTTGTAACCATTCACATAATTCAGCACAATCTGGGGCATTTAAAACATCGTGAAAAGAATCTTTTTCTTTTAATTTGACGACGCCATGATAAACAGCTAATAAATGTAGATCATGATTGCCTAACACCGTAATGGCATGTGCACCTAAATCTTTTATAGTTTTTAATACTTCGTAAGAGTGTTTACCGCGATTCACTAAATCACCTGTAAACCAAAGAAAATCATGTTGCGGATTAAATTGTATTTTATTTAATAATGCGATTAATTCATGATAACAACCTTGAATATCACCAATTGCATAAGTTGCCATGTTTAATATTTTTCCTTAATTAAAATCACCCCAAAGACTTTGTAAAACACTGATTGCAGTTAATGATGCTGTTTCAGTACGTAACACGCGTGGCCCTAATGTTAATGGTTGATAGTGATTTTCTACTGCCCAATTTATTTCATCAGGTGCAAATCCACCCTCACTTCCCACTAATAAAGTCACATTTTTTTGTAGAGGTTCTTTATTTAATAGCGATTTATTTGATGAGGGATGAAGTATTAATTTTAATCCTGGACGTTGTTGTATTAACCAATTATTTATATCGATAGGTTCATTGATCACCGGTATTTTATTTCGCCCGCATTGCTCACAAGCATTAATAATTATTGATTGCCAATGCTGTTGTTTTTTTTGTAAACGATCGTGTGGCAATTTGACATTACATCGTTCTGAAAATAAAGGTGTGATTTCATTTACTCCTAATTCAACTGCTTTTTGAATAGTAAAATCCATTTTTTCACCGCGCGATATGACTTGTCCGAGATGTAAAAATAATGGCGATTCAATCTCTTTTGCAGAATATTCTCCGATATCAACAATGACAGCACGCTTATCAATTGTTCTAATCACCGCTTGAAATTCACCCCCTTCGCCATCAAATAGAATAATTGATGACTGCTCAGCTAAGCGCAACGCTTGTTGAACATGTATTCGTGCATGCTCCGTCAAGGTTACACTCTGTTGACCCTGTAGTGATTGTGGATGATAAATTCGAGGTATTCGCATAAGCGCAGTACTTTACTTGAATATCAAAAGGGGTCAAGTATTATGACAATAATGTATAATAATTCCTTCTCCTACTTGCGGGAGAAGGAAAAAATGTTTTTTTATTAAATATGAGATAAGCAATGATAGACAATGACATTAAACAACGATTTGTATTTGTAAATTCTGGAATTCGTGGCGAAATAGTCAGATTAAATGCCAGTTACCGGACTATATTATCCAAACATAATTATCCCCTGCCCGTTCAACAATTATTGGGCGAAGCGTTAGCAATTGCTGCCTTACTCAGCTCGACATTAAAAACTGATGGCATAGTGACTGTACAAATTCAATCAAAAGGTCCCATTACTTTATTAGTCACCCAAGCAAATTATTTAAATCAATTAAGAGGTATCGTTCATTGGGAAGGCGACGTTTCAAATGAAACGCTTGCGCAAGCATTTGGCGAAGGACATTTAGTCATTACTATTGATCCCGGCCAAGGTAATGAACGATTTCAAGGAATTGTAGAATTACAAGGAAAAACACTGTCTGAAGCGTTAATTAATTACTTTCAACAATCTGAACAAATTAATACTTATTTATATCTTGCAGCGGATGAAAACACTGTTGCTGGCATTTTATTGCAAGTATTACCGCAAACTAATGATAGTCAATTAAATGAAAATGTTGAAAACGAAGATCAAAATGTACAACTCAATTGGGAAGCAGTCGTGCAATTAACAAGCACATTAACAGCCGCTGAAATTTTAAATTTGCCAAACGCAGAAATATTACGACGTTTATATTTAAATCACGAAGAAGATGTGCGTTTATTTGATGGTGATCGCTTAAGTTTTCAGTGCGCATGTAGCCGTGAACGTATGGAAAATGCACTCCGATTATTAAGCCAAGACGAAATATTAGAGATCATCAAAGAAAAAAATACCATTACTGTGACTTGTGAATTTTGCAATCAAAAATTTGAATTTGATGCTATTGATGTGACTTTGTTATTTACTGATACTGCTGCGGCGAGTATTTCGGAGACTAAACACTAATTCCCCTCACCCGACCTATCCGGCCACCCTCTCCCACATTCGTGGGAGAGAGAAAAACATCATGCACTCGGTGCAGTTTGCAGCTGCTTTTTGCGTAGATGATCGGTTTGACACGTGCGAGTGAATTCAAGGTAACCCTGCATATTTGTAACAAGGTATCGCAGATGCTTAGGAATTTGTACTTCAACATCCAACACGTTGAATTTTCTACTTAGCTCAACCATTTCAATAGAATTTGGCTGCCATCGTTTGGAATAATCCCCTCTTCTAGCTTTTGAGTTATCCTTATCCTGATCGATTAGATCGCCAAGATTCTCCTTTAAAAAATGTCCATCTGGTAAACAATTTTGCAAAGTGGTCAGATTCTGATCGAATTGGCGAACAAACAGCGAATGTAAACGCTCTTTCTGCTGAAAATCGTTAATAAGATTTGAATCATTCAAACAAGAACGCATAATCCGCATGAACATTTCAGTAGTGATATCATAGAGACGGCTATGACCTTTGCCATTGTATTCTCCGCCACTATCATGATCCAAAATCTCCGCCTGTGTGTCGATCAGTCTATTGAGAAGACTTTCATAATATCCGACACCCAATGTATCTCTTCCTGCTAAATGGGTTAATGAATTAAACAATGTTGTAGCCTGTCTTACACGCTCATTATTCTTAAACCAACATTTATCGTAACGATTACGCTGTTGATCAATGTAAGTATGTAATGCCAATTTATCCAATAAAGGAATTGCAGCTACCACCCGATTCTCTCGATTGGCACGAAACCCATGTTTAGCAATGAGTGAAATTTCCGCAGTAAATGCCGCCAATTCACTGAAACGATTTCTAAAAAACCCCGTATGGAAATCTTTCGAAAATTTTTCTGGACTCTCTGGTGTTGGGGTCAGTTTTTTAGCCAATCGTTTAAATGCGTTGTAACATTGGTTCTTAAACACATCGCCCAGATCCGTAAGCAAATCATGCTCTAAATGTTGCATGATACGCACACGTTTCAAACGATGTTCAGTAGTCGGTTTCTCAGAGAATAATGCATCGTAATTCTTAACATCATCTAATTCTTTAGCGTCATGTAAAGCGACAATAGCATTATTCAGCTGATCAACATTCTGGATTCTTTTCTCATCAACGTAGGCACGATAAATAGCATTTAATTTATTACCCAACACTTTATTACGAGATTCATTAGCAAGTTTTATGAAATCCAAATGACGCTGATTATTTTCAATTTGCGCCTCAGCCGTGGCAGCCCCTTCAGATAACACGTTATAGATAGTTAACGCGTTAAAATCATTGGGTAATTGAGTAGCAGGATCCTGTAATGCCTTAATAATGGATAGACTATTTTTCAGCAGGATGCTTTTATCAATACGCGATTCGAGCTTCCATAATTTAAATAACCAAGCAAGTGTATTGTCAGGCAATTGAATATCGGCAGCTTTAATTTCATCGATAAACTTACTATAAAGTGAAATTTTTGTATTAAATTGTTCAATATTTACTCTTTTTCTGTTGCTGTCCTGCTCACGATTAATATTACCTAAATCCTGCATTAACTCTTCAACAATGGGCATAAATGAACGACTAGATAATTGCGTTACTAAATCAAACAATGAAATAACACTGTTTTTACCTATATCCTTCCCCATTCTATTGGCAATAGTTGCCAACTCCAATAATAACGGAGGGAATTTAATCTGCTGATTCTTATTAAGCCAATCAAAGAATAGAATGTTCTGGTCAGTTGTCATTGCGTCAAAACATCTTTTCACAGTTGTTAATTCATCTTCATTACGGCCTGTAATATATTGATTAAATTTTTCACCTGCTTCTTTGGTTCTTGCCAAGCGTGCCAAGCAATCATTTAATTCATACCGACCAGGCATAAATTTTAACTCTTTAACAATATGATCCAACGAAACATGAGATGGCAGTTTAAATAATGTTCCAACAAATTGATTTTTCACTTCATCAGACATTTCAGTGTCTCTTAACATCTGAATAAGATCATTCAGATTTTGGAGCGATAGTGATTTTCGTTCATTAACAAAATTCCAAAACGCTGCAGTTGTTTCTTGATTAACAAGGACATCTTGCAAACAATTGGGCGGCGGAAAATCGTCAACCTGAATAGGGTGTATGCTGCTGTCAGTAAGAAATAACTTGATTAAAGGTCTCAGCGATTGCGGTGCTGCCAATAAGAAATCTACATGTTTTTCTAAGTAACCAAGTAGTACATTCAAACGACTATCAATGATACGTGAATCACCCTGACTAATGAGATGCAGGAGTAATCCAAAATCATTTGCATTAGTGCGTCCCACAAAAAGTTTAAAGGTTTTGACTGAACGATTGAGTAATCGCTTTATACGCTCAGCAAATTCTTCATTAAAAACTGGCCAAAAGTCTTTTTCAATACATTCACCCAATCTTCTAAGGAATGGAACAACTTCTTGGAGCTCTTTAACATTCTGTTCTGGGAAAGTCAGCGCAATATCCATTTCTAATCTCAGCAAGCGACCATATTTTTCTATATCAGTCTCGTTGAGATTGGCATGTTTTCTATTTTTAAAACGTGGCGTTAAGAAAAATGCTAATAAGCATTCAAAGTGAAAACGATCGCGCGCAGGATCAGCGAAGTCCACCAATTGTTTTACAATTTCACCCAATATCTTCGGGTTAATACAATAGGCTATGGCATGCTTAGTTGCTTCAGTGAGCGTTTCAAATAATGCGTCACGTCGTGCCATCTGCTGTGCTAAAGGCAGCCTTCTTTTTTCCTGCGTACAACTAACATGGAATAGGGACTGATAAAAATGATTTAAAAATTCGCGGTGTTGACCGTAAATTGCTTCATAATTTTTATCAGAAATTTGTTCTGCGCCAAAATGACGTTGTTCGGCACCCATCAGCCAACTCTGATAGAAAGATAACAGGCGAGACATTCCCTCTTTCACTCCATCTCTGGCGAATATGGGTTTCTGATAAACAACCAGTCCAGAAGCAGCAAGATCACTAGCTGGTGCAGCCATTTTCGGCGCTGATGCTGATACTTCTTCAACGTTAATGGTTTCCTTCACCGGGCACTCCAGCTTATATAAGCATTCACCGATCAATTTAAGTAACTCACCTGCCTTTTCTGTTATCTCTTTTTTGGCTGGTGTATAGTTATCCTTATTTCGATCAGGATGATTTTTGCGCATAATCGCTTGTACTGTTTTACGGACTTCATTAATCTGTGACAGATCCACTTTAGTGAGTGTATTACTACTTAACTTGTTGCCCCATATGTCTTGATTTCGTTTGATGTAAGCAACAGTTGATGACTCCTCATTGGGTAATGTTTCGCCCGGTTTAGCTGTCAAACCCGGCAACATCGGATTCAATTGGGAATGAACATTGCAGAGCTTTTGCCAGAAATCATTCACTTGAATCAAAAATGTCTTGTAAACCTCTTCGCTCTCACCAGTTTTCCCTGTTAAGCGAGCACCCCATAAACGTTCGAATTTCTTTATGCCATCAAGCCAATCGTCTTTTAGCCCATCGTGAGCATCCTTATTATTGTGTTTAATATAACGACGCAATACGGATTTAACATTACCTGAAAGTTTTGCAATCAAGAATTCTTTGCGACGCAAGAATTGTTCTTGGGTTTTCTTCAATTCCCGTTCCAATAGCATGCAAGTCTTGGTTTTGAGATATTTCTCTTGCACTGCCTTATCGTCTAACCAACTCCATTTAAATAATTCTAATTCTTTGTCCTTCTGTAATTTCTTTTCTAGAACTTCAATTTGATGTTTATGAATCGCTTGAAGTCTTTGGCTATGCGACCCTCTGTTATATGCTTCATACATATCTTCAATAGCACTGTAGTCTATAACATCTTGGCAAGTACCATTGTTACCATTACGACCTTGGCGTCCACGCTCTTGTTTTTCAATCTCGGAAATAGCCGGGTAGGTTCGCAGTACAAATAATCCTGCTTTGACCTCCGGTTTAATGTCAGTGCCTCGACCCATACGTGAGCTGAAGATACGAGCGCCGGCTTTACCTGCAGGTTTTAGCATTTCATTTTCATGTCTTCCGCTATCGTTGGTGTCAGCGATCAAACGATCGAAAGGCAACTCTCTCCTTTTGAGTTCTTCCTTTACAGCTGCATACATTTTTTTAACTTGAATATCATCACGACAAGTAATGAGCATAGGTTGATCAGGATAGGCTATGAAATTGTCCACAATTTTCTTAATCTGTTCCTGTGGCGATCGCGCAAAATAAGTTGGTAACATCTTAGATTGTGACTGTTCATGGCTAGGCACTTTAATCACATGCTCAATAGAATAATGCTCACGATAAGCATCCATATTAGCAGAATTACCCACCGTACCTGAGCATCCCTCTATCTTGCAGTAATACTCATTAACAATGAAACGCGTATTTAAAGAGATGGCGATGTGACTAATGGGTTCAACAAAGAAATCGGGTGATTTTCCTTGCGCGGCGGCCTCTTTATTTAACTTCACATGCAAGAATTGATGAACATACTCACTATAGGTTGAATTTGGCTGGATTTGATTACCAATTAAAACCTTAGCACAGCGTATTTTTATCTCCATTCCACCGATTTTTTTCGTTGCAGGGCGAATAGAGTAATTTTTACCTTCTTCCAATCCGTAGGCAACATGAGACGCAGTCAATAATTGCATCAATTGCTGGTCACGACGGTCTAATCGGTGTTTATCATTGCTGAGCGCTGGAATGATAAATTTATCAAAAAATTGCGACTGTTTAGGAGCATAGCGAACATGCTTTTGTAATAACTCGCACAATTCCTTCAAGTGTGTATTGCGCGATACTAAGATAACGCCTGATGGATCCCTTTTGAAATTATTTTTATTCGCCAGATAATAATCATAGGCAATTCGGTAAACCCATTCATCGTAGTTATATAATGAATCTCCACTCTGCGCAGAATAATTAAATTGCGTTTGATCGATGTTAAGAACATGGTCTGCCTCATCCACAAAGGCAACACGTTTTGAGGGATCCAGTTCTATACCGCGCGTTTTTTGCCACGCCAACGTAGAATGAAAGAGACTAAAGTTACCCACTGTCGAATAATTTCCTGCCCCATTATTGTTCCCAGGAGAACTCTCGCGATAGCTGTTTGCTTGAGACATATGGTTAATATAAGCATGATCTACATCGATGGCTGCCAAAACAGCTTCGAATTCTTCATGGTCACGCTCAGACAAGCTATCTTTGGCACTGAATATATCTACGTTAAAACCACTGAGTTCTAGGAAGCTAGTGCGCATAATGGTGATAATACTCTTACCCTGCCCCGTCATCACCTGATATAGCAGGCTATCATCATTATGGATCGCAGCGTAAATCAAAGTGAGCATTTGCGTGTGATTTGCCCACTTACCTGATTTGCGCAGCAAAATTTCACGTAAGCACGATAGGATTCTGGCAGCAGCTTGGTTTTTTGTGGCTTTAAATATTGCTTTAACTTCATCATGTTTTGACTGCACAGTATTAAATTCAGCAACAGCTTGTTTTAGCTCATTTCTTAAATCACGCATCTTGAGCGTGCTTAATCTTGCCACTTGTGAAAAATTATTGGCATAGTAGAGCAAATTCATTAACTCATTGACTTCAGTTTCATGAATATGGCCCTTGCCTTTGCGCTTAAATCCTGAAAGTGATCGGATTAAATTATTTCTGTCTTCCGCTGTGACACTATAGTGACGTTTGCTCTGTTGATTATCAGTCAGATTTTGTTCAACGGTTTCAAAACGGTGAATAAGCCAGCTTGCCGTATTACTGGATGGCATTGCCAACATTTTCTCAAGTAAGTGCAGTGATGGACGCGGTTCTGTCGCATAGTAACGCGCTAATTCTGTTAGCTCAGCGTCCTGCAATGCAATCAGCTTCGCTTTAACACTCGCAAAAATTTCTTTTTCCTTATTCCAATCGCCTGTCATGGCATGCGTCAAAATAATATAGAGGCAGCCATTGCGATGAGATCGAGCACCACCGGAAATGAGTGATTTCAGATGCCTCACGTAATCATTAACAGGGAGGACTTTTTCATTAATTTTATTAATTAAATTAAGGCGTGTATGATTATATAAATCATTAAACCAAGCCTCATTACCGCTGATAACATCAATGTTTAAACCATCCACCCACACTAAATTCTTTTCATCAACCGTGAGATTTTTATTTTGTATCAAATTACAAACTGCAGTGATTAAGTGTTGGCTATGATTTTCTGCATTGAGTTTACTGAGCACTGGAATAGTTGATTCAATATAAATCAGCTCATTTCGCGAAATTGCACGAAGATAGCATTTCAATAAAATCGATTGGCAATCATTTGGTAATGACGCATTGGTGATGTCTCTGATGAGTTTTTGTACAGCGTCGTTGCTACTCTTTTCTTCCAACTTGTAGAGATCATGATGAAGTAGACCAGAACCACCTTTATCCGCATCATATGAGAGTAATTCTTCGAGAAGATTGACTGGATAATGCAGTTTTTCTGATTTAATAGTATTAGCGAGAGAATTCAGCAAGGATGTTAATTGAATTATTGAATAGTAACGAAGATCGCCACTGTCAGATTTCGTTTTAGACAACAATAATCCGATAATTGGCCCTAATTCATTATAATAGGACTTATTATCTATATGTTGCAGTGCCATCATTAAATCTTTTATTTGTTTGTCTTCACCCTGCCCCACTTTAACAGCGAGATGCGCTATCAATTTTTCGCAAAGTTTGAGATTTTCATCCTTGAAATTTAAGCGTAATTGCTTTTCAAGAAACGCCCTCGCAAATAACTTTTGTTCATCATTCAGTTTTTGAAAGTTTGAATCGACATATCTAATTACGCAACCGTTTTGTTGCAACTCTTGAACTATTTTAATTCTTGTTTGCCGGGCGGCATTAGCATCACTACACCTCGAAATTTGAGTGAGTGCATTGTTGATTTCATCTGAACTTGGCAGAGAACTACTCGCAGCATAATCAATCGAATTCAATTGTTTAAGGAGTAATTCAATTTGTTTAGCCGCATTTGCTGGAACTTTTGATATAAACTGACTCTCGCTATACAAAGTGCCATTTTTTATCCAAGGATAATTGAAAAGAATAGTGACATTTTTTGAAGAGATGACTTGGTCAGAATTAAAAATGGATTTGATTAAATGCTTTGCTGACACATCATATTTAGCAGCAAAGTAACGCTCACATTGTAAGGCACAGCCACACGCATTAATAAAGTCCATCGTTGACCAACGTTGAATGTGCATCGTATTAATCACCCGATCTAGGCCAACATCAAGAACGATGTTTACCATTGATTCGAGATCTTGCCAACGTAATTTTAAGGTGCCTGCAGTAAGATTTCCATCCAACATCAATTGTTTAGACAACCAATCCAGTACATGTAACACTTTTTCATTATGTGTATTAAAGAGTGAAAACATCTGATCCAGATCATCTTTTTGCAAATTTGCGACGCGATCATCACCCAGAGTGATGCAAGCAACAAGTAAACGCAGTAAGAGTGTTGTACTAGGACCGTGACTATAAACACGCACTATTTGGGCTAATTGTTTGGATAAATTTTGGAAATCCTCCACACGCAATTTCGCACGCTGACTCAGAAAACGCAGTGTGTGTAATAAAGGATTCGCCAAAGTCCTAGGGCAGTTATCCCATGTTATTCGGTATGTTTTTAAATCATGTAGATTAGCCTGATTTAATTTAGTCAGGCTCAAATCTACATCCCAATAGGGATAGGCTTCGTATTGACTCGCGTAATAGTAGCCGTTATGGATCCAGCTGATTTTATTGATGTTATCGAGAATACTTTGTTGTACGGCTCGCGAATCCATCTGTTTAGAGGCATTCTTCAATACTTGCTGTAGACGGTCTAGAAAAACGGCAGCATTAAAATTGGAAACATCTTTAAGATAGGTCAATAGGACATCTTTATTGATGATAAGATTTCTTGATTCAATATAAGCAATGACTTTTTGGAATGCATACCACAATTGCGCATAACGCATATGTCCTACCGATTTACCATGCGCGTCAACAAGCTGCCACCAGATCGTTTGATAATCATTCGATTCTTTGAGCGTTACAATACTCATTGATACAGCATCGACTTCCTCTTTATCGAGACATTCAGCCCAATTACGTGATGGCATCAACAGACGGTTGATCCAAATCTTGAAATTTTCTGGGCCAAACGCTTGCAAAATTTGGCTAGACATCAGTAACCAATAGTGTGTACCACTATTATTTTTACTGCTGAGCCCTTCGACATTGTAATGGTTGAGTAACTGGCCGAATGATTTGAGATAATTTTTTCGTTCAGAGATATTGCCATTAGCGGAAAAAAGAAGGTTAGCTAATTCTCTAGAATAGCCACTATCAATCACCCACTTATTTAAGTATGTGTAGCAGTCATTCAATTCCTTAGCAATGATAGGTGTATTATATACATCAAAGTGTTGTGCCATCACAGATACAGTGGCATCATCTTGTTCTGCAACACTTAATACACCATTTTGAGATAACAGTGTATGAGCTTGTTTCAAACGGTTAGCATCGCTATCCTCTAATGCTAAATGTCGCCAGAGAGTCATATTATCTATAGCGGGACCGGCAGCAAAATGGCGATAATCACCTTTAAATTGCACTGCTGGTTTTGGAGTGTGTAATTCAACCACGAATGGATTACGTTTCTTCAGCGGCATTGCAGCCCGCTTGCGTAAATCTTGTTTTTCACGTTTTTCATCGAAACATAAATACATGCTCGATTGATTGCGTGACAATGCCAGGTAAAAACCAGCGGGTAAATTATCTCTTGCAATGCCTAAACGGAAATGAGCAGCATGCTGCATCATTTTGTTGACCGCAGCGGGCTCTATTCGCTCAATCACATGAGTGGCATCCACATAGCTACCCACCCATATTGAAAATAATCCTGCTAAATCTTTTTCAGTAAAACCAGAATTATTTTTAATCTGCTCATCAACTTTATCCCAATCTTTTTTACAGCGGTCATTAATGTTAAATCGTGTAATGAGCGCATCTTCATCACCAGCGAATAGCGCAATTTGTTGTTCTTGCTCTTGTTCTTGTTCCTGCTCTTGCTGTTGTTCTTGCTGCTGCTCTTGCTGCTGTTCTTGTTGCAATTGCTGTTGTAACCCTGGCGTTCTAGCAACCAATGGGTAAGTCAAATCATCACCATCCCAACGTTGCGTTTGCAAAGCTTCTTTGTTATCGAGAATAACGTCAGGGTTTAAATTACCCTCCTTACAAACCACCATGTTTTCGTTATTAGCACGCAATTTTTCTTGATCAACCATGCGTTGGTTGACGCGGATTCTATTTTGGATATGTTTGTAGTGTGCTTTTACTTCTCGATTATTTTTGTGGTCATAGGACGCTCTATCCCAAGCAGGAACACAAGGTAAAACCCGCAAGCCCTGCTGTGCGCCATTATTAAATACCGCTAGGATATCTTTTGCATTTGGGCTGTCTATTGCAATGTTAAATAAAGACACTTGCATCAATTCTTCCTGATGCGCTTTCTGACGATTATTCAACGCCTGAATGAGCTTTTCGAACTGTGACATGAAAGCGGCATCAATTGATTTTGGTAAGATCAAGTTGAGAGAAGAAAATAATGGATGACAATCTAAACTGAATTTTTCGATTTTTTCTACCAATAACCTGGTAAAGACAGAGGGAATGTCTGTTAAACCACCGCTTAAATCTAATGTGAAAGCAAAGTTGGGTGCAGGTTCTTTATCAAGCTTGTCCCATTTCTCTGCATATTGATTTTTAAGAAGGTCAAATAAAGTATCTAGCCCCTCACTACCCATCTGTGCAACTTGGAGAAATGGCCACATATTGCCACTGATGCCAGGATGACTAAATTCATGATTACAGTGAGTATCACGCCAACGCGCATTCACCTCAACCGCTTGATTAATAAAATCTAAATCCAGGGCTCGGCCATGTTGTTGATAAAAACTTAACATATTACGTGCAGTGGCACGCCAGAGTTCTTTTCGGAGTTCCAGGTCATTCTCGGCCTCTTTTAAGTGACGCGGATTTAAGGCGCCTAAGAATCGATTACGTGCTGCACATTGGAGGGGGTATTTATAAGTACTCGCATGTGCCGCAGATAATCTCTCATTACGTATTATTGGTAGAATGGATTGCACATGCGTATCGAATGTAAACATTTTTTTAACAGTTGCATCTAGCTCTGGCTCATTCCGGCCATTTTTTGGTAACTCAGCAAAAGACAAGCGTGAAATAGGGTTATTATGATAAGTAATGTACAGGAGATCCTTCAGATGCCTATTTTCAACAACTTGAGTATTAAGCGTTAATGTTTTTAGGTCTGCTGAGAGATGATATTCATTTGAATCAAAATCACGTAACAAATAATCATTATGAATTTGGATGGCACTTTCATTACCCAACAAAAAGTCAACCTTATTTTGGGGTAACATGAGTTGGGTATAACTTGCATTTGATAAAGGCATACGATTTACAAATGCATTAGATAACGAATTTCCCTTATTATTAATAGAATTAACTACGCTATGAAAAGACCTCAAGCACTGCTCCCATACATATTGCGTTAGCACTGACTGGGGGACTCGAGAACGATAGTTTACAAGTGAAGTATTGCTATTTTTCAGCTTAAGCCAAGGATAAACACGAGCAAGTAATACCATATTCCATTCATTAATAGGATCCTGGCCTCCCAAATTATTCAGTTTCAGATTTTGCTCATAATTTACAGATTCAATTTTTATTTTTAATCCCGGCAAGCAACATGCGATTCTATCATTTAGCTTTTGTGTCAATAAGGATTTATTTTCCGGAACGTAGGCAGTCCATTCATGATGTTTACGACTTGAAATGATCCAGAAAGGATGCTCTTCCGTATCGATATTAATAAATAATTTTTCAAAATTATCCAGACGTGCTTTCGAGATATTAGACAACTCGTTCCAGATGAAGGGCGCCATTTTTGGGGTCTCTACGCCATCACATTCAACAGTACTCATCTCGGAGAGATCAACAGTGTTTAGATAACGAATGATATCGACACGTGATACTACATGACGATTTGCATATTCTTTATGAGTAACTACATCAATTAATAATGCGCGCAGGAAACTATTATGAAATCGCAATTCGCGTGAACTATATCGCTGATATGTTTCGGTAAGAGGATAGCCTTCAATTTTTCGGGTTAACCAGTTTCGCTCAATTGTTTTCCAGTCAAATTTATATCTTTCTATTTGGTTAACATTACTTTCATCACAAATGAAACTATTTGGTGAGACTAAAAGCGATCTCATGCACTCTTCAAATATCTCAAGTAAAAAAGATTGTAATACTCCTTCACCCTCTACATTACCTTGATTATCTAGTTCAGCGCTGATCCACAGATGACGCTTGAGAAACTGTTCGATTATGTCAACAGGTTTAAATTTATCAATTTGATTGTGTAACACTGATTCTAGAGAGTTTCTATGCCCAGGCCAAACATTATTGAGGAATCTTTGCTTAAATAACTCAATGACTCTATGACGAATTGAGCTTCTTGAGGGTTTTTGATTTCGGAGATCCTCACACCTATTTTCACAACGGCTCTTTTCATTTTGGTCATACCAAGAATCATAATTTGATGAGTTTTGTTGTTTGTATTTAATTCTCTCAATCACATTCTCCAAAGATGACTCTGCACTTATTAGCAGTCTTTTGATTTCCTGTCGTTCTTCTTCATAAATTCTGTTAACTTCATCATTCACTTCACTCTCTTTCAACCGTACCCAGGTTGGACACCAGCTATCGCGTATTTCAGTTAGGATTTTATTAGCGATTACATATTTGACATTAGCAATAGCGTTTTCGTACATGCTCGACACCTCAATTTCATTATGTTATTAAACCAACATCTTACTTTATAATATTTTTGATGTTGTGAATTATTCAGGGCTTGCATCTACAGAGAATGATTGCATCAGATAAAATAGGGTAATATTTTATCAAATGGTAATAGGGGTACATTTTTAAATTATTACCGTCATGTTTGGCGAAATACATACCACTGTAATTCCACATGACACTATTCTCATATATTTACGAAGTCCCTTTTTTGTAAAATTAACATTTTACTGTTGTAAAATTAAGACAATATTAAGTAATCTACTCAAAATTGAAAATTTTTTCTTTATATGACAAAACATTACTATAAATAGGACTATAAATTTTAACATGAACTCTGAGATTTAAGTATGCTTTTATTAACACAATCTAAACCCCGCAACAATTTCATTTTATTAATTACCCTCTCCTCCCTCATGTTGCTATTCATGCTCGGCATTCAAGAATTATGGACACAAGAAATTCGCTGGGCACAAATCTGTCGCACAATGCTAGCGACGCACGATTATCTACATCCTTATTTAAATGGCTATCCCTATTATGACAAACCATTATTGTCTTATTGGTTAATGATCGTCAGTTCTTTGCTGTGGGGACATTTTTCAGAATGGTCAATGCGCTTACCCTCTGCATTGGCAGGAATTACTGCGGTCGGTTGTATTTACTATTTAGGTAAAAATTTAGTCAATCAACGTGTGGGTATTATTGCGGGTTGGATGCTGATTACCACTTATTATTTTATTTTTTGGTCACGCACAGCAAATAGCGATATGTTAAATGTGGCGGGAATTTTATTAGCCTGGGCATGGTATGTTGCGCATAAAGATAAATCCTCTTTTTTTAATTACGCGATTTTTTTTCTCATTATGGCGCTGGCTTCATTATGTAAAGGATTACTTGCCACGGTCATTCCATTATTAGTCATAACACCTGATTTAATCTATCAAAAGCACTGGAAAAACCATTTACGTCCCGCTCTTTTTTTTGCGCTCATTCCTGCAATAATTGTTTATTTATTGCCCTTTTTAGCCTCTTCCCATATTGGCGGACAAACTTATCGAGAAAGTGGTTTAATGGAAGTATTCCGAGAAAACGTATTGCGTTTTACCCAACCATTTGATCATAAAGGCCCTATTTATTTATATTTTTATATGCTGCCTTTATATTTATTACCATGGGCATTTTTTTTCATACCCGCTGTCTTTTCTATTAAAAAAGAATGGCCAATATTATCAGTTGGCCAACGTTGGATTGCATGGTCATTGTTATTAGTTTTTATTTTTTTTACCGCAAGTGGATCACGACGAGATTACTACACACTGCCTATGGTGCCATTCGGCATTTTATTTACAGCCAGTTGGATTGAGCGAAAGTTAAAGCAAAAACCGGGGTTAGCAAATTTTATTAAAAGCTACATAATAATATTTTATATTTTATTATTTTCATTATTCGGTATTGTAAAACCTTACCATTATAGTTCCGGTGGGTTACGTGATTTTGCAACACAATTACAAACTCAAGCGACAACCATTCAACCTTGGCAAAATTGGACTGTTGCCTTATTAAATCCAAAAGACCAAGCACCTTATTATGTGAATGCGATAAAACAAATTAATTATCCAGTGCCTGATCGCCAGGCCGAATATCCAATTCAACAATTATTACAATACTGGCCAGCCATTCAATCACATCCCGCAAACACCATTTTTATCACCAGCGCTAAATATGTGCCAGAAATTGCGCCTTATTTAACACAATATACGATGGTGACAACACCAGATTATCCTGATGAAAAATGGTGGAATGGTCATGACAAAGATGATGCTGTGGCTTTTATTCCGAAGCATTCTGGTTAAGTAAGACACGAATATTATTTTCAATAATATTGTATGCACCCTGCCCTATATGGCTGTATACAATATTGCCATTTTTATCGATTAAAAATGTTGATGGCCAATATTGTGGATTATATTGACGCCACATCACTGAATCATTATCCATCGCGATGGGATATTGCATGCCATACGCCTGAACGACTTGTTCTACTTTTGCAACATTATTATCAATGGGATTATCAAAATTATGGATGCCAATAATGACTAATCCTTGCGAACTGTATTTATTGTACCAATCATTTAAATGAGGCATAGCTTTGTAACAATAAACACAGGTGTATGACCAAAAATCAAGTAACACTACTTTCCCTTTTAAAGATTGCAAAGTTAATGGTGGTGAATTTAACCAATTATTAATGCCTTGAAATTCAGGTGCGGGATAGGATTGTGGTAATGCATATTGTAATTGCACCGGTGAATTGGAAATGGATTGTGCATTACTGATATTGATGATTGAAAAAAAGGTAGTTAAAAGAAGAATTGCTTGAATAATTACTCTCGTGCGTTGTGTGAAATTCCATTTCGTCATAATTTCTCTTCCTGATTAAAAATATTGTTAGCCAATAAAATTTTGTAAATAACTGATAATTTGTTCTTCAAACCAATATTTAATATGCCATGGTGAGTCTCCGGAAACAAATCCAACATGGCCACCTTGTTTTACCACTTTTAATTGCACACAGGAAGGCAATTCATTTTCTGCAGGAATGGCTTCTGGTGGTATAAAAGGATCATCATATGCATGTAAAATTAATGTCGGTGTTTTAATAAATGGTAAATATTGTCTACTGCTGGCCTTTTCGTAATACTCAGCGGCATTTTTAAAACCATGTAATGGCGCGGTAATGTGATTATCATATTCCCAAAAAGTATGCAAATTATCGATCATTTCAGCGTTGATTGGCATAGACATCTGCTCACATTTTTGTTTAATTTTTTGGCGCATTTCCCTTAATAAATACCATTGATAGGCCCTAGAAAACCCCTGATTCAAACGCTGTGCTGATTTATGTAAATCAAAGGGTACTGATATCGCTACACCTGCTTTTAATCTCTCTTGTTGTTGATTTTCACCTAACCATTTTAATAAAACGTTGCCGCCCAAAGAAAAACCAACACAGGCGATGGGTGTGCCAGGTTCGCGTTGATGTAATAAATGCGCAATAAAATTAAAATCGCTGGTCTCACCAGAATGGTAACAACGGGGTAAGCGATTTGTTTCACCACTACATCCTCTGTAATACATTAAAGCGCCACGCCAACCATTTTCTACGATGACACTTAAACTACGTCTGATATAAGGTGATTCAATATTTCCTGCAATACCATGTAATAATAAAATAATGGGGCCCTTTTCAGGCCCAGCCCAATCAATATCAATAAAATCGCCATCGGGTAATTCAATTCTTTCGCGCGCTAATGAGATATTAATTTTATTTTTATTAATAATAGTTGGCCAGATAGTTTGCAGATGGGGTCCGGGTAACCACCACGCGGGTTTGAAGGAATCATCGGATTGCATATTACATCCCTCTGCTAGGACATTTGATGTCATTTTTTTATATATTTACACATATAAATATTATGTATCAATACCTAAAATATCAATCGTAAAAACACTATTTAGCTTTTCGTTTAATCTGTTCGAGCTTTAAATTATTTATCGAGGTATCTAAATCTTCTATACCTCCTCTTGTTACAGGATCGATTTTAGCCATTGCATGATAAATATCGCCTGAAATATCACTTCTTATTTTAACTGTTGATTCTATTGACTGTAATATAACGGTATCTTTTACTAAGCCTATTTTTGTAACAGCCTTGCCCAATAAAGTTTTTGGCGTTTTCGCTTTATCACTTAATTCATTTAATGCTGCTTCATACTGAGCATTTTCATATTGAGGATATTTTCCGGGAGATGCTATCAACATATTCATGACCTCAACCCCTTTAGACTTCTCCTGAGGATTATCATTTCCCATTTTAGATTTACCATATAAAAATGCTGCGCCAACATCGTTATCTTCGACAGTGATTTTGTGCAGCATGTTTTCATAAATATTTCTTAGATTAGAAAATAATTGTTGTAACTCCTTTGCTTCTTTACTATTTCTCGCTTTTTCAAATTTAATTAAGTTTTCTAAATTATTTGAGCCAGCTAACTGTTGATATAAATATATTGCAAATAATCTTGCATCATTACTTTGAGTTAAAGCCGATTTTTGAAGGACTAATACATCTGCTGCGGTTAATTTAATTAATTCCTGTTGATTTAATGCTTCAAATGTCTGTTTAGTATTTTTCAGCGCAATTGACTCAAGTGAAGAAACATTTTTCATGGCCTTTTGTGCATCACCAAGTGCTTGTAATTCTGAAAATGTTAAAGGCTCATCATTTAACCAATCATTATTCATAAATCGCCTCGTTAATTTATATATATAAATATATAGTCTATTAAACGAGAAGTATCAAAAGTGATAACCTTATATATAACCCCGAAATAAAACCTTTACAAAAGTATCATCATTTGTTAATTATAGCGCCGTGTATAACTTTTATTTCCGGCATGTTGTATAAATGATGTTATTGATCGTAGTAAGTTAAGACGAATATTGTTTGAAATTGCTACGATCAATCTTTTCACTTCCTCAAAACATCTCAAACGGATCGACATCCAAAGACCATCGCATTTTTTTTGATAACTTATTATCTGTAATCGCTTTAATTAAATGCGGTAAAAATTCCTGCAATATCTGCCGTTTTCCTGAGCGAAATAATAATTGTGCACGGTGATATCCTGCACGCCTTGCCATAGGTGCAGGCACGGGTCCTAATAATTTAAGTTGACTGGGCAATTTCTGTGACATGCTCTGACGGATTTCATTTAAAAATTCCATAACTAAAGCAATCTGATTTGCTTCAGCACGCAATAATGCTAAATACACATAGGGTGGTAATTGTGATTGATATCTTTCCATTAATGCCGCTGCAGCAAAATGACCATAACCTTCTTGAATTAATGCTTGTAATAACGGATGTTCAGGATGATATGTTTGAATAAATACCTCACCTGGCCGTTCAGCGCGCCCTGCTCTGCCGGCCACTTGAATAATAGTTTGTGCAGCGCGTTCACTGCCACGAAAATCAGCGCTATATAATCCAGTATCTGCATCAATCACAGCGACTAATGTCACGTCTGGAAAATGATGCCCTTTCGCTAACATTTGAGTACCAATTAATAGTCGCGCCTCACCATTATTAATACTGTCTAATTTATTTTCTAACGAACCTCTTTTTCTGGTGCTGTCTCTATCAATACGAATAGTTGCAACTTGCGGAAATTTTTGTTGTAAATATTGCTCAATGCGTTCGGTCCCTAAACCTAATGGAATTAATTTGGTGCCCTTACATTTAAGACAAGCATGATCAACAGCGCGACTACTGCCACAGTGATGGCATTGCAATAATCGTGGTGATAAATGTAATGTCATGCGCGCATCACAGGACCGACAGTGTGCAATTTCACCACAACTGCTACACAATAATGTCGGCGCAAAGCCACGACGATTAATAAAAATTAATACTTGTCCTTGATTATTTAAATGCCGGGTAATTGCTTGTAATAATGCAGTAGAAATCCCATGCTCAATTGGTTGTTGTCGTAAATCAATTAAATGATATTGTGGATGTACTGCACATCCTGCACGCTCAGGTAAATGCAATAATTGAAAACGCTGTTGTTGCGTGTTGTAAATACTTTCGAGTGATGGCGTAGCAGAACCTAAAATAACGGGTACATTATCAATCCGCGCTCTAATAATCGCTAAATCACGCGCACAATAACGAAATCCTTCATGTTGTTTAAATGATGGATCATGTTCTTCATCCACAATAATCATGCCCAATCTAGGTATAGGCGTAAAAATTGCCGATCGTGTGCCAATAATAATAAACGCATCGCCTTGTTGCGCCATTAACCATGCTTGTAATCGTTCACGATCAGTAAGACCAGAATGCAAAATTGCAATGGGAACAGTAAATCGTTGCGCAAATCGAGACACTATTTGCGGTGTTAAACCAATTTCTGGCACTAAAATTAATGCTTGTTTATTATTTGCTAATACTTGTGTAATAGCCTGTAAATACACTTCCGTTTTACCACTGCCCGTCACACCGTCTAATAAAAATGTTTTAAATTGATTTAAATTTTGCACAATTTGCGTCACTGCAAATTGTTGTTCATTGCTTAATGTAAAAGGTGATGCAGTAATAGAAGATGTTACTGAATAATTTGTTTCATTTGCGATACAAATTTGTAACCAATTTTTTTCAATAAATATTTTTTTAATTTTTTTGGGAATTTTAGCAGTGGTTATTTGTTGATCGCTAATGCCGTTGGGATTTTGTCGTAATAATTCCAATAATAATTTTTGTTTTTGTGATCGTTTAATAGAATGAATATCAATATTTTTACCTAATTCAGTTAATTGATAATAATTGCGTAGGTATTGTTCAGTATTTTTTCCTTGTCTTAATAAAGCAGGTAATGCAGCAGAAATGACCTCACCTAATGGATATTGATAATAGTGTGCTGCAAACTGTGTTAATTCGAGAATAGATGGTGATAAAACAGGAATTTCATCAATAACTTTTATGACTGTTTTTAATTGTTGTACAGGTAATTGGGATTTATTACTAATGCCAATTAATATTCCGACTATTTCATTTTTTCGCCATGGCACAAGTACACGTATGCCCATTTGTAATTGGGTAATTGAAATATCAGTTGGTAATAAATAATCGAAAGTCGCATAAAGTGGTGTATCAATTGCTATTTGTAAAATAGAAACACCATTCATATTAAATTATCTCTAAAGAGTAAAAGCACAAATGTAGCCTGGGTGTAGCAGTTGAAAAATTTCATTAGAGTGATATTTTTTACCGATTACCGCAATATACTTTTTACAATGGCGAAACCCGGGTGATTTAATTCCCGGATTCCGCCGTAGTTTTAAATATGAATTCGTAGTAATTTTTAATGATAAGAAGTATATAAAATCTTCATTTGCTGCATCCAGGCTACATTATTGATCACTTCAGTAAGTAATGGCGGAGAGGGTGGGATTCGAACCCACGTGGGGCGTTTAAGCCCCCGACCGATTTCGAGTCGGTGCCGTTATGACCGCTTCGGTACCTCTCCAAAACTCACACATTTTTTCCTTCTCCCGCTTGCGGGAGAAGGTGCCGAAGGCGGATGAGGGTAATTTAAATAAATATCAAATTCTCTTTAATATCCCTCTAATCCAACTCAAACACTTTCTCCCCTTCTGAGAGAAAGAAAAATTTACACCAAATTCCATTGAATGCTATCTAAAATCCGTTGTGCATTCTTATTATCAATTGGACCACCATTATTATCAGTAACGGTAATAGCAGTTGTGGAAGCATTAACGGCATTCAAATGGACTTGATACATTGGCGTTGTTTTTAAAATTTTACCCTTGGTTGCAGTTAAATCTAGTATATAAAAAATATTCACTCTTTTATCCTGTAATAACACTTTATATCCGGCTTTTTGTAGCGCAGATCCCACATTATTCCACACTTGTTCAGCAGGTTTAGTCACTGTCAATTGCGGATAATTAACCATATTGGTATTCGCAAGACCCGCTTGTGGATTAGCTGCAGCTATGGTTGCACGAGTTGCTCGCATTGCTGTAGCAGGATGAGTCGTAGGGTGGCTAACAGCAGTGCTTGCTAATTCAGGGGTGAGCGATGGCGCTGTTTCTGCAGTTTCGTTTTGCTCTGGGGTTGGCATTTCACCATTTTCTTCTGTCGTTGATGGTAATGGTGTGTTAGGAATTTGATCACTTTTTATAATACTTGCTGGTAACTGACCCCGTGCCACTAAATCTTCCATACTGCCAGGCGGTACCATTGAAGTGCGTTGTAAATGTTTGGGATATTCGTCACCCGGGATGACAAATTTATTGCCTAATTGCGAGCTATCTACGCCAGGCGGTACGGCTAATTGTGGTACGCTCGTGCTCTGTAAATAATCGTATTCTCGGTTATACACCACATGTTGTTTGGAAAATAATGTATCCATGGTATCGCAACCGGTCAAACCACTGAAAAGAAAAATAATAAGGCCATATTTTAATGTTTTATTCATAGTTCCACTCTTTAAATTAAATAATTCCGTCAGAAAATTGTGATTAATGACCTGCTTGTTTCAACGCTGTTTTCACAGCATCCTGATATTGCTCAGACAAAGGTGTTAAAGGTAAACGAATTCCACTAGAAATTAAACCCATATGTTGTAATGCCCATTTAACAGGAATAGGATTTGACTCTGTGAATAATTGTCTGTGCAACCCTGATAATAATTGAAAAATATCCTGCCCTTTGTCCCATTGTGATGCCAACATAGCTGCACAAAATTCGTGCATCAATTGCGGAGCTACGTTTGCCGTAACAGAGATTACTCCCTTATAACCTAATTTCATCGTGTCAAATGCATCATCATCATTGCCAGAAAAAAGATTAATTTTATCACCACAATATTCTAATAATTTTTTTGCGCGTTCAACGCCCATACATTCTTTAATGCCGATAATATTAGAAATTTCCGCTAATTTTGCAACTGTTTCAGGCAGTAAATCACAACCCGTTCGACCAGGTACGTTGTAGAGCAAAATGGGAATAGGATTTGCTTTAGCGACAGCATGAAAATGCTCATATAAACCATGTTGGGTCGGTTTATTATAATAAGGCGTCACTAAAATACAGGCATCCACACCCGCTTCCATTGCTCGTCGCGTATATTCTATCGTGGTATGAGTGCAATTAGTGCCTGTTCCAGCAAATACGGGCACGCGTCCTGCTACTTTTTTAACTGCCGTGGTAATGATTGTTTGTTGCTCAGCACTCGTTAAAGTGGGAGTTTCTCCTGTAGTGCTCGTGACAAAAATACCGTCTGTTTTTTCTTCTAAATGCCACGCGATTAATTTTTCAAATGCAGGAATATCTAACTCACCGTTAGGCTGCATAGGCGTGACTAAAGCAACAATACTTCCTTTAAACATATTTATTCCTTCTTAACTTTTTTCCTTCTGCCACTTACGGAAGGAAAAAATATGCATACTACTGTGTTGTATTTTTCATCGCAAGCAACATTGTGAAAATGGTGCACTTAGTAGTAATATCTCCGTTCTTTTTAATTCTAATAAGTGTTTATGCCAATGTTAAAATACCTCGCTGTTACAGTGCTCGGAGCTGGTCAACCCGATCTCGCTAATGAACTTGCCAAACTGACCGCATCCAGTGGTTGCCATATTGTTAATTGTCATATTTCCCGCTTAGGTAATGAATATGTTGCTAATTTATTATTATCTGGTACTTGGAGTGCTATCGCTAAAATAGAATCAGGTTTCCCCGCATTAGAGCAAAAACAAAATATAAATATTTTGTTGCGAAGAACAGAAATACCTACTGCCACAGATGAAGTATTACCTTATTCGGTTTTTTTAGTGGCGATTGATCGCCCTGGAATTATTTATAAAATTACTGATTTTTTTGCTGAACAAGAAATTTATATCAATGAATTAAATACTGATAGTTATACTGCACGTCAAACAAGCACAGTGATGTTGACGATTACGATGCGCATTAATATACCGATTAACATGCACATTGCTGATTTACGCGAGCGATTTATTTTATTTTGTGATGATTTAAATATTGATGCGATTTTGGAACCGGAGAGGAATTAATTGACTCCTCCTTCTCCCGCTTGCGGGAGAAGGTGCCGAAGGCGGATGAGGGCGGGTTAAAATTAATGATGAATTCTTTTTAACATCTCCTTATCAATCTTCAGAGAGAAGGAAAAAACATTTTGAAGGAGATATATAATGACCGAAGCAAAACTAGACCACCCCGCCCCGCCCTTTAAATTACCTGCAACTAATAATGAAATAATTAATTTTAATGATCTCCGCGGCAAAAATGTGGTCATTTATTTTTATCCTAAAGATTGTACTTCCGGCTGCACATTAGAAGGACAAAATTTCCGTGACAATTTCACTCATTTCAAAAAATTAGATACGGTCATCTTAGGTGTATCACGCGACACGTTAAAATTGCACGAAAAATTCAAAACAGAACAACAATTCCCCTTTGAATTAATTTCAGACAACGACGAAATATTATGTAAATTGTATGATGTGATCAAAGAAAAAAACATGTATGGCAAAAAAGTTAGCGGCATTGAACGTAGTACTTTTTTAATCGATAAAAAAGGCGTACTGCGTAAAGTATGGCGCAAAGTAAAAGTAATTAATCATGTCGAAGACGTATTAAAAGCAGTGAGAGAATTAAAATGAAGGCAGCCAAAACACCCATCAATAAAAGACTATTTGTATTAGATACCAATGTATTAATGCATGACCCTACCTGCATTTTTCGCTTTAAAGAACATGATATTTATTTACCCATGATCGTGTTAGAAGAAATGGATGCCAATAAAAAAGGACTTTCTGAAACAGCACGCAATGTTCGTCAAACGAATCGCTTTTTAGATGATTTAATGAAAAATATGTCACATGAGCAAATCGTCAAAGGCATTGAATTACCTCATGCGGTTGATAGTGATCATATTAAAACGAATCATTTAGGCAGATTATTTTTCCAAACGGATGAAATTATTGCGCAACTACCAACATCAATTCCGCATATTAAACCCGATAATAAAATATTAGCGATAACCTTAGGTTTACAACAAAAACAAATTTATGAAAATGTCACGTTAGTATCTAAAGATATTAATATGCGCATTAAAGCGGGCATTTTAGGCATACGCGCTGAAGATTATTTTAATGATCGTGTCGTTGATGATTTAAAATTATTGCCCAGTGGTATTCATGAATTACCTCATAATTTTTGGGATGTGCAAGCAAAAACATTAGAGTCTTGGCAAGAACATGGTCATTCTTTTTATAAAATTCATGGTTCTTTGATTGAAGATTGGTACCCTAATGATTGTCTTTATTTAAACGGTGAAACACCCTTTATTGCCATCGTACGCGAAAAAAATATGAATTATGCCGTTATTCAAGTTGCTTATGATTATATGCATGCCAAACACAGTATTTGGGGCATTCATGCACGTAACCGTGAACAAAATTTTGCTTTAAATTTATTAATGGATCCGCATATTGATTTCGTTTCATTACAAGGTCCTGCTGGTACGGGTAAAACTTTACTCACCTTGGCAGCAGGGTTAGCACAAACATTAGAACGCAATCGCTATCATGAAATTATTATGACGCGCGTCACTGTGTCTGTTGGTGAAGACATTGGCTTTTTACCCGGCACTGAAGAAGAAAAAATGACACCGTGGATGGGCGCATTAATGGATAATTTGGAAGTATTATCCTCATCTCAAGAAGGTGGTGATTGGGGACGTGCAGTTACACATGATGTGATATTTAATCGGATTAAAATTCGATCATTAAATTTTATGCGCGGCCGAACATTTTTAAATAAATTTTTAATTATTGATGAAGCGCAAAATTTAACGTCAAAACAAATTAAAACATTAGTAACACGCGCGGGACCAGGGACAAAAATTGTTTGTTTAGGTGACTTAAAACAAATTGATACACCTTATTTAAGTGAAACTACATCCGGTTTGTCTTATGCGATTGAACGATTTAAATCTTGGGAACACAGTGGTCATATTAATTTAGTCCGCGGTGAACGATCACGTTTAGCTGATTTTGCTGCTGAGAATTTATAAAACCATTGTAGAAAAAAGTAGCCCGTACAAAAGAGCGCAGCGACGTGTCCGGGTAAATGAATCTAAATTCCCGGACACGTCGCTGCGCTCCTTTGTTCGGCCAACATTGATAATAAATTACTTTGATAATAAAAAATTAAATACCTCGATTTTTACTGCTCTTTGCAATATGTTTCCCGCATTAATAATGACATCACCAGACTAATCAAAAACGCCACCGGTAAAATAATTAATGCACGATTAAAATCAGCTGCAGAATAAACATGAATATTATTCACTATCTGTGCATCTTTACCATAATCTAAAAAATAACCAAATAATTGTTGCGAAATGGGATAGCCCGCAATAGCTGAAAATGAAATTACACTAATGGATGTTGCGGTTAATATTTTAGGATTACTTTCTGCCACGGTGGGATAACTAATAATCTGTGTACTCGTGGTAAAACCTAATAATAAAAATAAAATAATATATTCTGCATTTGATAAATTGGGCGCATGAATAATGGCTAAGACGATGACTAATGATAATAAGGTCCCAATAATCATGGGTAAACGGCGGCGGCCAATTTTATCAGATAACCAACCTGCTAAGGGTGAACCAATAATAGTACCGACAAATAACATCATGGTGATATAAGAAGCATCGATGCGAGATAAATGTTTAACCTGTTCTAAATATAAGCTACCGAAAATTGCGCCTAATATGGCAATCGGTAAATTCATTGTTGAGGTATATAAAGCGCATAACCAATTTTGTAAACGCAGATAAGATGATCGCAAGCTAGACCACAATCCTAATTGTTGTAATCGTAATTGTTCTTGTTGATAAAATTCATTTTTATTCGATGGATAATTTTGTACAAAGAAATAAATAATTGTCCAAATTAAAATACCTAAACCTGCATCAACCGCTATAGCGTGTCGCCAACCTAATTTTTCAATAAGCCATGTTAAAGGTGTTTGTGCAACCATGCCGCCAAACCACGCCATAGTAACCACTAAACCACTCACTAATGCTAATCGTTGTGACGGAAACCAGCGTGTTGCTAAACGCATGCTACTTAAAAAACAAAATGCACTACCGATACCGGTAAAAAAGCGGCAAATTTGTGCAACATACACTGATGTAGACATTCCAAATAATAAAGTACCAATACTACAAATTAATAACGCTGTTAAAATGACTTTTCGAGTAGAGACGCGATCTAAAATCATACCTGCAGGAAATAAGAAAATTAAATTAGAATAAAAATAAGTGGATGCTAAACGACTCAATTGCGAGGCATTAATCGAAAAATCATGCATTAAATCAGGATCGAGTGAACTGAACATATTCATTTGAATAAATTCATAAAAGAAAAATAATGCCGCGGAGAAAACCACAATCCACGGTAGAATTTTATTGTTCGATGAAGATAGTGCTTGTTCAGGTTTTGCTGTCATAGAATACATAGTTTCCTCGATGAAAAATTAATTCACATTTTTTTCCTTCTCCCGCTTGCGGGAGAAGGTGCCGAAGGCGGATGAGGGTGAGTTATTGCCCTTGCGCGTTTGTTTCCTTGACCAAAAACGACGCAATTAACCCCACAAATAACACGGCAGGCATAATTAACATGGAATAATAATAAGCATGCGCCGAATAATAATGCGCTCCATTCACAATAGTACCATCCCAATTTTTATCCATTAACCAACCAAATACCGGTTCAAATATCGCAGGTGCTCCCATGATTAATACCGATGCAAGCCCCATCGCTGTCCCAGTAATTGCTTTATCATTACTTTCTTCAATGGTGGGATAACTGATAATTTGAGCTGAAGTAAATAATCCCAGTAAAAAGAATAAAACGATTAATGAAGTTAATGACAAATTCGCGATATAAATGATGGCTAACATAACGGGTAATGAAATGATACCGAAAATAATCATCGGTGTTTTTCGTAATGCTAATTTATCGGATATCCAACCAATTAATGGACCACCAACAATGGTTCCCCAAAAAACCATCATGGTGACATAAGAAGCTTGTAATCGAGTGAGATGTTGAACTGTTGTTAAATATAAGCTGCCCCATAAACCACCGAGTAACATTAATGGTAAATTTAAAAATGAGGTATAAAAACCGCAGTACCAATTTTGTGAATTACTTAATACGCGCTTAATCGTTTCAAATAATCCTAAATTTCTTACTTTTTGTTTTTGTTCAGATATAACTTGTGCTTTGTGCGGTGGGTAATCTTGTACAAATAACCAAATCAAACCAATAATCAATGCGCCTAATAATGCTGTATATAATAATGCATTACGCCAACCTACTGCACTCACTAACCATGCTAAAGGGGTTTGTGCAACGACACCACCTAGCATTGCCATGGTCACAATTAAACCAATCACTAATGCCATTTGACGATTCGAAAACCATCGTGCCGCAATTCGGATACAACTTAAAAAACAAAATGCATTACCAATACCTGCAGCAAAGTGACAGAGAAATACCATGGGAACTGATGTGGCTTTGGCAAATAATGCGGTACTAATTACACATATAAACATCGCTGCGAGAATCACTTTGCGACTAGATAACCGATCTAACAACATGCCCGCGGGAAATAAAAAGATTACATCTGCATAAAAATAACTGGCCGATACATAACCCAAAGTTGTAGCACTCATATGAAAATCACTCATAAGATCAGGGCTAATTGCATTGAACATGTGCATTTGAATAAATTCATAAAAAAAGAATAATGCTGCTGAAAAAACAACCAGCCACGGTAAATAACCTGGCATTACAATAGATTCTTTCAATGCATTTGTTTGGATCATGGTTACTCTCTCTTAAGTTAAGTGAACATCTCATTTTTTTTCTTCTCCCACTTGTGAGAGAAAAAAATTAATCTTTAATCTTCCCTTCTTTAAAATGCCTCCTACAAACTGCCAAATAGCGATCATTATCGCCAATTTCAATTTGCGCACCGCTACGCACCGGATTTCCTTGCTCATCAATACGCAAATTCATTGTTGCTTTACTGCCACAAAAACAAATCGTTTTAATCTCAACTAATTCTTCAGCCCAGGCTAATAAATATTTACTGCCTTCAAAGGGTTCACCGAGAAAATCACTGCGTAATCCATATGCCAAAACAGGAATACGTAATTGATCGACAATTTGCGTTAATTGCCAAACTTGATCTTTAGATAAAAATTGTGCCTCATCAATTAACACACATTTTATTTTATCGTGTTGATTAATTAATTTTTCAGTGGCGTGATATAAATTCAATTGATCATCAAATCCAATCGCATTCGATTCCAAACCGATTCGCGATGCAATTTTGCCTTGACCAAAACGGGTATCAATATCAGCAGTAAATAAAATTGTACGCATGCCGCGTTCTTGATAATTATAATTCGATTGCAATAATGTAGTACTTTTACCCGCATTCATCGCAGAATAATAAAAATGTAATTTTGCCACTTAAGGCTCCTCATTCTTGAATTAACCTGAACTACTCACAATACCTTGAAAATCATCAGCGAGACTTTTTGCGTCAAATGGGGGTGTAAACACAGCAATTAATCGCCCTGATGGATCGATCAACATAATTGCACCACTGTGATCTAATGTATAACCCGTCGTTGTTTTAATTTTGGTATAAACCACATTTAAACTTGATGCCAATTGTTGTATTTGATCTTTTGCACCTGTTGCCCCTTGAAAATGGGGATTAAATGACGTGACATAATCATGCAATTTCGTTGTCGTATCATTATCCGGATCAATCGAAATCATTACCACATCCGGCATAGGATTTTGTTGTTTTTGTAATAACATTTGATACATATTATTTAATAATGTCATCGTGGTTGGACATAATGCTTCGCAGCTGGTAAATCCAAAATAAACAAATGTCCAATGCCCTTGCAAAGATAAATTCGTAAATGGTCTATCATTACTATCCGTCAACTGAAATGCTGAAATATCTTCAGCAGGTGTATAAAGCGTATAATTTGTTGCTTCAGGTTTAGGGACAGAAAACGATCGATAACTGATCCACAATCCAATTAAAACTGCGCCAATAGCCAAAGCAATCAATGCAAATAATTGATTGCTCGTTAAACCTGAAAATGGATTTCTCATATATACCTTCCTCTCCTTCGATATTACATCCCGGACATGTCGCTAAACTCCTTTGTCTGGGTTACGATTTACATTTGTTTTGGTGGATTACGCGCCTGATTAATTGAATTATGTTATTGCCAATTTCATCTTCATTTCAATTATGAGCTCCTCATTGCGCTAATTCACCCTACGATAATTCGATTACTCCGAAATTGAATTACGCTACACCCTACTCTCCACCACTCAATTATTTTTTTAACTTCCTACTAGGACATTTCCCCAATCACCACTGAACTATCAGCGAAATATTAAGTTATTTATTGCAGGACCGTAGATTACAGGGACGTAATCTTCGATCGCAGGACGCGGCTTCGTCCAGCAATAAATAACTTAATATTTCGCTCGCACTGAAGCTTCTATGCCTTTATGTAACTACAATTTAAAATTTAAAAAAATGATCAACCAACAAAACCACAAACAACAACATTAAATAAATAATTGAGAATTTAAATACTTTCATGCCTTCAGCATTATTGTCGCTAAACATTAATTGCGTCACTTTGATCAAGAAAGCCACATTCAGCAAAATAACCCCAACTAAATAAATTAAACCGCTCATACCACAAGCGTAAGGCAATAAAGTGGCTGCAATTAACAATAAGGTATAAAGAAAAATTTGACGTTTGGTATAAGCAATACCATGGGTGACTGGTAACATCGGTACCTGAGATTTTTTATAATCTTCATAACGATGAATAGCTAAAGCCCAAAAATGCGGAGGTGTCCATAAAAAAATAATTAACACTAAAAGCAAACTTTGTGGCACTAAATGCCCTGCTGCTGCTGTCCAACCTAATAACGGCGGAGTTGCACCGGCTAAGCCACCGATAACAATATTTTGTGACGTATTATGTTTAAGATAAAAAGTATAAATTCCTGCGTAACCTAATTGCGTTAAAAATGTAAACAAGGCAGTTAATGGATTTATCAAAAAATATAAAATAGATAATCCTGTCACCCCTAAAATAAAAGCAAAAATTAAAGCCGCTCGAGGCGAAACCTTACCGGTCGGTATAGGCCGTCGTTCTGTTCTAGCCATTTTGCAATCAATCTTTCTATCGGCAAGATGATTAATCACTGCTGCTGACCCAGCTGATAATGCAATACCTAACGTGCCGAAACACAAAATATTCCACGGAATAAATCCAGGTACAGCCAGTTGCATGCCGACAATTGCAGTCAACAACATCAACATCACTACACGGGGTTTACACAATTCCAAATAAGCAGAACTGTAATTAAGGACAGTTTCAAAGTGCGCACTCCATTGCGTTGATGATTCTGAAACACTATTTTTAATCAAATCAGGTGGCGGGTTTTGCATAGAGTGCGTAATTTAAAGTAATAAGCGTTAATAATAACAGTGCGGCGCCAGCGGTATGAGCTACAGCTATCCCCAAGGGCAATAACCACACTACATTTAAAACTCCTAATGATACCTGAAAAAGCAAAATAATTAAAATCCAAATTGCGATCTGCTTCAGTAATTTTTCGTGTGAAAACAGCATGATGCCTAAAAACAACGTTAGTAAATAGATACTGGTTATTAAAGCACCGATACGGTGAAACGATTGAATGGTGGCTCGCGCAATAAAATCTAACTGCCCACCCTGAAAATTAGCCCCGATAGGCATAAACAGATTAAATGCTTTGTGAAACTCACCTAAAGGAAACGTATGCGCTATGCAATAAGGAAATTCAGGACACACTAATGAAGCATAATTTGAACTGGTCCAACCACCTAAAGCAATTTGTGTGAATAGAATAACTAACCCCAGCCCTGCCCAAAAACGAAACTTTTTTACTGCAGTTAAATTTTGAACATGAAATTTCTCATTCACCGACAAATTAAGCCACCACAGTAAAGATAGAGTTATCAAAGCACATAATAAATGTCCTAGCACTGCCACTGGTAATAATTGCAATGTGACCGTCCACATGCCCAATAAAACTTGCAGAATAACAATACCAATTAATAAAAATGGCACTACAACTAAATTGCGACTCCTATTTCTATCGTTCAGTGACAAAACAATTAACGCACTAATACAACACAACAAAATAAATACTGCATAACGATGCACCATTTCAGCCCATGCCTTGGCTTGTATTAAAGGTGAATGTGGATATAAAGCATTCGCACTTTGAACACTTTGCAGCGATTGCGGCACCATAATATGCCCATAACACCCAGGCCAATCAGGACATCCTAAACCTGACTCTGTTAAGCGCGTAAATGCACCTAACATAATAACCAATAACGCGATGGAAACTGCTGCAAGACTTAAACGAGAAATTAATTGTAAACGTTGACTGTGAGACACTCCGTAAACTCCTAAAAAACAATTAGAATCCTTTATATTGTATTTCATAGTAATGATGGTGATGCACTACTAGAGCTCATCATTAAGCCCAGAGTATCAACTATAATTTATTCATGGCTTAAACAAAATGGGGAAATGAACAATGGACGAAGTAATGACGTATTTTAAAGCTTTTTTGGATGATATAAAGCAACACCTCAAAAATCCCACCATGAAAAATATCTTCGATCAACTTTTTGAAATGCATTGGGAATATGATAAACAGGGTAATGTGACTTCTCAAAAAATGGGGTTTGATCTTAATTCGTGTAGCAACATAGATACTTGGATAAAATTGAATTATAGCGGCCGCGTTGAACTCGATCCTACTCATAGGGACTTATTTAATGTGTTATTTAATTTATATCATGCCAATTCAAATTTACTTTTACTTGCAAAAATCATGAAATCGCATCCTGAAGTTACCTCTGACTTCAGTATTGCAACAATTAGCAAGAAAGCTGAAATGTATGATATTGTTGAAAAATCCAATAATACGGCATTAAATAAACATAATCTTACTGTAGATAATATATATAATGATACGCAATCTAATGTTTTAGTATCGTGCCGTAAATTAAATAAAATTGTACCTAAATTAGATGTTGCCACTTTAATTAATAGTTGGAATGGCTTCGTTTATACAATGAAAAAGAAAGATTCTGAATTAGATAAAATTAAACTGTATAAAATTGCACATGAAAATAAAGAAAACCAAGCTCCTGTATCAAAAATTGAGCCTGACCGATTAAAATATGATTAATTCAAGCCTATGACTCTATCAATTTAGAATTATCATGCTTCTTAATTAAATTATTAAATTTTGTCTTAAAACTTTCAAACTGATATTGCATTGTATTTGATAGCAATCTATCGATTTCTTAGTATTATGACCGTAAATTCCTTGATGGCGGTTGTAGCTGGGAAGGCGGCATTTTGTATTTGATTGTTGATATAGCATATTCAATGTTGCGTAATCTGTTTGATAATTTAATTATTGCTACTAAACTTTCTCTTTTTCTAAAACTATATGCATAATTGACGTCTTCAACATGAATATTTGGAAAAATATTTTCATTAGCGACATAACAATCATTGGGAAATAGTGGATATTTTTGATTCATGTCAACTTAATATTCTTTATAGTTTTTGAATATGCCATTACTGGCTAAACCATTCGCCAAAACAGACTGGCAGCGTTCAGTGAGTGTTAAATTCATTTTTAATTTTTGAGTGGCTTGTTTTAAGATATTAAATAACATTTCCATATTAACTAGAGTGGATTGTTTAATCTCGGTTCCGTCATAACATGATAAATGTCCACAAAGATCTTCAAGACGTTTAGTTGCACACAAAATCCATCCCAGCCGGATACGAATATTAATTTTTTCTCTTTGCAATTTTAAATCAAAATTACGTAATGATTGTTGGTTATCGGAATTATTGTTATTCATATTCTCTTGAGTATCTATCGCATACTCTTCTGAATAGGAATTTAAAAGAAAAGGGGTAATAGCATCAGTAGAGAGGATCATAGAACCAAATCTATTTTGATCGCCAAATAACATTGATAGTTGATGACTAACATTTGTGAATGTGTGTTCTAAACAAATAGATCGAGCCTTATAAATTTTACCCAAATATAATGCACCACTCAAATCAACATTATCTAACAAACATTAGCGAACTGAAAGTAATTTCATGTTTGAACCTAAAAAATTTACTGAATTAAAGGTGACAGAAGAAAAGCGTGCTGCGTTTAAATTAGAAAATAGAATAGAAGAATTCATAACATTTGATTGCACTATTTCTATACTTTTTCCCTTAACCCTATACCACATATTATTCTCAAAATTACATTTATTAAAACGAGAGCTTGTGATGTCATGATATTCCAAATGAGTATTTATAAAATCACATGATAATAAAAAGCCACTATGTATTAGTATATAAGAAAAACTACAATTAAAGAATTTACAGTTTTTGTAAGTAATATACTTAAAATTGTCATCGCTAAATGCACATGATATAAATATGCAATTTTCTATGAGTTCAGGTAATTTAAAGTTTCCAAAATACAGATTTGCAAATAAATTGAGCTGTAGTTGATTAAATCTAAGATTTTGTGTTACTGGATAGCTTATACCTTTCAAAATGTCATTGTTATAATTAAAGGTATTGAAACTATAATTTCCAATGCCCCACAAATAATTACAAAAAAGATCTTCGCAAAAAACCTCAATGATATATGATTTATTAACACCATTTACATATTTATCCATAAAATCTGCAGTAATGTGATAAATAGTAACAGGATCAATGCAGAACAGCTGTTGCATTTTTAATCTAAATTGCAGTTGATAATAAGTTAATGATGGATGATTAAATAGCAACGCGGTGGTTAATTTGATAGTGTCAGCATGAAGACAAATCTGTTTTCTATCTTCAAATTCGAATACGAAGCCTTTGTGACGTAATCCTAGCTGAAGTATCATCATGAATTGTTGTTTAAAGAGATTGATTTCTTGATAGTATTTTACTCGAAAAAAATCAATGTTCACTTTAATGAGTGAAGACTTATTGTTGATATCTGATGTGAAAAATAAATCCTGCTGTTTTTTTATTAAATCAACTAGCTCTTGTTCGGGCAGTTGTTCGAATATTTCTAATAAACCCACATATAAGATACCTAATTCAAAGCATCGATATTCAGATTGATGCGTTTCTAATAACGTAAAGAGACTAAATACATTTAAATAAATTTTTGCCAAATAAATTAATTTCGCAAGATATCTGTTTTTGAAGGGATCATTGATTGAGATTTCTTTATTGTGGGATAATTCTTTACACTGCTTTACTAAAAATGCTTCTAATTGCTTAGCCACAGATAAATATTTATTACAATTAAAAGTTAATATAATGTAATCCATTATTTCGATTTGACATTGAGTATCACTCAGTGTTGATAATTGAGTCGATTGTAATTCTTTTTCTAAAGCGTCTTTAATATCTTGATATTGCATTGTAAATACTCTATTTAAACTATTTAATTCTCATTGCTGCTTATCGAGCTCGTATGAAAACGTGTGATAAATTCGATAGATTATCTAATTCATCTGCAGGTTGTGCTGAAACATTCGGCACGATTCCAGATGGGTTATGATGATGATCTGGATCATCATCAACCTCAGCTGATTTTAATGACTCAAAAGGTGATGCCAGACAACATCCAATGTAATATAATGGCAAAGTTAGCGGGATAAGACCTCCGATTAAAGCTCCTCCCAATATAATTAACCCTATTTTGTTATTGCCCAATGTGTTTTGACGAATAGCATATGTGCAATCCATATCAAATTTACTACAAAGGCAGGAAGAAATTCCGTAATTATTTTTAAAAGATTAATGGGTAATCTTAAGATAATATGTAAAAGATTAAGTGGGACCATTACTATGGCACGTCTTAAATTTTGATTTGCGCTGGCTGTTTCTTGATAACCTAAAAAATTATCCAGTAAATTTTGCCAAGATTGTTTGCCATCTTTTTGCAACGCGCGATTGGGTAATCCTAATAGAGAGGAAAGTCGCGTTAAAAAATGTGTTCTATATGCTACACCTTGATCGGATGAATAATATTTTTTATCGCCATTGATCGTTTCGTTACGGGGACAAATTCCTTCGGCTGGCCATACAATATCAATAATCGAAGCGGCCGACTCTTCAAAGGGCTCTGGTTCTCTATAGTTATCAGTCTGCTTTTTTTAAAAAATAAAATTAATGATGACATCAAATACCTTACGCTAGGGTTAAAGTTAAGATGCGCGATAGGATATCATATCAAGTAGTTTTTGTGAGAATTAATTTGACTAAGTCATTTCCGAAACACTGATTAAGCGATGAATATCTTTTAAAATATGCTCAGCAGATTCAGTAGGTTTATAACTCATCAGGATGTAACCTTGTGGATCAACCATGAATAATGCTGCACCATTGGCATCGATTAATATAATATGATTTTTACGGATAAATTGTTTGTATAATTTACTTTTTACAACGCCATGCAAAGTTCCCTGATATTCGTTATTGATGAGATCATTTAATGCGACATCTTTTACTTGATCTGTCGTCACTATTAATCTTCGTACCCTATATTGATCTTTTCCTAATGCAATTCTAATTTGGCGCATATTATATAAATTATTCATGCAATATTGATCACAATTTTTGGGAACAACATACATCATTACCCATGAACCTAATAAATTTTTTGTAGGGAATGGTGTAGCATTTTCATTTTGTAATGCCAGCGTATCAATTGTGCTTGGCGGTTGAATAAGTTGCCCTTCATTGATTGTGCCGAACAGGATATGGTAATGAAAAAAATACCAGGCGGCGGTAATTGGAATTAAAAACAAAAAAAATAATGTCAGTAAAGTCCATGATATTCCACGTTTATTTTGCATAGCTTTTTAAATACCAGTCTATAAAACAGATCGAGAGATTACCCGCGGGATCAGTGAGTGTAAAGCCCTTACTTAACGCCAAATGACCATCCTTCGAGCAGTAGTGATGGCACAAGTCATATTAATGTCATAAGAGGTTTATTCAACCTTCAATAATATCGTAGGTCATCCCAAAGGGATCTTTGAAATATAATGAATTCCCTCGATCCTCGGAAATTTTACAACCTGATGCTATTAAATGTTTTTTGATTTTAGTTATATTTTTAACGGTAAAAGAAGGAATGGGTGCTTATTTTTTATTTGCTTTGTTTATATATAATAAAAAATGACCCGTTTGATATTCCAGCTGATTTTTTGTTTTCTTCTTAAGTTTAAATCCCATGATTTCACTATAAAACTTCTCAGCCTCCTTCATATCCCGTAAATGAATTGCGATACAATTATTTGAGCGAAATTTCATACAAAATTCTCCTTGAATGAAAATAGTTTGACCTATATTGACAAGACTAGATCAAATCTTTGAAGTTTCACCATGTCCATTCTTTCTCATTGAATTGATTGTGTACATAAATTAATAGTTCCCACTGTACAGAAAAAAACTTTAATTACCAACAACACTCTTAATAATTTCTTAATATTGTTCTTATATACTTTTACGATCGTTATTCAATACACTTTTAAATTTTTTTCATAATTGTAACTCAGTCAAAGAAGTGTCATTGACGAGACTGGGTACAAATTTATTTTACTGGACACGTCATCGCATTCTTTTGTCCGGACAACCGATAATTAATTTTTAATTTGTCAATTTATTCACTGATTAATCAATTTAACAGGAAATATAAATATGCAAACAGTAGCCATTATACAAACGCAAATACTACGTGATCATTATTTATCTTTAGCCGTAAAAATAAGGATGTGTTTACAACAACTCGTCAATAGTAATCAATCCAATACTGACATAAATAAAGAAAAAATAAATATCGATAGTACAATAAAATCATTAGAAACACTGATTAAAATACATATAAAAATAAAAAATAATGATGCCCTTGATGATTCATTAGTGAATTTTCTCAAGGAAATTAATACTGCCTGCCACACATTATTCGCTCATAATCCTTCCATTTGGTTAGAAGACGATGCTTTGGCACGCGATTACAAAACCATTTTCTT
Source organism: Pseudomonadota bacterium (assembly GCA_021777765.1). GTDB lineage: Bacteria > Pseudomonadota > Gammaproteobacteria > DASZBR01 > DASZBR01 > JAJYDF01. The sequence goes on along the minus strand of JAJYDF010000018.1, from coordinate 14,031 downwards.
TTCACTACCACCTGAAGTGAGAACCACGATTGGAGAACTCTATCCAATCAAAAAAAAACCTGAAAATAAAGTGTTTTTCATTATTACCCAGGAAAATAAAATCGTCATTGTACGGCCCTACCCTCATTTTGAAAACATAGCCTGTGAAGGCGGTGGCGTGAAAGGAATTGCATACGGTGGTGTAGTCAAAGCATTAATTGAAAAAGGCATCATGCAAACCATTAAATGTATTGCAGGCAGTTCTGCAGGTGCAATTATCGCGGCGTTAGAAGCAATGGGATATAGCGACAAAGCACTCAAAGAACAAATAGAAAGTATTAATTTTAAAGAATTACAAGATATTATTCCTGGTGATAATTTAGGCCAAATGTTGGGTTCCGTTGCGGGAATATTAATCGAAAATTATCTGGGATCGGTGCCAGCAAATAGTGAAGCACATGGCGAAGGATTTATTAATTCAGGTCGGGCCTTATTAAGTAAACTCAGAGAATTAATTAAAACCGGCATAGGACGAATTATTGCTCGCGCAACACCACAACAAAAAGCATTAATGGAGCAAGCAGGAATTCTTACTGCATGGAGTTATGATCAGTTTACATTTGCCAATATGGCTGATCTGGCATTAATTTGTCCCGAAGAAAATATTAAACAATTAATCGTTACTGGTGCTGAAAAAATTACAGACTCTCGCACACGTATGGTACTATTTAGTCACCAACACTCACCTCGCATGGAAATTGCATTGGCTTTGCGCATTTCCGCGTCTATTCCGAAATTCTTTCGTGAAATATTTTATAATAATAAAACTTATATTGATGGTGGCGTAGAACAAAACTTACCCTACTCTGTATTTACGGATCCAAAATTTAAAATAGGTGGCGTGGAAAATACGGATATCGCAAAAACCATTGCCTTTAAATTTGTAAAACCTTCCAATAATATTTACGCGACTTTATTTAAACCTGCCGAAGAAAAAAGTCCAAAACTAAAAGATAAGATATTTTTATCTACAGAATTATCAGCACATTTAACTGCTAATCGTCAGCATGAAGCGCAGCGTTTACAGAGTTCAGCTGCACCCTTTGTAATACCTATTAATAATCAAGGGGTAAATTCTACCGATTTTGATTTGCCTGAGGAGATGAAAGACAAACTGTTTAATGATGGCTATGAAACAACAATGCAAGCACTCTCTCTTTATATGGTGCCAGACAGAGTCATTAACAGCGATATTAAATATAATTCATTTAATAAAGCAATTGAGGCGCTCAGCGCAGCTGAAATAAATTATCTCATTGCACAATTAACAAATGACTTTGATCAATTTAAAAATCCCGAGCAATATTCATCTATTTTTTATAGCCAGGGTAAACCTTTACATAATCGTCATATCAATGAGATTGCAGATCTACTCAATAAACTACAGCAGCAACTTACTTTTAAGACTATTACATTACAATCAGAAATACCTATTGCAATATAACTGCGTATAAATCAAGAAAAAATGGCGACACGTGTGCAACGCTTAAATGATCTTTTCATCGATTCTGATAATGAAAAAAACACATTGAAACACATACATGCAGTGCTCTCTATGGCAATACAAAATATTATAATGCAAACAAAATCGGTAGAACTGATGACACTACTTGAAAAATTGACTGATTCTCCATTAGGTAATATAACAACTATTTCAGGTAGCCAAATGAAAAAATTAGTATTAATGAATCTCACTATTCCAGCGCAATATAAAGATAAAGAATATGAATTGCGAAGTGCAATGAATACAATACAAGATACCATTTGTGAATCGCTAAAAATTACTTTAAAGTTTAATCATTCCTTCGAGGTCAGTAATGAAATATTTTTTATCGAACAACAGAGATTAAATAAAGACTGGGAAAAAATGGTAGATTCGCTGGGTGGATTTGATATCAATTTATTAACACATCCTAAAGTAATTGATATTATTCAATCATCACATGCTTATAGAGATTTGTTATCCTGGTCAGCAAAGTATCAATTAAAAGGACGATCACTTTTAATTCTGCATTTTCTTAATGCCATTGTAAAAGGTAATTTAGAATGGTACACCTGTCTCGTTAAATGCGTTAAAAATATTATTCAATCACCCAGCACAGAACCCTCAAATCAAATGAATTTTGTTGTGCCTCATTTATTTTTTAATGATAAAAATACCGAAGAAGGCAGAGTCAATTTACAACAACTGTTTATTGAACTGTATGATGAAGTTGATCAACTGATCAAACATAAATTATTTAGACATTCCAGTAGTGAAAAAAATAAAGATGATATTACTAGATATACACAATTATTATGTGAATTGGCACAATCTGATGCAAACAATGCGCCCAGATCTCCACATACGATAAGAAAAAGGTAATCTGATTAATAAAGAAATCCAAATAAATATAATGGTAACTCGTAAGGGCTGGGATGCCATATATCCTCTTTTACCCTATAAATTTTATTGTGCGACTGTTTTTGTTTCTTGTTTTTACCACCAATCTCAAAATAGTATTTTTCTCAACCTTTCGCTCATATCTCTCATTTTCACTTGATAATACCAGTAAGACTGCACCAATCTGAAAGAACAACCTTTTACAATAAAGTTACCAATAATCAATAGGTTGTATTATTACCATGCTGGTCTCTATTTAAAATGTACGAACTTAACCATGTGATTCGTATGCATATATCCACCATGATGGGTTTCAGCGTTTTCTTACTAAAGGGATGGAAAGATTTAGAAGCTCTGCATTCCAAGTCGTCATCAATAGAAAACGCAGTACAGAAATCGTTGCCAAATTAGATTATGTGATTGTGTAAATATACCAATTACATTGGAGGTTGCTAACATGAAGGCTTTTATTACAGACCTGAATTCATTAATCAGAAAATTCAAAATTTATTTTCATTACTATTATTTTCACCACTATTTTTCCTATCTTTTTCCGCTTTTGCATCGTCGCCGCAGATAATCAGTTTCGACGTTCCAGGCGCGGGTATAGCAGCAGGCCAAGGCACCCATGCTGATAGCATCAATGATTTTGGTGTCATTGCAGGACATTATTCTGATAGCAAATGAAGTCTTTAAGACAGCAAGAGACTTGAATCTAAAGCGAGTATTTGCTGAAGTTAGCATAACGGCCAAACCATTTTTTTTATCAAAAGGATTCAAAGTTGTTAAACAACAAGTGGTGGAGATTAGAGGAGTCGAGCTTACAAATTTTATAATGGAAAATACCAAACCGTAAATTTTGACACGAATGGGGTCGCTACCCCTAATTAGCGAAAGTCTTGCAAAGCAATCAGCAATGACAAGAATAACCACTTTAGTAGTACTCATGAAAATGGTTAATCACAGAAGTTTCAATATATTTCATTTATTATTTCGCAGTGGCTTTAATACTATTTTGTAAATCGATGAAATTCTTTTCACTCACTTGAATTAAACCAGCTACTGGACGATCAAGATCTAATATCACAAAAATGACTGTGGCGATGACAATAGAACACAATATCATTGACATATTATTAGGTTTATCATCTAAACCATTTCTATAACCAGTTAAACCCATAGTAAATATCGCAACAAAAAATAGTAACCAAATTGCTAAATCGGGAACATGATTTCGCGCAGAAGTAATTAAGCTATTATAATCGTCGATGACACTATTTAATGAGGTTAAGAAAAAAATTGAATAAAATGGGCGCGGATCTTTTGCTGCAGCAGCAACTCCCAGTGACCATAATTGATTTTGTATATTAAGGATTTGTTGATTTAATGCCATTATATCATTGCTATTTTTTGCAGCATTATAAAATTCTAACAATGTCGCTACATATGTTCTAAATGTATTTTGTAATGCTAATTGTTGCGGTTGTGCTAACAATTCTGTTCTCAGATATGACGTTCCAATTGCGTTACTTTCCTGAAGTATTAATTGCTTACGCGTTTCAAATCGTGTTGCGGACATCGTAAAACTAAATGCTAATAACAAAGCCAATAAACCAAAAAATGCAACCTGAATGCCGGTCACTTCTGTTTTAGCATCATTACTGGTATTAACTCTCTGCATTTGGCCCAATTTAAAACAAATGAAATTAGCAAATAAAAAAGAAATAATTAATATCGAAAATAGTAACCAAAGATTGATATAAAAAATAAAATCCAACATTAATGTCAACTCCTTTTAACGATATATTCAAACATAAAAATTAATTCATTTATAAAAGGAAAAAAATTATTTTATTCCTTCATATTTCGCAATTGCTTGTTGCTGTTCTTGATAAGTTACTGAAAATTGATGACTGCCACTGCCATCATTTTTTGCGACATAATACATCACATCACCCGCTTGCGGATGTAATGCCGCATTAATTGACGCAAGGCTAGGCATAGCTATTGGGGTTGGTGGAAATCCTAAATGTAAATAACTGTTATAAGGTGTATCTTTACGCATATCATCTTTAGTTAATGGACCGATATAATTTTCACCTAATCCATAAATGATCGTTGCATCCATATCTAAAAACATTTTCTGTTGCAATCTACGCACAATCACACCAGCAATAATGGGGCGTTCTACATTTAATTTAGCTTCTTTTTCAATGATTGATGCAGCAATTAACGCATCATAAGATGTTAAATAAGGTAAATTAGCGGCACGTTGTTGCCATTGATTTTGCAAATGCTGCTGCATTAAATGGTAAGCATGAATTAAAATTGATTTATCACTACTCCCATAAGTATAAAAATACGTATTCGGGAAAAATTGCCCTTCAGGATTTTGATTACCTAAATTTAATTGCTGCATAATTTTATTGAGCGGCGCATTTTTTAATTCATGATTTAATCGTGGTGCTTGATTAAGTGCATTTAACATTTGCCAAATAGTGCAACCTTCAACAAAGGTAATTTCACGAATTATGACATTATGAGATGCAACTTGTTTTAATATTTGTGGCGCGGTACTGCCACCTTTAAATAAATATTCACCGCTATGCAAACGAAATGCTTCGCCAGTTAAATAGGCATAGGATTTAAAATAAATTGGATGTGTTAAATGGGTATTTTGTTGTAAATCATTGGTAAATTGTTTTAGTGAGGCATGTGGGGGAAGAATATAATTGATTGATATATTGCTTGGGATTATTGGAAGTGTATAAAAAAGATAAAGTGTAGAAATAAAATATGTAATTAATGTGAGTAAGGTAATGGAAATAATGGTTTTAATAATGAAATCACTACGGGTCATATTATTAAATGTCAAATTAGAAACACCCTCATCCGCCTTCGGCACCTTCTCCCGCAAGCGGGAGAAGGAAAAAAAATTAAAAATATTTTTAATTACATATCACTATATCAGTGCTACATCATTTTCTTTATCAATTAAATCGACCGAAAAACCAGAGTTGCATTCGTGCCGCCAAAACCAAACGAATTGGATAAAACGGTATTGATCTTCATTCTCCGTGCAGTGTGCGGAATAAAATCTAAATCACAATTTTCGCTGGGATTATCAAGATTAATTGTTGGAGGAGCAATTTGATCACGGATAGCGAGAATACTAAAGATAGCCTCGATGGCACCTGCAGCACCCAGTAAATGACCCGTCATCGATTTTGTAGAACTAATTGCAAGTTTATAAGCGTGATCTTTAAAAGCTTTTTTAATTGAAAGGGCTTCGATTTCATCACCGACTGGCGTAGAAGTACCATGTGCATTGATATAATCGACTTGTTCTGGATTAATTGCGGCATCTTTGATCGCATTTAACATTGAATGTGCAAAACCAGAACCATCAGGTAAAGGTGAAGTAATATGATGCGCATCAGCACTCATACCAAATCCTGATAATTCAGCATAAATTTTCGCACCACGACGTTTAGCATGTTCATATTCTTCTAATACAATAACGCCAGAGCCATCACCTAATACAAAGCCATCTCTATCTTTATCCCATGGCCGACTGGCTTTTTCAGGTGCATCATTACGCGTTGATAAAGCACGGCTTGCACAAAAACCACCAATGCCAGAAGGGGATGCCGCCATTTCAGCACCACCCGCTATCATCACATCGGCATCGCCATATTGAATCATACGACCGGCTAAACCAATACAATGAGTACCTGTGGTACAGGCAGTAGCTAAAGCAATATTTGGACCACGTAAATTAAATTGAATCGATAATTGCCCTGCTATCATATTGACGATGACGCCAGGTATAAAAAACGGAGATATTCGTCGCGGGCCGCCTTCCAATAATACTTTCACCGTTTTTTCTATCAGCGGAATGCCACCTATGCCAGAACCAATAGCAACACCAATACGATGCGTATTCTCTTCTGTAATCTGTAGTTGCGCATCATTAATAGCTTGCGTTGCTGCTGCTACACCATATAACACAAAAGTATCAAATTTCCGGATATCTTTTGCAGACATGTACTCAGTACCATCAAATTCAGGTACCGGGCCAGAAAAGCGCGTAGGAAAAGCACTGGCATCAAAATGAGTAATTAATTTAATGCCACTTTTACTATTAACCACACCTTCCCATGTGGTAGGGACACTCACTCCTAATGGAGTCAGCATACCCATTCCTGTCACTACAACTCTACGACCGCTCGCCACGACTAATATCCTTTCAATAAAAATTAATTTCTAAGCATCTTCTTTAGCATGTGCTTTAACATAATCAATTGCTTGCTGAATTGTCGTAATCTTTTCAGCATCTTCGTCAGCAATTTCAATACCAAATGCTTCTTCAAATGCCATGACTAATTCAACGGTATCTAATGAATCTGCGCCTAAATCATCAACAAATGATGCTTCATTACTAGCTTCTTCCGCTTTAACACCTAATTGTTGCATTACTATTTCTTTAACGCGTTGTTCAATATTACTCATTAGCTATTCTTCCTCTCATTAAAATTCAAATACACAGAACACAGTTCTACCCAAAAATGCGAAATTATAATTTATTCTTTAATTAATTGTAACTAGTTTCAATTTGTTTCCCTCTCCCACGAATGTGGGAGAGGGAAAACATTAATTCATATACATCCCGCCATTCACATGCAAAGTTTGCCCAGTAATATAATTAGCTCCTGGGCCCACTAAAAAACCAACGCTGGCTGCAATATCTTCAACTTGACCTAAACGGTTTTGCGGAATTTTAGCCATAATCGCTGCACGTTGTTGTTCATTTAATTCACGCGTCATATCCGTATCAATAAAACCCGGAGCAATTGCATTTACGGTAATATCACGTGTTGCTAATTCCAATGCTAAAGATTTAGTAAAACCTAATAACCCTGCTTTTGCAGTAGCATAATTAATTTGACCCGCGTTTCCTGTAATTCCAACAACGGAACTGATATTAATAATTCTTCCCCAGCGCGCTTTTAACATCCCTTTTATGCACGCTTTAGTAAGATGATAAATGCCCGTTAAATTAGTATTAATCACTTCATCCCATTCTTCATCTTTCATGCGTAACATTAAATTATCACGCGTAATTGCAGCATTATTTATTAAAATAGTGGGCACGCCATAACGATTAGACATTGTTTCTACGATATCTTTAACACCAGAAAAATTGGTTAAATTCATTAGCACACCAGCACCATTAATTTTATTTTGTTCTAAATAAGCTGAAATACTATCGGCACCTGATGAAGTGGTTGCTGTCCCTAAAACGGTTGCACCAAGACGCCCTAATTCCAACGCAATAGCTTTTCCAATTCCTCTTGATGCACCACTCACGAACGCGATTTTGTCATTTAACATAATGTTATCCTCGAAATTTAATTTGCGATTTGTTGTTACTCATATTGTCGACATTTAACAAGTAGCCACTGAAGTTTAAAGCGAAATATGATGTTATTTATTGCAGGACCGTAGATTACAGGGACGTAATCTTCGATCGCATGGATGCGGGTTCGTCCGGCAATAAATAACATCATATTTCGCGATCCCTGCTACATTCTTAGAATGAATAATTAAATTAAATCTACATCTTTATCAAAATGAAATAACGAATTCATTAATTCCAAAGCATTATTTAACCCTTCGCTGTGAGATAATGAATAACATTCGATATTAGAATCAATACGTTTAATTAATCCGCATAATACTTTACCAGGGCCACACTCAAATACCGATTTAACATGAAATCGATTCGCTAATAATTCAATGGATTCAGTCCAACGCACAGGAAATTCGAGCTGTTTTAATAATGCATTTTTAATTTCTTGCGCAAACATATGTGTACCTAAATCAACATTATGAATGACAGGAATAAATGGTGCTTTATATTCGATATTATTTAATAATTGGCCAAATGATTCGCTGGCATTTTTCATTAATGCACAATGTGAAGGCACACTCACTAATAATCTTTTTGCAATTTTTGCGCCAGCTTGTTTAGCACGCTCAATTAATTCATCAACCGCTTCTGCATATCCGGCCACAACCAATTGACCAGGGGCATTATAATTTGCTGGTGACACCAATTTTTGTTGACTGATTTCCTCACACCAACGCTCAACAATCTCATTACTCAATCCCACAATGGCTGCCATTGCCCCAACATTTTCTGGCACCGCATTTTGCATACACCGACCACGTTCATAAACCAAACGCACAGCATCGCTAAAATCCAAAACACCTGCACAAACTAAAGCACTGTACTCACCCAAACTATGCCCCACCATTACTGTTGGATTAGGGCCACCATTTCTATGCCAAATACGCCAAATAGCAACACTGGCTGCTAATAATACCGGTTGTGTAATTTCAGTTTGATTAATTCTTTCTAAAGGACCGTGACGAACAATTTCCCAAAGATCAATATTTAATACACTAGACGCTTGCTCAAATGTCTCATGCACAATAGCATGCTCTGCTGCCAAATCATGCAACATGCCAATCGATTGTGATCCTTGTCCGGGAAAAACCATTGCGAATTTGTAAGACATTATATTTTCCAACATGAGTGAATATTTTATTTTTATTTATAAGTAATACACTAATATGTAATTAATGCAGATCCCCAAGCCATGCCGCCACCGAAACCTTCAAACAACATCGTTTCACCGCGTTTTATGCGATTTTGACGAATGCCATAATCTAAAGCTAATGGAATTGACGCGGCGGAAGTATTGCCATGTTCTTCGATAGTGACAATGACTTTTTCCATAGAAATATCTAACTTTTTAGCAACCGCTTGAATAATTCTGATATTGGCTTGGTGTGGAATGAGCCAATCTATTTTATGTTGATCAATACCATTTACTGTCAATGTCTCGTCAATGATTTGACCTAATATATTTATCACCACACGAAATAATTCATTACCCTGCATTTTAACAGTAGGTCTCACATAATCTTGTGGTCTCGCTGGAAGGCCAGTTGGGACATATAACAAATCTTTTAATTGGCCATTAGCGTGAAGATGCGTTGAATGAATGCCCGGTTCATGAGATGCACTTAAGATAACAGCACCAGCGCCATCACCAAATAACACGCAGGTACTGCGGTCAGTCCAATCTAAAAAACGCGATATCAATTCACTGCCAACCACTAACACATTTTTTGCAGTACCGTTTTTAATATATTGATCAGCGATGCTCAAACCATAGGAAAAACCTGCACAGGCAGCAGTCAGATCGAAGGCTGGACAACCCGCAATCCCTAATCGAGATTGTAAAACACAGGCTGTGCTAGGAAAGGTATAATCGGGTGTGGTTGTTGCAACAATAATCAAATCAATTTTTTCTGCAGGTAGCTGAGCTGCTTCCAGTGCTTTACGGGCAGCCATTTCAGCCATGCTAGAAGAAGTTTCATGATCTGCAGCAATGTGACGACGGCGAATACCAGTACGTTCAACAATCCACTGATCAGTCGTATCAACCATTCGTTCTAAATCAGCGTTGGTCAATACTTTTTCTGGCAAATAGGAGCCAGTACCACTTATTCTAGAAAATATCATGCGCTATTGCGTTCCACAGTGAGTAATTGTTCAACCTGTGTTCGGATTAATCTGGGTACATCTTTATTGACTTCCAAAATAGCCTCTTGAATGGCATTGGCAAATGACAAAACGCCGGCGCTGCCATGACTCTTAATCACAATGCCCTGCAAGCCTAAAAAACTGGCGCCATTATAACGGGCAGGATCAATATGCTTTAACGATGCTTTCAACAAAGGGGACATCAGATAACCGAGACACTTATAAAATATGTTTTGATGAAATGTTTCTTTAATATAATGCTTCAATAAACTTGCTAAACCTTCACTGGCTTTAAGCATGACATTACCAACAAAACCATCACAAATAACTATGTCGGTTGCACCTTGGTAAATGGCATCACCTTCAACAAAACCAATGTAATTCAGTGCATCACAATCTTGTAATAATTTAGCGGTTTGTTTGACCAAATCATTACCTTTAATTTCTTCTTCACCAATATTCAACAAGCCCAGCCTAGGGCGTTGGATATTCTCAGAAGCGGTAGTGAGTACTGAACCCATGATTGCAAATTGCAACAAATGCTCAGGTTTAGAATCAACATTCGCGCCCAGATCTAAAACCCTCACGCGATGCCCCGTTATGGTAGGCAATCTTGCTACCAATGCGGGGCGATCGATACCAGGTAATGTTTTCAGAACGAATCGTGATGTCGCCATGAAAGCACCTGTATTACCTGCGCTGACGCAGGCTTTCGCTGTGCCATCACGCACTAATTCTATAGCGACACGCATTGAGGAATCTTTTTTATTACGTAACGCTAATGCAGGAGATTCATCCATCGCAACTTGTTGGGAGGCATGATGAATTTTCAGATTATCGTTTTCTTGCGCACCCAGTGACTTTAATTGGGCGGTCAACACATCTTTGTCACCGACCAAAATAATTGTCAAATCACGCTGCTGTGCCAATACTTGCAAAGCAGCTGGTACGACTACGGACGGGCCGATATCTCCGCCCATGGCATCTAACGCTATAGTAATTGGGGACAAATGCAGGTCACTCTTCTATAGATGATTTTTCAGTAATGATTTGACGACCACGGTATTCACCCGTAGCACTGACATGATGGCGACGGTGTATTTCGCCAGTATTCGCATCTACAGTTAATGTAGGACCGGTTAATGCATCATGAGATCTACGCATACCACGACGCGAGCGTGATTTACGTGATTTTGCAACTGCCATAATTCATACTCCTATAATTATTTATCATAAAAAAACAAAACAGTTTAACATATTACTGAATAGAACATACAGTGTCATGTTTAACTGCAATAGGTAAATTCAAAATTATTTCTTCTTCAACCATATCTAAAATGCTGATGGTTTTATCAGTCATAATTAATGGTTCATAATCACTGGGTAAATCGGCAGCCGCTTTACTATCTTTCACTGGGCTAAGACAAAAATGACTTTCTATCTTGTAATTAACCGGTTGCAGACAACGCTGACATTGCAAACTTAATTCAGTAACAATATGTCCTTTTATAAAATAATAATTTTTCAAATCTTTGCCAAATTCAAATACGACTTGTACCTCACCATCACCTAAACATAATTGTTTAAACACACGCGGCAACTCATGCAGCGCCACGGTGCCAGTTAAACTTGCACCTTTATGAGCCAGTGTAATGGGGTCTATTTTGTGAGGTAATGGTATTTGAGTCATAACTGAGCATTTTATCGCCAGCATGTAAGTGTGTCAAAATAAATAGCTGGTAATAATGATATTTTTTGGGTAATAATTAGCGCCTTTGTGAAACTGCAACACCGAATCTAAGATTATAAGAATAACTACAAATTAACGAAATTGGCAGCAAATTCCCGTAAGTTAAGCGAAATTGCGTAAAATGATGTTAAACTTTATACTTCCTTCTCCCGCTTGCGGGAGAAGGTGCCGAAGGCGGATGAGGGTGGTTTAAATTAACGATGAATTCTTTTTAATACCCCCCTCATCCGTCTTCGTCACCTTTTCCCCTTCGGGGAGAAAGGAAAAAAATTACTGAGAGACTAATTCTATGGATATACGCAAAATCAAACAGCTAATTTCATTACTTGAATCGAGTGGTTTGGCTGAGATAGAAGTACATGAAAAAGATGACAGCATCAGAATCAGCCGTTTTTCTCAAGCGACAATGAGCCCAGCAAATCCAGCCATGGTGCCGGCACAGCTGGCTCCTGCAACACAACCACATGACATGGCTCCTACAGCACTAAAAGAAATACCGGGGCAAACGGCCAAAATTGAACAACAGGACAACCGTCACAGTGTGAATTCTCCGATGGTAGGGACTTTTTATGTGGCCTCAGCACCTGGCGCGAAACCCTTTGTTGAAGTAGGCCAAAAAGTACAAGCAGGTGATGTTTTATGCCTAATCGAAGCGATGAAAATGATGAATCAAATTGAAGCTGACCGGCCGGGGACAGTCGTTGCTAGATTAGTAGAAAATAGTTCACCCGTTGAATTTGGCCAGCCATTATTTTTAATAGAGGCTGTGTAATATGTTCGACAAAGTGGTCATCGCCAACAGAGGCGAAATAGGATTAAGAATACTACGCGCCTGTAAAGAGTTAGGGATAAAAACGGTTGCCGTCTATTCAACAGCCGATCGTGAACTCATGCATGTGCGCTTGGCGGATGAATCTGTTTGCATTGGCCCAGCACCAGCCCAAGAAAGTTATTTAAATATTCCTGCTATTATCAGCGCTGCTGAAATTACCGATGCTGAAGCAATCCATCCCGGTTATGGTTTTCTCGCCGAAAATGCCGATTTCGCTGAACGAGTCGAAAAAAGTGGTTTTATATTTATTGGCCCGCGCCCTGAAACCATTAAATTAATGGGCGATAAAATATCCGCCATTAAAGCGATGAAAGAAGCTGGTGTACCTTGCGTACCAGGTTCTGATGGACCACTCGGCTCAGATCCAAAAGAAAATCTTTCGCTAGCAAGACAGATAGGTTACCCCGTGTTAATTAAAGCAGCTGGTGGTGGCGGCGGCAGAGGCATACGCGTGGTAAGAAGTGAAGCGGCATTATTGACCACCATTGCCCTCACCCGTTCCGAAGCCGGCGCAGCATTTAATAACGATACCGTTTATTTAGAAAAATTCTTAGAAACCCCACGGCATATTGAAATCCAAGTCTTAGGTGATGGTCGCGGTAATGTAATTCATCTCGGCGAAAGAGATTGTTCAGTACAACGGCGTCATCAAAAAGTCATTGAAGAAGCCCCTGCTCCAGGCATTAGCGAGAAACAACGTCATCATATTGGCAAACGTTGTGTTATAGCGGCACGCAAAATTAAATATCGTGGCGTGGGTACATTTGAATTTTTATATCAAGATGGCAAATTTTATTTTATTGAAATGAACACTCGAATTCAGGTTGAACATCCTGTTACGGAATTGGTTACCGGGGTAGATTTAATTAAAGAACAATTACGCGTTGCGGCTGGTGAACCTTTAAGCTTCGATCAAGATGATATCAAAATACGTGGTCATGCCATTGAGTGCAGAATTAATGCGGAAGACCCACAAACGTTTGCGCCCTGCCCTGGAAAAATTGAATTATTCCATGCGCCTGGCGGCCCTGGAGTTCGCTTAGATTCGCATATTTACAATGGTTATAAAGTACCACCGAATTATGATTCCATGATTGGTAAATTGATTACCTATGGTGAAAATCGTCAAGTTGCGTTATCCAGAATGCGTAATGCATTAGATGAGATTCATATTGAAGGAATTAAAACCACTATCCCTATGCATCAAGACATTTTAAAAGACAGTCATTTTGCTGCGGGCGGCGTGCATATTCATTTTTTGGAAGAGAAATATAGTTAAACAGACCCCGGACACGTCGCTGCGCTCCTTCGTCCGGGCTACGTGTTTCTACCTGTCTCTCGCAAAAATTTTGTAGAAATATTAAATATTATTGTCATTCCCGTATGCGAATGATTTGTTAAGAGTGTAT